>NZ_JBLXGE010000002.1:391722-583634 GCF_048381775.1 Desulfosediminicola sp. | reverse complement strand
TGAACACTCATATCTTCCTCCTGCCAATCTCTTTAATATTGGCTTATCTGAGTGTCCACTCTTTTATAGCAGGATCAGTTTCTTCATTAAAAGCTTTGCACAGAGGGTGTAAAGCCACACTTTGTCCTTTGCAGCTGCTTCTCATTAAATCGAGGAGGGGTTTTACCTGTGTATGGTCGATCAACACTTCACCAGCATTATTAATATAGATGATATAGTAAGGATGCAGCCTATTGTGCTGATTTATATTTACTTCCGAATTTCTGTTTCTCAGAACAAAAATAACACCTTGCTTAAGGCCGATAGTCTCATTTTCCTGTACAACTGCATGTAGTCCATTAGGCAAATGACCTAAATCTCCATTGCTTTTTATATACCCGAGAAGGTCCATCCTGAAATCATTAAGACCCAAGTCTGTAATATTTACTCCAGTTTTCAGATCTTCTAACTCAATGACTTCGTCTTGGAGCTTTCTTAACTGCTCTTTCCGATAACTTACGTCGTTCGCCTTTGCAGACAGCACGTTATCATCCCCAGTTGAGGAGATATCTACTATGTGCATCCGGTTTTCAACCCGCTCTTTCAGGTTAATGTATTCGTCCAGTGAAATGTCAGGCCAGTAGTTGACCAGTTGTATAGTCTCGTTTTTAGAGCCAATCCTGTCGACACGACCAAAGCGCTGGATTATTCTGACAGGGTTCCAGTGAATGTCGTAATTAATGAGATAGTCGCAATCTTGGAGGTTCTGTCCCTCTGATATACAGTCAGTACCAATCAGAATGTCAATTTCACCCGGTTCATCAGGGAAGATGAGAGCCTTTTCTTTTGATATAGGTGAGAAGAAGGTAAGAGTTTTCTGGAAATCAAAACCGGCTCCAAGGGTAGTTTTAACACCAGCACCTCCACTTATCTTTGCACAGTGTGCACCATGTGTAGCAAGTTTTCCTGCCAGGTTGTTGTACAGGTAATTAGCTGTATCAGCAAAGGCAGTAAAAACAATGACCTTTTTGTTTCCTTTATTGATAGGGACTTCTAGCTTGTTAAAGATATGTTCTTGAAGATGCTGTAGCTTGGCATCATCTGCAACACTCACCTTCTCCATCTCTTCCAGGAGCATCGAAATAACAGTCTGATCTTCCTCTAGGTCATGTTTCCAGGAGGCAAGATCCATATCTGCTAAATTGAATTGTGTTTTCCCTTCTGTATAAAAGTCTGAATTATACAGTTCTTCATCTTCTGCTGCAGCTAAAGCTAAATAGTCATCAGCACCTGCAAAGTACTCTGTGGAATCTGCAATACCTAATTTTTCAAATTTCTCAATTCCATTCAACGTAGTGGTAATACGATCCTCAAGGTTATGCAATGTGATGCGAAAAGCTTCCACAGAGCTTTCTAAACGCTTTAACAGGTTTGTGGTCATAAGCGTTTGAAGCGCCTTCTCTCGGTCTTGCTGACGAAGACGACCACCTCTGGTATCAGTATCATACACTGCTTCATATTTATAAAGGCGGCTCGAAAAGACATAGTTCATCGGAGCGTAAACGGCTTGCTTGATGTCCCGCAATGTGAGGTAGATATCATTGATACCAATTACATCTTTTCTTTGTGTTAGCGGTATTCTGTACGAGAGAGGGGATCTACGTTTTGGAAAAGTGCCTATTTCAGAGGTGTCATAGAATGTTTCGATATGTTTTCTGGAACGGGCGATGGTTACAGAATCCAGAAGCTCAAAAAAGTCAAAGTCTAAAGCATCCAGGATAGCTTTAGTAGTTCGTTCTTCTGGTGGCAGTTTTGACCAGTCGTTAAAGACTCGTTGAGCATTTCTGAAAATTTCTTCTATCGTCTTGGTTGTATCGAGTTTCTTCTGGAGTTGTTCTGATTCACCCTCATATGCCAAGGCTAACTGATTACGCAGGTCTGTGAACTTGTTGTTCACGGGCGTAGCAGAAAGCATTAACACCTTTGTTTTAACGCCTGTTTTTATAACTGCGTTCATCAGGCGCTCATATCTGGTTTCCTTCTCTTTGATGTTACGACCACTGTTACGGAAATTATGTGATTCATCTATTACGATGAGATCATAATTACCCCAGTTAATTTTTGACAAATCCAGCCCCATTGACTCCCCTTTGGAACGAGACAAATCTGTGTGAAAAAGGAGGTCGTAGTTAAGGCGATCACCAGCCAGGATGTTAGTTTTGTAATTACTCCTGTATGTCTGCCAGTTATCCGCGAGCTTTTTAGGGCATAGAACCAGGACTGATCTGTTCCTTAATTCGTAATATTTTATTACCGCCAGAGCTGTGAAGGTCTTGCCAAGCCCTACACTATCCGCAAGAATACAACCGTTAAAGCTCTCCAGTTTGTTGATGATTCCGGTTGCGGCATCTTCCTGGAAGTTGAAGAGTTTGTTCCATACAATGCTATCTTTATAGCCTGTAAGGTCGTTTGGCAGTACGTCTTCATTAAGGTCCTCAAGAAACTCATTGAAGATGTTGTACAAAATAAGGAAATAGATTTTCTCTGGGGAGTTTTCTTTATATACAGATTCGATATGTGTACATATGGCTTCTGTTACATCATGAAGCTTTGACTCATCATCCCATATTTGATCAAACAAACTGAGCCAGGTCTTTGTGGATGGTGCATCTTCGAATTTAGTAATAAAATTTGAAACTGCATCTCCCTGCTGATACCCGAGATCGACTGCCGTAAACCCGTGTAAAGGCATGTAGGTAATGTCCTGGTCATTTTTCTCTACACAGGCAAACTGTTGCATTGGTGCTTTTGACGAGTTAGAACGGAAAATGGCTTTTTTCCTTATCCAAGCTGCACATTCTCGTGCTATCGCTCTCAGAGTGAGCTTGTTCTTCAGTTCGATCTCAAACTCGTTACCATAAAGACTTCGTTCCCTATCAGCTCTTGGGATGTGAAACTCTCTTCTTTCACTGGCAGCTTTATCAGTAACTTTTGTTGGTACAAAGGTTGGAGCGGTGAATATAAACTCTAGAGATTCAAGATGTTGCAACTCTTTCTTCAAGGCTTCAAAGGCATAAATAGAAAAGCATGATGCGGCTATTTTCAGTTTAGCACCTTGCTGTAGAGTCTCTTTTAGATCGTCACCCCAGAGGCTGTTTATATTGTCGAGTATCTGCATGTTATCTTAGGTAACCTTTGTCTGAATAAACCGCCTGTATATTCGTCCTAACTCCCTGTCAGCGTTAAAAAATCCTCGAATTGTAGTAGTAATCGCTCTGTATTACAAGCAAATACCCAAATTCTGTGGGCCCTGCAGTTGTGTTTCCGTAAAAAAGTTACAGTCTCCTAAAAAAATCCCCCTTCAATGAATTAACTAACCTCTCTTATAGAAAGGAAAGATGTTTCCAGCAGGGAAAGACCTTATGGGAATTATCTAACCTCCAATTAGGTAGGGAAGCATTGTGGAATTTTCCCGCCTCTTAAGAGACCAACCTAACATGAGAATTTAAGGAGGAACATATGAGGTATGAAACAGTAGGTATTGGCGAAGTTGCTAAACAATGCAACGTGACAGAAAAGCAACTGCGATACTGGCAGGAAGCCGGATACATCAACCCTGAAACCGTGAAAGAACCGGGGTCAGACTCCGATAGATTCTCTGGCTGAGGAAGTTCCTAAAGTGCAAAGGCATGCAGGTAGGCCGCAACTCATGGAGTTGTTCACTGGTGCGGGCAGGGAAGGTAAGGCTCAAAGGGATGCCGACATCGTCAAGGCCCATCTGGAATTCGGGTACACGCAGAAGCAGATAGCGGCGCACATAGGTTTGCACTACTCGACGGTAAGCAAGATAATATCTGCGAACAGCGAATAGTCAAAATTCAAGACCTGACCGAATTCAGCACATTTGTAAAATTATCTCTTCTCAAAAGAACAATTACCCTTTGGCAATACTCTTTATTTTTTCCCTATAGTTTTGCAACATATCGTGTTCGAAATCCTCATTGGTGGCGTAGCTTCTGCCAAGAACTGGCTCCCAGAGAGATTCATCTTCCATACACATATAAAAGAAAACCTGTTCTTGCCAACTGGCAGGAAAAGCATCATAGACCCCGGTAAAGAGATCTCTTTTGATATCTAGAGGGTAACTGAGTTTACCTGCCGAGTCTACGGTGGGCATTTGCAAAATCGAACTTTGGAGCATCCTTGCGCGAATTCTTTTAAGCACGGGCTTTATAAAAGTGAGGGTTCCAATGGAAATCATCACAACCTGCTCGGGGCGAAACATTTCAACAATCTTTTTGGCAATATATTGATAGTCGTTCTTCCAACCCTTATACCAAACCATAGGGTGAAAATGAAAACCCACTGGAATGGAGCATGAGGCTAATTTCTCAGCACTTTCTAGCCGTTTTTTAAGACTTGCCGTCCCTTTTTCCTCTGCTGCGATAACCACATCACTATTAAGAGACCAGGTGAAAACCATATTGGAAGGCGGCTTATTTTTGAGAAAATAGCCGATATTAGAACTCTTTGTTTTCAGCTCCAGTATGACATTGGGGTTCTTCTCAGCAAACTCACAAAGACAATCCAGAAGCCCATCTCTATTGCCCCACATAAGTGAGTCTGACGATTGCCCGGTCCCAATATGATAGGTTCTGTCAGGATCTAATGAAAGGTTTTGTAAATGCTTAGGAAAATCTTCGGTAAAGCTCACCTGATTGTTGTGGTAAAAGGACTGAATTGAACAGTAACTGCATTCAAAACCACATTGCTGTACCGCATCGAGAGTCCTCAGATTACAACATCTGGTTTTTTCTGATGCCACGGGACATTGCCCCATGATACTGCCATGGAGAGGCTTGGTGACAATTTGTTCTTTAGGAAATGTGGTTTCTGCAAAAGCATTTTCACATTTCTCATAACTTTTCTGATTATTTTTCAAACTCAAATACCCAGATTCAAGCTGAGAAAATACTTTTTTCACCCCTTTCTTATCCGCAGTGTTCTGTTTGCAACCATCGTTATAAAATTGCTCTAATGATCCGACTTGCCAGCAAAAAAGATCTGTCTCGAACTCCACCAGAAAACGCAGTTGTTGAAACGAAAATTTATGATCGTTACTTATGGAAATCAAAAATTCCTTGCTTGTCTCAGGAAGCCTGGTGAAAAGATCTATTTTTTCAAGATTTGCGTTCATCGGAATTATTTCGCTCTTTTAATGTAAAAAATATGGCTCGAGGATTTTCTGACAGCAACATAAGAAGGTATTACACCTTGTCCACAGCAGATAGCACAACCAACGAAAAAAGACGATGCCTAAACAGCATCGCCTAACAGTCCTTGGTGAAGGAGTATTTCAAACTACCCTTTTGCACATTTATAGACAGTATACTAATCATACTAATCCACTCCATTTTTAATCAAATTCAGCATCTTTTAACTGTTTTTCATGTCACAGCAATTCACCTGAAATCGTAAAAGACACTACTGCTAACTACTCATTGAATTTGGGACAAGATAAACCTCCTGCCTGATGGACAACCATTACCATCTTCTTGTTGAGACTCCTGATGGGAATCTCTCTTCCGGCATGCGGCAGCTCAACGGTGTGTACACCCAGTATGCCAATAGAGCCCATAATACTGTCGGGCATGTTTTCCAGGGCAGGTATACGTCGATCCTGGTGGAAAAGGATTCTCATCTTCTCGAGCTGTGCAGATATATCGTTCTCAATCCTGTACGTGCCAGGCTCTGCGTTCACCCCCCGTGAAATGGCGCTGGAGCAGCTATCAGGCTACGGCTACGGGGAAGTGTACAGAGAAAGAGAAGTTTTTGGCGATGGGCTGGGTTTTAGGGCAATTTGCTCCACAAAAGGCCATAGCCAGACATCGCTATATAGAA
This sequence comes from Desulfosediminicola sp., assembly GCF_048381775.1. Taxonomy (NCBI): domain Bacteria; kingdom Pseudomonadati; phylum Thermodesulfobacteriota; class Desulfobulbia; order Desulfobulbales; family Desulfocapsaceae; genus Desulfosediminicola; species Desulfosediminicola sp. The sequence goes on along the minus strand of NZ_JBLXGE010000002.1, from coordinate 577,754 downwards.
TTCGTTCATGAAGGCTGCCTCAATCCATCGTCACCATGGGAACAACTCCGGGCCCAGGTTGTCTATGGCAGCGAGGCCTTTCTGGATGGGTTGGGTTCGCATCTCAAGGGGCAATCCCTGGCCGAAGAAGTTCCCAAAGTGCAGAGGCATGCAGCTAGGCCTCAACTCACGGAGTTGTTCACTGGTGCGGGCAGGGAAGGTAAGGCTCAAAGAGATGCCGACATCGTCAAGGCCCATCTGGAATTCGGGTACACGCAGAAGCAGATAGCCAGGCACATAGGCTTGCATTATTCGACAGTAAGCAAGATAGTATCTGCGAACAGCGAATAGTCAAAATTCAAGACCTGACCCCTCCCATCCTTCCCAGTGGATTACAACACCCTGAAGTGCGTTTTTCGACAAAATGGCTGGATTCAGATGCTTCTGCATGCTAGGCTTACTCAGTGAAAATCTGCATACAGTCACGTATCTTGATCGTATTCAGGTAAATAGTCGCCAGAGCCTTACCAGCTTGAATTTCTTTCCTTAAACCGTTTGAGTAATACCGGATAAGCCGGGGGATTTGCCTCAGTTTTCATCCACTCAGGGTGACTGGATGATGTCTGGCGATGAGGCATAGTTGTGCGCGCACGGGCCCCCGCGAAGCCATATCCGGAATAACCATCAACATGAATGGAGGATTGTATGAAAAGATTACTTGCTCTATCCGTATGGTTGGTGTTGATGTTCGGTGCCTGTTGTTGTGTCTATGCCCAGGGCAAGGAGGCACCGGTTATCCCGGAAGGGGAGAAAGCGGTTGTGCGGGTACATTTTTCCGGTCAAAAAATGGGAAACATGATCTTGAAATCCTTTGAGGCCAGGATGCTTGAAAGTGATTATGGCAAGGGCTATCACCTTATGCTGGTCGGCCAGGAAGACCTGGACAAGCTGATCGACGCGGGAGTGGCGGTTGAAGTTACCTCCTTCGAGGTGCCTGACGTTATTGAGGCTAAGGCCGATGATACCGGTGACGGCACCACCATCCCCAACTACTCCTGCTACCGTACTGTAGAAGGGACCTATGCCACCGCGGAGCGGATTATTGCGGAGAATCCCGGCTTGGCAAGCTGGCTTGATGTTGGTGATTCCTGGAATAAGCTCTATTCTTCGAATACCGGCTATGATATGCAGGTACTCGTACTCACCAGTGAGCTGGTTCAGGTGGAAAAGCCGAAATTGTTTATCACTGCAGCCATGCACGCCAGGGAATATGCCACGGCAGAGCTGGTGACAAGGTTTGCAGAAATGCTGGTGGATGGCTACGGCGTCGATCCTGACATTACCTGGATTCTCGATCATCATGAGATCCACCTGATGTTGCAGACCAACCCTGATGGGCGAAAAATTGCAGAAAACAGGGTGCTGTGGCGCAAGAACACCAATGAGGGATACTGCCTGTCGGATTATGACAGTCGTGGAGCAGACCTGAACCGAAACTTCACCTTCGGCTGGAACTGCTGTGGAGGCTCAAGCGACGATGAATGCAACCTGACCTATCATGGTGCATATGGTGCGTCAGAGCCGGAAATTCAAGTGGTTGAAGATTACCTTCGCAGCCTGTTTCCCGATCAGCGTGCGGATGATATGGTAACACCCGCACCAGAGGATGCCACCGGCATATATATAGACGTTCATTCCTACGGTAAACTGGTAATGTGGCCCTGGGGCTCCACTGCCGACGCGGCACCAAACAGTGAGCAGTTGCAGACACTGGGGCGTAAGCTGGCCTATTACAACGATTACTCACCAGAACAGGCGATCGGCCTCTATCCCACCGACGGAACAAGCGACGATCATGCCTACGGAGAGCTGGGTGTGGCCGCCTACTGCATAGAGCTGGGAACCAGCTTTTTCCAGAATTGCAGTACCTTTGAATCGACCATCGTACCGGATAACCTCCCGGCACTGTTGTATGCGGCAAAAGTCGTGCGCACTCCGTTTATAACACCTTCCGGGCCCAACGCCTTGAGCGTTGAGGTTGTTGAAGGTACTGCTGTAGCTGCTGGAACCCCGGTTACCGTCCAGGCCCTGGTAAATGACGATGTATTCAAGAAGGCGAACGGCAGGGGGGAGAATGAGCCGGTCCAGGCTATTGCAGCAGCTGAGTATTATGTCGACACCCCTCCCTGGCTGGGTGGGATCGCGGTCGCCATGGATGCTGCGGATGGGAGTTTCAATGACCTTCAGGAGTACGTTACCGCAATGCTGGACACTGCCGGTCTTGCGCCTGGCAGGCATATGGTCTTTGTCCGTGGCCGTGATGCGGCAGGAGACTGGGGTGCATTCAGCGCTGCATTTCTGAATATCTCCGAATGACATAGCACCACCCTGGCACGTGACATGACGCTCCGCTTCCAGGGAAGCGGAGCGTTTGGGTTTTGGAGCGGAAAGCAGTAATATCTGCGAACAGTGAATAGTCAAAATTCAAGGCCTAACTCTTCCCTGTGGCAATCGACGTACTGCTTATTAATAGATCTGTGCTCTTCACCACAGGGCAATATCAATGCAAAAACATATTGGAAATCTCATCAATGACATCTTGGTGAGTACCATGTTTTTCTAGAATTTTTTTTGCATTTTCCGCGAACTGCAGACGTTTGACCTCAGCCTTGCTGTTAATCAGACCTTGTTGGACGTAATAATTAATAATTGTCTGATATTCAGTCTCCTCCAGGGCCGCCACTTCTTTCACATGCTCAAAGAATTCAATAGGCATTTTCAGCGTTACTGTGGTGGTTGGCCGATCTGCATACTCTGAAGCCATTTGACTTATTTTTTCATTCATAATGAAACCTTATTTCAGTTTGATGAGCAGTAAGGCCCAAGGTTCAACCAAATCATCCTATAATTATTTTAATATGCATTTATATGCTTGTGTAAATAGTCGTGAATGCTTGTCGTTGAAAACATGCTGGGGCAAAACAGGAGGGGGCACCCACCAAAGGGCACCCTGCCAAGAAATGATCGTATGTTCGTTCCCCAGCACAAGGGAGATAACCTCCTTCCTCCATGGCACGGCTTAGAGTTGTCCTTACCCTATAAGATAATTATGTGTTCTTTCCACAAGTGGCCTGGAGAGATTGAATCCTTCTTTATGCAGCCCAGGGACGAGGTATCGGCCAATGTTGGATAGTCAACGTGCGGATCAATATTGGCCATCTATTATCAGTTGTTCCTGTTTTATGGGTTGTTACCAAACTCTTTCGAAAACAAGCAATATGAAACAATAAAAGGCACAGCAAGGAGCAGTGAAGAGACATGATTTCCAGTCATATTCTGTCAACCGGTTTGAGACATTGCTACGATGAAAACGGTGAGGTGATCGAATGCCATGGTTCCGGCCAGGATGCGGAATTTTTACCTGGAATCACCTGGCCTGCTGAGCGTTTTGAAATGCTTGATGAGCACCTTGTTTTGGACAGGGCAACAGATCTTATCTGGACAAGAAACAGCTGCATCTCCGAGTTTCCCGTAACCTGGCGGGAAGGACTGGAGCTCGTGAGGCGGATGAATGAAAAAGAGCAATACAGCAGAAAAGACTGGCGGATGCCGAATCGACGAGAAATGAGAAGCCTAATTGATCACAGCTCGAAAAATCCAGCACTCACCAAAGGCCATCCTTTTCAGAATGTATTTCTAGGTTGGTTCTGGACATCGACGACAGCCGCTATTGCCACGCGGTATGCCTGGTACGTTCATCTTGAAGGGGGCAGGATGTTTTATGGCAACAAGGATGGGTACTCCTGGCTATGGCCGGTCAGCGGCAAGACAGATACACTCCCCGCTACCGGAGCGAAAAATTGCTACGATGAACTGGGCTCTATCATATCCTGCGATGGGGGCGGACAGGATGGTTCGCTGGCTCTCGGTGCTCCCTGGCCTAACCCCCGATTTGTGCAATCGGAATTTGGCATCTTGGATGTATTGACAGGTCTTATCTGGCACGCAAAAGCCAATCTCGGCAAAGAGGCAGCCTCCTGGAGTGAGGCCCTTTCAACAATCAGCATCTATGCCAGAAAATCGAATCTGCCCTGGCGAATGCCGACCATCAATGAGCTGGAGAGTCTTGTCGATGCATCCACCCATTCCCCAGCTCTTCCCGGGGGACACCCGTTTTCTGATATTCAGCAAGCCTATTGGTCATCAACCACCAGTTCGTTTGAGACTGATTGGGCTTATGTTCTCTATATGGTTAAAGGAGCCGTCGGGGTGGGCTATAAGAAAAACAACGATTTTGCCCTTTGGCCAGTCATGTCTGCAAACAAAGATATATAGGAACTGCCTGGATTCCAATCTCCAAATGGCCCAGGTGGATGAGGTGGAAAATCTCTTCAAACCGCAAGATAACTGCTGGCAGCTTAAAAAAGCTCATCGTGCCTCCTGCCTGATTGATGGCGAAGTCTATTTTCAAAGCTTTGCATGAAGCAATGCTGCAGGCCAGTCAATCGGTCATTTTGGTTGGTTGGGACTTGCACAGCGCAAAATCGGGGAATGAGGCTCCCACGTTTTAACAGTCTCTTCTAATGGGTATCAGGCACTTATCAAGGAGCAACTTTGCTCAATCTTTAATCAATGGGCCGCTCCCAGATAAGTTCGTCATCCTTGTAAACTTGCCTGATTCGATGGAGAGGTATCATGTGCAATTCGGTTGAGTCATCTAACACGTCAAGAGAGAAGTGGTTGCTTGATTCGAAGCAGACCTGTTTTATGGGAACAATTATGATCTTTCCTTCTATCCTGTCGTAATAACCAATCTTAAAATCAGCTTTGGCATATTCGGTATCCCAGCGGATACGATCCAACAGTTTGTGAATTGGTATCATTGCCCTTCTCCTGCTTCTGTTTCACAATAATGGGGGCGGGCCTTGAATTGCAACTACGCATTGTTAGAGGGATCTTTTTTTGTTCACTGTTGAATGATGTAGCCCCACATGTTCGGTAATCTCTTTCAACGTATAGCCGAATTTAGGATGAGCCTTGACGAGCCCGCTATTTCTTTGGGGCCTTGTCTGTTCTGAGCGAAATCGGTAGCAACCGACTCAGCAGAGCTCTTCCAGTATATCCCTCGACTCTGGGGACTTCTTTTTGGGTAATATTCCCTTCAAGATACACTTGTAAACATTTTCCAAAAGAAACGCTGCCACACACAATCTGTGCCCTGAGTTGTTCCCATGGAGACGGTGGCTTGAGGCAACCATCCCCAAGGAACTCTCTATAGCGTTTTCTTGCATATAACGGGATCTCCCTTAAAACATAGTCCCAAAAACTTGATTTTACTGTCTGGTATCCTGTTTCTGCTCTCCTTGCACCGTATTAATCAACAACCGAGGGGCAGGTCTGGAATTGTCACTATTACCAGATAGCCCAAAACACGGCGCCCCTGCCTTACTACAGAATTCTCAGAAGATACTCAAATAGAAGTGGTCCCGCTTTTAGGACCACTTAGTAGAAATCAATATAGCCTTTTTCAGTATCGACTAGTTTGTCTCGAAAAATTTACGCAGGATATCCAAAATATCATTTTTGTCGGGATCGCGAGGGTTTGTCAATTGCATGCCAGAACTCAGTGTTTCATCAGCAAGACGTGACAATAACTCTTCAGTAATATCGTATGAACTGAAATCTGCCTTGATACCAAGATCATCCGTCAACCTTAAAACCGCATCAACCGCAGATTGGGCCATCTGCTCGGGTGTACTATCGCTCACGGCTCCTTCCAGCCCAGCAGCAATATCCGCAAATTTGTCAGGGCATGAACTAAGATTGAACTGCATTACATGCGGCATTAGCAGCGCGCATGCTACTCCATGGGGCAAGTGAAAATTGGCCCCGACGGGATGACCAATACCGTGTACAAGCCCCAGTCTTGCTACATTGAAGGCCATGGAACCCATCGAACTCGCTAGAAGCATGCCGGATGCTGCTTCGATGTCCGATGGGTCAGCAACAAAACGCCTCAAATATTTCCCAACCAGTTGAAAGTTTTGCCTGCAGTAAGCGTCAGTCATGAAGTTCGACCATTTTGATACATAGGCCTCCAGAGCATGGGAAAGGGCATCCATTCCGGAGGCAGCGGCAAGTTTCGGCGGTGTAGTCCGCAACAGTTCAGGATCAAGAATCGCCACCTTAGGTATCTGCATCGAACTCCTGAAAGAAAACTTGTATTTTCTCTCCGTATCCGAGATTACGGCACCAAAACTTAATTCGCTCCCGCTTCCAGCTGTGGTGGGCACAGCTACGGTGGGCAGAGGTGGATTCTTGAATTTTTCCGGCCCTTCGTAATCTGCCAGGTTACCAGGATTATTCGCCAGGCAACCGATACCCTTGGCCGTGTCCATTACACTACCACCACCGACACTAAGAAGAATATCGCTCCCTTTAGCCTTGACCACATCCAATCCTTCCTGGACCTTGTTTAACGTGGCTTCGTGTCCAACATCAGAGAAGACATTATATGACAGGCCTTGTTTTTTGAGAGATGAGAGGATTCCGTCAAGCAGGTTCGCCCCAGCCACGCCTGGATCTGTAACCACCAGAACGTTTCGACCTCTCAGGGAATGAATGATTTCACCAGCAGCCTTGGATTTACCTGCACCAAACATCATCTTGGTGGGAAAATACAGTTCAAAGTTTTGATTCACCATTAAAGCAATTCTCCGTGTCTAATTGTCTATTATAACTCACATTTTGCTCTACATCTTGATCAATGTTCTAAAAAGATCAGGGAGAGATAAGGGACTTGCCATATAATCAAAAGACCTGTTACCAAGGCGATGATATATGGAATGGCTCTTACGGCAATACGAGTAAAGGAAACTCCGGTAACGCTACTTGCAACGAAGAGATTTAATCCAAGTGGGGGAGTCACAAATCCTATGGCGAGGGTAACTACCATAATCACACCAAAGTGGACTGGATGATACCCGAGGCTATTTGCAACTGGAACCAGAAGCGGGGTCAGGAGAAGAATGTTTGGAGTGGCCTCCATAACGCACCCTGCGATGAGGAGTATCAGCAGGACCAACCCCATCACAGCGGTCGGGTTTTCTGAAAATCCCAGAAGAAAACTCACTCCGGCTTGGGGGAGCCCGGTTACAGCCAGGAGTTCAGAAAAGATCATGGCCATTGCAATAATCGGTGCGATCATTCCATTTACACCGGAACTTTGAGCCATGATTGCGGGGAGCTGTTTTACTTTAATCTCTCTGGTGATAAAAAGTCCGGCCAAAAGGCAATAAGAAACTGAGATACCAGCCGCCTCCGTTGGAGTAAATAACCCCCCATATATACCGCCCAAGATGATTGCAATAGCACCGAAAGCCAGTTTGGCTTTCCAGGCCGCCCGGAGCGCTGTCCCGAGATCGAATGGGAAGGTACTACCATATCCACGACGCCAGCAAACTGTCAGGGCGGCAGTTGACATGGCAGTTACCAATATTAGACCTGGGAGGACGCCACCAAGGAATAAGTCACCAATCGAGGTACCAGCAGTAACACCATAGAGGATAAAAACGATGCTGGGGGGAGTTATTATCCCGATCGTACCGCAACAAGCTATTGTGCCGGCAGCGAAGTCCTCAGGGTAACCATCCTCTTTCAGTTCCGGGACCATTATTCTGCCCATGGCAGCAACGGTGGCAGAATTGGAGCCACTAATCGCTGCGAAACCTTCGGCGGCTACCATAGTGGTGACAGCTAAGCCCCCTCTCACCCAACCGACCAGAGACTTGGCAAGCACGACAAACATGTGCGAAATGCCGCCAGCCGACACTAAATCACCCGTCAGGATATAAAGGGGCATGGCAAGTAAGGGAAAGATATTGATCGAACTGAATGCAGTAAAACCAACATTTTCAATAGGAAAAGCCCCAGTCATGAGCGTCATTAAAATTGCTCCCCCACCAAGGCAAACCAGTATTTCAACACCTAGCAACAACAGCACGGCTGTAATCAGTAGACTAACTAATGCTAAGGTTTCCACGTAATTCTCCTCTCACAGTTAACACTTAAGGGTAAAGACACCGATAATCGTAACGATTAGAACACCTGTTCTTCCGCAAGCGGCAGGCCCATGCGAAACCGTCGCAGGGTATCCAAAAAGCGCTGGACAACCCGGATCGCGATTAGAATCCAACCTGCAGTAATTGAAGAGGTGGCGAGTGCCAGAGGGAGATCTATCCCAAACATTGTGTGGCCATACTGAATACTATTGGTGACTGGGATGAGCGAATAATAGGCAACCGTAACGGCTAAAATAAGAAAAGAGACATCGCTAAGTACAAATGCCCAGTATTTTTGTGTCCTGGTCATCCGGTGACGTAAAGCTTCTACTGAAAGGTGCTTGCGGCCTCGAACACCGCGGGCAGCAGCTAAGTATGTCATCCATATGAAGGCATAAATTGCTGTTTCCTCTCCCCAGGAACTACTGGCATTGAAGAAGTATCGGCGACAGACCTCCACAACAATTATTCCAGCCATGTATGAATAGAAGACAAAACAAAGCCAGTACTCGACATTCTCGTCGAGCCATTTAATTGATTTCCAAAGTATTCCCAAAACTAGACCTCCAAGCCCATGTGTAACACACGATTAAGCACCTGTTGCAGCTAGTTATAAATGAGTGAGGCGTATAATTATAAGTAGCTACCCCACTCACAATCCATGCGACTTCTTGTTACGATTTCCACCATCGTTGTCTTTCTACGTCACCTGCTTGTGCAACCTGTTGCACGATTTCAAATTCTGTTTTCCCGAATCTCTTCACCATCGGATCAAAACGATCTTTATTATTCTCGTAAGAAAGATAATCATACCAGGCAGTTCTTTCCGTAGCGGTTAAAATGACCTGCTTAGTTCCGGCTTTTTTCCAGATGGCGTCGGAGGGCGAATTCGGTCGAAGCCCCGCTTGCATGGCATGGAGCGGCTCGTAAATTCCTTCGATGAAGAGCTGGGTCTGATATGAAGCTTCTAACACAGCTTCTTGTAAGACGGCTGACAACTTTTTAAACCATCTGGTATTCACCCAAACTGTGTCGGCATTATACATAAATTCAGTATTTACTAGCTGGCCGACAACCTCGTGAATGCCTGCATCGGCTACGGAAGCGGGACCGACGTGGATGCCATCAATAGCCCCTTCTTTCATGGCTGTATATACTTCTCCCCAGGCAATTGGGGTTGGGCTGGATGGTAAGATGTCAAAAATTGCTTGCTCAAGCTTTGAGCCAGTCACACGAATCTTCATACCCTTGAGCTGTTCGGGAAAACGAATTTCATTGGAAAGCCCCATTTTCAACTCAAGCCATCGTGTTTGTGGGAAGGTGGCAAGGTTCATTACTCCTTGCTCCATGCTCTTTTTACGGAGTGAATCGTTAACTTCTTTGGAATAGAGAAGCTTCCAATAATTTTCTACGGGACCGATAGCATATGGAATGTCTGTAACATTCCAAACCGGGGCAAAAGCGGCCATATTCTGGGTGCTTGCAGTACAAGCCTGGAGGATGCCCTGTTGGACTTTCCTGGCTGCCTTGACCTGCCCGCCCAGTGCGCCGCCTTCGACTATCTTGACATAGATGGCGCCCTTGGAATGGTTTTCTATATTAGTCTTAAGTTTCCATGCCCCGATGTTCCACATGGTCGAAGTACACACCACTCCATCAGGCCAGCGATTACCAACCCCATCGACCGCTAAGATCATAGTGTGTTTGGCAACTGCAGCCTTCTTTGCTTCTTGCTCAGCCTGAATGGAGATTTGCTGCTTGAGTTCTTTTTCTCCTGCAGTAGCAGCTGTTGCTAATACACCCCCCAGTGCGGCAGTTGTGCCATATATCGCACATAAGCGTAAAAAATCGCGTCGAGCCAGGTTGTTTACCATCTTTTGATCTCGTTTTTTCATGATGCTCTCCTTTACATGTTCCCAATAGGATCAATGGGGGGGAAAGATCAATCCCATCTAAGACGTAGTGGCTTCAAGTTGCCAACCAGTATTTTTGAGGATCAATAACAGCATTGAAAATACTGGTCGGTCAAAAGTTCCATCGAAGATGGTCATGACCATTTGACTAATCCTGCTCTCCGCTGCATAGGTGCACTATCTATGCCATTGGAATGGGCAATGCTAAGTGCCTGTAGTGGCGGCAAAATAGAGATTGATGGAAGGTGGTAGCTTCGAGATAAGCTGCAGTGATGCAGAATGTTAGAGGGGGTAAGGAAAGATTTCTGACAAAAAGCTCAGAATATTGCTGTCATAATCATTATTCTGCAATGTTGCAGATAACTGCAATGTTGCAGGTGCTTGAATTCTTTAAGGTTTCTCAAGGTTAAGCTTTGTCAGTTTCCTTGATAGGGTTGTGGGGTGAATTTGTAACATATCTGCAGCTTGTTGAAGAGATGCGCTCTCTTTGAGGACCTTCTTCAGGAGCTTTTTTTCATAACTCGTCAGAGCTTGCTTTAGGGGAGATATCTCTACAATCTCATTGGAATCAATTGTAGAATTTTTTCTAATTTCAGAGGGCAGGTCATCGGGGGTCAGGAGTTCTCCCTCACTGAAGACGGTCATCCGTTCAATAATATTAAACAATTCCCTGACATTGCCTGGAAAGTCATATTGTCTTAACAATTCAATTAAAATCGGGTGAAAGCGCTTTTTTCCCTCCATTTTACGATTGATTTTCTCAAGAAAATTTTCACACAAAGCCGGAACATCATCTCGTCGCTGCCGTAAAGGCGGGATAACTATTGGTACAACATTGAGCCTGTAATAAAGGTCTTCCCGGAAAAGACCTTTTTGAACTTGCTCAAAAAGATTTCGATTAGTGGCGGCTATAATCCTGACGTCGACTGTAGTCGTTCGGGTTGCCCCGACTGGTTTAAACTGTTTATCTTCAATAACTTCAAGCAGCTTAACTTGCATCTCAAGGGGAAGCTCAGCAATTTCGTCTAAGAAAACGGTTCCTTTGTGGGCTGCTCCAATAAGCCCCATCTTTCCTGTCGACGAAGCACCAGTAAATGCACCCTTTTCGTAGCCAAAGAGTTCACTTTCCATAAGATTGGGAGGGATTGCTCCACAGTTAATTTTAACAAAGGGTTGGTCCTTTCGCGGGCTCATTTTGTGTATCAACTTGGCCAGCATGCTTTTTCCAACTCCAGACTCTCCAGTCAAGAGAACCAGCACTTCAAACTTCGCTGCTTTAATAGACTTTCTTAAAATCTTGAGCATTGACATGCTGTTGGCAACCATAACCTGCAACGCATGCTCGGTATCCTGATATTCCTGAAGTGTATGGTAGTAATAGTCCGTCTTTTTACGAGTTTCCGCAAGCTGTCTCTTGAGCTCACTGAGTTCGGTAATATCACGAACGTTGACCACCACCTTAGAGATATTTTCGTCGTCATCCCATACTGGTGTCCCGGTAACGATCACCTCCCTCTTCTGATTGATTACCTGCAACAATGTAATTTGTTTTTTCTGTTTTAGGACTTCTAAGCTAACGGAAATGTCAACGATCTTATCCTTAACGAGCGACTTCGTATTCTTACCTATCAAATTCTCACGTCTAGTGCCGGTAATCTCTTCATAAGATCTGTTGACACTAAGGCAATTGGCACTCCCATCAGAGACAAACAGGCCATCGTAAGATGACTCAAAAATAACCTCTAATTCTTTGTGTAATTTCTGGTAATTAGAAAGTTGAGAAATAATAGCTTCGTGTTCTGATACATCCTGGAACACAGTTATGACACCGACAACGTTGTCTTCAACAACGATGGGAGTACGATTTGTTATAATAGTTGCTCTATCAAGGGTTATTTTTTTACCTATCTGGGGTTGTCCTGTCTTAAAAATAGCTTCAAGATCATCCCAAGCTTCAGGTCGAATATCCTTAATCTTTCGGCCTTCAAAATCAGCTTCACCGTCATTAAATATTCTTTTTGCTGACTTGTTGTAAATCAGAATTATTCCATCACGGTTTATGACTATGATTCCATTATGCGATGAATCTAAACTTAGAGATATGGATTTAATATCATTAGAAGAAAGCATAGCAACCACAATGTATTGAGGTGAAGTCAAATGATTTTTGAGTCCATCCGACAAAAACAAATGTCGAAAATTGACCTGAAATCATAAAGATTTATTGGTGCCGGCCACCAACTTTTACCATATTTGAAATCATGTTGTAATGAAATGATGACTATACCAGGCTTTCATCCCTGCCGGCATTGAATATCTCACTGATATATACATGTCGGCATGAACGAAGAGACTGGGCAACCTTTAAGGTAAATAATGACAATTCCAGAAATAGGTGTCCCTTCCTGGAACCCAATTTTGGGCCCGCCAAGACCAATAATCGGCTGTATCGTTAATATTTTGCCAAACCAGATAGTATCGCAGTATAGAAATTTCTTAGATATAGCACAGTGAAATCAGTCTAACTCTGATCCAGAAAGAAATGGCACCATTATTGCTTGTACACAGGCAGGTGATGGACCCTATGCTCTGAGGTTACTGGAGCTTTGAACCTGGTTAGGTTATTGCTTGAAGATACGGAGATATCATAAATGGATCAGACAAAAATTATTGCCCTTAATGAGTGTACCAGTAGTCAGGCACGACTCTTCAAAACAACAAAAATCATGAGTTCACGTCTTCCCATGGGCAGGATAGATTTGCTGATAATCGACACGTTAGGGGCACTCACCACTGACACCAGGGATGTTGTTGAATCTATGAAGGCTCATGCAGAAAATACCAATATCAGGCGAATTTATATCAGGGATTTAAGTAAAGGTGCAGGGGGGAATAGTTCAGGTGTCGGGTATGCCGATTTTGTTTCGGCTAGAGTTGTGCAAAAAACAGATCGTTTAAAGACCTATAACGCGAGCATTGCAGTATCCGATCCGAGGATAGGGGCAACGCCCATCTATTATGAAACTGACGTTGAAGTCCTGAAGGCTTGTTTCAAAACAATCGATGAGGTACCAGTCCGCGATATCAAGTTGGTATATGTAAAAGATGCGAAATATTATAATGAAATTGTAGTCTCTCCATCGTTATTGAAAGATATGAAAAATTACCCGGTGCCTTCCCCGGTAGACAGCAGGGAAAATATTAAATTTGATGAAATCGGCAATATTATCAGCCTGTTTCAGTGCAACAAGGGGGGAAGTTCAATGATGACCTCGGTGAAGTCATTTTTATCGGAATTTTTCGCTTTCGGATACTAGCCTGCTTTTTTCTTGTTGTTTCCATGCCGCTAACGGTCGCCTGACTGCGGCAGAACTGCCTGGGCATCGTGAGTTGATAATGACCAGGCTGCATGAGAGTGCCTGACTCAAGAAGTGACTCTGTGGCCAGCCGGGGAACAGCCAGTCTTCGCCGTTGGACGTCCTCCTTGGGATCGGCAATGCGACTTCTGCAAGACAGCCTGTGGTGAGAGCGTCTGGCGATAATTTTCCGGGTACTGAACAGCCTGGCATGTGATACCGAACCATGAGAGAAATGTTCTATCTGTCACATGGGGGCGTGCTCAGGCAGGACGGGATTTATTTTCTGGAACGTATGGCTAATGAGAACGCTAAGCATAATTTCCCGGGCGGAGTCCGTATTTTTTAATACGGTATTGCAGGGTAGATTTTGGAACACCCAGAATCTTTGCAGCTCCATTGGGACCACCAACCATGCCTTTGCTTTCTATAAGAGCCTGTTCAATAGCAAATTGCTCTGACTTAACCATCGATCCATTATTTCCTTTATATAGAGGGGTACGCTGACCAACAGTGCCCACGAGGTTTTGGATATCGTGTAGGGGTAACACCTCTCCCGGTTTTAGTATGACAAAACGTTTTACGAGGTTTTTAAGTTCCCTGACGTTTCCAGGCCATTGGTATTCTGACAGGAAATCGATAACTCTAGGTGTGTATTTTGGCGCTGGCCTGTTAAGGGACAATGACTCAGCCTCATTCAATTTTTCTATCAAATAGGGTATATCCTCCCGCCGTTCGCGAAGGGGCGGAATATGGATTTGAAGAATATTCAGGCGATAATAAAGATCTTGTCGAAATTTTCTCTGTTCGATGGCTTCTGACAGATCTCGATTGGTAGCGGCAATCAGTCTAAAATCAGTCTTGATCACCCTGTTGTCGCCCACACGTTCAATCTGGTGTTCTTGCAGTACTTGTAGGAGTTTTGCTTGAAGGTCTATCGGGAGCTCAGCAATTTCATCCAGGAAAATTATCCCCTTATCGGCCATCTCAAATCGCCCTACTCGAGGAGTGTCCGCACCAGTGAACGCACCTTTCACATGGCCGAAAAGTTCACTCTCAAAAAGTGACGAGGTAAGGGCCGGACAATTTACCTTGACAAAGAGACGATCCCTTCGGTGACTTATTGAATGGATATAGCGGGCAACGTAGTCTTTTCCTGTTCCAGTCTCGCCGGTTATCAACAAGGGTGCATCGATTTCAGCAACGCTTCGAGCCAGCTGCATGAGATCACTCATGGCCGGTGATGTATACAGGAAGTTTGCAGGTTGATAATCGTCTGCATTGTTTATCAGAAAATGCTTTTCTCTTTCAAGGTTCTGTTTCTCCTCAACCAATTCAGAGATTGTAACCATATTGCCTACGGCAATTGCCACTTGATTAGCAACCTCGGTGAGGATATCAGCAAGCTCAGAAAAGTCTCTCGGAACTTTCTTAAACGACATATGTAGTGTTCCAAGAATTCGATTACGCACAATCAGGGGAAATGCCATCGTTGATACGAGGCCGGCATTGACCATCGCAAGAATTGACTGTTGGTCGGTGTAACGAGATAGTTCTTTGATGGTTATCCTCTGTTTGGACTGAATCACCATTCTTGCAACTGCACCGCTGGCGAGCGGACGAACATTTCTTTCGAAACCTTTAGGCTGAACGCCATCAGCCAACGTTAAATAAGTGAGTGAATCAGCTTCGTTATCATAAATGAAAATGGATAATCGATCGTAGTGAAAATGTTTTCTCAGCTCGGTTGAGAGTGATCCGAAAAAATCATCAATGGAATAGTTGGTGATTACCGCATTGTTGACTTCCAAGAGAATCTTATGACGTGTTGCTAAGTCCCAGCGCATTTTTTCTGATTTTTTATGTTTTGCCTATATTTCAATAGGTTGACCCATTCGCCTGATCGAAGAGTCTACGTAAAAGGTAATCTCCATTACCTTTAGGCTATGATCGCCATCTTCTTCTACTACTTTAGAATAATTACGCAAGCCCAAAAGTGGGCCCGGGCCCAGTTTTGAGGCTGAAAGTTTCGGCCCGGATTGGGTTCTGGTTTCGTCTAGCCTTTCAATAATCCGTAATAACAAGGTGTTGGATGTTTTAGTGTTCGTTGGCATAGAGGTTGCTTTATCTGTTGTAATTTCCAATTTAACCTCAGGAGTGACGCTATGTCTCACGAAACTTTAAAAACAGATATTCTAATTCTCGGGATGGGTGCTGCGGGGCAATTAGCAGCTCTCTATGCGTATGACGCTAATCCTGATCTTAAAATCACAATCGTAACGAAGGCGCTCAAGGGGAAAGGGGGCTGCAGCCGAATGGTTCAGGGCGGCCTCAATGTCGTTTTAAACGATTCAGATTCCCACGAAAAGCACCTGATGGATACCCTCAAGGGTGGTCAGTATGTCAATGATCAGGATCTTGCCAGGACTCTCGTTGAAGAAGCAACTCCAACCATAAAAGAGATGGAAACACGATTTGGGTGCTTTTTCGATCGCAACCCTGACGGAACCATCCATCAGAAACCGTTTGCGGGGCAGTCGTTCGATAGGACGGTGCACAAGGGAGACTTGACAGGTATTGAAATGATCAGTCGCACGACTGAGCAGATCATGAAGCGGGATATCCAAGTTCTCGAGGAATGCAGAGCTGTGGACCTTCTTACTGACGATTCAGGGGATGAGGTCACAGGGGCTTTGATGCTGGATATGAAACAGGGACGATTCGTCGTTATTGAGGCTGCCGCAACACTGGTGGCAACCGGTGGCGGTCCTACCCAGTATAGTTTCCATGCTCCCGGCCCGGAAAAATCTGTAGATGGCCTGGCGATGCTTTACCGTGCCGGTGTCCGATTGCGGGATATGGAAATGATTCAATTTCATCCTACGGGACTGATAATCCCCGGAAGCGTAGTGGCTGGTTCACTTCTCGAGGAAGGATTGCGTGGAGCCGGGGCGCACCTCTATAACGGGGAGGGAAAGCGCTACATGCATAAGTACGACCCTGCAGAAGAACGTGCAACACGAGATGTGGTGAGTCGTTCAGCATTCCTTGAAATGTTGGCGGGAAGGGCCTGCGTGGAGGGTGGCATCCAGATCGATGCCGCACATATGGGTGCGGAATTTGTCCTTAAGAATTTTCCTGGCATGGCAGCTCGCTGCCGGCAGTTTGGTTACGATCTCGCACGGGAGAGAGTACCCATTTCCCCGACCGCCCACTTTGTTATGGGTGGTGCCGACATTGATAAAAATTGTCATACCTCACTCCGACGCTTATTCGTTGCCGGCGAGGATTCCGGCGGCGTTCATGGCGGCAACCGTCTCGGCGGAAACGGTATTTGTGAATCTGCCGTCTATGGCCGGCAGGCTGGTAAATCCCTGGCCAGGTTCTTTAGGACCAACTCCTCTACCCCTCCTGAGACCGCACCTGGCCTGGTGGATGAACTCAAGAAAAAATTCACCGAACCATTCGGGCGATCCGGCTCCACGGAAGATGTATTCCAGCTCCGCAGGCAGCTGCAGGAATGTAACTGGAAAAAGGTCGGTGTTGTTCGTAACGGTCAGGACATGGAATCAGCAATAGGCGAAATCAACTTCCTGAAAGAAGAGTCTAAAAAAGTCAAAGTGACTGGCGGGGACAACTACAACATGGTTTGGAACACCTACATCGATTTGACGAACATGATCGATGTCTCAGACATGGTTGTTGCCAGTGCACTTGCACGCAAAGAATCAAGAGCTGCTCATTACAGAAGTGACTTCCCGGATCAAAATGATGAGATCGGCCTCTTCAACACATACCTGACCCTTGGTGACAATGGTTTACCTACGCTTCATTCTGAACCGGTTGATTTTAAATATAAATCCGCCGAGGAATGCAGAAATCACAAAAAATAAATCGAAATCGAAATACCTAAGAGCCACCTAAAAGAAAAGGAAACCAAGATGGAACAGCAAAATGTAAACAATTATCGTAAACCGCTTCAATGGGGTGA
This sequence comes from Desulfosediminicola sp., assembly GCF_048381775.1. Taxonomy (NCBI): domain Bacteria; kingdom Pseudomonadati; phylum Thermodesulfobacteriota; class Desulfobulbia; order Desulfobulbales; family Desulfocapsaceae; genus Desulfosediminicola; species Desulfosediminicola sp. The sequence continues at coordinate 560,455 of NZ_JBLXGE010000002.1, read as the reverse complement.
ACTTGATCCGAACAGGCATCGTAACATGTTTGTCGGGATGTGGGCCTGGATGTGGCAGCGTATCACGGCTGTTGCGATCATCTTTCTACTCGGCCTGCATGTCACACTTACCTATAAACCGTGGCTGCAGTTTCTGCTGCTGCTGGCGGTAACCTTCCATGCAACACTTGGGTTGCGGGTAATCCTCCTCGACTTCAACCTGGTCAATGTCAAGTATCAACGTGCTTTGATCTGGGGGCTTACCGCTCTTGGGCTTGTTATTGCCGGACTGATCTGGCGGGCTATGTAATCGTCAACTTCTAAAACGAGGAGGCATCTTATGGCTCAAGAACAAGGGAACACAAGAAAAGTTGCAATATACAGGTATGATCCAACGGTGGGAGGGGACGGTCATTATGACCACTACGATCTCCACATAGAGGACGAGACCAATACCACGATCCTTGATGTATTGCTGCGAATCCAGAGGGAGCAGGATTCGACCCTGGCCTTTCGCTATGCATGCAGGGTCAATATGTGCGGATCGTGCGCTGTAGTCATAAATGGCCGGGAAGGGCTGGCCTGTAAAACCAATGTGTCGGATTTTGCTGAATCTAAAGATCTGACCATCAGGCCGTTGAATCATTTCCCGGTGGTTAAGGACCTAGTTGTTGATATGGGGCCGTTTTTTGAAAAATACGAGGAGTGTTTACCGTTTTTCGAACCCAGGGATATGAGTGAGGAGCCGGCTATTATCAGACCGGACTCCATAGAGCGGAGGGCAATCGGTTTTTCAACTGAATGTATCGCTTGCGGCTGCTGTGTTTCGAGCTGCACAATGGTCAATTATCACGATGGCTATGCCGGCCCCGCCCCGCTGAACCGTGCGTTCACGCTGTTGCTGGACAGTCGGGATGCGCTGTACGAAGAGCGGCTGGATCGTGTCCTACAGTCATGCTACAACTGCCGAACTGAGTTCAACTGTACTGAAGTGTGCCCGAAGGAGATCAGCTGTACCAGATCAATCAAGTTTATCCAACGCCTGGCAATCAAGGAGCCCTTCCGAGCAAAAGCAAAAAGTAAAGCTGAAGCAGCTGCCTCAGCGCCGGCGCACGGGGAGAATGTCGCTGCTGAACCATGTGCGGCGCATGCTTCAGGGGAGGCTGGTCAATGTGGTTGTGATGAAAACCTTGATACCGGTCGGAGGAATTTTCTCGCCAAGGTCACGGTTGGTCTCGGTGCAGTTTCCGCCCTCACGGTAGGTGGCGTTCTTGCTTCAACATTTGTGGGCCAGTCCTTGGACAAGAAGGAGCCGGTATGGGTGCCGGCGGGGAAGCTTGGTGATCTCAAGGAAGGCGACGTGACAACGGTAAACCTTCGATATGTTGAGAATGTCGGTTTCTACAACCAGGAACGGGTAAAGCCGGTAATGATCTACCGCAACCAGGAAGAAGACAAGGTCGTAGTGTATGACAGCCGCTGCACTCATTTAGGTTGCTCAGTTCATTGGGACGCTCGACAGAAACTCTTTCTGTGTGCCTGTCATGGAGGAGCTTTTGAACTCGATGGATCGGTAAAAGCAGGTCCGCCCCCTCGGCCGCTCGCTACACTCGAACATCGGGTTGAGAACGGAAATATACTAATAGCAATGGTGTAATCATGACAGATTTTCAGAAAGTACTCTTGCAGCGCATTGGTTGGGATGTTCACCTAAAACCTTTTCTTTACAAAAAACTCCCCACCAATCTTGGGTGGTCTGTGACTCTTGGCAGTCTTTGCGTGATGCTGTTCGTTTTGCTGGCGGTCACCGGGATGTTTTTGGCTATGTATTACAGCCCTTCTCCTGACAAGGCCTATCAGTCGATAGAGTATATCATGAATGATGTGCCCATGGGGGATATTCTTCGGGGGATTCATCACTGGGGTGCCGGAGCAATGGTTCTGGCAGTTTGCCTTCATCTTTATGCCGTGTTTTTTAATGGTTCATTCAAGGCGCCGCGTGAGTTGACCTGGATTGTCGGTGTGTTTTTGCTGTTTGCGACACTCGGTCTCGGCTTTACCGGTTATCTGCTGCCGTGGGATCAGAAGGCATACTGGGCGACTGTTGTCGCAACGGCAATACCCGGAGATATCCCGGTTGTCGGGGAGGGGATTACCAGCCTGATTCTCGGTGGCCAGGTCTCCGGATTTACCATCACCAGGTTTTACGCAATTCACATGCTCGTGCTGCCGACGGTTATGATTGTTCTGATTGCCGCGCATATATATCTGGTGAGGTTACACGGCGTAAGTGATCACAAGCCAAAAGCCAAGGGTGAGCTTGACGCTGCAGCCAACCATGCCACCACAACCAAGCTCTATCGTTTTTACCCAGAACATTGCGGACGAAGCACCCTGGTATTTATCGCAGTATTTGGAGCCATTATTTATTTATCGATCTTTGCTGATATTCCCAAAGAAGGCATAGTCGGCACCGTCGACGAGAGCTACCTTCCCCGTCCGGAATGGTATTTCATGTGGATATTCCAACTTCTGACGTTTTTTTCCGGATCAACGGAGGTTATCGGAAGCCTGGGTATTCCAACACTCTGTGCAGTTGTCCTTCTGGGGCTGCCATTTATTGAAAAATCCAAACATGTTGGGATGGCAAAACGTCCCCTCGCGACTGCGGTCGGGGTGAGCAGCGCTGTTGTCATTGTCTATCTCACGATAACCGCATTCGCCGCTGCTCGGGATTACGGCGGGGAGATCCTCTTACCTGAGCGAAATCTTACCGAAACCGAAAACGCAGGGTTGCAGATATATGTGAAACAGGATTGTGCCTATTGCCATCAGACCCGCGGTGAAGGCGGTCGGAGGGTTGGTCCTGATATGGCAAGGTTAAATCCCAAGGGAAGAACCAAGGAGTATCTCGCAGCGTATGTCAAGGATCCACAGGCTCAGAGCTCCTTTTCCATCATGCCGAAATACCCAATGAAACAAGCTGAATTAGATGCTTTGGCCGAATTCATGCTGGCTCTTGACTTCCGGGACAATGCTGGCCGCCTGATTGAAAAACGCGAAGTACTCGAGCAGGGGAAAGCAAAAGAGAGTGTTTCACTGGTTACGGGACATTGATTACCGAAGCTCGGCATAACGATGGTTCCACGAGAAAGCGTTACATCACATTCTAGAGTTGAGCTGGATTAACATTATTGGAGGTACACCCATGGCTGATCTTGATTATCAAATTGTCGAAGATGTCGCTAAGGAGCTTTATATACGGGCGTTATGCGATTTGCCGCCCGATGTGCGGGAGGCCCTGAAAAAGGCCCATGACCGGGAAACAAACCCGACGGCTAAAGAGATCTTCAAAGCCATCTTCAAGACGATTGAGGTCGCGGACAAAAACAAGACACTGATTTGTCAGGATACCGGTCTCCCTATCTATATGGTTAAGGTAGGTTCCCAATTTCCCTGGAACGGCTACCAGATAAAAGAACGGTTGGCGAAGGGAGCCGAGCGTGCAACCCGGGAGTTTCCATTCAGGGGAAGCTCCACCCACCCACTGACAAGGATCAATCCACAAACCTCCGTTGGCGAGGGGCTACCCGTTGTGCACTATGACTTTGATGGGGAAAACGATTATCTCGATATCCTCATGATCCCAAAAGGTTCTGGGTCGGAAAACATGAGCACGATGAAGATGTTTTACCCAGCGCATGGGATATCCGCGCTCAAGAAGTTCGTAATTGATACCGTTTTTGAGACCGGAGCAAACCCGTGCCCCCCAGGGATCATTGGAATTGGTATCGGTGGTACGGCGGACCTGGTGATGAAACTTGCCAAAGAGGCAATTGCTCGCCCAGTCGGCCAGAGGCATCCGGATCCGCAAATTGCAGAGATGGAAGAAGAGCTTGAAGAGGCCATCAATTCAATGGATCGGGGCCCAATGGGACTCGGAGGCAAGATCACCACACTCGGCGTTCATATCGAGACTGCTTATACCCATATTACCCAAAACCCGATTGCCATCAATACCCAGTGTTGGCCAGCCCGGCGGGCTCGTGCAAAGATTTATCCAAACGGCAATGTTGAGTACGGATATTAACTACCAAGGAGGGAATCAGAATGGCAACTCATCACCTAACAACCCCATTCACAGATGAAGCGATCAGAAAGCTTCAAGCAGGAGATATCGTCTATTTTGACGGGACGCTTTTTGGCATTAGGGATTTGACGCAGATCTACATGTTTGACCAGAATCATGAACCGCCGGTCAGTCTTGCGGGAATGCCCTGTATTCACACAGCTCCAAGTTTGAAAAAAGTTGGGGACAAATGGGAAAAGATATGTGTCGGAACGACAACGAGCACTCGAATGGACCGTTTTTCCCCGGACCTGATCGGTCAATATGGTGTGAAGGCGATAATTGGTAAAGGTGGCCTCTATGAAGGCAGCTTGAAGGCAATGCAGGAACATGCAGCTGTATACCTGGCAATCGTTGGTGGTTCTGCAGCACTCGAGACCCAGCAGGTCGAGGAAGTTGAAGAGGTCTATTGGGAGCATCTCCACCCGGAGGCACTCTATAAATTTCGGGTAAAAGATTTCGGCCCCCTGACGGTGGCAATGGATAGTCATGGACGAAATCTTTTTGAAGAAGTCAAGGAGAAGACCCGCAGAAAGCTTCCTGAAATCTATAAAAGACTGCAAATCACCTAGAATAATTAATGGGGTAATAGAATACATGTAACAGACTGAATATGGAAAATTGAGTGAGTTGACGATATGGCGTCAGCTCACTCACCTAACCAGGGTCTGCACTGTATAAAACAACACAAACATTACCGACAACCCACTAAGGAACACTGGGCAAAGCATGTCTGGTCACTCCACCTGTCGGACTCAATGTCCATGTTATATTTACATGAACTACGCACGTAAAACTGATAAAGAGATAAAAGACATTGAAAGGATGATGTTGAGTCGTGCTATTCGTTCAAAAACGCCATTACTGATCGGTTTGTTTGTTACTGTTTTTGCATTTATCGCTGGCTTTATATTGCCAAATAAACATAGCGGTGTAATTAATGGACCAACAATTAAAGTGTTAATTTTTGCATCATGTTGTGGCTTTTTTTCAACATTGTTTTTCCACATTTTGCAAATAGCAAGAAAAAGAGATCTATTTGATGGATCATATTGTTGTGTTTGCAAAGAATGTAAAAGTATCTATTACTCATCTGAATCTCAATGTGAGTGTGGCGGAAGGCTTGAGCCACAGGAATATTACAATAAGAAAGAATAAATATAATTGGCGATCGAACCGGACTGGAAGTTTGCTGGCAACCTTCACGTTCTTTGCGAAGTTGCAATAGATACCACGATTAATAATATTTGCAGATTGATAGTCTATTTTTATTCCAGCAATTCTCATGCTGTTTGCGCCGGTAGTAGTATTCCCCGCCATCGCCACCTGGTTGCCCAGCACAATATAACAGTATCGTAATCGACATCCGCTGGAACGACAAAAGTAATTCGCTGCAATGCTGGCACAGTAGGTGAGACCATGAGCTACACTGACATTATTATTATTGCGTTTGCAGTTTTCGGTTCTGCAGTCATAAAGAATGGTGTCGGTGTAGGTGCCGGAATCTTTCTTCTTCCTTTCCTTGCCCTTGTGCTGCCGGCAAAAGTTGCCCTAGGACTTGGTGCACCGGCCATGTTGATTTCTGATATTATAGGTGTCCGGAATTATTGGGGGGAGTGGGATAAAAAGGAGTTGCTGATATTGATGCCGTTTGCTGCTCTCGGTGTTCTCCTGGGTAGTTACCTTGTGGTAATTACTCCGGACACTGTTTTCAAGCATGGGGTTGGAGTCTTTGCCCTGCTATTTGCATCCCATCAAATCGTAAAAACAATCAGAATCCGGTATTTCAATCCTGCTGAAACGAAAACAGGAACGTCCATAGAGAGAATGCAGAGTCGGGCCTATACGGTTTTGTTTGGCTTTCTAGGCGGAATTGCCAGCACCGTGGCTCACGCAGGTGGCCTTATGATGTCAGTATATATGCTGCAGAAAAGGTCAAACCCGAGAACTTTTGTAGGCACGCTGGTCCTTTTTTTCGCCCTGATCAATCTGTTCAAAATCTTTGCTTACTCAGGGATTGGAATTATCACTGACCAGGTTTTAATCCTTGTTCTGGCATTTTCTCCAATAATTATTATCGGAGGTGTATTGGGAAACGCTCTAAATAAAAGAGTGTCGCAGGAACTTTTTCGCCTAATTGTTCTTACACTAATATTTTTAATCGGTTTACGACTTTTATGGCTTGCATGATGTGAAAGAACGTGAATCTGAAGGTGAACCGCAGGGGGTATAAATAAGACCAACAACCCCGGTTACCTTCTGCCCTTTGACTGTTGTGCACGAGATGGGTAAACCATGACTGCAGTTCAAGGCAATTCCGTAAGGATATTGCGAAAACTTCCTCACATTCGGGACATACGCACATACGGGGTAAGGTCATGACAATCGATTGTGAATTGGTATCATTGCCGCTTCTCCTGCCCCTGTTTCGAGAGATACGGGTTAACCGTGTAATCCCTTATTGGGAAGCCTCAACGGTTGTATCAACTACATCCGCCGTTATTAGGTAGAGTTGCTGCAGGTGGAGAAGGGCGTCACAGCCGTAGTTCCAGTAGCCTGAGACCTGGATCATCGCTGACCGGCTTTGTGGTAAAACCAAATGCCGCAGCAAGGCGCAACATCAGGATATTGTCGCTGAGCACTTCACCGTAGAGGGTGGCTGTGCCACGGTTGCGGGCATAGTCGATAATCCGCCGCATCAGTAAGGGACCGAGACCGCTGCCCGTCATTTCCCTTCTCAGGAGTATCGCAAATTCCGCCCTCTCGTTGTTCGGGTCTGCACTTATTCTCACGCCGCCATAGAGGAGTCTGCACCCCTGATTGTCGACTCCTTCGATAACCAGAGCCACCTCCCGGTCGTAATCGATCTGAGTGAGCCAGGCCGCCAGCTCATGGGGCAGGGTTCGCATGGGATGCAGGAAACGCATCCGCACATCTTCAGGGGGCAGTGAGGAAACGATATCCTGGAGGCCACGCTCATCCTCCGGCCGGATTGGTCGCAGGAGCAGCCGGGTTGTATCCGGAAGAACAATGATTTCCTCAGGTTCCTGCGGATAGGGACGAATCGCCAGGCGATCGGCGGCCGGCCCTTTGCTGTGGGCGATCCGGTAGTTCCCCGCGCATGCTCTCCCAGGAAAAAGATGCCCGTAGCGTCTGGTAATCAATGGGGAATGGGGGAGAGCGGAATGGTTTTGTCACATTGTTTCCGGTGTCTCTTTTGCCGGTGGTTCCAGACATACCTGTCTTTCGCACAGTATTAGTGGCCATTCGTCACCGTGATTTTATAGGCAAAAAAGTTTTGTTCTATTCAAGCTTATATACCTTTGCCCTGCAGAGTCAAACTGCCGGCCTGGTGTGGTTGCTCTATGTCCGATGGGCTTTGTCCCAGGGGGGCATTAGCGCTGCACGTTGTCAGTTTGCCATCCGGGGCCATTTACAGGACAATAATGACAAGGGACGGGATGCGGTTCTTTTCGAGGGATACGTTTGATGGAGGGTGCGATGGCCCGTTCGTTATATCTGGCATACGATGGTTCAATCAGTGGTGACTGGGTGGCCAGGTACGCACTCAGGATGGCCGGTACGGTGCCGGACAGGCGGTTGCTACTTGTCCACATCCAGGATGGTTCCATGAACGCCGAGCGGTTGGAGGCGAAGCTGCAGCATATTGCCAGTGAAGGGCGGGCACTGGATGTGGAACTGTCTGTCCAGATCCAGCGCTTAACGCAGAATGTGCTGACGAGCCTGCTCGAAGTGATCCCGGCCGGGGATGACGTCTATTGCATTTGCGGCGCCCGGGCCACTTCCAGGGGGAAAGGGTTTCTGGCGGGAACGGTCTCGCAGAGGCTGTTGAGAGCGAGGAAGTTCAACACCCTGGCACTGCGGGTCGTTGATCCGGGGCTGCTGGGTCGCCCGGGGAATATCATGTTTCCTCTCGGCGGACACCCCAGGGGATTTCAGGCGGCGATGCCGTTTCTCCAGCTGCTGGCCCCCTCTATCCACACGCTGACCCTGTTGCGGATCATGACGGTAAACTCGCTGCTGTTCAGGTATCTGACCATCGCCAGAGCGCGAGATTTCTTGCATAAGGGCAATCTGTATCTCCGGCAGGTCATGGAAGAGATCATGGCGGCCACAGGTTCGCCGAGTTTTCGCTTCGATGATCATGTGGTGTTGTCCGACGACTGGCCCAAGGAAATTCTCATCCAGGCCGCCAGGTTGCATGCCAGACTCATCCTGCTCGGAGCCAGTGACAGGTTTTTGCAATCCCGGTTTTACTATGGTAACCGGCTTGAGCAGATCCTGCGTGAATCGCCCTGTGATGTCGGGATTTACAGGAAGATATGATGAATCGTCTTCACCATATTTCCCACCTGTCGCCTGACGAGGTATTTCAGCATCTGAACAGCAGGCCGACAGGACTTCGTCAAGAAGAAGTGGAAGAACGGCTCGCCCATGTCGGCCAGAACCGTTTTGATCGTCCCGACAGGTGGAAAAACGTCAGGAGTCTTGTCCACCAGTTCACCAATTTTTTCACGCTGCTGTTGTTGCTTTCCGCATTGATCTGTCTGGTCGCTCATCATGTCAATCCCGGTGAGAGCATGGATGTGCTGGGCTGGGCGCTCTTAGGAGTGGCGCTTATAAACGCCATGTTCAGCTTTATCCAGGAGTACCGGGCGGAAAAAGCCATGGAGGCGCTCAAACACTTCCTGCCGCAGCTGGTCGAGGTGCGTCGGGAAAACCGTTTGGTGCGGGAAAATGCCTGGCAGATTGTTCCCGGAGATGTGGTGCTGCTTGCCGAGGGTGACAAGATCCCGGCCGATATGCGACTCGTCGACACCAACCGCCTGAAAGTGGATAATTCTCCCCTTACCGGTGAGTCGCTGCCATGCGATGTCAGCGCGGAAATATCATCTACGGAGTATGGAGACCATGCCAATGTCGCCTATGCCGGCTGTTCGGTGGTGCGAGGTTCCGGCACAGGCGTGGTGTTCGCCACCGGCATCCGCACGGAGTTCGGCAAAGTGGCACATCTTTCCCAGACCATTCGGCGGGTGAGATCTCCGCTGGAGCGCAAGACCGCGCACATGGTCAGGGTGTTGACCATTATCGCCTGCACTATGGGGGGATCCTTCTTTCTTTACGGGCTGTTGACCGGTAAACCCTTGTGGACCAACCTGGTGTTCATGATGGGTATTATCGTGGCCAATGTGCCGGAGGGGTTGCTGCCGACCTTTACCCTGTCGCTTGCCATCGGCAGCCTGCGCATGGCCAGAAAAAACGTGTTGGTGAAAAGTCTCAACGCCGTCGAGGCGCTTGGGGCGGTCCATGTCATCTGTTCGGACAAGACCGGCACTCTGACCATGAACAGGCTGACTATTACCAGCCTGCTTGATCCCTTTACCGGAAAGGTTCTCGAGGGAGAAGAGCGCAAGGAATTGCTGCGAATGGCCCTGGCGGCTTCCGAGGTGCGACGGAGCGAGTCGGAACTTCTCGGTGACCCTTTGGATGTGGCGGTGGCCATGCAGTGCGAGGACGCGGGACTTGCTGTTGCCGAGGTCGAGTCGGCCGTCCGGCACAGATTTGCCTTTGATGTGGAAAAACGGCGATCCGGCGGTATCCTGCAGCATAAAGTCGGCTGGATATTCGTGGTTAAGGGAGCATTCGAGGCCATCGCGCCGATGCTGGACCGGGAATGTAGCCGGGAGATGGTGAGCAGGGCAGAGGGCGTCATGCAGGATATGGCTTCCCGGGGGTTGCGGGTTATTACAGTCGCCTGGCGGCGGCTAAGCCCGGAAGCTCTCGCCGGAATACGGGGTGGGGAGGACTTTGATCAGGAGCAGTTGGAGCATGGCCTTGCCCTGGCCGGCTTTATCGGCCTTGAGGACCCGGTGCGGCCGGGGGTGGAGGAGGCTGTCGCCACCTGCCGAAAGGCAGGAATCGACGTCATCCTGATCACCGGCGATCATCCGGAAACCGCCACCGCCCTGGCGCGAAAAATCGGACTGGTGGGTGATGGCAGCACGGGGGAAACCTGCCTTACCGGTGATATTCTCAAAAAGCTTTCCACGAGCCGGCTCACCGAGAAGCTACGGCAGGGCGTGCGTATTTTCGCCAGGACCACACCGGCGCAGAAAATGAAGATCGTCACCGCCTTGCAGAAGATGGAAAAGGTGGTGGCTATGACCGGTGACGGGGTCAATGACGCTCCGGCTCTGAAGGCTGCCGATGTAGGTATCGCCATGGGGTTGAAGGGGACCGAGGTGGCAAGGGAATCGGCGCAGATCATCCTGCTTGACGACAACTTTTCCTCCATAGTGGCCGGTATCGAGGAGGGGCGAACAATCTTCCAGAACATCGGGAAATTCACCAATTATGTGCTGGTGAGCAATGGCCCGGAAATCCTGCCTTACCTGCTCTATATCGTCCTGCCGGTACCGTTGGCCCTAAACGTCATACAGATTCTCTCCATCGATCTCGGCACCGATATCATCCCCTCCATGGCACTGGGCCAGGAGCCGCCATCGACCGAAGTGATGGAGCGGCCGCCGCAAGATCTCGCTCAGGGGTTGCTGACACCGGGACTGCTGATTCACAGTTATCTGTTCCTCGGCCTGCTGGAGGGAGCGTGGTCGCTCTTTCTATTTTTCTATGTGCTCGTTGAAGGCGGCTGGCGCTATGGGGTCGAGCTGCCCACAGATTCAGCGCTCTATCGCTCGGCCACCGGCATTGCCCTTTCGACCATCCTGCTGATGCAGATCGGCAACCTCCTCGGCCGCCGTTACACCCTGCGCTCCGGGCTCGACAGGGGGATTTTCACAAATATTCTGATCGTGTCAGGTATCCTCATTCAGGTGGTCTTCTCATGGGCGACCCTGTATTGGCCGCCGCTGCAGAAAGTTTTGAGTACCGGCCCAGTCAGCGGGCGGGTCTATGCACTTGCCTGGCTGGGCATCCTCATAATCTTCGGTGCGGACTATATCCGCAAACGGTTTGTTGCCCGAAACGGTTGAGGTGGGGCTAAGAAATACTAAGAAATAATAGGTACGGTCTTGAATTGTAACTACGCACTATTAGCGGATAGTAATTTGCCCACCGTTGAATAATGTGGCCCCGGATGTTCGGTAATCTCTTTCAAGGTATAGCCGAATTAAAGATATGAGCCTTGACGATCCCGTTATTTGTTCTGTGGTAATGAGTGAATATGCCATTGAGCTTGGCGCATGCCGAGGGACAGGTTTGCGTCGTGAGTTTCTATGGGAAGGTGATAATGATTGTCTATCAAACAGTAGGCATGACATATATCCAGCTCTATCGATCCACAGGTTTGCCTGGGATCTCAAGGAATCCTAAACGATCCGCCTGTGTCTGGTATATGTTTTCCTGAGTGGGCTGATCAGCTTGGGAGTGCTTCGGGGAAACGAATGTTGAACGAATTTGCCGGAATCGGGTAGGGTTGAGCAGCTGAACGGTTACAATAAAAAAAGGGCTGCAATCATAATGACTGCAGCCCTTTATCAATTTGGTGCCGAAGAGAAGACTCGAACTTCCACGGGGAAACCCCCACTAGACCCTGAACCTAGCGCGTCTACCAATTCCGCCACTTCGGCAACAATAGCGGCCCTGAATATCGTAGTTCAGAAGGGTTTTGTCAACACTTTCTTTTGCAGATATCTGCAAACAACCGAGGGGCAGATCTGGAATTGCAACTATTACCAGATAGCCCAAAACACAGCGCCCCTGGCATACGACAGAATTTTAATAAGATACTTAAATTCTCAATTCTATTTTGGAGAACGTTTCTGCTGATGCCGCGGTTGTCTGGGGCGCGTTGTTTTTGGTCCGTCGGCTTTTTCAGGTGCCTCGATGATGGGATGCCCCATAATAAAAGGTGATCCCACTCAATGTGTGGAAGGTGGTTGAACGTATTCTCCATATTACTTGAGAGGGCCACAAACTCACGTAACGATCGTGGCTGGCAGGGGAAAGAGGCAGGCTCTTCGACCAGAAGTGCGTTAGGCTGCGTGCTGTGAATGAGGGCTTTCTTCTTGATTACAGTCACTCCACTGTGCGACCATATACTTTGGGTGCGAGCAGGTTGGTGTATCGCTGAAAGGGGTCCGGAATCCTTTGAAGTGTAATGTGGAGCGCTGAGGAATATACACAAGCACTGCCGGGCGGCAGGCAACGGGAGATGACAAAATAAGGCTGGGGGCCAGGCAGATTATGGAATTCGTCGACGGGGTTTTGTTAATAAAATCATTTCTGACGGTTACAATCGGTATTGTCATATTGTTTCTGGGTAAACGGTTAAACGATGCTGTGGAAGTCCTGCAGGAATATAGTATTCCCGAGCCGGTCACAGGGGGCCTGATCTGTTCTGTGCTGATTGCAGTCGTCTATCTGGCGACAGGAGTGGAAATTGAGTTCGACCTGGCGGCACGGGACGTCCTGCTGGTCTATTTTTTTACGACCATAGGTATAAATTCGAGTCTGAAAGATCTGCTTAACGGTGGTAAGCCGCTCATCATCCTCCTGGTCATAACCATCGGGTACATGTTTGTACAAAATATCACCGGTCTCAGCGTGGCGAAATTCTTTGGCTTGCAGTCCCAGGTTGGCTTGCTGGGTGGATCTATCTCCCTTATTGGCGGGCATGGCACCGCTATTGCCTGGGCGCCGCGGGTGGCGGAGGGTTATGCAATATCCAATGCTATGGAGATCGGCATTGCCTGTGCCACTTTCGGCCTAATACTGGCAAGTCTCATGGGAGGCCCGATCGGTAAATTGCTTATTACCCGCTATAACCTCAAGCCGGCAGTGCAGGAGGCAATGGATGTCGGGGTGTCAGATGAAAACAAAGCTGATGAGAAGATAGACTATCTGGCATTTCTCGATTCGGTGCTGGCAATTCATGTGTGTATTATCTTCGGCTTGATCCTCAATGAAGCCATAGGTAAAGCGGGCCCGCAGCTACCTCTTTTTGTGACCTGTCTTTTCGCGGGCATCATCATAACGAATTGTATACCGGAATCATTCCCGAGGTGGTCGGGGACCAGATGGCCAAGCAGAAAACCCTCCATCGCCCTGCTTGCAGATATTTCTCTTGGCACCTTTTTAGCCATGTCGCTGATGAGTATGCAATTATGGACTTTGGTCGATTTAGCCGGACCGATATTAGCCATTCTGGCAGCGCAATTACTGGTTGCAGTGCTGGTTACTCTTTTTATCGTTTTTCCGGCAATGGGTAAGACTTATGATGCCGCTGTCGTCTGTGCGGGTTTTGGCGGTATTTCTCTCGGCTCGACTCCAACCGCAATGGCGAATATGTCCTCGGTTTCAAAGCGTTATGGCCCGTCTCATTTGGCTTTTGTCATTGTGCCGCTGGTATGCGCATTCTTTATAGATCTTGTGAACGCGGTGATGATTCCGTTCTTTTTATCAAACTTTTAGTTCTGGGTCCGGAAGGGGAGGGGCAGACCTTGAAATGAGGTGCCAACCCGGTTTCCTCTTCAGTTCAGGCTGTGCTGTATGGGCTCATGAGAAATTTGGGCTAAAGCAGGATCACCTGGTCGCTGGCGTCCATCAATTTGTCGGATAGCCGTCTTTCCCGCCGGGTCAGGTCTGACTCGGCGAAAGTTGTGCCATAGTAGGCGTTGATGATCCTGGTGGCACTCATCTCCAGCGTCTTGAGAAACAGGTCAAACTTGCCGGACTGCAGATAGAGGGTGGCATCATTGACAAAAAGGATGTCACGTCTGTCTGCCCTGAACTCTTCAAACAACTCTTCTATTTTTCGCGCATTTTCCGTGGCCAGCTGCAGGGTGTGGGCAGCGTCCCGGCCCATGGAACGCGGGGCGGCAATGTCGGCGGTCAGATAGAGAACCGGGGTGCCGGAATCAAGAGCAAGCTTGCCGCCGATTCCGGCAACCGTTGCCGGGGCCAGATCCAGAACAGCCATCTGCCGGCCATAGCCTGCCTCTAAAAACCGCTGCAGAATCAGGCCGGTTTTGGTGGTCTTGCCTGAATTGACATCTCCGGCAATCAGCGTCTGCCGGTTGAGATACTGTTCAATATGGTCAGTTGTCATCATGCGATCCCGATTTTGGTAAGCAGAAACCGTACTGCCAGAAATGAGGTGACCAGCAGGGTGAGGCCACCCATCAGGTTCAGCAGTGCTGAATTTCGCAGGCTGACGTCAGACCTGTTCAAGAGGTAGAGAATGATCGCAATGATCAGCGGGGTGCCGGTAAGGCCTAAAGCCAGCATCAGGGGCAGGAGCAGGAAAAAGCCGCCCTTTACGAAAGGGCCGAGCATGCTGACCAGGCAGCCTGCTATTATGGCAGCCGCAAAGCGCTTGTCCCTGACATCCAGCTCCCATCCCATCTTGTCCGAGATAAAATAGGCCCCGGCCATAAAGGTGGGGGAGAGGGTGGTCAAGGTGGCGCACCACAACCCGATCATAAAAATCTTCATCGCATTGTCCCCCAGAAATGGCCTGAGGGCCAGGGCCGCGTCCGTGGCACTGGTCACCGCTATGCCGTTAGGATGGAGAACCGCTGCCGCCACCAGAAAAATGGCCACACTGTAGAGACCGAGGGCCAGGCCCATGGAGGTAAAGGTGTCGAACCGGGCCAGCGAAAGCTCGCTTTGTTTCCAGCCCCTGGCATTGGTATTGTACGTATGCATGCCGATAATGGTGACATGAACGGCTCCGCCCATGATAGCCGCCATCATCATGGCCGCGTTGAGCCCCCCGGGAAGATTGGGACGAAGCCCCTGAACAATACCAGGCAGAGAGAGTTCCGCCATAAAGAGCGTGGCCACAAAACAGGCAACGACAAAGAACACCAGGATTTTACAGAGCGTTTCAAATTTCCGGTATCCCTTGCGCACCAGAAATACCGAGATCAGTATGCCGTACAACATGCCCCAAAATGGGGTGTCCACGCCGGTAACCAGAGAGGTGATGCCCGACAGCGCGCTCATGAGCACCATTGCCGCCAGCCAGGTTGCCAGCAGCGCGTCTACCGTGAGTACCCATGCCCAGCGTTTCCCCAGGTGTTTTTCCGTTGCGGCAATAATCCCCTGACCCTCAAGGATGCCTACCCTGGCCGCCAGATACTGTGCGGTGGTGCCGAATACCGCACTGAGGATCACTACCCACAGCAGCTGATATCCATAACTGGCACCGGCAATGGCCACGCTGGCTAATGTCGCTGGGCCACAGGCAACTGCGCTGATAATCCACGCTGGCCCCATCTCTCTTGCATATCGAACGTATTTGACTGGCATGGGCTCTTCTGTTCCTTAAGTTCTGGAGAGCCGGCAACGGCTGCTCCGGTTTTCATGAACGCTCTTTTCTTTCGGGTAAAATGGTTCATGATAGCGAGACTGTCTAAGGAAGGGGAAGCTTTCTACGATGCCGGAAAGAACATTCCAGCGGGAAAAGCGATCTCCGAATTTCTTGCGACAGTGTGAACTGTATCAAGTTCGATGGGTATGATCTCAGCTCTGCAGACATTGCAAAACACCCCAATCGGAACGTGGAATTACTAATGATTTATCAACTAAAAAGCAAATCATTTTGAATCATGGGCGGCAAACAGCGGGCTAGCTGACCGATGATTCTGAGCTGGCCTTGTTTCTTGCCCGGATGCAAAACAGCTGATGCGCTGGGTGGTGGCGCTGTCTGAATGGTGCAGTCTTAGCAGATGAGCGGTGGCTGGTTTATTGCGGATTGGCAGAAAGTGCCGGTTGCCGGAAATAGTGTTGATCTTCCCAGCGCAGCATGGTCAGGAACCTGCCCCAGACACAGCCAGTATCCAGCCCGATGACGTTGTTATCATTGTCGTGGCATCCTTCCAGGGAGGCCCAGTGGCCGAAAATCACTGTTTTTTCCAGGGCGATACGTTGAGGTGAGGCGAACCACGGATGCAGGCCATTGCCGTTGATCTTGCCTGGCGACAGCTTGCATTTCATATCCAGACGTTGGTCGCTGAAGCAAAGACGCATCCGGGTGTAGGCATTGATGATATACCGGTATCTCTCTATACCCGATAACTCTTGATCCCAGGAATCCGGTTGATTGCCGTACATCTGTTCAATAAGCCATGGCCAGTTTTCACTGCGTAACAGGGTCTCGATTTCCCGCGCATTGTCTCGGGCAGTCGGTAGATCCCATTGGGGGGAGATCCCGGCGTGACACATGACAAATTCATCATGCTCTGCCAGCAACGGTTGTTGACGCAGCCAGTCAAGCAGTTGATTTTTATCAGGCGCGGTCAGGATCGGTGCGGTTTTGTCTTTGGGCCTAGGTGGAACAAGGTCGAGGGAGACCGCGAGCAGGTGCAGATCATGATTGCCTAAAACGACGGTTGCACTGTCCCCAAGACTGTGCACGAATCGTAATGTTTCTAGTGATTCAGGGCCCTTGGCGACCAGGTCGCCGGCAAACCAGATACTATCCTGCTGTGGATTGAAGGCTGCTTTTTCAAGCAACAGCTTGAGTTCAGCAAGGCAGCCTTGCACATCTCCCACAATATATGTCGACAAAATAACCTCACTCAGTTGGAACCGTTGAATAGCGCCGGGAAGAAGTGTTCGATTTAAGACGCAAACATCAGGCCATGTACATTACGCAGGACACATCGCCCTGACCTTATTTCAAAGGGTGTTTCTACAGCATTGCTGCCAATACTGTAAACAGATTAATCATTGTGGACGGGATGAGGCTGGAGGGTGATAATCAAACGGAGTCACAATCAAACACCAATTAAACCGGGGCAGACCACGATATAAATTTATAAAGCTACCAAAAACCTGTTTTGTCTCCGGTAGATGGCTTGAACAGAAGGCGACGTGCATAGGTCTGCACTATTCAAATAATCGTTATTTTTCTTGACTTGTTTACCGCGTCATATTGTAAACAGCCCCTTCTGTTTTGCAGCTACTAACATTTTCACACGACATCGCTCATGTAAGGCAGTGTTCCGGGTTTACTGTGTCTGCAAGAAAGATTGAGGACTATGCCCACTTTATGGGTGTGTTTAACATATCATTATTGAGTCGAGCATTTGTGAAACCGCTTATCAGCGGAAATGCCAGTACGTAAAGGAGTTATGGTAATGGGTGCAATATTCGGCATCGATTTCGGCACATCGAATTCAGCACTGTCAGTAAATATTGATGGGCAGACAGAAGCAATTGAGCTTGATGAACACAACACCAACACAAAACTTTTACCATCAATTATCTTCTATGATTATTTCGAAAAAGAATTCCTTTTCGGCCAGCAGGCAATTGAGCGATATATAGAAACTGATGCGGAAGGCAGATACATTCAGTCTGTGAAGACATATCTGCCAGATCTTAACTTCAAAAGCACCGACATAGCAGGCACCACACATTCACTGGAGCAGCTCGTCAGCCTTGTACTGAAACACATAAAATCGAAGGGCGAAAACTATCTTAAAAGTGAGATAACCGATGCGGTGATTGGTCGCCCTGTAGTCTTTTCAGAAGACAAAGAGAAGGAAGAACTGGCCGAGAAGCGCCTCCTGGATGCTGCACGACTGGCAGGATTCAAAAATATATATCTGGAATATGAGCCGGTTGCCGCTGCAAGCTTTTATGAACAGACATTAGACGCTCATCAGGAGCAGCTCGTTCTCATTTGTGATTTTGGTGGTGGTACTTCAGATTTTTCCGTTCTTAAAGCCTGCGGCAGAAATGAAAAAAGTTACCTTGAGAGAAGGAAAGATATCCTCTCTCTCGGCGGCTGTACTGTTGGCGGTAACACCCTTGATTCAAGCCTGATGTGGTCAGAGGTCGCCAAAACATTCGGTAAAAATGTCAAGCTTTCCTACCCCATGACCAGGAACGTGGTCAGTATGCCCGGTTCGATAATGAACAGACTGCGAAAATGGCATTTAATTCCGCAGCTCAATACCCCCAAAACGATGAGATATCTGCATGAAATAGAACGGTTTGCCGACGAGCCACAATGCATTCGGAACCTCATTTCATTGATTGAGCACAATCATGGTTATTCACTGTTTAAGGCGATTGAAAAAGCGAAAATTGAACTTTCCGGCAGAGAGCAGACGGTGATTGAGTATAAAGACTACAATATTTCAGTCCACCAGCCGGTTACCATAACTCAATTCAATAAGACCATAGCAAACGACATCGAGCGTATCATACACTCGATAAAGACCACGGTCAGCAGCGCCGGTCTCGGTAACAACCAGATAGACAAAGTGATGTTGACAGGTGGAACATCAAATGTCCCTCTCATTAACAGCTATCTCACCGCCACCTTCGGAAGAGAGAAGATTATCAATACAGATGCGTTTACCAGTGTTGGCCAGGGGCTCGGCTTTTGCGGCAATCAATATATGTAGTTCATGGTTTGTAACGAAAAGGGTCAGAGTGGAATTAGTTGTATCAACTCGTGTAATTTTAGTCAGTCCCTTTTAGATTTGCCTCCATCAGGTTAAACCGGTGCCATCACAATTGTGATTGTCACCGGCTTTTTTGGGTTGTTCGCATTTGTAATGCTCATAAGTAGGAGTTTATTACGTGTCAGCTGAGCGTCGCAAGCACCACATTGCAGGGGTAAGCTGGGATCCACAGTGAGTTTGTGCGTAGCTCTCATCTAATTTCGTTTGCGTCCCAGTGCGGTCTATACGCAGTTAATCATGGGAATTATAAGCTGGAGAACTAGAAATGACTGATAGCTTGCATAAACTTCGGGTTCGGCACTTGCAATACGCCGATTCTGAGGGAGTAAAATTATCACCGACCAGGTTTTAGTCCTTGTTCTGGTACGTTCTCCAATAATTATTGTTGGAGGTGTGTTGGGTAATGCTCAAAATAAAAGAGTATCGCAGGAACTTTTTCGCCTAATTGTTCTGGCGCTAATGTTCTTAATCGGTTTACGACTTTTATGGCTTGCATGATGTGAAAGAGCGTGAATCCGAAGGTGAACCGCAGGGGGTATAAATAAGACCAGCAGCCCCGGTTATCTTCTGCTCTTTGACTGTTGTGCACCAGATGGGCAAACCATGACTGCAATTCAAGGCAATTCCGTAAGGATATCTAGAAACCTTCCTCACATATCGGGTACGATCCTTTCAGCAGCTCCGGGCCTGAGCTTAGAGCTTCGTCTGTAAACCGACATATTTTTGAACAGACGCATGTAAGAAGTTGGTCTCGACTGGTTTGGTGATATAGTCGTTCATGCCGGCTTGTATACACTTCTCTTTATCGCCGGCCATTGCAGTTGCTGTCATCGCAATAATCGGAATATTCGCCTTGCTCGCGATAGGGTTGGCGCGAAGTGTCCTGGTTACCTCTAAACCATTCATACCCGGCAACTGGATGTCGACAAACGCGATATCGTAATCCTTTTCCCGTAGCAGCTTTAAACCTTCCTCTCCGGTTCCTGCCTGGTCAGTTTTGCCTCCGATTTTCTCCAACATAGACGATATGACGATTCTGCTGACGAAATCATCTTCGATGATCAGGGCATTAAAAGAACCGATGTTTTTTGTCTGTTCCAGGGAATCAAGCAAAGAAACGTTATCAGCACTCTGCTCCTGAAGATAAAAAGGTAAGTTCAGGTAAAAGCTTGTTCCCACCCCTTCCTGGCTGGCAACGCAGATACCGCCCCCCATCAGGAGAACAAGCTGCTTGACAATAGCAAGGCCAAGCCCCGCTCCCTGTTGGACCGTTTTGCTCTTCATTTGGGTGAAAGGATTGAAAAGATTGGGGATATCATCTTCAGCGATCCCAATGCCGTTGTCAGAGACTGTGATCAGTAAGCAGACTTTCTTTGGGGTCCGATGTATCGTAGCGATTTCGGTGTGAATATCATCTGTCCGGCTGAACTTGATTGCGTTGCCGACAAGATTCATCAAGATCTGAGACAACCTGTTGTCATCTCCATACAGGGAGTCCGGAACGTTTGTATGCTGGGTAAATGACAGGGTGAGGTTCTTTTCCGAAGCCATCAAGGAAAACATGGTATCGATACCGCCCAGAACATCCCGGAGCCTGAACGGTTTCGGTTGAAGGGCCATTTTGCCGGCCTCTATTTTTGAGATATCAAGTATATCAGAAACCAGACCCGTCAGACGCCTGCAGGAGTTGATGCCCATTTCAACATATCCCCGCGCGCTCTCTTCCAGCGCCTCTGCCTGAAGCAGTTGCAGAGTCCCCCAGATTCCATTTATGGGTGTTCGCAGATCATGGCTCATATTGGCAAGGAAAATGGATTTGGTCTGATTCGCCGTCTCCGCCTGTCGTTGTGCGTCAAGTAATTCTGTCACGTCACCCATGGAGAACAGCACCCTCGACCAGCTGGCTTCGCTTCCGGGCACAATCGCTCCCCTGATCCGGGCTACGCGCCTGTTCCCCTTAAGTGTGCGAATGTTGTACAACTGCGACTCTGAATAACCGATACTGGCAAGTGCTGATACAGCCTCGATAAAAAGAGGAAGCGATTGTTTCTCTGTAAACACATATGAATACTCGTTGAGCAGCTGTTCCCTGGTATCTGCTTCAAAAAGCTTCAGGCTTGTGGAATTAATGTCGACTATTTTTACTGTTCGGGCCAATACCCGGGCGACCTCGACGTTTGACTTAAAATACGACTGAATGTCGGTAATCCCTGCTTCCGCCAGATTGTCGATATACTTTTTTACCTCTGTTAAGTCCTGTTCCCATACGGAGATAGGGGTGAATTCAAATATGCTCCTATATCTTTTTTCACTGTCAACCAGTGCCTGCTCTGCTTTCTTATGCGTAGTGATGTCACGGGCAAGCCCCAGCACAAATGTCTTTTCCCTGGTTGTGTAACTGCACAGGGCAACCTCTACCGGAAATGTTGTTCCATCTTTCTTTCTGTGCAGGCCGAGAGTCCTGTCCAGGCTCCCCTGGTTGATTTGATGGATAATATCCTTTATCTCTGCTTTTGAGGAAGCTACTTCAATCTGATCTGTGGTCATGGTCAGCAGCTCTTTTCTGCTGTAGCCGGTGGAGCTACATGCTTGCTGGTTGACCATGAGAATACGACCGGAAGTATCTGTGAGAAAAATCGAATCCTGTGCATGTTCCACAAGCAGGCGAAATTTTTCCTCACTATCTTTGAGGGATGTAATATCAACCAGGTATCCCTGGTAATGCGTTACCTCCTGCTGCTCGTTGCGTTGGATGGTGGTAAAATGTTCAACCCAAATTAACTGTCCATTTTTGGCCACAAGACAGTATGGGAGATGGCTGAATCGGTTGATTCCCTTGCGGGTATAGGACTGCACCTCCTCTTTTACCCTGTCGAGATGGGGCGGGTAAATCAGGTCCGCATAGGTGGTTTTATCGGACAGAAAATCATCAACCTCATATCCAAGCAACTCCTTGATATTGGGCGAGACATATTCTGTCGGCCAACCGTCCTTACTCTGCCATTTCATTACAACGACATTTCCGGTGACAAAGAGGTTTCGCTCTTGTTCTAATACCTCATTGACATTAACCAGTTCCCTGTTGAGTTGACGGAGCTTTTTTTCGGTCTTCTTTCTGGCAACAATCTCTTTTCGGAGTTGAATGTTGTTGTATGCCATTGTTGCTATTTCACTGGCCATGAACTCAAGAAGCAGTGCTGCAGCTTCAATCTTCTCCCTGGGGACAACTTTGACTTTCTGCAGTGCGGACCAGTAGGCTTCAGGATCAAGATCGAGTTCCCTGGCATAAGAGAGAGCCTCGTTCTTGGATGGGGGCGCATCAAAAACCTGCCCCATGACCAGAAAGCCCAGGGTATCGTTTCCGACGGTAATAGGAATTTTGCCGTCTAGCATGCCGGCATGGCATCGAAAGACATTTGTGTTTTTGCCATTGGCATCTTTCCGACTTTTAAGGACCAATTTCCGGCATCTGTGCAATCCCAGGGGGGTTGTCCGTATCATGTTCATGCAGACGGACTCGGGTTTACCCGCATAGGAGATGAGCTGGCCATCGGTGCTAAGATATGCATTGGCAAAGCCTGTCGCCTCGTAGAATCGCTGCTGTAACTGTCTGATTTTAGCTTCCCCTACCACTTCAAGCAGGCTGTCATTTCTTTTCGAGCAGTTACTATTAAACATATGTTTCCTCCTTCACAGAGAGAGTGCAGGTAGAACTCAAGGGAATCGGTGTCACTGGATTCTCGATACTTCGTCGGCAAGGCCTCCTGCTAAAGCAGCATGACAGGTGTGGTGGAGTGATAGCGGAAATGTGGGTGGGTTGCTCCTCTTAGTGGCTAAGTTGTGCAAGGAAAACAGTAGTAATCACTAGTAGCACCTGAATAAGAACCTAATATATCATAATTCTGCGATCCGCAGAACAGGGATATTCACCAGAGCAGGAGCTCAGGAACAGGTGGTTAATACATTTCACAAGTTTATCATGTGATTCTGAAGAGCTTTCAACATTGATATATAGAATTGGTCCCAATTCGTTGGACAGGCTCGGGGCATGATTAAGGTGGAATCTCTGTTGTTGGCCATGCCGCCATTGGCAGTTTCCCATCACAAAACGAATATGGTATCGGGTAATTATAAAAACGAAATTAGTATTTTAGCCCCTTTCTCAACTCTGAACCCGTTTCAAGTCTTTGCAAATATTTGCACTCCCAGTTCACCGAGCGCCAGAGTCGTTCTATGAAAACGTTATCCATCCAACGCCCTTTGCCATCCATAGAGATGCTGATGCCAGCTGTTTTTAGAGCATTGGTAAAATCAAAACAGGTAAATTGGATGCCCTAGTCAGTGTTGAAGATTTCGGGTACTCCATAAAGGTTGATGGTATCCTCCAGGGCAGCAACACAAAAGTCACAATCCATGATGTTTGAAAGCCACCAGGCTAGGACAGCCCGACTATGCCAATCTATAATGGCCACGAGATAAAGATGACCTCGTGGCATTGGAATATATGTAATGTCAGCACACCACACTTGATCTGACCGCTGCAATTTCCTGGAACTGTTCATCGCAAACAAGGAATCGTTTTACTATTGGTGAAGGTTGAGATATGGTTCCAGGATTTAATTGCGATTTTGTGGGCGCTTGCGATCAACATAAACCAGATTTTTGTACGTTTCTTTCTTTTATGCTTGCAGATCTTGTAAAACAGCTTGAAGATGGCCTCCCGGAAGTTCTTAAGATCTGGGTGCGGCAATATCTGCATACCTCCCACCTTGCCCTTCAAGACATCTCCCGGCACGAGGCGAACGCTCTCTTTCTACAGCTGATCAAAGTTGTTGGTACCAAGCTTTGCACCCTCGATGAAAGAGGGGGGGCTACCCGTTTCAGTGAGGCTGAGACAAGTGCCCTCGTGAAGAGCCTGACCGATATTACTGCAAAGGGAGCGGATGTAGTTCAAGTGGTTCACTGTATCAAGATGATGAGGGTTGCGTTGGAGCAATACACCCGGGGCGTTGCTGCATCAGAAAACCATAAGTCACTCATGCTCAACCTCCTGCACTGTGTGACCGATTGCCTCGAGATCACCATGATTACCAGGTGGCAGGCAGCAAAGAACAGGGACGAAGGAGCGATCGAACCGCAAATCGTTATTGGGCCGTCCACATACAAGTGCATTTTCGAGTCTACTTCCAATTTGGTTCTCATAACTGATGAGGCCGGGCTCATTCTGGAAGTGAACCCAATTGTACACATCGCTTTTTCCGGCGAACGATTGGCAGGCCGTTTTTGCGGCGAGCTGCTGCAGATAGAGGGCGAACTTGAGTCGATTCTCAGTATGTATCCACCCGATACGAATAATGAACTGACTATCGAAGTGGCCGGAATCAGGAAAACGTATAATCTGCAGATACGGCTGCTGTCCAGATTGTATCCGCTGGCACGGGGGTTCCTCTTTATCCTCAATGATATTACCTGTGCTGTCGATCACAGGCAGCTTCTGGAGCAAAGGGTCAAAGAGCGGACCCGTGCCCTCGCAAAGTCTGAAAAGCTGCTGGATTCAATTTTCCAGTCTGTGGGCAAAGGTATTCTTTTGCTTGATAGCGAACTGGAGGTCGTTCAGGCCAACCGGATGGCGAGTGAGATGTATGGGGTTCCGCTGGAAGTGCTCATTGGCAGCTACTACCAATCCTTTACCGATGAGCAGGGCTTTCTGGTTATGTCAAAGACATGTCGTGAGCTTGAAGAGGGGGAAGTACTCAGAGTTGAATCCCAGAGCCTGTATGTTGACGGCAGGAAGTTCCCGGCACTTATCACGGTTACCTCGATGACGCTCGACAACAGGACTTTCTGGCCGCTTATCGTCTCAGATATAACCCAGCAGAAAAAATTGGAAACACGGATTGTCGAGCAAAAGCAGCATGCTGAAGAGATGAATCTGACTCTCAGGAATGTGCTCAAGTCCATAGAGAAAGAGAAAAAGGAATTTGAGGAGAACCTTTCATTGCGAATTCGCAACTCATTGTTGCCAACTCTCTCGCGTATCAGGAACGAGCGTGATGACGAATGGCGTTCCGGCTATTTGTCGATGCTGGAGGAGCAGATGATTTCTCTTACCGAGGATTTTTCCCAGGCTCTCGATGGAGATCTCCTCAGGTTGAGTAAAACCGAGCTTCGCATCTGTCGCTTCGTCAAGGCGGGATTGACCGGCAAGGAGATCTGCGACACCCTGAATCTGTCATTCGAGACGATTCAGACGCACCGGAAGAACATTCGCAAAAAACTGGGATTGCGGGGAAAAGAAATTAATCTACACACTTTTTTGGCAGACAGGGGTCTGTAGTATGTATACGGGAATGGATGAAGTACAAGAGGGTGAGGCAGGTATTTCCTGGGCTGAAGAGTATGACGTGGTCGTCATTGGCTCCGGTTTTGCCGGTCTTGCGGCGGCACTGGAGGCGAGGCTCGGCGGCAGCAAGGTGATCGTTCTTGAAAAGATGCGTATACCCGGCGGGAACTCTGCGATCAGCGGTGGACTGTTTGCGGCGGCCGGATCACCACTCCAGCACAGAGACGGCATAGAAGACAGGCCGGAGCTGATGCTTGAGGATATGCTGAAAGCAGGAATGGAACTCAACCATCCGGAACTGGCCCATGTTGTTGCTTCAAACTCTTGGGAAACACTGAAGTGGACCATAGACTACCTTGGCGTTGCCTATAAAGATAACCTCAACCAGCTCGGCGGGCATTCGGTACCGAGAACGTATATCACCAAAACGGGTACGGGCTCCGGCATCATTCAACCGATGCTGGAAAAATGTCGGCACCTTGGTATAGAAGTGCGAATGAGGGCCCGGTTTTCCGAATTTGTGCAGGCTCCCGACGGCCGAGTCACCGGAGTAGCCATTCAGGCGGGGTATTATCATCCCAATGAAGAATCCGGTACATTGCAGTATATACGTGCCCGTCAAGGGGTGGTGCTTGCTACCGGTGGTTTTGGTGGCGATGTTTCCTTCAGGTCCATTCAAGATCCCAGGCTGACACACCTGGTCGATACAACCAATCACAGCGGTGCCACAGCCGAGGGATTGATCGCCGCCATGGGGATCGGCGGCTCTCCGCTGCAACTCTGCTGGATACAGCTCGGGCCGTGGGCTTCTTTTGATGAAAAGGGATGGGGAGTCGGCTCCATGTTCACCCTGCTGGCCGGTTTTCCCTACGGCATCATGGTGGATGCCAATACCGGAAAACGGTTTGTCAACGAGACGTCGGATAGACGACTCCGCACGGATGCGATGCTGATGAACGACCGCACGCCTGTTGCCATTGTCGACTCAGAAGGGGTAAGCCATGCAACGACTCTGGAGAAGTGCCTGAAGCGCGGTGTTGTTAAGGCGTTCAACTCGATTGAGGAACTCGCGACCTACAACATGATCCCTTTGGAAGCCCTGCGGGAAACGCTGGAGAGGTATAACCTTTATTTGCAGCATGGCAGGGATGCCGAGTTCGGCAAGCCTCTTCAGGCAGGGCTCAAGCCTATCGGAAAGCCGCCATATTATTCTATTCGCCTGCTCCCCAAAGTGCATTACTGCATGGGCGGGATCAAGATAGATACCCAATCCAGAGTTGTGCATATCAAAAGCGGTCGGCCTATAGAGGGGCTCTATGCTGCAGGCGAGGTAACCGGTGGAATCCACGGTGCCAGCCGGCTTGGGAGCAACTCTGTGGTTGAATGTCTTGTCTTCGGGCGAATAGCCGGCAAAAATGTTTGCCGGGAAATGCACTGAGAGCCTTTGCTGCTGGGTAAAAACAACAAATACAAACTATTATCGGGTATGTTTTTTTACCCGATAATACCCCGATACCTCCCCTACATTCATTACGTCAGGCGCGATACATTCACTCTCTACAGGTGATTTTCGGTCCGGGTTATGAAGGTCATTATAAGCCGGGCCGGGAAAATAATTACTTCATGGGAGGATAAGTATGGGCAAGACAAACGAATATCAACCAGATCGCAGAAAGTTTCTGGCCGGGATGGGGATGGTCGGGGCGGCAACTATTGCAGCCCCGGCACTGAAAGCCGTGGCCGCAGAGAGTTCCACTGTGTGGGCTGAAGAGCATGAAATTGTAATCATTGGTAGTGGCTTTGCCGGATTGGCAGCTGCCATAGAGGCCAGAAACCTCGGTGCAAAAGATGTTGTGGTGTATGACAAAATGCCATATTTCGGAGGCAACTCAACCTACAATGGCGGCCTTTTTGCCGTACCGGCTTCACCACTGCAGAAAAAAGAAGGAGTGCAGGATTCACCCGAGACCATGACGGCAGACCAGCTGAAGGCCGGGCGCGGTGTTGCTGACAAAGACCTCCTGCTGCATGTGGCCAAACATGCGGAAGAGGCTCTGCGGATGACCCTGGATGCGGGGAGCGAATATTTCCCCTATCTGCAGCAGCTTGGCGGTCACTCGGTCCCACGTACCTACCAGACAACCAGTGCCAGCGGTGCCGGTATCGTGCAGCCATTGGTTCAGCAGTGTAAGAAACTCGGGGTGCAGATGGTGACCCGGGCAAAATTCGATCACCTCATCCATGACGAAGAAGGCAGGGTGATTGGTGTACAAATCCTGAAGGGCCATTATTTCGGTCGGGACACGGAAGGCTCTCCGGTAAACATCAAGGCAAAGCGCGGCGTACTGATCGCAACCGGCGGGTTTGCGCGCAACGTTGGTCTCAGGCAGGCTCAGGATCCGACTCTGACCGCTGAGGTTCCTTCAACCAACCCGCCGAGTGCAACCGGTGAGGCCTTGCTGGAACTCTTCAAAGCGGGCGCGATACCAGTCCACATGGCCTATATCCAGACCGGCCCCTGGGCATCCCCCGATGAAGACGGCTTCGGCTATGTTTCCAACTATTCCATTTATAATTTTGCCCACTCCATCTCTGTCTTCACCAGGACGGGCAAGCGTTTCATGAACGAAATTGCAGACCGCAAGACCCGTTCAGATGCGCAACTGGCCTGCCGTGATGATGCTGGTAACCCGCTGCCGCCAATTACTATTACGAGCTATAAGCATGCCAAAGAGCACCCGACCATGAAAAAGGTGCTGAAATATGGTGTCGGCTGGAAATTTGACACTGTTGAGGAGCTGGCAGCGCACTTCAAGGTGCCGATCGAGCCCCTTAAAGCCCAGATCGAGGAGTACAACGGATACGTGAAGTCCGGCGTGGATGAGCAGTTCGGCAAACCGATGGAAAAAGCGAAAGGAAAATATATCGAAGCTCCTTTTGTCGTTATCCGCAACTGGCCGAAAGTGCACTATTGTCAGGGCGGTGCCAAGGTCGATGTCCTTGCCCGCGTGATCAGTTCTGATAACTGGAAGCCTATTCCGGGCTTGTATGCGGCGGGCGAGGTAACCGGTGGAATGCACGGTGTCAGCCGTCTTGGCAGTTGCTCGATACCTGACTGTATGGTCATGGGCATGACGGCGGCCAGAAGCATGATGAAAGCGTGATAGACGAAGACTGGGAGGTATTATGAAAACACGACTGAAGATTGTACTTATAGCGGCATGCGCTCTTTTTGTAGCCGGATCTGTTTTTGCCGGGGAGACCCTGAAGCAGTTTGGCGATACCAAGGGAAGAAGCTATCATGCTGATCTCTATGATGGAGAATCCTGTGATTCCTGTCATAACAACGCGAAGCCGGAGACTTTTCCTGCAGACTTTGCCTGTTTTGAGTGCCATGATGGTGATGAGCTGGTGGAGGCTACCGCCAGACCGGCAGACGAGAAATGGCAGAACCCGCATAACAACCTGCATTATGGCAAGGATGTCCCCTGTATGGAATGTCATGGTGAGCACCAGGAAAGTAAGCCTCTGTGTGCCGGCTGCCACTCATTTGAATACCCCAATTACAAACAGTAATAGCGGTTACAGTTGACATAGCCATTGAAAAACGGGCAGGTGAACAGGGAGAATGTTTGCCTGCCCGTTTTTCCTTTTTAAAAGAGGCGTCCCGTCACTGCTGCCCAAACGCGGAGGACGCTTCACTGTGCCGGCGGTCGGGGTCGGGCCTTGAATTTTCGTGTTGTCTGAAATCGTTTCCAATCAGGATGCATGCATAGCCAGATATCGATGTATAAAAGCCTGACTTATTCGGCAGTAAGAAAACAGTGTATCTAAAAAAGAATGGATACTTAGATTCGAGAGCTGATCACTCTTAACTCAGGACGCTTCCAGAAGCCCCGCAAAAGTATCGTGATGCTCTTCTTCATCGGCCAGTATCCTCCGAAACATATCGGCCGTGACCATATCTCCCTCTTCTTCGGCCTTGTCCGCTATGTCCCGGTAAAATTCAATGGCATCCGCTTCAAGATCCCGATTGATGGTGAGCATCTCCTCCAGGTTTTCCCCAATTGTAATCGGGGTGGGTTTTGTTGTTGGCATGCCCCCCAGATAAACGAGTCGCTCTGCGATTTCTTCGGCATGTTTCATCTCGACTATCGAGATTTTCTTGATTTCACCTTTCACCGCAAAGCCCTGTAAGCCTGTCATCAGCACATGCTGCCATATGTACGAAATTGAGACGGAAATTTCGCGGGCGATAGCATCATTCAACATATCCTTGAGTTCTTGGGAAACGGTCGGCGGTGCACTCATTTGAACATCCTCCAGGTTAGGGTTGTTGATATGACTGTAGCACAAAAAAAATGGTACAAGAAAGAGGTGTGGTCTATTTTATCTGGTTGCAGCCATTTCCTCAGCAAGACGCTTGGCACGCTCGTCGGCAGGCGAGGTCTTACCGGCTAAAAGACTGTAAGCCACAGGGACTACAAAAAGGGTGAAAATGGTGGCGGTCAACACCCCTGCCAGAACAACAATACCTATTACCATGCGGGTTTCCGCACCGGCACCGCTGGAGAGGATCAGGGGTAATGCGCCTGCGGCAGTGGTAATCCCCGTCATGACGATGGGGCGCAATCGCACCTCGGCAGCTTGCAGAATGGCACGATAAAATGAATAGCCGCTGGCGCGGAGCTGATTAATGAACTCCACAATCAGGATACCGTTTTTGGCAGCCAGCCCGATAAGCATGACCAGCCCGATCTGGCTGTAGAGATTAAGAGTCGAGCCAGTAAGGTACAGTCCAAGTAAGCCCCCCGCCATGGCCAACGGCACGGTAAACATAATGACCAATGGATGAATGAAGCTTTCAAACTGAGCGGCCAGCACAAGAAAGACAACCACCAGACCAAGGAGAAAGACAAAGACAATCGACTGGGATGAGCTTTTATAATCTTTTGAGATTCCTTTGTAATCGATCAGCACTTTTTCCGGCAGCTTTTCACGCACAAGGTTTTCCAGAAAATCCAGGGCATCCCCGAGAACCAGGCCGTCAGCCAGATTGGCCTCCAGGGTAATGGCCCGCACCCTGTTATAACGGTTGAGGGTGTTGGAATCGGCAAACTCCCTGAGTGACACCATGTTTGAGAGAGGGATAAGCTGTCCGGTTCGCTGTGAGCGAACGTATACCGATTCAAGATCTGCGGGTGTTCGCTGCCTGTCACGTTCCCCCTCGACAATCACATCGTACTCCTCCCCTTCCTCGATATAGGTCGTTACCCTACGCGAGCCGAACAGGGTTTCAAGGGTTCTGCCGATAGAGGCCACTGTGACACCTAACTCTGCCGCTCTGTCGTAGTCAATGTCGATCTGGAGCTGGGGTTTTGTTTCCTTGTAATCATAGTCAAGGCCTATCAGCCCAGGATTATTGACCGATATTTCAGAGAGCAGGATGTCGCGCCATTCTGCCAGTTCCTGGTAGGTTCCTCCGCCTATCACGAACTGCAATGGTTTTTGAATTGAGGCGCCGAACCCCTGGCGCATCACAGGAAAGGCGCGTACCCCCGGTAACCCGGCCAGCAAACCACGCACTTCATCCATTATCTCCCACGCTGACCGCCGTTCGCTCCAAAGATTCAGCACTATGATAACAATGCCGGTATTGAAATTTGCGAAACTGGAAAACGATCGTGGAGTACGCACAAGCAGCCGGGTTGCCTCGTTCTTGTCCACGAGCGGCATAAGTCGTCGCTCGATCTCATCCATGTATTCCTTCATGTAGGCGTAGGTCGCACCTTCCGGGCCGTTGACGATTATAAAGAACGCTCCGCGATCTTCTTTCGGGGCATATTCAGTCGGAATGTTGATGAACAGCCAATATGTACCAGCTATCAAGGCTGCAAAGAGCGTGAGGATGATGCCGGGTCGCTTCAACGACAGCTTCAGTACCCTGCGGTAGGTTCTTCGTATCCATCTGTAAAATCGATCGATATACGGTTTTCTGGCGTCATCTGTTCTCTTCTTTTTGAGCAAAATCGAGGCAAGCATGGGCGAAAAACTCAAGGCAACAACGCTCGAAAAAGCAACAGCCGCAGCCATGGTCAGGGCAAATTCAGAAAAGAGCCTGCCCACATCACCCTCCAGAAATGCAATGGGCACAAAGACTGCGATCAGCACCAGAGTGGTTGCTACGACCGCAAAACCAACCTGGCGTGTCCCCTTATATGCTGCAACAAGCGGTGTCTCATCATATTCATCTATCCGCCTGTGAATATTCTCCAATACTACAATCCCATCATCCACCAGCAGGCCGATGGCCAGCACCAGTGCCAGCAATGTCAGCAGGTTTATCGAAAAGCCGAAAACGCTGAGAGCGATAAAAGAGGAAATGATTGATACAGGAACCGTCACGGCAGGGACAATGGTTGCCCTCCAGCTGCCCAGAAAAAGAAAAATGACAAGGAAAACAAGGCCGATTGCAATCAGCAGGGTTTTGTAAACCTCAGCGATGGCATCTTCAACAAAAACCGAAGTATCATAACTCTGCAGTATTACCATCCCCTCCGGCAGGGCGGAATTGATCCGTTCGGTTTCAGCCTTAGCCGCACGGGCCACATCTATGGTATTCGCCGTTGACTGCTTGATGATACCAAGACCAATCATCGCCTCGCCATTGCCCCTGAAAAAAGTACGATCCTCGACAGTACCCCGTTCTACACGGGCAATATCGGTAAGACGCACAATATATCCATCTTCCCCCCGCGTAACCGCTAATCGCTCGAAATCCGCGGCGCCCTGGAAGGTGCGATTGACTCGGACAGTCAGGCTGCGTTCGACCGATTCGATTGCCCCTGCGGGCAGTTCAAGGTTTTCCTGGCGCAAAGCCTGCTCAACGTCACTTACGGTAATTTCCCGCGCCGCCATAGCGTTTCGATTTAACCAGATACGCATGGCAAAACTCTGGCCACCACCAAGTCGCACCCTTGAGACGCCATCGAGTACCGAAAACCTGTCCACCAGATAGCGGTCCGCATAGTCAGTGAGCTCAGGGACGGATAACCGGTCGCTGGTGAGGTTCAGCCACATGATGACATCATCATTCGAATCAACTTTTTCTATTTCCGGCGGGTCGGCTTCATCGGGCAGGTCGTCGATTATACCTGATACCCTGTCCCTTATGTCGTTAGCGGCATCATCAACATCTCGTGCAGTGGTAAACTCCACGGTTACCCTCGACGCGCCGTCCTCACTGCTCGACGAAATCGAAAAAATTCCCTCTACCCCGGCAATCCGTTCCTCTATCAGTTCAGTTATCTGCGTTTCTACAACGTTGGCAGAGGCTCCCGGGTACAGTGTTTCAACAGTTACTACAGCCGGGTCGATATCAGGATATTCACGAAGAGGGAGGCTGGTGAATGCAACAAGGCCGAAAACCATGAGAAGTAATGAGAGCACGGTTGCGAATACCGGGCGTTTGACGGAAATGTCTGAGAGTATCATTGCTGGCCTCAATCCTCTCCGCTTGAGAGTAACTGTTCCAGCGATTCACTCCCTTTTTCTGTGGTTATAACGGAGACGGGTTGATCGGGTTGTACCTTGATTGTGCCATGGGTGATGACAAATTCACCCTCCCGCACACCTTCCACAACCTCGACCTCTCCCTGCCTGCGAAGGCCAGTCTGAATCTGGCGGTGTTCCGCTCGAGGGGACTCCTGTGAAGGGTCCACCACGTAGACGAAGTTTTTCCCTCCCACAGGAACCAGGGCTTCTTCGGGCACAACCAGGGCAGATCGGGGATTTTTCAGCAGGATAACATTCATCAGTAGCCCTGGTTTCAAAAGCTCTTCCGGATTAGGGATAAGGGCGCGAACGCTTATTGATCTGGTCGAGCTGTCAATTCGGCTATCAATGCTGCTGACCTTGCCGGTGAAGATCTTGTCGGAAAATGCTGCCGCTTTCGCCTCTATCGGAAGCCCCTGATATAACGAAGCGAGGTAAATGGATGGTACTGTAAAGTCCAGCTTCATTACGCTGTCGTCATCCAGGGTAGTTATCATGTCGCCCGGCTCAATTAAAGCGCCGACGCTAATATTTCTCAAGCCTACCACCCCTGAAAACGGCGCAAGAATCAGCCTGTCCTGAAGTCTCGACTCAATTGCCCGCAATCTCGCCTGGGCCGTGCCAAGTTCCCGTTGCTGTTCATCGAGTTCAGATGTAGATGTAACCCCCTTGCCGACCAGTGTACTCAGCCGATCATACTGCTTTTGAGCCTCTGCCACCCTCGACTGTTCCTCTGCAAGAAGGGCGTGCTCTTCCTGACTGGTCATTTCAACAAGCACATCACCCTTGTTCACCCTCTGCCCATCCTCAAAATGCAGGACCGTGATGGTGTCCGTCACCGCTGCGGTGATTTGCACAGATTCATTGGCTCGTAATGTGCCCAGTGCCTCTATTTTATCCCCGAACTCTTTTGCTACAACTTCACTGATAATCACCTGTACCGGTGGTTTTGCGAGCGCAGAATTTATTATAAACAGTGCAACCGTGATCGTACAAAAAAAGAAAAGTGAGAGAGGGCGATTCATAGGAGGATTACCTCAAGGTGGACGAACTCCGGATGAAGGAATGAAACATTTGACCACCTGCAGGAAAATCATCCACTTTTGGGCTGAGAACGAAAACGACTTCTCGCAGGTCTTGAGAAAGTATAACTCAAAAAGGTGAAGTCAATCTAGTCAGGGCGTGGGAGCAGCGGTTATACAATGAGATTTTTCAGGCAAGTCGATGGTGGGCTTCAGCGAGTCCGCGTTAATGGCTTAAAATGATAGGTGTTATAATTTTCGATCTATTTTTTCAACTGAGGCGCTGAGTTTTTGATAGAGCCCAAGTGCAACAATCAGAACCGCTGCCGACAATATTAACGCGGCAGGATAGAGCAAAAGTTTTAAATCATTTGTGCCGGCCTTGAAAATGAAAACCAGCCCTTCAATGCTTACTGCGATGGTGATAATTACAATAATTTTGGTAATTGTCTTTCTCGCTTCAACCGGATCTCTAAGTTCCTTGTTCTTGAATACTTCTTCTTCAATCATATAACCGGCAACATCCAGGATAGCAGCGGATATAATTATAGCACCTACGGCCTGAAGAATTGCAGGTATAAAAGTATCATCGAACTTTATGCCGGAGTACACCTCATAAATAGAGAACGACATGATTATTAAGGAAAGAACCACCAATATGAGAGCGGCAACCAGATGCACACCTGTCAGTATCCTTTCAATAACATATTTCATGTTTTCGAGGCCTTGTGGCTGAATTCAGATAATAAGTGCAACACTCCTCCCTCCAAGGCCCCCAAGGGTTAAGGGCTAGGGACTCTTTTATGATGTTAGGGGTTGCCGAATAGCTCCTGGTCCCTGACGCTCTTTATGTAAAATTATACAGAAAGATAGAGGGCTGGGCAACATGGCAGCAATGGAGTATGGCCTTCAATTGAGGTGTCGGTCCTGCCATGACATTGAATAATGGTACGTACACCCAGGCTAGTATAAGTGAAGAAGGCTAAATTGTATTTGTATACCCAGCAGATACGCAACTCAAGGGTTGCCCATCTCTTTTTCCGGGCTAAATCATCGGCGCATTTCACAAATGGAACGTGTTCTGCACTAATACTCTTAAAAAGCATTCCAGTCGCAATTACCCCTAGTGTCTTCGGGCGATTCGTTAAAAGTTTAACAGTATAAAATCCTGATTATACAGTCTCTCTGACCATACAGGGAGGCAGGAAGAACCCACTACGATTCGCATGTTGTTCCTTTACAGAGCTGACAACCTTGGCGGAGCCAGCAGGTATTACGATGAAAGGATCAAACAATAATTGACCTGAAAGCCGAGCCTGTTTTGCTGAACCTGAAAAATCAAATAGTTAGAGAGGATTTCGAAATGTTGAAAATTGTCCCGTTGTTTGCAGTGATTGCTGCATTTTTTGTATCTCCAGTAGCAGCAGAGGAACTTACCTGGCGTAAGGATGTTCAACCAATGCTGGAGCAGCGCTGCCTCGATTGTCATGGTAGTGACACTCCGGAGTACAACGATTGGAGGCTGTTAGGAGATAAGAGGAAAGAGGTTGGTTCCCGGATGGATACCTACCCTCATTTCATGAGTTACGTGGTTTGGCCGGCAACAGGTGCGATGATACGCCGTTTGGACGATCAGAAGCCGGGGAACATGTGTGAATACCTCGGTGACGATGATGCAGAGCGCCTGAAAAATCTCAAAATGCTCAGGGACTGGCTCGGCGAGGGCGCCTGGAACCTCAATCGCTGGCAGGAGCGGGATGGTGTGCCGGGAATTACCAAGGAACAGCTGGAGATGATTAAGGCGAAGTATTGATCATCCGCAACAATGTGACCGATATGGTCAGGTCTTGAATGAGCGCGGTTTGTTAAACAGATCGAAATGTACCCAGGCCTGCAATATTCGATAGTGAGTAAAAGCGTATCTGCAGACAGGGGACAGGAAAAATCGAGGATCAATAGATTTTCACAATAAACATCAAATGATTATTGACGATCTGGTTGATGAAAATTGCACGTTCAGCCTGGCCATTCTCTTTGATGCTGATCTTTCCAAGATACCCTTCGAAGTCATTGGTTTTTCGCAATGACCTGTTGATGCAGTCTCTATCCGAACTGTTGTCACAGCGATCTATCGCCGCCATCAGAAGAGCTATTCCCTCAGAACCGAGGAGGGTAAAGGTTGTTCCCAACTCTTTGAAGTCCTTTTGGTAAATTCGATATATTTCTTTACCAAAAGCGGTTTTAGTCACCCCGGTTGTGTAGAGGTCGGTGGCGAGCATCCCTTCAACCACCGCGATCTGTTCATCATATTGCAGGATAAATTGACTCAGTAAACCGTCAGTTGCCATCACTTTCG
The DNA here is from genome assembly GCF_048381775.1 of Desulfosediminicola sp. Lineage (NCBI taxonomy): Bacteria > Pseudomonadati > Thermodesulfobacteriota > Desulfobulbia > Desulfobulbales > Desulfocapsaceae > Desulfosediminicola > Desulfosediminicola sp. The sequence goes on along the minus strand of NZ_JBLXGE010000002.1, from coordinate 524,607 downwards.
GATGCCATGAGGTTTTTCTTATTTCAAGGCCAATTCCCAGGATTTGCTCAACGGTCAGCGGCGTATAGAGAAATGTTATGCCCTGGTCCTTAAGTCTCTCAAGGCTATCGATATGCGCTGTGCTGCCCTGGCCAAACTCGACCAATTCCACTGTACCGCCTACCTCTGTAAAGGTATGGGTGAAGGTGTCTGCCAGAAAGGCCGAATAGGGCTGGGACACGTCCTTGAACACTGCTACATGCTCAATGAGCAGTTCGTCAATGACGTAAAGTGCAGCGACCGTACCCTGAATTGAGTCATTGAAAGTCAGCTGACTGATATAATCGCTGTTCGTAATATCAGGATGAGTCGCATTGAGGGCTAAAATAGGCGTTTTGTAAACAGCGGCGTCCTCTTTTAACCTGAGTACTGTTTCACTGTCTGACATGATCAAAACAGCGGATACCTGATCGGTAACAGCAAGTTTTCGAAGAGCTGCTACGGCCAGTTGCGGACTATTCCGGTCATCCTCGACAATGAGCTCAACTCTGTCGCCGTTCATTAAATACGGCTTAATCTGCAACGCTATCTGGCTGCCAAGCAGGCCACTTTTCCCCCACATCTCGTCCGAACCGCTCATTGGACCGATAAATCCGATCTTAATAGTATTTCCGCTTACCTTAAACGACTGCTGATTCTCGCAGGCCACAAATACAGTAGCCAGTATGCCAGAAAGGAGAACTAATAGGATATGCTTCATTCCGGATGACCACGCAGTTAAGGGATATATGTGACCTTGGCCCTGATCACGAGATTATCTGAGAAGTTACGTTTTACTTTGCGCTTGAATTCATTCAGATCGCTGCGATTGAGTTGCTCCCTGACCTGGAGGTCAACGGTCAGTACCTTTACCCGATGAAATGTATGAAGCTCGGCTGTGTCGACGATCAGGTATTTCCCGTTCACCAGGAAGCGCTCATACTGCCAGCTTTTCTCAAACCGTGCTCGCTCAACTATTCCCTGAAAGGACAGAAAAAGCGGTATGAAAATAGCCAATAAAAAGAGGCTGACAACACTCAGTCTGCGTTTATCGCGAACCGCCGGGGAAAAACCAAGAACCCTGAAAGTAAAGGTCGCTGCCAGGACGATACCAATCAAGTTGGTTGAGAACAGTAAAAATGCCTGGCTGAAAAATGAAATATCGAATCGGCCAAGACCGATTCCGGCAACAGCCAGAGGGGGAACCAAAGCAACAGCGATGGCAACCCCGGCCAGGCTTTGCAGGATTTCCTTGAAAGATTTGGTATAGGCGCCGGCGATTCCAGCCACAATTGCCACGACAAGATCGAGTACCGTCGGATTGAGCCTGCCCTGCATTTCCAGAGTAAATGGCTGATATGGAGAAATAACTGTAATGGTAGCGGAGGTGGCAAGCGCAAGTATGATCCCCACCATAATTTTTTTGAAAGATTGTCTGTACATGCTACGATCATTGCGCAACAGCCCCATAGCCATTGCAATTATCGGAGCCATGAGCGGGGCGAGCAGCATAGCTCCGATGATGACAGAGGCGCTGTTCAGAAATAGGCCAACAGTGGCAATAATCGTTGAAAGCACCATTAACAGGATATATTTCGAATCAAGCAGGGCATCATCTCTGAGAGCGGTAAATAAATCCTTGAACCTTTGTTCAGATGCATATGTGAAGAATGGTAATCTTTTGCCCCCGGCTCTATTCAGCTCTTTGCCGGTTGGCAGGGACGCGGTTAAAACCTTTTCCTGGCAACGTGATTCACCGTCTTGCGTGCTTTTTTTGGGCAGCCCGTGGTTGATCTTTAACGCCTGTCGAGCAATGCTGAGATATACCGGTGTTGTTGTCACACCTTCACCGTCAATGGAAACGGTTAAAGGATCTTCTGAATCAACTGCTATTTGCGAACTTTTGACCAAACCGATTGAGTTGGGCATTAGGCTGGAATTGGGACCGGAAACAAGTTGGGCCCAAATCAGGCGTAAATAGTCAATGACAGAGAATGGCGCGACCAGGACGAGTGAAATCATACCGTCACGGTTCGAGCAATCATCGCTGATGCTTTTTGGGAGCAGGCCGCTCTCTGCCTCTTCAAGAATCACACAGCCGCTTGCCGCTGTTGTGATTTGTGTTTTTCTTTTATCGGCTGTGCTGATCGTTATAGGGTGCAGCTGCAGTGAAAACACTCTCTTGAGTGCGTCCCAGACAACCTGGATTTTGCTTGAATCCATATGGCTGTCAAATAGAGGGAGTCTGCCGAACACCCCTTTGAACAGCAGGATATGGTTATTGCAGCGGACAATGTCGATCTGGTCATGTTCCGACTTGAGGGCTATGTCGATCCGGTCTTGCGTGTTTTTCGGCAGACCATAGCACTGTACCAGAGCCTTCTGATCGTCAAGTGGCAAAATCCCGAGGCTTGCACCATGTTCAACGGCAATTTCGATCACCTGCTTTATGCTCGAGAGTTCTGCCGCTACGACGATATGTTGTGTTGACCGCAGATAAGCTTCGGGATTTTTGCTGAATGTATCCATGGGCAATGAGGTAACAACAGTGCCCGAGCTGTTCCTGGCCAGTCTGTCATGATAGCCTTTACCCGCTTCCGAATAGACAAAAAGATCTGAATCAACACGGTTACCCATAGACGCAAACCCTGTCTTTTGCTTTCAGAGACCTTATTAGCTCCTGCTCTCTGCGTACGAACTGCTCTTAACAATATTATAATGAAAGCCCTGTCTGTTTTGCAGCAAAAGCTCAGTTAGTATTGCAAATAGCACAATTCAAGATGCCTTGCATCGTAGAGCAGGGGGGCTCACCTGGCACATGGATGTTCAACCAATGCTGGAGCAACGCTGCCTCGATTGTCATGGTAGTGACACTCCGGAGTACAAAGATGGGAGACTGGCAGGGGATAGGAGGAGAGAGCTCGGTTCCTGGATGGATACCTTCATTTCATGAGCTACGTGGTATGGCCGGCAACAGGCGGGATGTTGCACCGTTTAGACAATCAGGAGCCGGGGGACATGTATGAATATCTTGGTGACGATGATGAAGAGCGCCAGCAACATCTCAAAATGCTCAGGGACTGGCTCGGCGAGGGTGCCTGGGACTTCAATCGTGTCAAAGTCCCTGAAAGTTAACATGAAATTTGAGGTGCGTTGAGCGTGTTTTCCCTGATTTATCAGGTCTCACCCCAACTTTTTGGCTATATAGACCCCATAGCTGTAATACCCCTTATATTTCTCATAAAGAGCGATTTCCTTTCTCTCTGCCTCAACTATTGCCTGGGCACTTTCGCTGTTTGCGTTACGCCTCAGGAATTCGGCAAAACTGTCCTGCAAGGGACCGTAATAATTTTGAAACCAACAATGCTCGGGTAAGAAGAAATAGGCAACCGGAGAATAGCCGGCATCCTCCAGAACCTTAATCTTGGCCGAGGCTGTATCCACCTCAGCATACTCAGTGTTCCAATGTTCCTGGATTTCATTTGGTCGATCACCGGTTATCCAGGTAAGCTCAGATGCCACCAGTATCCCCTCCGGCTTGAGGAAACGACGCCACTCATTAACTCCTTTCTCGAAACCAATGTTGTATATTGCCCCTTCCGACCAGATTACATCAAGCTCATCATCCTCAAATTGCAGATTTTCCATTGGACCGACCACGGCGGTTATTTTGTCACCTAGACCTTCTTTTTCTGAATCTGCGATAAGCTTCTTGATAAACTCAGGCAGAAAATCCACCGCGGTGATTTCCGCATTGAGCCGGCGTGCAAGATCGAGAGTAGAAGCACCAGTACCGCAGCCGATATCAGCAATTTTGAGTGGTGCGGAGGGATCGAGCATGGCCAGATCAATTGCCATTTTCGTTGCAGCGCTTCCCCCCGGTCCCTGACGTTTTTGCCGTAAATGCAGGTCAGCTAAAAGCTGGAAATCTTCCATTTTTTCCTCCACGTAGTGTCAAAGTATCTATCAGAGTATTTATTGCATCATTTATCGCAGTATTCGTCGAAGTCCAGTTAGGCTGAGCCTTAAAGAGCCGGGCTACATATACAATTACGGTAAGTTGTAAAGGTGGTTTTGCAATAAGCCAAAAAAATCGTAAAAGAAATCTCGAACTGTTTCGAAGAGGCAGGAACTGCCCTGACAGGTTACTGTTATATTGAAAAACACATAGGCTTGCGTTATTCGACAGTAAGCAAAATAATATCTGCGAATAGCGAAAAGTCTCAATCCAAGACCTGGCCCCGTTTCACAATCTCAAATCTGGTACCAGATGATTATCAGCGCAAGCCGTAGAACGGATATCCCCGCCTTTTATTCCCAATGGCTTATCAACAGAATCGCAGCAGGCTATTGCGCGGTGCCCAACCCGTTCAACCGAAAGCAAATTTCGTATATCTCGCTATCGCCCGAAGATGTAGACGCGATAGTATTCTGGACCCGTAACCCCAAACCACTTCTGGCCCATTTGCAAGAGCTGGATGGGAGGGGCTTGAACTACTATTTCCTGTTTACTCTGGTGAACAATCCAGGGGAGATAGACCCCTATTCTCCAGAAGTTGACAAGGCGCTGGCTGTTTTTCAAGAGCTTGCCGACAAGATAGGCCCTGAGCGGGTGATCTGGCGTTATGATCCGATCATCCTGGGCAATATTACCCCGGCTTCTTACCACCTCGACAATTTCGGCAGAATTGCCGGGAAACTTGCCGGGTATACCAAACGTTGTTTTATCAGCTTCGTCGATTTCTACCGGAAGGCATCGCGGCGTATTGATGAACTCAAACAAAAAAACATAACAGTGAATCACTCAGGCAATATCAGGTTTAGGGATGTTGAACCCCTCGTTGCTGAGTTGATGCGAATGGCCGGATCGCACGACATAAGGCTGCTGAGTTGTGCTGAAAAGATGAACCTGGAATCTTTGGGGGTATCTCCCGGTAAATGTATTGATGATGACCTGATACGAAAGGTCTTCAAGGTTGATGTCTCTGCCAGAAAAGATCCATCTCAGCGCAAGGAATGCGGTTGCGCGGTAAGTCGTGACATCGGTATGTACGACTCCTGCCTATTCGGTTGCAGTTATTGCTATGCGACCAGCAGCTTCAACGTTGCCCAACGAAATTACTCCGAACATGATCCCACGTCCCCCTCGCTTCTTGGCAGGTATGATGCCAAGCCATCTGTGAAAAAGGTGAAAACAGATAAAGCCTGTACAGTTGCATCAAAACAGCTCAAGCTCTTTTAGCTATCACCACAGCAGTGTTATTTTTGGGCGGGCTATGCCGAATGATTCTGTCTCATGATTATATGTTTGTCGTATAACAAAGCATAATATCTGATTTTTCTGTTTGCATTCCTATTTTGTGGTAGATTCTAAAAACTATCATTCCATTGTTTTTTGGTTTTGGTTTGTTGTGAAGATGTCGTGTTATCAATTTTGCTTGTGCTGTGTGCCGGCCGGAAACCCTTTTCAGGGGTGCTTGAAATGAATACAGAAACCAGAACTGATCCAGCGTATACAGAACCGTTGTTTGCCTGGTTCGGGGCGACTTTTGCCGACCCGCAAATCGAAAAGGACTATGCGGCCAGCATCCGAACCGAACGTTTGAGAGCTCTTCGTTTTTTCGCAATTCTGGGCGGTTTGCTCTTTTGGGCCACTATTGTTGCTGATTATCTTTATCTGGGTGTTTGTGCTGAATTCTATCAGCTTGCGGTCCTTCGCCTAATTGCGGGTGGGGTGAGTTTGGCTGCCGCATTGTTCACCCCTTTCCTGCAATCAGACAGGTTGATTGACATAACAATGCTCATCGCTGCTCTTGCTGTATCGGCAGTAATTTGCCTGGTGCCGTATTACAGAATAGAGGAGGCACAAATTCATCAACTGATCACCGTGATAATGGTGGTCATTTTCTACTGTTTTTTCCCGCTCCGCCTGAACTATCAACTTTTCCTCGGTCTATTCCTGACATTCTTCCTGCTGGGAGTGATGGCGGTCGCTATTCAATCGAAACCTTTTGATATCACCGGAGTGGCGATTTTTATTTCACTCGCCAATGGCGTCGGCTTTTTTACAACACGAAAGACCCAACGATTATCACGCATGAACTTCTGGAAAGTGGTGTTGCTCAACAGGGAGATTGCTCAGAATAAAAAAATATCTGATCAATTACAGCTAGTTAACAAAGAAGCGGAACGCTCCAGCCAGCAATTGCGAGATGCGGTAGACAATATCTCTGAAGGTTTTGTGCTGTTCGATAAAGATCAGAGGCTTCTTTTATGCAATGAGAATTTTAAGAAAAACTATCGTTTTACAGATTTGGAGGCGGAACGGGGAACACCCCGCTCGGCGTTACTGCAAATAGGGCGCACCAGGAATGCTGTTTCTACGGATACACCGCAAAGAGATATAGAGATGTTATATGCCAGGGCTGCTTCCAGTTATCCGATCGATATTGATGCTAAATTAAAACTCTATGACGGAAGGTGGTTGCAGATTCGTGAGCGGCGAACTGCGGCAGGCAATATTGTGGGTATCCACTCCGATATCACCAAAATGCAGACTGCCCTGGAAGAGATCAAGACTTTGAAAGGCATTCTGCCCATCTGCACCAACTGCAAAAAGATCAGGGACGACAGCGGTTACTGGGAAATGCTTGAGGCGTATCTGCAAAGACATTCAGATGTGTCGTTCAGCCATGGAATCTGCCCGGTCTGCATAGAAGAACTGTATGGTAGAGAAGAGTGGTACAAGATGGATAAGAATTGATAGCGCCAGACTTGAAAAGGTGAGGAGTGAGGTCTGAGGCGTGGCAGATTGGCAAATGTTTGTCCGGGGGAGACAGTTCTATGGCTTGCTGCTTTATTCAATTCATAACGACAAAATGCTCGTGAGAGATCCGGGCTAACCTCATTCAGATCCCGGGATGTTGATTCGCCTGATTAAGAAGGGAGACCACGAAAAAACAAGGGGGCAGTCGTGTTGTCCAGTCACCGCGCTTTGACAGGCAGCTGCCTGCTCAGCGCTCCCCACCCGTTATCCACTTTCCGCAAAACGCTGAGCCTGTTTTCAAATTACCATCCTTGGGGTAAGAAAAATCGATAAAAATATAGCAACCATGGTTGGTTTTCCAGTACCTTTCGGGACCTGTCTTTAAAGAACGGTCTGCACTAGCTGGTGGTCCGGCCTGTTGGTAAAGGGTGTAGTTGACTGCAGCCAGGGTTTGGGAAGAATGTCGTGATTGGCCGGAATTGCTCATGAAAGGTCAGCTTATGCGCCTTATCTGCCTTGGTCTTGTGTTGCGAAAACAGTCTGCTATGATTTGTCGCAGAAAACTTCGAAGCGAATCCTGCCTGAACCGATGAGAAGTTCAGGGTAGGTGTAAATACGTATAAATCACATAATTTGGGGTGTTGCCAATAATGAATCAGATTAAGCAGTTGTGTACCAGGGGAGAGGGTGAGGCAACAGTGTTGCAGGGTAATATTGCTTTTGCAGTGGGTTGTGTGCGTAGCGGTATTCATGCTGTTGACGGTTATCCTGGAACACCGAGCACCGAGGTTATCGACAAGGGCTTGAATCATGTACAGGATATGATCACCGTCGGCTGGTCGGTCAACGAGGCGGCCGCAGTGGCTATGGGCCATGGCCATTCGCTGGCGGGTAATGACTGTGTAGTCACCATGAAGATCCCAGGACTTTTCCAGGGCGGTGATCCATTTGCAAGCTCCGCATTTTTCAACGAAAAGCGAGGGGCCCTGGTTTATTATCTGGCCTCTGATTTCACCCCGAGTTCCACCCAGCATCTGGTTGACCCGCGGCCATTTATCAAAAGCTGCTTTGTGCCGGTGTACGAGCCGAGAAATCACCAGGAGCTGCATGGCGCGGCGGAACTGGCGGCGGATGTCGGACGTGCTTTCCATACCCCGGTGGTGATCATGACCAGCGGCACTCTCTGTCATAGTGAGGGGTTGGTGCGTCTCTCTGAGCTGAAAAAACGCGACAGAGTTGAAATCGAGGTGCCCCTCAAGACTTTCAACACCTTACCGGTAACAGCCAGAAAGGATTACGACAAGGTGCTCGGCGAGCGCATGCCTGCGCTGGTGGAGATGGTGGAGAACAGCCCGCTTAACACCTGGGACAAGGGCAACGGTAAGATCGGCATCATCACCTATGGCGTCAGCGATATGATGGTGCGTGAGGTACAGAACTCCCTGGGCGAGCAGTTTGATATCCTTTCCCTCGGTTTCACCTTTCCTTTGCCGATGAAGCTGATCAATGAGTTCTGCCAGTCCATCGACGGACCGGTATATGTGATTGAGGATGGCTATCGCTATCTGCAGGATGAGCTGGAGCGCAAAGGCCTGGAGGTAACAGGTAAGGCTGAATATGACACTCTCACCGAGTGGAACCCGGAAATGATCGCGAGAAAACTTGGCTTCGGGATTGCCACGGCTACACCTCCTGCGGCCCAGCCGTTGATGCGTCCGCCGATGATCTGTGGTGGTTGTCCGTACCGTCTCTTCGGGGAAGAGGTGCGGCTGATGAAAAAGCGCAAGAAACTCGAGACGGTTTTTGGTGATATCGGCTGCAATACCCTGCTCTATTTTATGGATGCGGTGGATACCAACCTCTGTATGGGAGCATCGGAGGCGAATCGTGCCGGTTATGTGCTCTCCAATCCGGGAAAAGTCGGCAAATGTATCTCTCTTCTCGGTGACGGTACCGAGACGCACTCCGGTATGGATGCCACCAGAAATACCCTCTTTCGGAAGATCCCGGGGGTAAAAGTTATTCTAGATAATAACTGGACGGCCATGACCGGTGGCCAACCTGGTCCGACATCGCCGACCAACTTTGCCGGTGAGGAAAATATATTTAATCTGCAATCATCACTTGCTGCCCATGGCGCGGAGATAGTCGTGGTGAACGGCTATGACCGCAAGGCGATCAAGAAGGCGTTGACCGAAGTGCTGCAGCAGGCTGAAAAGGGTAGCTTTACCACCCTGGTGGTTACCGGAACCTGTATTCGCCGGATGCCGAAAGCTTCTTTTAACACCAAAATGATGGTGGATGAGGAAAAGTGTAAACGGTGCGGCCTCTGCCAGGTCTGTCCCGGTATTCAGGCGGATGAAGATGGCCTGCCATCGTACAATAACATTTGCTCCGGATGCGTAAGCCAGGGCTCGGCCTGTGCCCAGATGTGCCCGGTAGGGGCGCTTGCCCCGGCCGAAGCGGTACAAAGCGCTGGGCAGGGTAAGGTTGATCTTGCTGAACCACCCCAAAACATAGTGCTTCCGAATGCTAAAGATCTGACCCTGCCGGAGAAGCTGGCAGTTGCCATTCGCGGTGTGGGCGGTCAGGGAAACCTTTTCTTTGGCCGTGTATTGACCCAACTCGCTTTCCTGGCCGGTTATGGAGACACCAATATCGTGAAAGGTGAGACCCATGGTATGGCCCAGATGGGTGGGCCGGTAATCTCGACTTTCAGCTGCGGTAAGGCTTGCTCGCCAAACCTCCTGCCAGGTACTGCGGACTGTCTGGTCTCCATGGAGATGAGCGAGGTGTTGCGACCGGGCTTTCTCTCCATGCTTGAGCCTGGAGGTACCGTTCTGCTTGCCGGAACCAGGGTCTTCCCGTATGGCGTGGATGAATCGAGCTATCCAGCTTACGAATCTATTCTTGAGTCACTTTCAGGTTATACTGTGTTTGAGGTGGATGTGCTGGGAGAGGCTCTGGCCCTGGGTGATGAGAGCGGTCGCAGTGCCAATGTAGTGATGATGGGTGCGCTTTCCGCGACTTCGGCCTTTGCCGATTTCCCGGCGGAACTCTGGTATCAGGCGTTGCAGAACGTCAGCCCGAAACCGGCTATCTGGGCAGCAAACTACGCTGCCTTCGAAGCGGGTCGTGAGTTGATGGCTCAGGTGATTGTCGCGAAAAATTAGCAACTGACAACACGGTGACTCTGGATGATATGTCATCCAGAGTTTTTGTTAAGCCGGATAAGGAGAAGTAATGACTGTTCAATATGGGCCGGAAATTCATTTCGATGCTATTACCGAACTGTTTCAGAATGCAGGGAACGAAGGGCGTAATTTTTTATATGAGTACGAGGTGTATAACCTCCTTGCGGATTCAGGTGCCGAAACGCCGCCGAAATCGATACTGATTCCACGCGGAGCAAGGCCCTCGGAAGACGAGTTGCTGGCTCTGCCCGGCGAGAAGGTGGTGCTGAAGATAGCCTCACCCACCATCATCCATAAAACCGAGGTGGGTGGTGTTCGTATCGTTGCCAAGGACCCGAACAAGATCCGCTCGGCGCTGAGACGTATGCTGTATGAAGTGCCGGAGAATTATGCTGCCTGGTGCCAGGCGAACCCGGCCGCGGTGCCGGACTCATATCGAGGTTTGAGTGGCGAGGCGCTGCTGGCCGCTATCAGTCGCGATGTGGTGGGTGTGTTGATGGTGCAGTTCATGCCACCTGACTCGGCGGCCTTTGGCAACGAGCTGATCGTGGGCCTCAGGAACACACGGGAATTCGGGATGGTTATCAGTGCCGGGCTTGGTGGCACAGATACCGAGTTGTACGCTGAGCGGTTCCGTAAAGGCCAGGCAATTATTGCTGCTTCCTGCGAGTTGATAGATGGCGAGCATTTCTTTGAACTGTTTCGCAAAACCATCTCCTACAAAAAGCTGGCAGGTCTCACCCGCGGTCAAAGGCGTATCGTCTCCGATGAACAGTTGATCGAATGCTTCAGCTCATTTATCGAGATGGGACGCAGATACTCACCGGTGAACCCGCAGGCGGAGTTCGTCATTGAGGAGATGGAGATAAATCCATACGCCTTTACCGATTTCCTGATGGTGCCGCTGGATGGCATGTGCCGATTCTCCTTACCGAAGAAACTCGGCAATACCAGGCCAGTGGTCAAGATCGACACCTTATTGCATCCCGGCAAGATTGGTCTTGTCGGTGTTTCTGCCACCCGCAAAAACTTTGGCCGCATCATTCTCGACAACATTTTGGCTGAAGGCTATCCTGCAGAAAATGTCGTTATAATTCGAGATGGTGTGGATGAGATTGAGGGTGTGAAATGTTTCCCTGATCTCAAATCGCTGCCGGAGAAGCTCGACCTCTTTGTGGTAGCCATCGGTGCGGACCAGGTGCCTGAGCTGGTTGATGAAGTGATTGCACTCGATGCAGCCAATTCGGTGATGCTCATCCCCGGCGGTATGGGCGAGAATGAGGAAAGTCAGGAGCGGGCCGCAAAAGTTATCGCCAAGATCGACGCGGTACATGGTACAGAGGATGGCGGCCCGGTTTTTCTGGGGGCCAACTGTATGGGGGTGGTCTCACATCCCGGTAATTACGACACCTGGTTCATCCCTGAGGAGAAGTTGCCTGTAAGCCGCAATCAGCCCTACAGACGGGCGGCGTTGGTCAGTCAGTCCGGCGCATTTATGCTGCACCGCTACAGCCAGTGCCCGGAGTTGGCTCCGGCCTATATGGTCTCCATGGGCAACCAGACGGATCTTACCCTTGGCGATATGCTCAAGTACTTCAAGGACTCGGATGAGGTGGACGTGATCGCCGTCTACGCGGAAGGCTTCTCGGATCTCGACGGGCTTGAGTTCTGCAAGGCTGTACGCGGGGCTGTACTCGCAGGCAAGGAAGTGCTGTTTTATAAAGCCGGTCGTACCCCGGAGGGCAAGACAGCCACCAGCGGCCATACCGCCTCACTTGCTGGTGATTATATGGTCTGCGAGAGCTGTGTGCGTCAGGCGGGCGCGATTGTTGCCCGTTCGTTTACTGAGTTTCAGGACCTGTTTCTATTGGCTGAGACTCTCGGGCCAAAGAAGATCATGGGAAACCGGTTGGCTGCGGTGAGCGGTGCTGGCTTTGAGGCGGTGGGCATGGCCGACTCCATCCAGTCCGATGATTTTCAAATGGAACTTGCTTCTTTCTCGCTGCAGACCCAGGCACGACTCGGAGCGCTTTTGAAAGAGAACAGGCTCGATGGCTTGGTCACTGTTAAGAATCCTATGGATATCAACCCATCCGCTAATGACGGGGTGCATGCCTCTATTGTTGAGGTGCTGAGCCAGGATGGTGCGGTGGATGCGATTGTGGTGGGGCTTGACCCGCTTTCACCGGCAGTTCACTCCATCATGAACAGTGATGTCCCTGCTTTTGAGCTGGGTGCAGACAAGGGCATAGTGCAGCTGGTTGCTGAAGTGGTGAAGAAGAGCGAGGTGCCGATTATCGGCGTGGTTGACGGTGGCCGTCTTTATGATCCCATGCGGGATGCTCTGCTTGAACGTGGTGTACCTGTTTTTCCAGTCTGTGATCGAGCTGTTGCTTCTGTCTCTTTGTATATTGAGAGCCGCCTTTATGCAGAGCGGATACGCAATGGAGCTGGGTTGTAAGGTGGGGACTTCAGCTAATGACTTGTACGTATATATGTTAAAAATAAAGAGTATTGATTTACGGGTAATAACTGTTTTTTGCGCCACAGCTGGAATTTTTGCAATTGTACCTGGAGTTTTCGAGACATATCGGCAACTGAATATCGAGTATCCCTATCTGTTGAGTTTTGTGAAATTTGCCTTGCTTGCCACTTTCGGCGAATGTATGGCTCTTCGGATAACCACGGGGAATTACCTGCAGCCGGGGTTTGGTCTGTTGCCGAAAATGCTGGTCTGGGGGATGCTTGGTCTGTTAATAAAGGCCGCGTTTGTGATTTTTGCCACAGGCGCACCGAATGTACTGGCTTCGCTTGGTGTGCAGTTGAACCCTGATGCTATACGTTCAGGATTGTCTTTCCAGAGGTTGTTGTTGGCATTTTCCATAAGCCTGACCATGAATCTGATTTTTGCGCCGGTGTTGATGACCTTGCATAAAATCACAGACACTCACATTCGGCAGGTGGGCGGGAGCTTGCGCGGTTCCATGTCGGCGATTGATATTGCCTCTATTTTGAGAGAAATAGACTGGTCGGTAATGTGGAACTTTGTCTTCAAAAAGACCATCCCATTTTTCTGGGTGCCCGCCCATACTATTACCTTTCTGCTACCTGCAGAGTTTCAGGTATTTTTTGCAGCCATACTGGGAGTGACTCTGGGTCTCATCCTGGCCATCGCAGCTGAGAGGAAGGTCTGTTCCTAAGTGATATTGGAAGCATAGCCTTCATGTTCTGTGCGCTGCCACTCTTTCTTATCAGTTCAGGCTGGGGCAGAGTTTATTGACTCTGCCCCATGTGAATGCGGTGGGAGCCTGGGGCGACCCAGGCTAAGCATTGAGACCTGCAAATGTGAGGGGGAGGAGCCATCTTGGGAGGGACAGGCTCCTCTAATATTTCGTAATACGTAGTGGAAGGAAGTTTTTCCGCTTTTCTCCAGCCGTGAAGTTTTGTTTTCAGGATGAAGAGTAAGGCAGATATATATCAGATCATTACCGCATAAATGCTCATCACTGCTATGACTCCTGCTGTGATAAGGGCCATCTCAAGATACTCATTCATTTCTTTTTTAGATTCGCTACTCATAATATACTCCTTTTCATTTGCTTCAATTGGTTGGTGGGTAACCCGCTCGAACGGCGATCAGCAAATTTCTTAGCGACCGCCATGGTGCTGCACTTTGCTCGAAGCAAGGTTTCTGCGACCAGGGCTTGTTCCTCTCTCAGGCGCATCTGGTTTTGCCTGTATCGAAGGATAAAGCCGTGGCTGATTTCTGGTCCCACAATACGCTGGTAAGACCAGGGAAGCAAGTCCAATCGTACAGCTCTTTGGGGGAAAGTTTAGATTTCTAGCTTACTGAAACTAAGTGAGTAATTTTCATTGCAGAGATCAAAACAAAATTGTATCTTGCTGAATTGCCCAAATTGGCCCTACCAATTTTCGGGCGATTTTGAACCGGTTGGAAGTTTTCTCGTGAAGTTTTTCGGTCGCATATCTCATGCAAATTGCCAGTCAAACTCTATAGAGCATCGTGATCCTAAAAGTTACTTGGCAGGTAGGCTGTCTGAACTTGTGAAAGATGCGGGATAGGGCGGGTTCCTACTTTTTCTCAACTCTGCACATGACACTTCTGTAGCTGGGAGTACCGGTTACTGGACCACGCACTTCATCTTCCGCCGTCCGCCATGGAAATTCTTCGCTGTATCCGAGTTTACGGGCAAGCTCAAAAACGATCTTCCAATCCGGTCACGAGTCACTCACATGATCGATGACCGCGTTCTGCAGGATAACCGGGTTGGCGGACTGCGCGATAATTGCCTCGACAGGATGTGGTTGATGATCGAGAACAGCATCCACCGGACAGCCCTGAACCTGATTTACCGGGTCTCGAAGAACGTATTGAACAGTGCATACTGTTCGGTAACCGGCCATGTTCCGGCCCGCAGGCGGTCTTTTATCTGGATATTTCGAACCGGTACCGGTTGTGGCAGAAGGTCGCCGCCGGCAAGATAGATGTTGCCGGTTAGAGCGCGAAGCCAGGCGATAGAGCGATCGCCTGACATTTTCTTTGAGCGGTGAAGCTTTTCGGCGACACAATTGAGTGCGCTATCCCAACTCACCTCATCAAATTTCCGCCAGGCAGACACAACTCTGTTGTTGATCACCTTTGCCTCGATGGCACAGCACGAAGAGCACTGGCGACACACTGTATCGTATATCATTAATTACCAGGGATTATCTATTGTCAGCGATGTGCGAGGATGTAACAGCTCCGGATGAGTTCGTAATGGTTGGAGTGAGTACGGATCTTCCACCAGACACTCGCCGGGGATGTGACACGCCAGGGGGGAGACAGTGGGCCTTCGTCTTCTGTGAGCATGGAGGCAATGTTCTCTATCCCTTTGCCCGAATATCTTCCTTCGATATGGCCGCCGAGCCACTCCTGCACTGGGGTGCATTCAGTTGACCACGAAAATGGATCGGAGAGGATGAACTGTGCCCACCTGTTCCTGGCTACCCGGTTCATTTCAGCAAGATGTTGAGTGGGAGACGGCACCTTGTCGATCAGGTTCAGTGAAGATATGGAAGAGATAGATTTTGCGCGAAAAGGCAGCGCCAGGGCGTTGGCGACGATGAACTCAACCTTGTCACTTTTCCATCGGCCGGGCAGGATAAAGGTAACTTCTTTACGGAGAAACCCCTCGTCTTTTAAGGAGATGGTCATCTGGCGTTCGTTCATTAACTGTCGGGCAGTCCTGATGAAGGCAACTGAGTTATCAAGCCCTATTGAAAATTCGGCGCGGCCGGTCATTTCAAAAGCGAATCTACCCACAGCACCACCGGCGTCAAGAGCTATTCCTTCATGGGGTTGGAGCTGTTCTGCCCAGACACTATAGGCGTTAGATGCATGCCTGTCGTTGAGTAGCTCACCATAATGACTCCAGAGATACGAGGCAACAAGCTCGTCGGTTTCATACGTATTGTTCTGGCCGGAGCCTTTACTGTCTGGGTCGAGATTGGCGATACCGTCTGAGATGGGGTAGCTCCCCCGGCATTTGAGGCAGCTGAGATTGCCGTCGATAATATCTTCGCTGAGTTCTTCTCGTATCTCAACCTGCAGGCCATGTTCTTCGGGCAGGCATTGCGGGCAGATAAGCAGCTCGAGAAGCTTTTTTTTCATAGCAATCCCTCAGTGTGATTCCTGGTAGCAGCAGAACAACATGAAATACATGCCAACTCTTGCCCAAAGCAATGATCTGATAACTAAAACATGACGAAGAAGGCTAAATTAAAGGAGGTTTCATTAAAAATGATATCGCCATAGAGCGGGGGAGTCAAGATGGTCGGCCAAGGCATCATGGGGAAATAGAAATTTCTTAGAGGGGTGAATAGACAACTACAATTCGCCTGGGAATGATTTGTGAATTGGTAATCTCAATTGATTTTATGGGGTTACCGCGTGAACTGTTTAAGATGACCGTCTTCATCGGCTGGCTTTAATGGTATAGTGAATGTTCCTGAAGAGGTAAGAATAAACTGGGAATTCAACTGGAATTCCAGTGATTGCACCAGCATTGCCGTTTACTGATGAAGTTTATAAAGGGATTGAAACCTCATGACAATGAGACAACTGTTATTATTGCTTTTGCTGCTGGGGGGAATTGCTGCAGGGGGAACAGTGTATCGGCTCAGGCCTGAACTTGTATCAATCGAGACTGCGAAGCGGGTTGTTGACCAGGTGAAGTCTTTATCAATCAAGGAGTATCTACCTGGTCTTGAAAATGTTGATGAAATGGAAATGCAGGGAAAGCACCATGTATATTCGGCTGAAGATGTTGAAAAAGCGACTCAGGAAGTGTTGAAGCAGAAACAGCAGCAGGTCGGGCGCGGGAAGGCGGACATCCGCAAGGTTTTCAGCACCGAAGTTGCTCCTGCAGGGAAAAAGTATCTCTATCAGCTTGAGTTCACGAACGGTACCGGCACCATTGCCGATAAGATATCGTTTGGTGAAGGCATGTTAAGCTACCTGAGTCAAGGCGGAATTAAAGTCACGGTGCCTGAAAGCACGGTGGTGTCGCTGCAGCGAATTGTCATACCGTTGCAGGAGCAGAAAAAAAAGTAACAACGGCTTTTGTGTGTCAGGCAAACCGTGCTGTCAGGTTCGAAAATGTCTCAGGTTTGTATCCATTTCCGAACACATTGATTCAAGGGTAGCCAGTTGGGTGAGCAGCTCTGCTTGGGTCAGGTCTTCAGTTGTTTCAATCTTTTCTTTTAAGGCCAATAGGTTGTGTTGCAATTCATGGTGGGTTTTCTGCAACAGGCCGACTTGGGTATTGAGCGAGGTAACCATCTGGCGAATAGCTATTTCTTCACTTTTCAGGAAATCTTTTTTACGAATTTTTATAAGAGTGGAAAGATCTCCTTCGGCAACGTTGTTGAAAATGGTCCTGAATCTATAGAGGGGGCCGAAAATTTTGTGAAAGATAAAGACCGAGTGCAGACCGAGGATGATGGTGACGATGAGGATGGTGGGCCAGAAGCGTTCATGTAACAGGAGCATCTCAAAGGCTGCTTGCTGTTGCTGTTCGGGAGGCTGGTCTGACACGAGGCTGGTGATTGAAGGCAGGAAGATCATAGCGCCGGAGAGGAGCAAGGCCAGAAGTATGTAAAGAATTATGATTGCGAGTACTTTGTATTGATTCGAGTCGATAATCCAGGTTTTTCTGAACACTCTGAGGGCCATATTGGTTTACCTCTAAATCAAGTCAAAATGATTTGAGATTGCTGGGTAATGAAATAATTGGCTTGTTCTCCCGGGGGGATGGTGGCCTGTTTCGTATCCTGACGAGGCAATGCCTGCTGAATTGTATAGTCAATTGGTTAAAATATCAATTTCGCGTTGATTTTCCCTGCTTTTTGTCGAGGCTGTAATAGTGGCCCCCTCTTGTATGAGGCCTTTCTGAGGGCATGGAAGGCAAAGCGCCTTATCACCAGTCGAGCCAACGGGAACGTTTTAATGTGGGAAAAGTTCGGAAAATCGATATAAGAATTCCAGGGGTAATATCTTTTACCGGGAAGGTTTTACTTCGATTGAACTGCTGGTGGTAGTGGTCATGATTGGCCTGTTGGCAGAATTTGCAATGTTTGCTTACAAAAACCACATCAAGAGGGCGAGGACCATTACGGCGGTCGCTGAATCATGCCACCTGGCTAATGATAGTGATTTGTACTGTGTCGGTGAGGATGAGATGAGTGCCGCAGACATAGACGACGCTGTGAGTCAGGTTGATATTATCCGGGCTGATGGCGGCTCTTTCAAAGGACAGGCGTCAAGGTATTGAAGGGTGATACCGAACACTTCAAAGTAAATTCGCTATCGATTCATCTTATCGAGTTGCAGTGAATTCTTTTTTAGCTCGAAACTGTTACCCTTAACCTCTCACCCCTTACTTCCTAAAGCTGAGCTTCAGGGGGCATCGGATTCATTTTTCATACTTTCCACTTTTCGAATGGGGATTGATATGTTTTTCTCAACCCATGACAGTCATTTCTGAAAAAATCCAGGGAATAGTTCAGCGCGTTACCTACCATAATCCGGTCAACGGGTGGTCTGTGCTTCGGGTGCAGTCCTATCAGAATATGGGAGAGCAGCTGACAGTCACAGTGCACCAGACCAAGGTCTTTGCCGGGGCAACCATGGAGTTCCATGGTTGCTGGACCCATCATCCCCAATATGGCAGGCAGTTTAAGGCGACTGAAGCCATTGAAAAAAAACCTGCTTCGGCAGCAGCTCTGGAAAAGTACCTTGGCTCAGGCCTGATTAAAGGGGTGGGGCCTAAAACAGCAAAGAAGATCGTTGCCCATTTCGGCGATGAGACGCTGCAGGTATTTGAGGGTGAGATTGATCGGCTCACCGAGGTTGGCGGTATCGCCGCCAAAAAATTGGACATGATCAAGCACGCCTGGTCAGAACACCGGATGATCAGGGATGTAATGATATTTCTGCAGGGCCATGGTATTTCAACACTCTTTGCCGTGCGTATTTTCAAAAAATATGGAGACAAAGCCATTGAGACGGTGAGCAGCGACCCATACCGTCTTGCGAACGATTTTTATGGGATCGGTTTTTTCTCGGCGGATAAAGTGGCGCTGAGTATCGGTTTTTCAGAAGATAGCGAAGAGCGTATTATAGCGGCCATCAGACACGTGCTTGCTGCCAGCAGGGAGCAGGGCCATTGCTATCTTACCCGGCAGCAGATCCTGGCCGAAATTGAGGAACTGCTTGGCCTTGATCTTGAGGATCGAATTGATTCGATCCTGCTCAAGATGGAGGAAGAAAACCATCTGAGGCTGAGAAAACTTGCTGAATCTGAGGGGAAAGAAATCTCCTGCTACTATTCGAAATCGCTCTTTTACGATGAAGAAACCGTGGCAGCGAGACTCTCCGCCATGAAGGCCCGGGTACGTGTTGATGAAAAGCGGGTTGAACGCTGGGTTACTGATTACTGTGGAAAGCAGAAGATTCAGCTCAGTGATGAGCAGATGGCAGCGGTGCGCCAGGTGGTGCAGTACCGCTTTGCTATTTTAACAGGTGGTCCGGGTTGTGGAAAAACCACCACCACCCAGGTTATCGTTCATCTGCTTGAGTCCATGGGCAACAGGGTGTTGCTGGCTGCGCCAACGGGCAGGGCCGCCCAGCGTATGGGGGAGGTGATCGGCCGTGAAGCGAAAACCCTGCACAGGCTTCTGGAATGGCAGGGTGGAGCCTTTAAACGTAACGAGGAGCAACCGTTGCAGGCGGATTTCCTGATCGTCGATGAATGCTCGATGCTCGATATATCGCTCACCGCGTCACTGTTAAAAGCGGTGCCGGAAGGTTGTCAGACTCTTTTTATCGGTGATGCCGACCAGCTTCCCTCCGTTGGGGCGGGTAATGTGTTACATGATATCATTGCCTCCGGTGTTGTACCCTGTTTTCGCCTGACCCAGGTGTTCAGGCAAGCGAGGGAATCGAAGATTATCGGCTTTGCCCACCAGATGAACAGTGGCGAGACTCCGATGATTGAGTCGCCGTTTAAGCATCCTGAAGTCTGGAAAGATGGTACCGACTGCATTTTTCTCGACTCAGATGAGCCGACCCAGGAGCAGATGAGTTTCGTTACCAGGGTAAAGAATCAATTCAAGTTGCGGATAAACCAGCTTGAGGGGCTATCAACCAATGAAACTCCATATGACTTCCGCACCGGGGAGGTGATTCATTCTGCCTATGAGAAAGAATTTCAGGTGCCAAAGAAATTTGCCCATGTTGATCTGCAGCAACTTGCCAAAGCCGAAGGTGGCATAGAAGAGCTCAAAAGGGTCTTGAAAAAGGTTCATCCCTGGTCCACCCTGCATTACGGCCTGATGGCTGTAGACACCGTGGTGAAGCTCTATCTGGAATGGATTCCAAAATATTATGGCCGGGAAAGTGAAATTCAGATTCTCTCCCCCATGACCCGCGGCAGCCTCGGGACCAATAATCTCAACAAGGTTATCCAGCAGGCGGCCAACCCTCCAGCCGAAGATAAACCGGAGTTGCAGGTTGGTGAGCGTGTTTTCAGGGTGGGGGACAGGGTCATTCATCGCCGCAACAACTATGATCTCGCGGTCTTCAACGGAGATATCGGCAAAATTATCGAGATAGATACCTATACCCTCAGTTGTGTAGTTGCTTTCTATCCGGACGGCAGGGAGGTACGGTATCAAAGGGAAGATGTTGTCGAGCTGGATCTGGCCTACGCCATAACCATTCACAAATCGCAGGGGAGTGAATTTAAGGTGGTAATTCTGCCGGTTCTGACCCAGCACTTCAAGATGCTTTACCGCAACCTGATTTATACAGGGCTCACCCGGGCGCGCGAGTTGGCGGTTTTCGTCGGAACCAGACGAGCTCTGGCAATGGCAATCCGGCAACAGGATACCAGCAAAAGACA
This sequence comes from Desulfosediminicola sp., assembly GCF_048381775.1. NCBI lineage: Bacteria > Pseudomonadati > Thermodesulfobacteriota > Desulfobulbia > Desulfobulbales > Desulfocapsaceae > Desulfosediminicola > Desulfosediminicola sp. The sequence continues at coordinate 504,163 of NZ_JBLXGE010000002.1, read as the reverse complement.
GACCGCTCTGGAAACCCTGCTACGGCAACCAGAGCGTATTCTTACAGTTCGTTCAGCGCATGGGAAAAGGTGAGGTGCTTTTTTAAGCATGTTCTGTTTGGCTCTGCTCCAGCTGGCGGCGGGATCTGATGGCGCGCATGGCCAGCAGAGAGACCCTGTTGGCAAACCAGGTCCTGTTGTCCGGGTCGTGTATCGAAGTCTGTTGCCACCGGCTCAGCGGAGAGTCCTGATCATCACACAGCCCTCCTGAATCTGATTGCCATAACGGGTCACATTCACGGCATTTGCCTGAATCTGTATGACACAGTGGGCAGGAGTTTTTCCAGGGGGTGTCCAGCCTGATTACGTGCTGTATGTAATAGTTCTGGTCATGTGCGGGGTGTGAGCTGAGCCAGGTCCACATTTTCTGAAAATCGTTTAATTCCTGTAGAATTGTCATGGTCATCCCTCCTGAAGTGCTACGTGGTATTGGGCAATACCGTATCGCAGAAAAAAAATCATCTGCCGCGGCATTGCCTATCCGTAGATAGGTGTGGGTATATGATCTATTATACAGGTAAATCCTGCCAATATTCAATTGTTGATCAGGATCGCGGGTAATTTGAGTCGTTACTTTGTGTTAGCTATGAAATCAGAGATTGGAAAATCATCGGGCTGCTGAGGGAACAACTGAAAAAGTTTAAAATTTTCTAAGGTTTCCTTGTCTCGTAGCCTCTGGTACAATAAATCGAATTTTGGGTGAGTGTGCATCGAGGGGAAAGAGATGGTGGATATGCACGCCGGAACGAGGAGAGGTATCTGAAAGGGATGAACAATTCACAGACTCATGGCGCCTATGCCGACGACTATGACGCTCTTAAAAAGAGATTGCGGCATTACCCGCAAATCACCATAGTCTCGACAGAAAAGGAGCCGCCCGAGAAGTACATTATTGAATATAAGCTGTTCGGTTACGGATATAATGATAAAGGCAAGATCGAGGTGCGAAGGCGGCATCGCATCCAGATAGAACTTCCATTTGGCTATCCACATTTCCCGCCAACGGTAAAACCCCTTACCGCCACGTACCATCCAGACGTTGATGAGCAGGCAGTCCGTATCGCTGACCAGTGGCAGAGGAATCAATCGCTGGCCGATCTGGTAATATACATCGCCGATATGATTCGCGGTGAAATATACAGCAGTGATGGCACCTTCAATCAGGAGGCCGCCAGGTTCTATGGGGAAAAGGAAGGTAAACTTCCTCTCGCCGAGCTTAAATATCATATGGACCCGGACAAGGCCGAGAAGAAACGGAGCGAATCCTCCTTTGGGATCGTGTTCAAGCGTCTCGTTCTCACGATGGGCTTGCTGGCCACTCTGGCCGGGGCCGGTGTTTACTATCACGATATGATGTATATCCGTGGTGCGGAAAACTCGGTTAAAGATGGTCGAAAGCTCATGGATCAGCGGCAATTCAGTGAGGCGCTGGAAGGTGCTGAGCGGGCTCTGATTAAACTCGACAGGGTTTTCATGCTTCAGCTCGACAGGGAGGAGCAGGCCAGCAGATTGGCGTCATTCATCGAGTCAACAGAGATACGGGAGGGGCTTGCGGGGAACATTGCCCATAACGGGATCTATTATTCTTTCGCCAAAGCCGACGCTTTGACCGAAATTGACAGCCTGCGAACGACGGCCACCTCCATGATTGCCACAGGAGACCTCAGAGGGGCACTTGCAGAGCTTGATTCTGCAATATTGCTTGCCGAAGAAAATGAATTAAAGACAGAGCTTTCGGAGTTGAAGGGTCTTGCTGCAGAAACGCGTCTTAAGAGGGCACTTGGTGCAGCGAATGAACGCTATAATGAGGGCAAATGGCAGAGCGCAGCTAAATATTATGATGAGGTGGTAAACATCCTCGAGACAGACCGTCGGGTGCTGCCGGAAAATACCATTTCCACCTTAAGTAAGATTAAGAAATTGAGGCTCTTGGCTCGGGTGAATAGTCTCAGGTCAGAGGCTGCCGCAGCGGAGCAGCAGAAAAAATATCAGCAGGCGGCTGATCGTAACAGGTCAATAGTGGTGCTTATCAGCCGCAGCGGCTTCAGTTCCGATAAAGCACTTTCTTCGATGCAGGCAGAGGCCAGAAGAGAAAACGCCCGTCTCCGGGAACAGGCTCAGGTAAACAGTGGCAGTGACTACCTGGTGGAAAATTACAAAGATATCTTTACGAAACATTACCCAGGCCTTGACCGTGGTGGGATTAGGTCTCCTAAGGTACGCTACATGGGGCGATCCGGCGGGAATTATGTCTTTATAATGTCGTGTATAGAGTTGGTGAAGAGAAAGGCTACTGAATACAGACTTTATTATCAGTATGACCCGGGTAATTCCCAATGGAATTTGTATACTGAGAAGAGACTGTAGCGGCGTATTATGGATGTTGATTGAGAGTTGTTCATTGTAGGTGCAAAAATCATCTGTGGTAATGGATTGAGATGTTAGCGAGTGTTATAGGGAGGAGATGATGATAACGGCATCTGATTTTTTGCTTGAGGTGAGCGCACTCCAGGACGAGGTGCGGGCCTTGAATGATATCGCCGACGCCAGGACAGTTGCAGAGGTCGCAGCAAGACTGGAGGCGCTTAACTATGCACCGACGGTGGTGCTGCCTCTTGAGCGCTTCCTGCGGATCAGAAAACTCGAACTGCTGAGTGAGATCGAAAAGATCATCGTGCTCAGTGATGAAGAGGTTTATGAGATGTCGCCCGGTGATCCGCGTTGCTCGATCGAGTGCAAGCTGCGCTATATCGTGGCCCTGGTATATTACTTCAGGCAGCTGGTTCAGCTGAGAAAAGGAAACCCGGACGCCTGGGATGAAGTCGACGAGTTATACGTCCATGATTAAATTTCTCTTATAGAGTGCTGTTGCGGTCGAATTGTATCGGACCGGAAAACAGACCTCTGCAGGAGGAAACATGGGTTTTGCAGAAAAAGTCACTTTCGTGGTTATGAACCTTTGCCGCATAGGCATCGGCATGGTGATGATGTATTCAGGCTGGGAATTGTTGCGCGGAACTGGCTTACTTTCCAACACAGGGTACGATTCCGTGCTCACCGCGCTCTTTGTGATCGGCCTTGGGCTGTATTGTATATTCCGGGGTGGGCCGGCTCAGCTATTTGAGCTGATCCAGCGCCGGCAGGAGAAAGCAGTATCGGAGAAATGAGCCGGTTGAGTGTGCTCCATTTTGCAGATTCTCGCTTGCTTTCGCCCAGCCGTCAGTCTTTTTGGTAAAGTATTGTTCCCTGGCTTGCTTCACGTATTCTTTCCTGAAACAACTCTTCCATACTCTCCGGAATTTCAGCAATAAGCTGTATGTCAGCGGCGTACTCCGCGTCTGCAACTGTACCTTCCACCTCCGAGATCAGGTGTTCAGTTGTTTTAAGTAATGAATAGGGCAGAGTCAGGGCTATCCTGGCATAGTTTATCTTTACTCTTGTGTCCAACTGATCCATGGCGAGTTGAACACTTGAACTGTAGGCCCTGGCCATACCTCCTGTTCCCAGCTTGATGCCACCGAAGTACCGGCTGACCACGGCACAGATCTCACCAATCCCGGAATGATGCAGTACGTTGAACATGGGCTTTCCGGCACAGCCGCGGGGCTCACCATCATCGCTCATACCATACCCGGCAGGGTCGCCGGGGTTACCGGCCACGCAGGCCCAGCAATTATGGTTTGCGTCTGGATGCTTCTCGCTGATACGGCGTATAAACGCATCGGCGTCGGCCTTGGTGGGGCAATGCTCTATATAACAGATGAACTGGCTGCGTTTGACAATCTGTTCAACGACTACCGGGGCCGCCGGGATGGAATAGGGTTTCATGGCATTAACACTTTAAATATGCAGCTTGCCCGAGCGCAGGGCGTGGGCGAGCAGAACACCTGCGACAAATGCCCAGGCCAGGTTCAGAACAAGGGTGAGGCCCAGCATTATCAAGAGAACGAAGAGATCTGCACGTTCCTCAATGTCAATAATGCTCATGCCGAGCTGAACACCGGCAAAGAGGAGTAACACGCCGAGAATCGCCATAGGCAAGAGATGCAGCAAGGCGATGGCATGGGGGCCGAGAAAAATTGCCATCATAATAAACAGGGTGCCGATGACAATATTAGAGCCATGGGTTCGGGCACCAAAGCGGTAGTGGGCGGCAAGCCCTCCGGCACCGTGGCAAAGTGGGATTCCTCCCAGTAAAAAACAGAGACCGGAGGCAAAGGCCATGCTGAGAGTCATTGATCTGTAACTCACCCGTTCTGCTGCCCCCGGAAAGTACTCTTTGGAGAGTTCTGTGGCGGCGACAACGGCATTGCCGAGAGTCATGGGGATCTGCGGCAGCACCAGGGCAAAGAGCGCAAAGCTCAGGTCGATAGAAGAGGGAAAGCCATAGGGCAGAATCTGGGGGAGATAAATGCCGGGCTGGATTTTTATGAGATTTTCGTAGTCACCGAAGCAGAATCCCGCCAGCAGGCCGAGCGAGATCAGGATGATAGCGGCCGGGAAACGTTTGGAGTTCAGCAGGGCCAGGGTTATGAAAAAGCCCACGATACCGAGTAGAAAGCCAACAGGTACAGGGCCAATGTGCTGCAGTCGGAAAAACGGTTCGGCAAGGCCGGTGGCCTGTTGCGAGGCGGAAGTTCCCAGTATAAAGTGAATCCCCTGGTTCATCAGTAGCACGCCAGTCGCAAGCTGCACGCCGCGAACCACAGATTTGGGAATCAGTCTGCCGATATGGGTGATAGCCCCTGTGAGACCTATTATGGCCATGAATATACAGATCAGCAGGGTTGAGCTGCTTACCTGTTGCGCGGTCATGCCCGTGGCTATGGCATAGGCGGCGATCACTTTCATAGGTTGTACGGCAACCGGGATTTTAAAATAATATCCGGCCAGCAGATAAAAGAGTCCTATTGCGAAAAAAGTGCCAACCGCGGAGAGATCATTGACCAGGATCATTCCCATGGTCAACGGCAACAGGGTTCCGAGGTCGCCGAGCGAGCCTGCAATTTCCATACGGTTGAAGCGCATGGTCCGGTAATGCTCTGTTCTGCTTGGTATGGGCGTCATGGTAGTAGAATGCTAAAGCGTAATGAAGCTGATGCCATAAGTTAAATTTAGAAGATTGCGATTTAAAGCATCACTATACAACAAAGTGGTGATCAGGTCAGCATGTTTGCCAGGCTATGCATACTCAAGACGTCAAAATGACAACGATAAACAGGGTGATGGTGTGTGCTATTGATTGCAAAATGCAGCACATTTACGTACTGTAGCAAAAGGATTTGGTATCAAGCGATGTTCAGCCGATTTATAGAACGAGTTGAAGTGGTCTGCCGCAGAGCAGCTCTTGTCGACATGGTCCACAGGGGCGAATCTTCAACACACTATAGAGCTGCTCTTTGGGTATTGTACCCGTATGAAATGTTCAGGCAGTAGGCTTAATATTTTGCAATTACAAAACATGAAAATAGCTTGCTGGTTATTTTCATGAGATATATGTGCGGGAGGGGAAATGTATTTGTGCATAGATTTTGATGGAACCATTGTCGACCATCGATATCCCGATATTGGTGAACCGGTGCCGGGAGCTATCCAGTGGCTGAAGAGGCTTCATAAATGTGGCGGCCGAATAATCCTCTTCACCATGCGCTCGGATCAGGCGGGGAGAATGTTGCTTACGGATGCCGTGGATTATCTGCGGCGTGAAGGGGTTGAGCTGTATGGCATTAACCGAAATCCCGATCAGGATAGCTGGACCGCCAGTCCCAAGGCGTATGGCGAACTTTATATAGATGATGCGGCTTTTGGCTGTCCATTGATCTTTCCGAGAAAATTTGCCCGTCCCTGCGTTGACTGGAAAAAAGTCGGTCCCCAGGTTGAACATATGATCTTGAGCAGAGGCTGAATCCGGCTTTCTCATCAGCCACGGTACACCACCAGCTTATTCGGTGTTTTGGCCGTAAACATAGCCTGCTATAGTTTACGGCCAATAAAAATGAATCCGGCCCTGCCTGAATTGATTAAAAAAAACAGGGGTATGGTTGTTGTCTTTCCCCCCTCAAGTGGGGAGAATGACATTCTGAATACGAGTTACTGATGGTTAAACCAGTGCTGGGTTTTAAGGCAGATACGTACCAGCATCAACATCAGCGGCACCTCGATCAATACACCGACAACCGTGGCAAGGGCTGCACCCGAGGAGAGGCCGAAAAGCATAACCGCAGTAGCGATGGCTACTTCAAAATGGTTTGAAGCACCAATCATCGCAGCGGGTGCCGCATCTTCATAGGAAAGCTTCAAGACCTTCGCCAGGCCGTAACCAAGAGCAAAAATCAGCACAGTCTGGATGAAAAGCGGAATGGCGATCCAGAGAATGGTGAGTGGGTTCTGCAGGATCACTTCGCCTTTGAAAGAAAAGAGCAGCACCAGAGTGGTGAGCAGGGCGATAATGGTGATCGGAGTCAGGACGTGCAGGAACTTTTCATGAAACCACACCTTGCCTTTGGTCTGAATCAGCCACTTTCTTGAGAAATATCCGGCAACCAATGGCAGTGCCACATAGATGGAGATGGAGAGCAGCAATGCCTGCCACGGTACCGGCAGTCTGCCCACGCCAAGAAGAAATCCACCCAGGACACCGTAGAGCAGCAGCATGAGCAGGGAGTTTACCGCAACCATCACCAGGGTGAGGCCGTCGTTTCCGCGTGAGAGATATCCCCAGACCAGAACCATCGCGGTACATGGTGCGATGCCAAGTAGAATGCAGCCTGCAAGATAGCTGCGCCACAGCGGAATTTCGAGCATCTTTAGGCCCTCGTGCATTACCACTGTACCGGCGCCATGAATTGCGCCGACATCAAGATCAAGCCCGAAGGGAATCTTTACCAGATCCGTCGCGGCCTCCCCGATAAAGCCCTTGAGCAAAAAGCCAAGGAAGAAAATGCAGATGGCGTACATGGTGAAAGGTTTTACCGCCCAGTTGATAAAGAGGGTCAGCAGAACCGGCTTGGCACTCTTGCCAGCTTTGACCACTGAGGCAAAGTCGATTTTGACCATGATCGGGTACATCATGAAAAACAGGCAGATGGCGATGGGGATAGAAACCACCGGGGCCCCGTTGACATGGATTGCCATCCCGTCCAGAGTGTGGGCAAAGTCGGGTGCAATCTTGCCAAGCAGGATGCCGCCGACAATACAGGCTCCTACCCAGAGCGTAAGATAACGTTCGAAAATCGAAGTCATCCGACGCTCGTTTGAGTTGTGCTGATCAGTCATTTCCTTTCTCCGTATAGCCCGGCAGGTTGTCAGGCAGAGTCTTGATAAATACTTCTATTTCGTCTCGAACCTTTCGATAACATTCGAGCTTCTGCTCTTTATCTTCAAAGGCCAGGGCCATTTGGGGTGGATCGTTAAAACCCACGTGGATAACCTTGCAGTCACCTCTGAACATGGGGCAGGTCTCGTTGGCATGACCACATACCGTCACCACGTAATCGAATTCAATCTGGCCCAGTTCCTCGACTACTTTTGAGGTGTGGCTTGAGATGTCCACCCCCTTTTCCGCCATAACAGCCACGGCATTCTCATTTAAGCCGTGACATTCTATTCCTGCCGAAAAGGCGTTCATCCTGTCACTTTTCAGGTGACGGGCAAAGCCCTCAGCCATCTGGCTTCGGCAGGAATTTCCCGTACAGAGAAACAGGACATTCGGTTTGTTAACGGGCACGCTATTTATCCTCCTTTCCTTCTTCAGACGGTACGGGGCAACATTCCGTCCCTCGTTGCTTTCTGCATATATCTTCAGGGTCAAGGGCGAGAATCGCAGTCAGTGCCTCTCTGTCCCTTTGTATCTGCTCCGTTGACTCGAGCTGGGACGATAGCCAGGTGATCATCGTCTGGTGCTCCTGATCTTCTTTGAGGCGAAAATAGGCCCATTTGCCGACATTCCTGCTCTCGACTATTGCAGATCGCTGCAAAACCCCAAGATGTCGGGAAATCGTTGCACCGCTCACCTCAAGCAATTCGGTGATCTGGCAGGGACAGAGTTCGCCTGCATGCTGCAGCGCCATCAGGATTCTCATCCTGTTACCATCTGCAAATGCCTTGGTTAGTGTGATTATGTTTTCAATCATTGTATTAGAACCTCATTTAGCTGACCGGCTAAATGATAGTGGTGCGGTGCCACATCTGTCAATTAAAATGTAGGCAAAGGGGTGGGCGCTAACCAAAAAATAATAGAGAGGGAAGGGTGTTACAGGACCTGAAAAGCCCTGTGCAAGAGAACTAGCACAGGGCTCGGGGAGGGAAGAATGAACTACTGTTTTACAGGGGATTTTTACAGATAGAGCCAGAGGAAAAATATAGGCAGGGCGATTCCGGCCCCGGTCAGCCAGGCGCCTCTGCCGCGTAGGCCTTTTTTACCACGCAGTATAAAAAGCCCGGTGACGGCAACGATCATCAGCGCCAGCGCATAGAGATCAGCTACCCAGGTCCAGAGCTTTTTGGCATGATTGATATGCAGAAAATTCATCTGGTACAGCCCTTTTCTCGGTTGGTTCTTTTCCTCGAAAACTTCTCCGCTGCGAAGGTTGACAGTAATGTTGTTGTTTACCACGAAAATCTGCAGAGTCGTATCGTCTGTCTGATAGCTTCCCTTGATTTCGCCACTCTCTTTGAGTTGGGTCAGTATGTTCCTGATTAAACCATCACCGGTCAGTCCGACTAAGGGGGCAGGGTTGATGGTAGATTGAATTCGTTCAATCCGGTAATTGGGATTCCAGTCTGCAATATGATTTACCGCAATTCCCGAAATCGCATAGATAATGGTGAGTCCAAAGCAGAGGTAGCCGAGATCCCGGTGGATTATGTTGTTCCAGCGACGCCATTTCATATGGGGCACCGGTTATTCGTTAATTTCAGCGCCAAGGCCGATCAGGCGGATAAAGCGTGTTCCTTCATCAATCGAGGCGGGGTCGAATGGTTTACCTTTTTCCTCTGCAAGATGTTGCTGGTACTTGATGAGCTCTTCCCGGGAAAGTTTCACCTCGTCTACAATACCTTCTATAATGCCAACCCGGCCGGTAGCACTCATGGGAAAGACGATTTCACCATCGGTGACCTTTACCTGGATCTTTTCATTGGGGCGATCTCCTGCCACATAAATCCAGCAGCCTCGTTTGGCGCACACTTCGATTATAAGGCCCTCAACTCTTACTATTTTGCCGAGATATTCGTCAGGTGCATCGAGAATTCTAGAGATGGCGGTGGATTCGCCTTCGCTGATACCATTTCCATAGGTTTTGGCAAAGGCCTGACCGGTGAAAAGCAGGGTGGCAGCCAGAAAAAGCAGGGTGATTCTCTTCATGTGTTATCTCCTGATAGGTTGAGTTGCAGACAAAACAGATCGGTGGTATCGAGCAAAATTGTCATTGGTTCGGGCAAAGTCGCAGCTGATGGTTCTGGCTCAATGCCGGTATGAAATTCAGGTTATTATCTGTGTTGCCGATACAAATCCCGTACCGGATTGCCACAACGTGATATTAATGAAGTGTTTTTGAAGAATAGACCGATAAATCAGGAGAATAAGGTGCAGGAAGTGTGTGCAGGTATCGGTGGGGAAGTGCCGGCGGATGGGCAGGATGGGTGCTGCGCTCGACAAAATTGTCGAGCGCAGCAGTTCAATGTCGAATGTGCGGATGAAAAGTGCGTCAGACTGAAAAAAGAGAGATTGGGGCATCAGCCCTGTTTTTTCTTTCTGCGCTTGCGCTTGCTCTTTTTCTTTTTAATCGGCTTTGGTCGTTTAGGGCGTTTTTTAGAGCCCTTTTTGCTGATTTTGCCAGGCCTTGGGGCAGAGGGATCCTGGCTTTTGCGTGCAGAGGTATCGGTAGACTCTGGGGTTGCTTCGGCGCCATCCGGGGCAATCGCTTTCTGAGCTTCAGCTGCTTTTTCAGGCGCTGCATTCAATGACACCGGCTCGCTGTCGGCAGCCTTTTTTAGAACGTCTGCGGGAAACATCTCCATACCTTTTTCTTTAAAACGCTTAACGAGGTAGCGGATCTGACCGATGCTCAGTCCTGACTGCTCGGCGGTTTCAGCCTGGGTCGTGCCCTGATCGAGCAGGATAAGGGCGGCGGCGCGCTGACTGACGTCAGGGGCGTTCAATCTGCTGAGTTTGGCACAAACGATCTGGTGGTCCGGGGAAAGAAGCAGACCTGCGGAGTTTGAGGATGAAGATTGTAATGTCATGACTATTGTTATCCTGATGTATTAAAAAAAGCGGGTAGAAATGAAACTGTCTGCTCGTCGAGTCAGCTAAATACGTTCGGGAACGTACAATTATTTCATGAGATATTCAAGGCTGATAGTTGTTTCACTGACTCTCTGCAATAATCTCAGAGGGCTGATACTCTGATTGAAAACCACCGCTAAATACACTTTGAGCAAGATATTTCTGGTAAAAAATGCTATGTTGAGATGTTTTTCTGCAGCTAAGATGTTACTCACCAGCAAAGCTGAAGTATCTTCACTTTAAAAACCATCTCCCGCAGTCCAAACCAGTCTGGGAAAATTGTTGTAACTGCAGGAATACCTCCAAATAAAAGGATGCGAAAATGAGTGTGAAAATCACACGTTTGTATCGGAAGATTGACGATAGCCGGGCCTACTGTTTTAACATAGAATCCAGCCGCGAGTTAACGGATGAAGAAGTGCTACGGGTACGCTTGATCCTGGCCGATGGCTTTCTGGCGGAGACTGTCTCCACCTCTCCGGTTCTGGCGGGTGACCGTGTTGTCGAGCTTGGACCGCGCATGAATTTCGCCACCGCCTGGTCGTCGAATATGGTTTCCATTTGCAGGGCGACCGGCCTTGACATTATTACCAGGGTTGAGAGATCCCGCCGTTACATTGTGCCGGAGGGCCAGGATATCCAGCAGTTTATCGACGCCAATCATGACCGGATGACCGAGTGTCATTACCCGGAGCCGCTGGCAAGCTTTGAGACAGGCGTGGATCCGGAACAGGTATACGATGTAGACCTGATCAGCGAGGGGCCTGACGGCCTGCTGAATATTCCGGGTATTTCCATGGATGAATGGGATCGCAACCTCTACTACGATTATTTCGTGGGCAGACTGAAGCGTAACCCGACCATCGTTGAGATCATGGATCTCAATAACGCCAACTCTGAACACTCACGCCACGGTTACTTCAAGGGTAAGCAGGTAATCGATGGCGAAGAGTATCCGGATACTCTCTTTGATCTGGTGGTCGATACCTTAAAGGCCAACCCGAAAGGTTCCTCCATTGCTTTTAAAGATAACTCCAGCGCCATCAAGGGCTACGAAATCACCACATTGCATCCGGTTGAGCCTGGTAAGCCCTCTCCATTTAAAAAAGTAAATGCGACCTATAATCCGTTGCTCACCGCCGAGACCCATAACTTCCCCACCGGCGTGGCACCGTTCCCGGGTGCCGAGACAGGAACGGGTGGCCGTATCCGCGACGTATTGGGTACGGGCAAAGGGGCCTATGTCGTGGCAGGAACTGCGGCCTACTGCGTCGGTAATCTCAATATTCCAGGATACCCTCTCAGCTGGGAAGACGATGCACCGGTCCCTAATAACCTCGCCGGTCCGCTGGAGATTATGATCGAGGCGAGTAACGGTGCCTCCGATTATGGTAATAAGTTCGGTGAGCCGGTGATCCAGGGTTTCGCCCGTTCGTTTGATATGCGTCTTGATAACGGGGAGCGCTGGGGCTTTTTGAAGCCGATCATGTTCACCGCCGGTATCGGCCAGATTGATGATCGCCACTCCGAGAAGGAAAAAGAAGAAAAAGGCATGCTCATCGTGCAGGTGGGTGGCCCGGCCTATCGAGTCGGTTTCGGTGGTGGCGCGGCTTCTTCGATGATGCAGGGTGAAAACGAGTCCGAGCTCGATTTCGATGCCGTCCAGCGTGGTGACGCTGAGATGGAGCAGAAGATGAGCCGTGTCATTCGTGCCTGTAACGAGATGGGTGACAAGACCCTGATCGACGTCATGCACGACCAGGGCGCAGGTGGTCCCGCCAACGTAATGAAAGAGCTGGTTGAGAATTCCGGCGGTCGGGTTGAGATTAGAAACGTTCGGGTGGGTGATCCCACCATGTCTGTGCTGGAAATCTATGTTGCCGAATACCAGGAGCGCTGCGGGCTCTTGATTCGTCCTGAGAATATTGAGGAATTTAAGAGGATTTGCGCTCGTGAGAAGGTTGGTTGCGAAGTGCTGGGCGAAGTGACCGGCGATCTGAGATTCGTGGTACATGATTCCAACGATGGTTCTACTCCGGTGGATATCCATCTGGATGCCCTGCTGGGTGAAATACCCCAGAAGACCTTTACCGATAACCGTACCAGGATCGCTTCCAATCCTGTTGAGCTGCCGGCAGACCTCACCGTACGTGATGCACTGGACAAGGTGCTGCGTCTGGTATCGGTTGGTTCCAAGCGTTTTCTCACCAACAAGGTGGATCGTGCGGTAACCGGCCTTATTGCCCAGCAGCAGTGCTGTGGCCCGCTGCAGCTGACCGTGGCCGATGTGGCAGTTGTGGCCCAGAGTCATCTCGGTAAAACCGGTATTGCCACTGCGATCGGTGAGCAATCGATCAAGATGCTTGTCGACCCTGCGGCAGGTGCCAGAATGGCGGTTGGTGAGGTTATGACCAACCTGGTATGGGCCAAAATTGATGCAATCGACCAGGTGAAATGTTCAGCCAACTGGATGTGGGCACCGAAACTGCCGGGCGAGGGTGCGGCCATCTATGATGCTGCCAAAGCCATGCGCGACGCCATGATCGAGGTGGGTATCGCGGTCGATGGAGGCAAAGACAGTCTTTCAATGGCCACCATGGTCGGTGAAGAGACTGTAAAATCTCCGCGTGAACTCACCATTTCCGTTTACGCCACCATGCCGGATATCACCGCCAAGGTGACACCGGATATCAAGAACCCAGGCAATTCCGTACTGCTGTTCATCGATCCGACCGGAGGCAAAAATCGCCTGGGCGGTTCAGCTCTGGCCCATGTCCATCGCCAGCTTGGTGCGGACAGCCCCGATGTGGAAAACCCTGCAGGTCTGAAGGCGGCTTTTAATGCGGTGCAGCAGATGATTGCGGCAAAACTCATCAGTGCCGGTCACGATAGGAGTGATGGCGGTCTTATCACCACCATGCTCGAGATGGCTTTCGCCGGTAACTGCGGTATTGATATCGATCTGGCAACGGAGTCTGGTGCCATCGAAGCGCTCTTCTCAGAAGAGGTCGGTATGGTGGTTGAGTGCAACGACGCAAATCTTGCGGCTGTACAGCAGTTGCTTGAAACTGCCGGTGTCGCCAATGCGGTGCTCGGTAACACCACAACTGAAAAGCAGATCAAGGTTGCGGTTAATGGTGGTTCAGTTCTTGCTGAAGAGATGGTTGTGCTGCGTGGCCTCTGGGAAGAGACCAGTTACCAGCTCGAGCGTCTGCAGGCCAATGTGAACTGTGTAGAGCAGGAAAAGTGCAATATCTACGATCGTAAAGGTCCAGGCTATGTACTGCCATTTGAGCCCACTGCGACTCCGGTTGAGCGACTTGAGGCTGGTGATAAGCCGAAGGTAGCTATCTTGCGTGATGAGGGTTCCAATTCAGATCGCGAGATGACCAGTGCCTTTTACGCCGCAGGGTTCGAGCCCTGGGATATCTGCATGAATGACCTGCTGGCCGGCACCATCGACCTCGCAGAGTTCAGAGGCCTCGCTGCAGTAGGCGGCTTCTCCTACGCCGATGTGCCCGATTCCGCCAAGGGCTGGGCAGCCACCATCCGCTTTAACGAGCGTCTGCAGAAGATGTTCAGGGATTTCTATAACCGCGAAGATACCTTTACCCTCGGTATCTGTAACGGCTGTCAGCTCTTCGGCCTGCTTGGCTGGGTGCCTGAGCTTGATATCCCGGCGGAGAAGCAGCCGCGCTTCATTCATAATGAGTCAGGTCGTTTCGAGTCCCGCTGGGCCACCGTGAAAGTGCAGGAGTCCAATGCCATGATGCTGCAAGGCATGGAAGGAACCGTTTTCGGAATCCATGTCGACCATGGCGAAGGAAAGCTCCACTTCCCGGATGCTGAGATCATGGATAAGGTCAAGGCAAACAATATGACCCCGATGGTCTATGTGGATGACGAAGGTAACGCTACCGAGAGCTATCCGTTCAACCCCAACGGCTCACCGGAAGGTCTGGCAGGACTCTGCTCTGCCGACGGCCGCCACCTGGCGCTGATGCCGCATCCTGAGCGTGTTTTCCTTTCATGGCAGGCACATTATTTGCCCGAGGGACTGAAGCATCTTGAAGTTACTCCATGGATGAAGATGTTCCAGAACGCCTATGAGTGGTGCATGAAATAAGAGAAGGCACCCTGAGGAATAAAAAGAAAGGCGCATCCCGGCTTCGGGTATGCGCCTTTCTTTTTGCCTGTTGAGCAGAACAAAGAGGTGACTGGATAGTTTGTTGCTGTTACAGAACCTCTACTTTTCTTCCAGCAGGAGAACTCCCCCGGTCGAGTGAGTCAGACCGGGGATGGGCAGCTGCATCAAGCTCTGTTCTTTTCCTTGTCGATCATGATCTGCAGGATGGTCTTGTCAGCGGCGCTCATGCCTTCGTGGCTGAGAGTTCCCATGTTTCTGATGGTGCTTTCGGGGGAGGTGCCGATAATGCCGTCGGTGTCTTTGACGTTGATACCCTGCAGGGAAAAGAGCGCAGCCTGCACCGCAGCACCGGCTGCGGTATTGAGTTTGATGGCGCAGCCGGCTTTGGCGCCGTCGCAGATAACCCCGGCCAGATCTTCCAGGATATTCTTGATCGCGCCGGCGATGTGGTTGGCGTCACCTCCAACCAGGTAGGCGATGCCGGCGGTGGCGCCTGCACCTGCCGCCACTGAGCAACCGCATACCGCTGAGAGCCTGCCGGTATGTGCCTTGACGTAGCCGGTGATGATATGGCTGAGGCCAATCGCCTTGAGCACCGTTTCTTCATCGGTGTCGATAAAATCCTTGATGGCCCAGATGGGCAGAATGGCGGTGAGACCGTGATTGCCGCTGCCGGCAGAGCTCATAGCCGGCAGCTTGGCGCCGCTCATGCGGGCGTCTGCTGCAGCCGAGGTCAGCCTTCTGGCCGAGGTCGCCATGTCGTTGACCAGAAGCTTCTGCTTGAGCAATCGGTCGATACCTTTGCCGATACCAAGACCGCTGCCGTGTTTTAAGCCGTATTCGGCCAGGCGCAGGTTGTGTTCGACACCTTCCTGCAGGAAAGCGAGATCTTCTTCATCAAGTTCATCAACCAGGTCGTAAAGATCGTTAAGGCTGAGCTGCCTCAGCCATTCTTCAAGCTCGGCAAGTTTATTTTTGCCGGCGTTTTCAGGCAAGGTGGCGATTAGAGGCGAATCGGTCACCTCGTTGCCATCGAGCTTGAGGCTGACAATGTTGTTGTGCAGATCGACTATGGTACATTCTGCCATTGAATCGCCGGAGACAATCCTGGCTGCTATGTAGAGCCCGCGCTCCTCCCGTACCTTCACCGTTACAGCTTTAGCCTTGAGTAAATCCCTGGCTTGCTGGACGGATTCTTCGTTGAGCGATTCAAATAACTCGAGGCCCAGCAACGGGTCACATCCGCAGGCTCCGAGGGCGGCTGCGGTGTTTATGCCAGCCAGGCCACCGCTGTTAGGGATAGTTACGGCCATGCCATTTTTGTAGATGTTGGGGTCTACCAGAACCTCAATGGAGTCGAACTGCTTTTCAGGGAGTATGCTCGCGGCAGCTGCTGTGCCAAGGGCGACGGCGACCGGTTCTGTGCAGCCGAGGGCGAGAGTTACCTCCATCTGCAGAATGTCTTTGACCGTAAAATTCATAAAAATAGTACCTCGGGGCGTTGTTATAACTAACTGGTAATTACAGCGCCAGAATGGCTTCAATCTCGATGTTCGATCCCAGCGGCAAGGCTGCTACCTGAACGGTGGAACGTGCCGGTGGTGAGTCGGTAAAGTACTCGGCGTAGGCGGCGTTCATAGTTTGAAAATCATCGAGATCGGTAAGAAAAATTGTAGTTTTCACAATATTATCCAGGGATCCTCCGGCCTCTTCGGCGACAGCCTGGAGGTTTTTCAGAACCATGTGAGTGCGGGTCGCGATGTCGCCTTCGACAAACTTCCCGGTGGCAGGATCAATCGGCAGTTGACCAGAGATAAACACCAGATTTCCGGCAGAGGCTGCCTGCGAGTATGGACCAAGGGCTGCTGGTGCTTTGTCGGTTGTATACACTTTTTTCATTACATTATCCTTTGTTTCTCTATCAAAAATGATGCGTTGCGAATTTTGTAAGAACAGAATTCAGCAAGACTCTGACATTGTAGTAATTAATTCATCCATTAATTTCTCAATTTTGATCAACTCTGTCAATATAAAACGTTCATATGCTCAAATAAGATTGTCGATTGTACTTCAGGAACGTCATTCTAAAATTGCTTGAGGCAGTACCTCTGCCTGGCAAAAATGTGCTACACTAAAACGGCAAACAGCTTTGCTGCCAGATGGCAGGTTTGCGTTGGAGACAGTAATTTACTGTGCCTCTTTTTATATGTGTCAACTTGTATTCCAAGTGAATCTGTGCAGATAATTAATTATATGACCTAACGCTCAAACTTCTACGAACTATCGTACAAAGGAGGGGAATAATGCCAGCCCAAGGGACGAATACACTCCATAACCATATTGGTGCGGTCAAAAAGGGAGAGCGAGTATTTGAAAACGCCTTTCAAAGTGTCAGTCGAATGATCCTCGACCGGGAAATAGACAAGGTGGTGGTAAACGGTAAAACCACTTTTGACTTCAACATCTTCAGAGAAGGAAGGAAACATATCATCGGCATGTACGATGAGATTAATTCCTTTGTCTCCTTCGTGAAAGATGCGGCCCAGGGCGGTTCATCCAAAGAGATGGCATATGTGCTGGTGGGTGAACCTGGAAATGGTAAGACCTTTCTGGTCGAATACCTGTGTGCCATGTATCGCGATTTCCTGGCAGAGCCGGGAAACCACAAGTATACCTTTCGGTTCAAATATCTCGATAAGATCGGGGACTACGGCAATATCAAAATTATTGAGTCCCAGACTTACGAAGATCCCATGATTTTGGCGATGAACCTCTTGGAAAATAAAGGGGAGTCAAAAGAGTACCTGCAGAAAAAATATCGCTCGACCAGCGCCATGATTGACGAGTGGTATGAAAACTACAGACCGCTTGGTGCCTGCTCCGCCTATATCTGGAACGATATACGGGACTATACGGACGGCCAGGTCGACAAGATGCTCGAGTTTATCGATATCGTGAGGGTGCCTCTGGTTGAGAGCCTGGGCACGGTGACCGGTAAATATCCTGCCAAGGATAAAATCACCTCTTCGGCGGTAGATCTGCTGGGGGAGGAGTCTATTCAGCGGTTGTTGCATATCACTGACACCAATAATCCATTTCGCTTTGATTTGCGGCGTGGCGCCCTGGCAAGGGTGGCTGGCGGAGGTATTCATTTCAGTGATGAGATTTACAAAAACAAGAAAGATCTGGTGCAGGTCTATCTGGGCGTAATCCAGAACAGGACCATTGAGATTGACGGTTATAGATGGCCGATTGATACGCTTATCATCGCTACTTCAAACAACTCTGAGTTCAATCGCTTTCTGGCAGAAAAGGAAGAGGCGCCCATTATCGATCGCTGCCGTATCTGCTATGTCTCGCATAATACCAACTATAAACTGCAGAGTGATCTGACTGCTTACGCTATAGGTGATGAGTCGAAGACTACCCTGACCGGCGATGTGATGCATCAGGACCCGAACCTGAATTACGCAGCTTCAGTAGCGGTGGTTCTCACCAGGCTGCCAAGATCCGAGAAACTGACACCTATCGAAACCATGAAGCTGGCGTCGGGGGAGGTCGCTGGAGAGAAGAGTCTTAAAACTCTTTCTGAGGTAATTGATATCCTGAATCAGGATCATGACATTACCAAACGTTTTGGCCAGAAGGGGCTGGGGCAGCGAAATCTCGGCCGCACAATGCAGCTGATGCTTGAATCAAGTGAGACCAACGAGGGCAAATGTATGTTTGCCTATGATGTCTTCAGGTCTCTGGAGCGAATCGTTCTCGACTACGTGAGCGAGGCAAATGATCGGGCAAAATTCCTGGACGATTTGAAAATAGCACGGGGCCTGTACCGGGAACGTATTCTGACAGAGATGTTCAATGCGTATATGGATGAACCGCTGGCGATACGAAAAGATGTTTTGAACTATGTGAACATGATCATAGGCATCGATGCAGAGAATCTGGGGGCGGATAAAATGTGGAAGTATAAAAATCCCCAGACCGGTGAACTGCTGGCGATCAAGATTGACGAGCGGTATATCGACTCGGTGGAAGACCGGCTCGGCCTGAAGACAAGAGAGCAGAAAGATTCGTTCAGAACCTCGATCAGGAAGGTATATGGCCAGAAGATCTCCGTTGATCCGAATTATGACTTTATGGACAATCTGGAGCTGGTCAAGGCTGTAACCGATGTGCGGTTGAAGTCTGATATTGCCGGGGCCGGCAGTCTCATCGGAGCATTGGCCAACCGGACAAACGAGGAGAACCAGAAGCTGTATGACAGGATGATCGATACCATGCTCAATAAGCTCGGTTATTGCCCAACCTGTGCCCAGAAGACCATCGAGTATTTCTGTACCCAGGTGGACGAAAACTAGTGGATTGCCAGCGTCGCTGTGTCATTGAGCACGAGACAGACGAACTGGCGTAACACCTCGGAGATCATGAAAAAATTACGTGAACTCTATGTCAGCTGTAAAGCGCGTGGCTTGACGAAAGAGCAGGATGAGATGATCAGGCGTGAACTGGTGGCGGCTGAGAAAGCAGGAGATGTTGATCTGTACCATAACCTGCAGCCACCAATCCGGCCTCTGTCCATGTATGGTTATAACGATTACCAGATGTTGCATGGTGGGGCAGCTCCGGAACCTACGCCAATCAGTTCGGTGCATTCCCTCGACTATCTGCTGGAAAAGGATTCCCAGCGGGAAAAGGATGGGTTTCCCAGAAAGATCCGGATTGGCAAGCTGGTCAAGCCCGGCCGCGACGGTGATGAAAAAGTGGTGGTTGTACCAACTACCGTCGAAGAGAAATTGATTCATGACAAGGTGCGACTTGACGAAGAAGAGGAGGGTGAAGGAGAAGGTGGCAGCGACGGCGGTTCTGGTGAAGGGGAAGAGGGAGAGGTAATCGGTGAGCAGCCGGTTC
The DNA here is from genome assembly GCF_048381775.1 of Desulfosediminicola sp. Classification (NCBI taxonomy): domain Bacteria; kingdom Pseudomonadati; phylum Thermodesulfobacteriota; class Desulfobulbia; order Desulfobulbales; family Desulfocapsaceae; genus Desulfosediminicola; species Desulfosediminicola sp. Next base: position 484,775 of record NZ_JBLXGE010000002.1, on the reverse strand, counting down.
GCCAGGAAGATGGCGCTGGAACAGGTGCAGGCCAGGGCGATGCTGCATCCCACGAGATAGAGTCCAATGCCTATGACCTCGGCAGGGTATTGACCGAGCAGTTCGCGCTGCCCAATCTTCGCGATAAAGGCAAAAAACGTTCTCTTACCAGGTATACCTGGGATCTCACAGACAAGAACCGTGGCTTTGGTCAGGTTCTCGATAAAAAAGCGACTCTCAGGCGCATAATTCAGACCAACATTGGGCTGAAACGGATTTCCGGTCAAGGTCGGATAGACACTACGGACCTGCTCATGTCGCCCCGTGACAGGGTCTATCGGATTCTCTCCAGAGAAAAAGATTATGAATCACAAGCGGTTGTGTTCTTTGTCCGCGACTATTCCGGCTCCATGAGCGGCAAGCCCACGGAACTGGTGGTGAATCAGCATGTGCTCATTTATTCATGGCTGATTTTCCAGTATGAAAAGCAGGTTGAAACCCGTTTCGTGCTCCACGACACCGAGGCTAAGGAAGTGGACGACTTCAACACCTATTACAACTCCAAGGTGGCGGGGGGGACACAGGTTTCCGCAGCCTATAAGCTGGTAAACAAGATTGTGGAAGATGAGAGCCTGGAGAAGGATTACAATATCTATATTTTCCACGGTACAGATGGGGATGACTGGGATACCAGGGGTGATGAGGCGATTCCTGAGCTGAAAAAGATGTTGGGCTATGCTGCTCGAATCGGGGTGACCATCGCCGAGAACGGGTATGGCATCTCGGGTAAGACAGAAGTTGAGACCTATCTGCGTAAATCGGGATTGCTTGAAGAATGGCGAAACAATTTGCGTCTTGATGTGCTGAGTAAGGATGCCACAGAAACCAGACTTATTGACGGTATAAAGAAACTCATCGCGTAATTTCCGGAATATCGAAGACCCATCAGGATCTAAATAATATGGAACTGATCAGTCAACATGCCAAGAAAATCATGGAAGGGTGTAAGGAACGCGCCCGTGATGCGGGGCTAACCTTTCAGGATGAGAGCCTTGAGTATATCGTCACCAACCGTGATATGCTCGAGCTCGGCCCGAAAAACATGATTCCGACCCTTTATGATTATTGGGTGCAGGATGTTGAAATTTTGAAAGAAACCGGCAGGTATGAGCTCTATCCATCAAATCCGTATGAAACGGTAATCAATACCAGACCGCCGATCTCGTTTTACAACGACAATAACCCGGACTGGCTGAACGTGATGATTTTTTATCACGTTATTGGCCATATCGATTTTTTCCAGAACAATATCTACTTCCGCCATACCTGGGACTATGATTTCTCCAGCAAGGCCATTTCGGACAAGCGGCTTATTGCCATGCTGCGTTCAGAAAAAGGACACTGGGTCGATTATGTGATCGAATTTGCCAAGGCGGTGGATAACCTTGTTGGTTATTACGAAACATTGGCAGGTTATGCCCGGCCGGATGGTCGCAGGATAACTATGCTGGATTATTATTTTGATGTCTTTTTACAGAAACATCAGAAGAAGAGCATCTCTGGCTACGTGAAGGAGATAGAGGATTACAACAAGAAGATCAAGGAGAATCCGGAGAAAGGGGAACAACTGTTTCTGGAGACGGTGAAGTCAAAATACACTGAGCTGGAATCCTACTATAAAAAACATGTCGCCCAAGATGCCGGTCGCTCCCGTATGGATATCCTGCAGTTCCTGATAGAACACTCACCGTTTTTAAAAAAGGAAGAGAATCGCTGGATGGCCACCGTTATAGAGGTTATCCGTACTACCTCGCTCTATTTTCAGCCCCAGATCAGAACCAAGATATTGAATGAAGGGTGGGCCAGCTACTGGCATGAAGAATTGTTTCTCCGTGACGACAGGATCAAAGGTCATGAAGTGGAGTTCGCCATAATCAATGCCAAGGTGACCTCGATGCCGCGGGTTGGCTTAAACCCCTATGCCCTTGGCATGCGGCTCTTTTACTATCTTGAGGAAAAGGCCAACAAGGGGAAGTTTGACCTTGAGTTCAGCAGGCTTTATGACAGTTATGCTCGCAGCAAGTATGACCTGCAAAAGAATAAAGGTCGTGATTATATTTTTTATGTACGTGAAAATTACGCAGACTCAATGTTTGTAAATTCTTTCATCGACCAGGATTTTGTTGATAAGCACAAGCTTTTTGTGGTGGGGAAAAAGCTGAACAAGGAGCGGATGACCTGGCAGTACTATGTGAAAAGCAGGGAAGCGGATGAGTACCGAAAAATGGTGGCTGAACAGCTCTATCACCCCCCGTCGGTTACGGTTGATGTGACCGAAGCTGGTACTTTGGTGCTAGACCATAAATTTGAAAATAAGCCACTGCTGCGTGAGTTCGTGGACGGGTCTTTAATGGGGGTGGAGTTCCTCTGGGGCGGGCCGGTGGCCCTCTACTCGTCAGAGCCAATTCCCATAAAAGTTGATGAGACACCGTCTCTTGCCGGACCTGAAGAAAAAATGCGGAAACAGTATGTCTGGAAGCGGTTCAAATACACAATGAAGGGGCGTAAACTTTCACGGGAGTTGGCGGAATAGAGAACTGCACGTTTCGATTGAGCCCGGATCTTACTTGTCCGCTTCTCGCAACTCAAGCGGGCAAGGTGGTCTCGCGGGAACAATGAAGAGTACAGTTTCAAGCTCATCTTGTTGCAGGGGATAGAAGGGTTTTGAGCTGATGTTCATGAAAGTCGGGGTATAAGGTGCCAACATAAACATGACGGGATAAAGGCAAAGCCAATATACAGGTGTTTCGATGCAAGAACTGAACAAAGCCCTGGAGAGTCTCAGAAAGCACAGGGGGAGTTGGGCCAAGCGGGCGCTAATCACATTTTCTGATTATCTTCAGGAGGTTATAGCCCAGCCTGAGCGCAATATTCGTGATGTATACCAGGTCTATGTCGATATGATCAGTACCTTTATTTGTGAGGGAATAGATGAATATAAGGATGATGCAGAGTCGATAGACTACCTCGATTACAACTGTAACCGTCTTTTCGTTGAAGGTTCCGATCGTCCGTTTTTTGCAGATCGTCTCTTTGCCAACAGGTTGATGCGTCATGTGGATTCAGTCTCTGTTGGCGCCCAGCAGAATAAAATTTACATTTTTGAAGGGCCCCACGGCAGTGGCAAATCGACATTTTTAAATAATCTGCTCAGAAAATTCGAGGAATATGCCAACACCCCTGAAGGGGCTCGCTACGAAGTCGTCTGGCGTTTAAACAGGGATGACTATGAGGAAGGAGGACAGACTCTCAGCTCGTTCACAGACCGGATCGCATCAATCCTTGAAAATGATGGCAAGAAACGGGCGGCGACAGAGATAAAGAATTTCATAAATGTAAAAGATCAGACAACAAACTATTTCAACGTGCCCTGTCCGAGCCATGACAACCCGTTGCTGATCATACCGAAAGATGTTCGACGCCAATTCCTGGAAGATCTCTTTGAAAATGGAGAGTTCAAGTGGAAGCTGTTCACCGAGAAGAAGTATGAGTGGATATTCCGGGATGAGCCCTGCACTATCTGCACCTCAATATACCAGGGGCTGTTAAAAAAATATCAGGATCCCGAACATATCATGCGGTATGTCTATGCCCGCCCCTATGCCATTCGAAGGAGGTTGGGAGAGGGTATTTCGGTTTTTAATCCTGGTGATAAACCGCTCAGGCATAATGTGATCCACAATGATGTGATCCAGAAAAACCTCAACGCTCTTTTTGCAGGCTCCCAGCAGGTAGCGTACCTCTATTCACGGTATGCCAAGACCAACAACGGCATATACGCCCTGATGGATGTGAAGTCCCATAACACGGATCGGTTGATGGAACTGCACAATATCATCAGTGACGGTATCCATAAGGTTGAGGATCTGGAAGAGCGGGTAAACTCACTGCTTTTTGCCCTGATGAATCCGGAAGACCGGAGAATTCTGGACGACCTGCAGGCGTTTTCTGATCGTATCGAATACATAAAAATCCCGTATATTCTCGACCTCAAAACCGAGGTGCAGATTTACCTGGAGATCTTTGGCAAAGCAATCGAAAAGAGTTTTCTGCCCAGGGTGCTGCATAACTTTGCCCGGGTAATTATAGCAACGAGGTTGCGCTGCCAATCGGAAGCGCTGCTCGAGTGGATCGGTGATCCCGAGAAGTATGAACTGTTCTGTGACAAGGATTTGCTGCTGCTGAAGATGGAAATCTTCACCGGCAATATTCCGAAATGGCTTGAAGCCAATGATGTTGAAAAGTTCACGGCCAAGAGAAGAAAGAAGGTTATCGCTGAATCTGAAAATGATGGCTGGATAGGGCTTTCCGGGCGTGATTCGATACGGATGTTCAATGAGTTTTACACCAGGTTTGCCCGTGACGACAAGATGATAGATATGTCCATGTTGGGCACATTCTTCCGTGAGTATTGTAAGCAGGACAAAGAGCTACTGCCCGAAGGTTTTCTTGATTCCCTGCTCAGGATGTACAATTACACTGTGTTGCAGGAGGTAAAAGAGGCGCTCTACTACTACAACGAAGAGCAGATCTCCCGCGATATTCAGAATTATATGTTCGCTGTTAATTTTGAGCAGGGTGCCAGCGAAAGATGCACCTATACTGGAGACTTTATAGAGATTACGGCCGATTTTTTCAGGAGGGTCGAGGCACGATTGCTGGTAACCGAGAGTGAGGCCAACGCTTTCAGGAATAATGTCCAGAAGGCGTACACGACTTCAGCCCTGACCCAGGAGATTCTTCGTGATGAGTTGGATATAACCCAGACTTCACTCTTCATCCATCTCTACGGACGATACGTCCATAATCTCAAGGAGAAGGTGCTGGTGCCCTTCCTGCAAAACGAGAACTTCCGGATGGCAATTCGGGATTTTGATTCAGATTCCTTCAGAACCTACGACACCAAGATCCAGGAAGACGTTACCTACATGATTGAGAACCTCACCAGAAAATACAAATACTCACGCCAGGGTGCGAAAGAGATCTGTATTTATGTGATTGATAATAATCTGGCCCAGGCATTTGCTGAGAAAGCGGTTAGGGAGGTTGCCCGGTCGACAATTTCTGATATAGAAACAGGGGTGTGACGGCGAGTTGGATGTTGGATGTTGAGGGCTGACTTGGCCAAAAAAAGGGGCTTTCCTGAAACAGGAAAGCCCCTTTTTTTGGTTCGCATATCGGGATGATAGGATGGTTTTGGTTTTAAGCTGTTAGCCCTATCCCCCTTACTCCTCACGCCTCACTTCGTGAAGCGGAGTTTTATTGGTAATCGGATTTTATTACTTGCCGCTTATTTGTTTTTTTTCGGCCTGGGCCTGCACTGCGGTAATCGCCACAGTATTGACGATATCCGGTACCAGACAGCCACGACTCAGGTCGTTGACTGGTTTTTTCAGCCCCTGCAGGATTGGACCAACGGCTACCGCATTGGCGGAACGCTGAACAGCCTTGTAGGTGTTGTTACCGGTGTTGAGATCCGGAAATACGAAAACAGTGGCTTTACCGGCAACTTTGCTGTCAGGCATTTTCGCTTTACCGACTTGCGGATCGACAGCAGCGTCATACTGGATCGGCCCTTCGATCTCAAGTCCGGGGAAAGCAGTCTTGGCGCGTTCCTGGGCAATCTCGGTGGCGCGCCGCACTTTTTCAACCTGCTCACCTTTTCCGGATTTTCCGGAAGAGTAGGAGAGCATCGCCACCAACGGATCGATACCAAAGATGGCAGCGGTCTGGGCAGAAGAGATGGCGATTTCGGCAAGCTCTTCTGCGGTTGGGTTGGGGTTGACCGCACAGTCACCATACGCCAGTACCCTGTCGTTGAGGCACATCAGGAAAACACTGGAGACAATGGGACAGTCCGGCTTGGTCTTAATAAACTGGAAAGCGGGGCGAATGGTGTCGGCGGTGGTGTGTTCAGCGCCGGAAACCATGCCATCGCAGTGCCCTTTATAAATCATCATGGAACCGTAGTAGTTGAGGTCATCCATGATATCGCGGGCATTGTCGAGGGTTACACCTTTGCTCTTGCGTAACTCATAGTAGGTCTGGACATAGTCCTCGAAGTGCGGTGACTTGGCAGGCTCAATGATTTGGGCATTGTCGAGGTGAAGACCAAGGCTGCTGATGCGTTCCTTGATCTTGTCTTCGTTACCGAGGAGGGTCAGGTCAACCACTTCGCGGCGCAGCAGAATCTCAGCGGCCTGGAGGATACGGTCGGACTCACCTTCAGGCAAAACGATGTGCTGCTTATCAGATTTTGCACGCTGCAGCAACTGGGACTCGAACATCTTCGGAGTGACGATGGTGGTCTTGGTCTTGATGATCTTGTCGCTCAACTCATCCATGTCGATATGGCGCTCAAACACGGCGAGGGCCTGGGTGATCTTGCGGGTGTTGTCCGGAGTGATCGCAGCGTGGATGTGCTCAACCCTGATGGCTGCTTCGTAGGTGTTCTCATTGACGGAGATGATTGGCACTGTGTCCTGGAACCCTTCGATCACATTCTGAACAGCCTCTTCCGGGACCAGTCCGCCAGTCAACATGATGCCCGAGATGTTGGGCATGGACATGGAGTGTACTGCGGCCAGACAGGCAAGAACCACGTCAGAGCGGTCACCCGGGGTGATAATCAGGGTGCCGTAGTCGATACGCTCCAGCAGATTCCTGAGCTGCATGGCGGCGATGGTAAAGCTGCGGACGTGGCGGGTAAGGTTTTCACCACCATAGAGGATTTCGGCATTGAGCAGGCGGGCAACTTCGCCGACTGAGGGATTACCGAGGTTCTCGTCGTTGGGAATAGCGTAAGTGAGACCACGTGCAACCTTGACCTTCATCAACTCCTGCACCTGCTCGACATAACTCGGATCGACGCGGTTGGCAATGGTAGCAAGAATATCGCAGCTGCGCTCTTCAAGGGACTCATGATAGACCTTGATGGAGCGAACAACGTCATCCGGACTCTTCATCTTACCGTTTGCGACGAGAATGACCGGACAACCCAGATTGTTGGCGATATCGACGTTGATGTCGAAGTCAAAAGAAGCTGAGGCGCCCTCAAACTCGGCACCTTCGCAGAGAATGAAGTCAGCTTTGGCGGCCAGGGCGTTATACTTGGCCATGATGCCATCCATCAGTTCCGCCTGCTTACCGAGGGAAATGAGTTGACTGGCTTCATTCAAAGTGTAGGCGCACATCTCCTCGTAATCAAAACAGAGATTGAACTGACTCTTGATAAGGTTAATGGTGTTGTCCCGTTCTCTGTTTCTGTCTTCAACCAGGACAAGCGGTTTGAAAAATGCTACTTTTTTGATGTTGCGGCTAAGCAGCTCCATCAGCCCCAACGTAATGGCTGATTTGCCACTTCGTGGCTCAGTTGCAGCCACATACAGATTGTTTGCCATGATACCCTCTACAGCTAATCTACCAGGATGAGGATAGTTGCGACATATCCTGCATCATTAATATGTTATGGTGGGTCCTACTCGAGTCCTTCCTTGAGCTCATCGAACTTGCAGGTCAATTTGAGACCATCATCTTCAAAATATGTCACAACCTTATAAGGAAGTGATTTAAACAGGTTCACCATTGCCTTGTTGGTCGGCACCGTATAGGCAACAAGTCCTGCAATTCCGTTATCACGTGCTGCCACTGAGATCTTCTTCAGCAGTGCTTTACCCAGGCCGAGTCCCTGATATTGGGTGTTGACGGAGAAAGCTACTTCCGCCATGTTGGTTTCAGCTTCGAGGAGGTATTCACCAATGGCAATGACATTCTCAAAACCCGCTTCACCGACAAGGGCAATAAGCGTGAGTTCTCTGATATAATCAATTTGCGATTTAGTTTCCACATCGGAACGGATAAAACTTGTTTTTTCGTGAAAAAATCTGCGTACGACATCATCTTTGTCAAGGCCATAGTAGTGCTCCTGAATCCTTCGTTCGTCCACCGGCTTGGCAGGACGGATGGTTATCTTGAGATTATCCCGATAAACAAAATCCTCTAACTGGACGGGGTAAACAGCTTTTCCGGCTGTTCCCAGTTTGCGGTCACGCGCAACCAGACCGACTTCTTTGGCTGAGTCGAGCAGTTCATCGCGAAAATCAGGGTGAGAAATACTGATCAGTGCCATGGCCCGTTCCTGCAGACTTTTACCGAAGAGGTTGATGACGCCGAATTCGGTTGCCACAAAATGTACATCTCCGCGCGGTACCACCACGGCTTCGCCCGCTACGGATGGGGTGATTGCCGACATTGAACCGTTGTTGATGGTTGAAGGTAAAAAGATAATCGATTTTCCACCCTTGGAGCCGCGGGCTCCCCGCACGAAATCAGGTATACCGCTCACTCCGGCATAGAGTGTGTGGGCCATGGCTTCGGCCAGAACCTGCCCGGTAAGATCAATAGCACGGGCCCGGTTCATGGTGACCATCCGGTTGTGGCGCGCGATGGTGAATGGGTCGTTCACGTAATCGGAGGGGTAGAACTCTATACCGGGGTTGTCGTGGAGAAATTCGTAGAGGTTGGAGCTTCCAAGGGCGGCTGAAGCAACCAGCTTGCCGTCGTTGTATCCTTTGCAGCGGTTAGTGATCACCCCCTGCGAATAGAGATGCATTACGTCTTCGGTGAGGTACTGGGAGTGAAAGCCGAGGTCATTTTTCCCCTCCAGTGCCTGCACCGTGGCCTGGGAGGCAGCGTCGAGTCCAACCTGCAGGGTGGAGCCGTCTTCTATTAATCTGGAAAGTTGTTTGCCTATACGGGCGGCTGTTTCAGATTGTTCAATTGGTGCTATGGTCAGCAGCTCTTCGTTATGTTCGACAACAACATCGACCTGGTTGACATGGATAAAACTGTGGCCCATAACCCTGGGCATTCTGTCGTTGACCTGTGCTATGACGAAATCGGCAGCCAGTGTCGCGGCGTAGGTGACATCGACAGAGATGCCGAGACTCATCCAGCCGAAATCATCCGGGGGGGAAACCTGGATCATGGCTACGTTCACCGGCATCCTGCGGCTGGTAAAGAGTGAGGGCACTTCGGACATATTCATCGGTGTGATAAAGCGTTTATTCCGGGAGAGTGATTCGCTGCTGGTAGACCCCAGGTATATGGAGCGGATGTTCAGGCTGGCATCATGGGTCTGGTCGGCGATATCGATAAGTGATGAGGTTTCCATGCTCATCATTCTGACAATCTCAAGTCCGCTGAACTCTTTTGAACAATGGGCGAGGGCCCGGACAAGTTCCTGGGGTTCGCCACAGGCAGAGCCTATGAATATACGCTGGCCATGCCGTATTTTCCGAATTGCCTGGGCTGAACTGCAGATCTTTTGAACATAGGTGTCGGCCCAGTAGATATTTTCTGCCATAACTCACTCTCCATAATTATTCGGGGTATAAAACCACCCGTGAAGTGAACAGCTGCATTGTTACGTCATCGTTTTGAAAGCTTAACTCCCCATGAAATGCAGGAACTATTCAGGGAGATAGAGAATAGGGGGCGGAATATGTATCTTACGCTGTCGTTATATTTTACCATATAACGACGTTAATATGTCAGAATCTGGTGAGTGGTCGTAGAAAAATCACGTTTTTTCTTTGATTTATGGAGTCTGCGGGTGAGGAGGAGCTGAAGTGGGGAAAAAGCGGCGCACCATCTGGGAGGAGATGGTACGCCAGGAGGGGCCTCGGAGAGGACTATCTTACTTGACTACCGTGAATCCTCCGACCAGCGTAGCGCTCTGGCCGTCAGGATTGATGACGGTAACATCACGGGGGCCGATAACGGCCTTGTGTACTACACTGATTGAACAGATTATTTCGCTTTCAGAGACCACTGTTACGGAATTAACAGTAATAAGCGCCCCAAAGTCGACAGTGGTTCCAGTTTGAAAACCGGAACCGGACAGGGTCACGGTAACGGTGTCACGCCAGCCGGCACTGTCCGGCACAACTGTGTCAAGAGCGGGGGGCGGATCTGAAGGAGTTGTACCCAGATAGTCGAGAGAGGTAGTCACATCTATTTTTCCGTAACCCCAATCGTCGTTGGCTTCAGTTGGATCAGTGGCAGCGGGGTGTGTATAGCTGTCGGTGCGGGCGCCCTGGCGCAGAGTTTCTTTCATGTCTGCCGGTGCCGGGGTAATTCCCAGATCTGAGGCTGCGCCCAACAGGACAGCAACTGAACCTGTCGCATGGGGGCAGGACATACTCGTCCCTTGCAGGGTGGTATAGTAGCCACCGTACTCAACACGGTTCATGCATCGAAAATAGTTGTAACCCGGTATGGCATGGTTTACCTGGGACAGGGAGGCCACAATGCCCACACCGGGGGCAGAGATAAATGGCTGACTGCGGCCATCACGACTTGGACCTCGACTGGAAAAATAGGCGATGTCCTGGAGGTGGAAGTCGTTGTAATAGGTGATTGGCGGGGTAGCGTAATCCATGTCTATATATGAATATGCAGACGATGGATCTTCACAGTCATCATAGAGTCGTCCCGGCCAGGTGGCTTTTGTCTGGTATGCGCCGATGGAGATAGCCGAAATTGCCGTGGCGGGCTTACCGATAGTCATGGAATTGTCGGCCAGGTCGGGATCGGTGACGTCTCCGATCACATGGGAAGCGCTGCCGCTGTCATACCAGACGAAGGAATGTTTCAGGCTGTCGCTGAAACCCTGCCAGCCATGGTAGGTTACATCGCCGCTTGCGGTGGAGTAGATGTTGACGACCCAGGTACCGGAGGCGGGATTGACGCCACTGAAATCAGAAATTTCGATATAGATGTTGTTGTCACCGTTTTCTGCTTCCCAGAAGGAGTTTGCACCGGAGATATTCTCCACATAAACCGTTCCTTCCGGAGTGGCGAAACCACCGGATTTGCCATCGGTGTACCACAGGGTTTTGTTACTGCCGGTGTAGCTTTGCGGGTAGGTAACACCGCTCGGACTGGTAATCTGGACGTAGGTTGTGACATCGCCTGGATACCAGATGTCAAAGAAGGCGTAGTCGTCAGCCGAAGTGGGTGTATAATTACTGTTGGTGGAAATGACGATGTCATGGCTGGTCTGGACATTGCCCGAGCCATGAATTGGGCCGCCATGGGTATCGAAAGAGGGGCCTTCCCAGCTACTTCCTGCGTTTCCAGCACTTATACAGACAATCTTGCCGGGACCGGTGAGATCATCAAGACCACGCTCTTCAGCGGTGGTACCATCGTGAGGGCCATAGTCGCTGCCCATACTCATGTTAATGACGCATGGCTTGCCGGCTGCGGCAGCTTTCTCAAAAATCCAGTTGATGGCGTCGACCACGGCGGTGTCTGAGTTGCGGTTTTTCTCGTTATCAAAGTCGAATTTTACGATCAGCAGTTCGGCGTCAGGGGCAAGGCCTGTATACGGCCCGGCATAACTGGGAGCACCGCCGTTACCAGCGGCCGTACCCGCCACATGGGTACCGTGGCCGTCATTGTCGCGGTGCGCGCAGGTGGTGTAACCCCCGTTGATCAATGGTGAAGTCCATTCTGTTCCATAGCTGAAGCCTGCCGGAGGAGAAACTGTCTGGGTTACATCGGTAGAGTCCAGGGTATGGTCCCATACGGCAATTATCCTGGTATCGCCATACGCATCTATGAAATCAGGGTGCTCAATATCAATCCCGGTGTCAATGACACCAACGATCGCGCCGGTTCCTGAATCCCCGGAACGGGGGTAACTCGTGTCAGGTAGATTGACGCCTGTTGCGGTGGCGCTCACATCCATCATCTTCTTTACGGGTTGTCCTGCAGTGACTTTGTGAACACCGGCCACTGCGGCTATGGCCCGAAGCTTGTTGACAGGGACTACAGCGGTCATAACACCGCTTGAAGTCACCGTGTTGATCTCGGCCCCCAGAGCTTCTAGGTTTTTTAACGAGGCAATATCGGCATCAATGAAGACATGGGCAAAGCCTTCTTTTTTGCCGTCTATTGTACGGGTGAATGTGGAGGCAAATTTACCGCCGGCAAAGCGGGCACCTTCGGTTTCGATCACTCTCTCAAGATGCGGACCAAGACGACCAGCCCATAGATTGGGAGCAATCAGCATTACCGCAGCCAGAACGATGGTCTGGCTCCATCTTCTTGAAATCCTGTTGGAAAAAATCATTCTGAAGAGCCTCCTGTGTAAGTTTTGAGGAGTATGGGAATGCTTTATCCGAGCGAATTACAATTTCTGTTGCCTGTTGAAGAAAAGGAGTGTTCCGGGCATGCGCGGATAGCTGCCGAACTCCGGTTAAATCTGACTGGGCAGATTCAGTGGTATGGATTCCTTAAGCGCTACTTTGAAGCAGGGGTATATCTGTATTTCGACATGGACAAGATTGGTGCGTGTAAAGCTGTGTGGCGATACGAAATAGTCTGGCAAAGCCTGAAAGCAAAAAGAATGACCTTTTGGGGATGAATATGTCACTAGCCATTAAAACAAATAATATTGAAAAAAGCATCGGAAAAAAGAATAGATAGGCATGGAGTGGTCTGGGCCGGCAGGTGCTGTGCCTGAGTTGGCGGGGGAATGCGGTTGTCGGATGGTTCTGGAAAAAAATACTTATGACACGCAGTGGTGGCAGGGAGATTTTGAGGGGGGCGCTATTCACAAGTCAGGAGGGAAAATTGAAATTTTCCGGTTACCTCTGCCGCAAATAGTGGGGAAATAACATCCGGAGAGAGAGTTGGCTGCCAGCAGCCTCCTGCAAAAACATTTGGATTCATAGGCTCTTCGTGTGTTAGGATTGAAGTGAGAAGATTATAAGATTTTGATTGAGTTTCAAGTGTGACTAAGCAGATAAACGGTATTTCTTTGTCCATGTCTGGCAATCTGCTGATTCAATATGTGCTAATGAAGAACCCCATAATTTATTTTTTTTGCCCCCAATAGCTCCGGGGCTCTCAATAATACAAATAAATATCAGATTATCAGTATTTTATAGTGTTAGGAAAGGCTCAGAAGCAACTGAAATGTTTGTGAAAAGCTCCTTGATTGTGGAGTGTAATTGATTATCGTTACCTAACACACGCAATGCTCATTTTGTTCATTCCTGTGAATATCAACAGGTTACGGCGAGTCGAGTGTTGCGGCTCCGAAAAGCAAGTTTGTTGGGGTGAAAAGTTATGTTGGTCTGATTTCGATTGAACTTCTGTCCTCTAGATCTCTGTGCTGGATTGTTATGAGGGCAGCGTGTTGCAGTTGACCTGGCGTTTGCTGGTCTGTTTTGAAATCAGCCTGCGAGTCTGCGCTTGGCGCTGAAACCGGGTCCCTGCGATGCAATGGGCTCTAAGTTCAGGGTTCGATCACCATCTGGGATGCCTGAATATCTGCTGGTTGAAAACGTAATAAACGAATTGAGGAGAACAGTATGCTGAAAAAAACACTATTTGTTTCACTGGCAGCTCTGGCTCTCAGTACACCTGCCATGGCTATTGAGATGCCGGAGGATGCAACAGTAACCTTCGAGAACGAGTCCACCGCTTATCCATCGTATAAGTTCAATCAGATCATGGAAGCGTATGGCATTGAGTTGATGCCTGAGTACGCAGGTATGGTTCCCAAAACCTATGCGAAAGTAGGTGACGGAGAGGCTGTCTTCAATGATGATAATATCGCCTATCCGCCAACATACTATCACAATATTTTCACAGCCTATGGTCTTGAGTTGCTTCCTGAGAATGCTCGTGAAATACTTGAAGTGCCGTCCTATGCGAGGGTTGTTGGTGACGAGGTGATTTTTGGAGATAGCGTGAGCATAGCTTACGATGGTTGGGCCTGGCAGAATATCCTTTCAGCATACACCCTGATCGACAGTGATGGTGATGGGGTCCCTGATATTCGGGATGACTGTCCGAATACGCCAAAAGGTGTGCAGGTCAACGAGAGAGGATGCTGGGAGTTTGGTAACGACCTGCTGTTTGATTTTGATAAGTATGACATCAAGCCTGAGTACTTCTCAGTATTGGACGATACTAAGCGTATTTTCGATCTCAATCCGGGCCTGAAACTCACGGTCGAAGGTCATACCGATAGCATCGGTGCCGAGACCTACAATCAGGGTCTTTCTGAAAGACGTGCTAATTCAGTTATGAACTACCTGATACAGAATGTTGGAATTGACCCGGCCAGCCTTGATTCTGTTGGTTATGGTGAGACACAGCCTGCCTATCCGAATGACACCGCGGAAGGGCGTGCCAGAAACAGACGAGCTCAGTTCACCAGCAACATGCAGTAAGCTGCTTAGAGCACTATCGTAGCAGAAGGTATTTAAAAAAAATCCCCCGGAGTTTTCAGGCTCCGGGGGATTTTTTATGGAAATGCGGCAGCTCCAGTTCGAACTTCTCATCAGTTCAGGCAGTGTCGGGTTCGAAGTTTTTGGCAGTAAACCATAGTGGACTATGTTTACTGCCGAAATACTGTAGAAGATGACACTGGATGGACTGACCTTCGGTGAGCATTTTGAAGAAAAGAGGGGCGGATTTCAGCAATGCCTGAAAAACTCATACTATCTTCTGATTTCGACAAAATGCTCATGAGAAATTCGAACCAGGTTCTCTTGGCAGAATGAGAGACCTGGGAGTTGTGCCGCAGGAGAAGGTAATAGATCTGCTACTTCAAAAAATAAACACAGCTTGAGATCATGGTGTGTCTGGTAACTCTCCGGCTTAACCGCAACCTGTACCCGAGCCGAGGCATTCGCCTGAGGCACATGATTTACGGCGGCCTTTCAGACCTTCAGTCTTGCCGCCATCGAAGACGGTGTGAAGCGCTTCTTCGATAAAGCCTGCAGCCTCAACAGGCGTAATGCCGGCTTTTGTCAGAATATCAGCAGGGGTCACCCCTATGCCGCTGATCAACACAGCCTGGCAATCACCCAGTACTTTTGCCAACTGGTGCCACCGCCGGATGCCTCCGCCGGTTGTCGGGGCTTTCCGATCGTCGATCTGTTTGAGCGTGCCGCCTGATCTGGCCCAAATCTGAAAAGTGGTGGCTTCTCCCAGATGCTGGTTGACCAGTATTCCTTCCTGACTTGCCACTGCGATATACGGTCGTTCTTCAGCCTTGGTGGTTTTATGGCTCGAGCAATCACTTAGGCAACTTCTGAACTCTTCGGTGCGATCCTCACCAAGCAGGCCAACGGCATCAGCCCGGCAACGGGTGCAGTGTCGCATCTGTGGCAGGTATTGTTCGGCGGTGGCGCGCAACTCCTCCATCACTTTTTTGCTGGGTTGTTCCAGATGACCAAATGGCGTATTGACGTTGGGAAACAGTGCCATGCAGTTGAAAAGATCAGCCCCGAGTTCTTTCATTTTCACGGCGATCTCTTCTATGTGATGGTCGTTTACGCCGGGTATGACAATGCAGTTGATTTTCACGGTCAAACCATGTTCCTTGAGTCTGCGAATTGCGGAAAGCTGTCGTTTAAGGAGCAATTCCGCAGCCTGCAAGCCACGGTAAATGATATTGTTGTCGCTCACCCAGTTGTAGATTTGACTGCCAATCACAGGGTCAACCGCACAGACTGTTATCGTTACGTGGCTGACATTAAGCCTGGCAATTTCGTCGATATACGGGCCAATACCCATTCCGTTTGAGGAGAGACAGAGCAGGGTGTCAGGGAAGTCATCACGAATCATACGTAAAGTGGTCATTGTGGCTTCCGGGTTCGCGAATGGATCTCCAGGCCCGGCAATACCCGCTACACTGATTCGAGGTTCTTTTTCCAGCACTTTGTGCATGTATCTTTTGGCCTGAGCGGGGCTGAGTATGGAAGAGGTGACGCCTGGCCGGGACTCATTGACGCAATCATATTTACGATCACAAAAGTTGCATTTAATGTTGCATTTCGGGGCCACCGGCAGATGCACACGGCCGTATTTGCCCTTTGCCTCAGGGTTGAAACATGGATGACGATGATACTCCCTGGTGTTGAGTTCTTTCATGGTATTGGCCTTTTATCAGTGAGGCTGACCGGAGTTGTGAGCCTCTGTTGTCGCAATATGTAACGGTATTGAAGCGATATTGAATATTGCTTGAGTCGATAATTTCCTGTGCTCTACATGTAGCTGTAGCCAACGTCGGAGTCGTCCTGCTTTTTGGCGATCATGGTGTTGGTGATGGTGTCAAACAGTTGCTGGGCTCCGTGGTAACCAATGTGCAGTAGCCGTTGTCCTCCCACGCGGTCGTGAATTGGAAAACCAACGCGGATAAGAGGGATATTGGCTTTTCTGGAAAAGGTGTAGCCTTTGGAGTGACCAACCAGCATGTCTGCCTTGAGTTCTGTCGCGCGCTCCTCTATGTCGAAGAAGTCGACATTTTCATGAACCTCAGGCAGCTCGCAGTTGAGCCCTTCCAGCACTGCTTCGATGCTGTTTTTAAACTTGCCGCTTTTGCCGCCGGAAGCACAGAGCACCGGGTGGACACCGATTTCGGCCAGTAAAGCGGTAATGCCGACCACCATATCTTCCTCTCCGTAAACGATGGCCCGTTTACCGAAGATGTATTTATGGCCGTCGACCAGAGCGTCGACCAGACGTCCTCTGGCTGTGGCATATTTTTCAGGAACAGGATTGCCACTTGCCTCGGCAAGAGCAGACATAAAGGTATCAGTCTCGCGGATACCGATAGGGAGGCCCAGTCGGGTCAAGGGCACCTGATGGTTCACTTTTAAACTTGTCCCGGCGGTTGAGTCGGGCAGGGTTCGCCCGCACTCAAGAGTTTTTTTCGAACACCCCATCCTGGCAATAGCGGATAAGGGGGTACCGCCCTTGGGAATAAGGGGATATTCGTTAAGCGCTTCACCATCGAGAGTCTCAGAGTAATCAGGGAGAATGGTGGCGCTGAGATCAAAGTCGCTGACCAGCTCTTTGAGATATCTGAGATCGGCGGCTGAAATGAATCCCGGCAGGATGTTGATGGTGGTGTTCCGTTCACCTCCACTGCTTAACTGCTCAACCACTGCTTTGGTGGCGGCATGGAATCCTTCCATGTGCGAACCTGAGTAACTCGGGGTAGAGACCGAGACGATGAGTGGTTCACCGGCACCGCTTTGAAATTCGTCCCTGTACTCCTGAATAATCATCTGTACATCATCACCGATAGTTTCGGTCAGACAGGTGGTTGCCACGCCAATCAGCTCCGGGGAGTATTTCGCTGTGACATTTTTCAAGCCCAGCTTCAGGTTGGCTGAGCCACCGTAAATCGCATGTTTCTCACCAAGAGAAGAAGAGGCGATATCTATCGGTTCATTGAAATGGCTGATAATGTATCGTCGCATGTAGGTGGCGCAGCCCTGCGAACCATGCAGGAAGGGGACCGCCCCCTCAATACCCCTGAAGGCGAGTGAAGCACCAAGTGGTTTGCAGAGTTTGCAGGCGTTGGTGGTCGATATGTAATTAGGCATCTTGCTCATGAGATTTCCTCCTCTGCTCTTCTGGGAACGAACTGCCACACGGGGCTCATAACCGAGCTGTATACTTCTTTGGCGAAGTTGAGCATGCCGCTGAAACCGGCCAGCAACTCCTTGCGCTCGTGGTTGTGATCGCAAAAGGCCACACCGAGCTTGTAGGCGATGGGGCGTTCCTTGACGCCGCCAACAAAGATGTCCACATCCTTTTCGCGGATGAAGGCTGAGAGCTCCAGCGGGTTGGCGTCATCGATGATGATGGTTCCCTCATCGGTAATTTCCTGAAGCTCTTCATAGTCTTCGGCAGTACCAGTCTGGGAGCCGACCATGACCACATCCATACCCAGCAGGCGGAAAGCTTTGACCAGGGAGAAGGCCTTGAAGGCACCTCCCACATAGATGGCAGCACGCTTGCCGGTGAGAGCGGCTTTATATTGCTGGAGTTCGGGAAGCAAAGTTTCCAGTTCATCACGAACCAGTATGCGGGCCTTTTCCATCATCTCCGCATCATCAAAGTAGCGGGCGACCTCGTAAAGGGATTCGGCCATATCTTCGACGCCGAAGTAGGAAACGCGGATGTTGGGGATGTTGAACCGTTCTTCCATCATGTTGGCCAGATCCATGGTGGCACCGGAACACTGGACGACGTTGAGTGAGGCACCGTGGCTCCGTTTGATATCGTCGATTCGGCCGTCGCCGGTAATATTGGCGACCACTTCGATACCGATACGCTGGTAATAGTCGCGGATAAGCCAGATTTCGCCAGCCAGGTTGAAGTCGCCGAGAATATTGATACTGTGTTTGGAAATACCACTTGTGTCACCGGTGCCGACCAGTTTTTCCATGGCGTTGCAGGCGGCTTTGTAGCCCGCTCTTTTGTTGCCCTTAAATCCTTCGGACATGACAGGCAGTACGGGGATTCCTTTTTCTTTTTCAACACGTTTGCAGACCGCCTGGAGGTCGTCGCCGATGAGGCCGACAATGCATGTGGAGTAGACGAAAGCGGCTTTCGGCTGATGCCGGTCGATAAGCTCAATGAGTGCCTTGTACAATTTCGGCTCACCACCAAAAATCACATCCATCTCCTGAAGATCAGTGGAAAAAGAGAGCCGGTGCAGCTCGGGGCCTGAAGAAAGTGCGCCTCGTATATCCCAGGTATAGACAGCACATCCGATTGGCCCGTGTACCAGGTGAACTGCATCGGCAATGGGGTAGAGCACGACCCGCGAACCACAAAAGACGCAGGCCCGCTGGCTTACTGCACCTGCGAGGCTATCCTTGTTGCATTCAAGGGCAAAAGGTGCATCGCCTTTGCGGTGGATCTGGGCTTTTCGCTCTTTAAGTATATGTAATGGTTCCATAGTGTTTCCTTTCGGTCTCTTCGCATGGTTACGTTCACTGACTTTGCAGTGAGAAGAGCAACCACTGTGCCAGTTGTCGGAGAGAATGTTCAAAGATCGTAAATACAGAGGGATATCGAGGGGATCTGGGAGGTGTGAAGAATTTCTGTGATGAGTAGGATGATGTATGATGATAGACATTTATGTAGGCGAGGAACAAAAATGTCTGAAGCATGGAGGTGCGTTGCAGCGGAGTGCAGGTCTGATATGAAAAGTTAAGATAAATCTCTCTTTCTATCAAACTGTTGCAATGATATTCCAGGGTAGATAATGTGTTAGAGAGGCTTTCGGATCAGTTTGTCAAATATTCAATGGAATCGATGTAGATTTGCTTTGTTATAAAGCATGGATCGTGTCTGTTCAGCATACGTTGCAAAGAAATTTCTCAATATGTTGTACTTAAATAACACTCAGGTGAACGACAAATGTATCTTTCCTACTATGGGTTGGAGTCGAAGCCGTTTCAGATATCATCGGACCCTAAATTTATCTGGCTGGGCGAAAAGCATAGAGAGGCGTTGGCAACCCTGACCTATGGAGTGCTCGATAATAAGGGGTTTATGTTGCTGACAGGAGATGTCGGGACAGGAAAAACCACTCTTATCAACACCTTGATCAGGAATCTGAGTGCAGATGTGTTGCATGCCTTTGTTCCTGATCCGAGGTTGGAGTTGAACGATTTCTTTAATTATGTAGCCCGGGCATTCAACATAAAGAAGGAATTTAAGAGTAAGGGTCGCTTTTTGATGTATTTCAGTGATCTACTGGAGATTGCTTACGCGGAAAATAAAAAAGTGCTGCTGCTTATTGATGAGGCGCAGCTCCTTACCCAGGATCTGCTGGAAGAGATTCGACTCCTGTCAAACATTCAGAAGGACGGAAACAATCTTCTCAATATTTTTTTTATTGGCCAGGATGAGTTTAATCAGGTGCTGGAGCAGACTGAGAACAGGGCCGTGGCCCAGCGTCTTACCCTCAATTATCACCTCAATCCGCTCTCGGAGGTGGAGGTCGGCAGGTATATAGTTCACAGGTTGAAAATTGCCGGCACGACTGAGCGATTGTTTAACGATAGGGCTGTGCGCGAAATCCACGCCTACTCAGGTGGCTTTCCCAGGCGGATAAATATCATCTGCGATCACTGCCTGCTCAACGGTTATGTGAAGGAGAGGCGTGTTATTGACGCGGACATGGTGCGGATCTGTGCCCATGATTTGAAAATCCCGCAATATACCAGAAAAGCAGTGCCGCCGCCTCGACCGATTCCTCCTGCCATCCAGCCCAGACGGACTAAGCCGGCAGTCGCCGCGGTAGCTGTTGCCAGAGACGAGGGGGGGAAGGCAAACCCCGGACCCTCTGCTCCAGCAGCTGAATATGCCAGTGGTAATGATGATCTTCGGACTGATCTCAAGCAGGAGAAGGCCAATCGTCTACTATCAGGAATAATGACCACTGCGGCCATACTGTTTGGTGGTTTAATGATTTTCTATATTTTGGCACCGGGAACCTTCCTGACAGGATACAAGTGGTTGACCGAGAAACTGGTGCCTGAGCGGCCAAACATTACAGAAATGGTTGATGAACAGACGACAACGCTGAAACCGGACGAGAGGCGAGCCGACAAGGCAGAAGGTGAGCCGGGCGACAAAAGGCAAGGAACCGAAACGAGAGTACGTTCAAATGTAGTGGAAGCTCAAGACAATGAAATGCATTTCCATGACAAACCGGTCAAGGAACCGATAGAGATCGAACTCCAATCAGGCAATAATTTAAAAAGATTTGAGACAGAACCGGAAGGTGACCAATCAGCACAAGACGTTATAGGGAGCACTATAACTGACCAAGGTGATGGCTCAACCGAGGTTGCGGCGGAAGACCTGACTGAAGATTCCAGACAACCAGTTACAGGGGGCGTGGCAGAAGTTGAAGATCAGCCTGTGGGCGAAAAGAGCACAATTGGAGCGGATGAAATCCTGATCGGGGAGAGCGAAGAAGGGGGGGCTGTTGATGAGAATGGTGTGCCAAGTACTACTGAGACCGAGCTGAATGAGATAGAGCAAGGCCAGATGAGTCGGGCCGACTCGCCTCAGGATACATTAACCTCTGTTGCGGTCCTGTCCGCAGTGGTTAACAACTCAAGAAGCGGTGATTCGACAACAGCAAAAAAACGACCTATGGTGCGGTTCCGGATGAAAAATATTGCATCAGAAGTACCACAGGGAGTGCTGATACTGCGGTTCAATCATGATTCGAGCGACTTTGACTTTGGTGACTTGGCAGGTCTAGAGGCTCTGGTTGCCCACTTAAAACAGCGGCCCAGCGCGACAATCAAGATCTCAGGCCACACAGATTCCCATGGTTCTCTGAATTACAACTATCGTCTTTCACTTTCCAGAGCCAATATGCTGAGGAGTTATTTCCTTGGCAGGGGAGTTGATCCCGGACAGATAATGGTCAAAGGCTATGGCAGCAATGTGCCTGTGGCCTCAAATAATACCACAAATGGGCGTAGCCTAAACAGGAGAGTTGAGATCGAACTGGTTGAATAAATTTTTTCAGAACATATCCGGGTAAACAGAAGAAAAGCAGCTTACGCACGACCATGTCCATGGCGGTGCGGCTGCTCACCATGAGCGTGGGCGTGGCTGTGGTTATGCAGATGGGCTTTGCCGCAGTCGGTAACCTTGCCGTTCTGCATGGAGTAGATGTCGTCGCAGGTGTCCGAGAGAAAATCCCAATCATGTGAAATGATGATATAGGCGACATCGAGGTCTCGCAGAATGTGGATAAGCTTGTGGCGGGTCGCGGGGTCGAGATTGTTGGTCGGCTCATCAAGCAGAACAGCCTTGGGCTCCATGGCGAGGATGGTT
The DNA here is from genome assembly GCF_048381775.1 of Desulfosediminicola sp. Taxonomy (NCBI): domain Bacteria; kingdom Pseudomonadati; phylum Thermodesulfobacteriota; class Desulfobulbia; order Desulfobulbales; family Desulfocapsaceae; genus Desulfosediminicola; species Desulfosediminicola sp. Next base: position 463,043 of record NZ_JBLXGE010000002.1, on the reverse strand, counting down.
GCCAGCGAGACAAGTTTTTTCTCACCGCCGGAGAGCTGATGGGTAATGCGATTGGCGAAATCATCGAGGCCGAGGTTATTCAATGTGCGGACGGCGATATCCTTCGCCTCTTGCGGGGTTGCACCCAGGTTGAGCGGGCCAAAGGCGATATCTTCGAGGACAGTCGGGGAAAAAAGCTGATCATCGGCATCCTGAAAGAGCAGGCCAATCTCTTTGCGTAGAATATCGAAATCCTTTTTGTCGGAGAGTTCTTTACCGCGAAAAAGAATTGACCCCGAGGTGGGTTCGTGTAAACCCATGATGATATGAAACAGGGTTGTTTTGCCGCAACCGTTAGGCCCGATCAGGCCCAGCCGCTGCCCTTGGCGAAACTCCATGTTGAAGTCGTCAAGAACCGGGGTCGATTGTATGGAATGGCAAAAAGTTATATCCCGAAGGGTGAGGATTGCCGGTTGTTTCATATCAGGTGTGTCCTTGAGGAAGATTGGCAACTACAACACAAGCAGCTCAAACGAGCCGAGTCCGGCGGCGACGAAGATCATAGCAACTACAAAGACCAGATCTGATCTGGAACAGGACTTTTCATTCAAGCTGTAAAATCTACCATGGAATCCCCGCAGCGTCATCGCCTGATTGACCCGCTCGGCGCGATGCCAACTGTTCACCAGGGTCATGCCGAAAAGATACCCATAGGTACGGTAGGTGTGCATATTGGTGGCGGGCCTGAAACAACGGAGGCGGGCGGCTCGTACCAGACGTTGAAATTCCTGATGAATGAGGAATACATAACGATAAGAAAAGAGCAGCAGCAGGCAAAGCTTTTCGGGAAAGTGCAGTCTGTTCAGGCTGTGGCCGATATCGGCGATGTTTGAAGTCGCAAGCAGGGCGATGCAGAGCAGGACGATACCATTGGTCTTCAAGGTGATGAGCAAAGCCATATGCACTCCAGCACCGCTGATACCAAGTGGCCCAAGTGTGGCAATAGCCTGGCCGGGATAGGTCAGGGGCAGGGTCAGCCAGAGAAAGATGGTAAAACTGTTGACCACCGCCAGACGCAGTAAAACACTTTTGAGGTTCAGCCTGGCCATGAAAACCAGCAGCGTGGCGAGCACCAGGCCGTACGATGCGACCTGGTAGCTCTTTGTCAGTGCCAGTACCAGGGTCAGCGCCGTGGCGCTGACCAGCTTGACCCTGGTGTCTGTTCTATGAAGCAGGGAATTACCCTGACTGAATTGTTCGAATATCACTGTAATTGGTATTCGTTGAGGTAGGTCCAGAGAACGGCGCCCAGTTCGACACCTTTATCCTCACCCTCTGGATTTTTGATTGTGTAGTCGGCCTCTGATAACGCTGAAAAGCCCCACCAGCCCGGTTTGGGGCAGGTGAAGGAAAAGACACCGTTTTCATCTGCGGTGATTACCTGGGTTACATGGTAGTCGCCTGGTGCCTGGTATTTGCCGTCGCGGTTATATAACTCAACCTCCACCTCAGCATTGGCGGCGGCCTTGCCGTCGATAAGTACCTGCCCCGTGAAGCTGTTACCGGCATAATTGCCGAACGGTCTCAGCATCGGCACAATCTCGGTTGGTAAACCGACTGGTTCGTCCCAGCCTTCATCATCTCCGTAGGCGGCGACAATGGTTTTCGTGTAGTGAATGATCGAGAGGTCTTCGGCTGGTTCCCAGTATGGTTGCGGTTCCATGACAAAGTGATACACGCCGGGACGCTTCACTTTAAAGTTGGTTGCCCAGCTCTGGTGGCCCATAACCTCTGCCTCATGCAGGGAATTGAGCAGGTCGGTCTGTTCACCTTCAGCAACCACGTAGAAACGGGTCGGTTTCACCATGTCCATGCCGATCAGTTCAAATGGGTGGGAAAAAGACAGGTTGATGTCGATATTTTTCTTTTGCTGGGTGACGATATTTTCAGAGGGAATAACCATGCCGAAGTGCGCCATGGTTTGCCCGGCACCGCATAAAAGTATACCGGTAGCACAACCGGCGACAATCATGTTGCGGATCATTAATGTTCTCCTTTCTCGGATTTTTTTCGTGATGAGAAGTATGCCGCGACGCCGGCAAGACCAAAAATATAGCCGAGGCCGCCTATGATATCCTGCAGTGATATCTGCTTCTCCTTGGTTTGAGCGAGCATATGCTTCACAGGTCTCAACTGTTTTTCTACAGACTCGTCGACAATACGACGTAGTGTCTCTTCATCTATTGCCTGCCGGATTTCTGCACCTGGCAGGCCAGGAACACCTTTTGCGGCAGGGCTGACCTCTGCCGGTGTCTGCGCTGCAGGTGGGGCTACCTGATTACTGTCGTTGGTTTCAGGTGCAGGCAGGTACTCATCTGCATTCAATAGCCAGCTGTTTCTGTGGCCATCTCCGCCATTGACGACAATCTTCAGGTTAAGCCTTTGTTCCCTGGCGAGATCTGGGATGGGCAGGGAAAACTCTCCCTTCTCATCGGTAGTGGTTGAGCTGATCAGGGCGTTGTCGGCATCGTTATACACTTCGACGGCTACGTTTTTGGCAGATTTGCCACCGCTGAAGGCTGTCTCTCCGACAATGTCATCTCCTTCAACGTAGGCAAAGACCCGTACCTTATGGGCGAACGCTGTGCCGGCTATGAGAATGAGCAGCAGAGACAGCGTAGCTATAGAGTTGAACATTTTCATTATTTATATCCTTTGAGAATGTCTGGGTGGACCCGGGCAATAAAGGTTACCGTGAACATGGTGATGAAGCCTTCTATGACCATTACCGGCAGGTTGGCGACAATTGAGAGCTGAGCTGCACGGAGAAAGCCTATATCCGCAAGGGCCAGGGAAGCCGCCATAAAAATGGCAGCAAGCAGAATGGCTCCAAAACCGGCAATGAAGGCTGCCGCAGCTCGGGTTTTAGGTTGGGCAAGCCAGGGGCGGACCAGGTAGTAGCAGGCCAGGGCAGACGCTGCCATATTCAGGGTGTTGACGCCAATTACGGTTATTCCCCCAAATTGAAAAAAGACAGCCTGTAATAACAGAGCAATCAGGATTGCCGGAAAACAGGCCCAGCCCAGCAGGATTCCAAGCAGGCCGTTGAGTACCAGGTGAACGCTACTGGGGCCGATAGGCACATGGATCAATGAAGCGACAAAGAACGTTGCCGTAAGAATGGCCACCGGCATGACACGGTCGTAGTCTATAGACTTCAGACCGATTGCAGTGCCGATTGCTGTTAAGGCACCACCGGTGATGAGAACGGGAGCGGATAATACACCTTCTGAAATATGCATAGCAAACTATGGGGTGTTGGAAGGGGGAAATAAAAAGAAGGAGGTTATCGCCGGCAATGATGACCAAAGGTCTGTTGTACAGGCGATATTCAGGTCATGGCATGAGTAGCCGGAAGCCCTGAAAGAATCGATAACCAGATTGTTACTGCTACCATACTGTGTTGTCATATCGAGTGGTCCTTTGCTAACGCAACTCCGTAAACAAAAACAGGTAACACGATTTCTCAATACGTGTTACATAACCACCTTAGCTCTTGGGTGTCAAGGGGAAAAAATTAGAGAAAGAAAAGGAGTGGTTGGAAAATACCGCAATAATAGCCGGGGGATAGCTGAAATAAACCAGAATAGGCAGCTGTTCTAGTTTATTAGCATTAAGGCGAAAGAGATGACAGCGTTTTGTGGATTAATCGGAGTCCAGGCAGGGCGTACCTTTTCGGGTTCCGCCCAGACACTATTCCAAACCGGCATATCCCGGCAGCTCAGGGGATCTGTTGTGCCAGCCGTGTATATGTGAAGGGAACGGGATCGAAATACTGGTTTGCCTATACTGAGAAAAAGTATTTCAACAACATACCGGTACACATGATGACTACCAGCACGCGCAGGTAGGCAGGATTGATTTTAAAAAGGATATGCGAGCCGGCCCAGGCTCCGAGCATCTGCCCTGTCATCATGATGGCCCCCAGCAGCCAGACGACTTTTCCCGCGAAAAGAAATACGATCAGAGAGGCGATGTTTGTCGAAAAATTGAGTGTTTTGGCTATGGCGGTGGCGTCTATCAGGCCGTGACCCCGTAAAGATACACCTGCCATAGCAAAAAAGGAGCCGGTTCCGGGGCCGAACATGCCGTCGTACCAACCGATTGCCGGCACAATACAGTTTCGGTAAAGACGGTTCGATATCTTGGCCTCGCCCTTGTCTTGTCTTGGAGTTGGCGAAATCAGGAAGTAAACGGCAATGCAGAATAGTACTATCGGTACCACGAAGGTAAGCACTTCAGTGTTAATAAACTGGAGGGCGATGGTGCCCATGGTTGAGCCGATAAGGGCGGAGAGCATCAGCCATTTGACATCATGCCAGTTGACTCTGCGCTTACGAAACATCATGAGGCTCGCTGTCGCCGTACCGACAGAACCTTGAAGTTTGTTGGTTCCAAGGGCGTAAAGAGGCGGCACACCACTCATGATGAGTGCAGGTAAGGCAATAAGCCCGCCGCCCCCGGCCAGAGTGTCAATCATGCCTGCAATTGCAGCTATGAAGAAAAGAAAAATTACGATTTCTGCTGGGTATCCAAAGAGTTCCATGGGCGGTATTAGAAAAGAGATGAGCCCGGAATTTTCATGATAATGAGAAATGCCGGTTGATGGTTATGTGACCCAAGAGAAGAACTGGCGACCTGGAAGGCCGTTGAGAACTCTTCGGACAGCTGGTATTGATTTGCAGCAAGGGCATGACGAGTTAATAGCCCGTTTATAGACTTTTGCATAGCTTTCTTTGCCTACACGCTAAGGAAAATGTGCAGTGAAGCACAAAGGCAAAAAAACTTATGTTATCCAACGACTAAGTCGATTTGTCCAGAGTTATCACCACAATTTCGGCAGGGCAGTTAAAGCGAACAGGGATACTTGATGTACCGACACCTCTGCTGGTATATCCATGCATACCCTGGTAGTGCCAGGGCCCACTGGCAGTGAATCGCGGAGCGCGGCTGTTGGTGATTATCGGTTTTCCTTCTTTCAGGCAGATCTGGCCGCCATGGGTGTGACCGCACAGGAAGAGTCTGGCGCCGGTAAACGAGGCTTGTATATAGGGTTCCGGGGAATGGGAGAGAAAGATGATAAAGCCATTATCGGGGATATTTTCCACCGCCTTGTCTGGGGCGGCCAGATTGTAGTAGTGCGGGTCATCGACTCCGGCAATCCAGATGGTGGAGTCGCCTTTGGTGATTGGCGCTGAGTCGTTGACCAGCATGATTACCCGGGCATCTTCCATCTCCGGGAGCATCTCCAGGCAATCGTGATTGCCGAGTACGCCAAAGGTCCCGTATGGCGCGTCAACAGCCTCCATCAGTGATTGAAGTTCTGTAATTGCTGGTTGTATTGAACCATACGTTTTCATTCGTATGTCGCCACCGATCAGGAGGAGATCGAAATCAACGGTATCGAGCTGTTGTTTTATGAGATCTGCTATTCCCTCCATTCCGTCCAGATGAAGATCTGTCAGAAAAGCGATTCTAAAACCGTTGAACTCTTCAGGGAGTGATTCGAAAAAATAGATTTTCTCCTCAATCCTGAGGGATCTGGCATTTTTTTCGCCAAGCCCATACAGGCCTGTCGCTTTAAAAAAGAATGTCAACAGGATCTGGTCAGAGAGAATATTGGTCAGGTTGAACCAGACATGGTAGCGGGCATAGGGCGTGTGGCATGATTTCCATTCCTTGTAGCGAACGGCGGAGGATACTGTACGGGGATAATCTTCCGGTATGTCGGCAACGGTCAAAATGGACCAGATACGGGAACTGAGATAGGCGACTGTAACAAACAGGAGCAGGATGGCGGCAGCTTTGAAGAACCCGAATGGTATCACTGAGGCCAGGTAGATTGTTGGAAACAGTGATTCAAACAGCTGATCGAGAAAAGCCACCTCACTGCCGCTTGGCAAGGCCATCCTTCGCTTGATGAACGAGGAGGAGAGATCGCCGAGCATGGCCAGAAGCGCGGCTGTAAAGGCGATTGAAATTGGCTGGCCAAGAAGAGGAAAGAGGAGGGTGCCGCCAATAATGCCGGCCAGAATTCCGCGGATGGTTTTATTTCTGCCGAAAATTCTTTTACCGTCCAACCATGTTTTGCCGTAGTCCAGAGGTTGCGAAAAACGACCTTTTGAGAGGAGGGCGATCAGCGGTGGTAAGGCGTTTACGATGAGAAGAAAGAGAACAAGCCTGAGTGTTTCAAACATCGCCCGCTCCTGAATGTGTGCCGCTGTCGGGGAGTAGCAACAGGACAGAGGGTTGCAATCAAGGTTGAGTGCTTAAGCAGGTAAAGTAACTTTATGCTGTATTGTTCTTCGGTGTTGCCGAATGTCTGGTTGAGAGAAATTTACAAAAGAGCAGGCCATAATCAAAAGCTGCAACAATGCTGCAAGTGGAGGCTAGTATCAAACCGGAAAGTATTTGTGTCGGCGCTGCCAGAATGATAACGAACAGGATGAATTGACCACCTGTGGCGATTTTACCTGTCGGGCGTGACCTGGTATTTTTGAATTCTGCCCATAACCCCCTGGTAGCCAGAAAACCGGCAGTAGCCGCGACCAGCAAGTCGCGAGCCAGGACGAGGGGAATCCAATACACTGCAAATCTGTCTGAAAGTGTAAAGACAAACAGAACTGTCAGCACGAAAAACTTGTCGGCAATTGCGTCGACCAGAGCACCTTGCCAGCTGATAACCTGCCATTTACGCGCAAGCCAGCCATCGAGCACGTCGCTGATAGCTGCAAAGACGACCAGCCACAGCCAATATTTTTCAGGAACTGCCGGAAAAATCAGGGCAATAACCAGGCGAAGTGCAGAGAGTAAGCTAGGTATAACTGGCTTTAACCGTATCATATCACAATTGCATAATACTGTTTCAGGGCTGAAAAATCTTTTACAGCGTAGTTTCCATTCGGAAAAGATCGCTGAGAAATCCAGGATTATTCATGCAGTATACACTTGATGCTTTAAAACTGTCGAGAATACATATTAACAATATGAAAATGCATGGAAAGTGGAAGGGGGCGCAGGTCTGGAGTTCGCGAAAAATGCTGGTGGCAGGTACAGGCAAAAAAGAACATATTACCGCAAGAGAAAAAGGAAAATCCAGGCCAGGTCAGTGCTTGTCGGACAATCACTGACCTAGCTCTTCAGGTACAACAGGATGACTTGGCAGGGCGGGGCTTATTGTCCTGCAAGAGCACCACTTTTAAACGGTTGAATAAGGATTCTGTCAGTGATGATTCTCAGCAGAATTCCATAGGCTGGCAGAAAAAGCAGAAGGCTGATGAACAGCTTAAAGGCGTAATCCACCGCGGCGATCTCCGGCCAGTGGGTGGCCATGAAAGCATCGGTGCTGGCATAAAAGGCGACTGAGAAAAAAATCACTGTATCAAGAAGGTTGCCAAGAACTGTCGAGGCAGCCGGCGCAACCCACCAGCGCTTATTCTGGCGCAACCTGGAGAAAACTCTAATGTCCACCAGTTGACCAAGGGCATAGGCGGTGAAGCTGGCGAAAGCGATGCGAAAAACAAAAAGATTGAACTCAGCAAGCCCGGCCGCTCCTTGATAAGCCCCTTCAAAAAAGAGCACGGATACCAGATACGACAGAATCAGGGCCGGAATCATTGCCCCGAAAATAATCTTCCGTGCTTCACTGGCCCCGAAGATACGCACAGTAAGGTCGGTTGCCAGGTAGACAAACGGAAAGCTGAATGCGCCCCAGGTGGTATGGAAGCCGAATAGTTGGAATGGCAGCTGTACCAGATAGTTGCTCGCGGCGATGATGAAAATATGAAAACTTACAAGAATAACCAGGGCGCGCTTAGTCTGCGCAGCAGAAAGAACAAGCATTGAAGAGTCCTTTTTTTTTGGTCGGGGTGAGGGAACCCGATTTTATAACAGATCCGGCGTAACCTCTCTGTCGCCGGATGAATTTCACAATTATTTTGCTATCGAATGAATGCCGTCGATAGAGACAGACACTATAACGAGAAATTATCAGGCAACAAGTGTTTTTTCGCTACTCTGCTATTTTATCCGAAATGAAGCTGATTTGACAGCAACGGTATTCGGGTTATGACGACTGGCTGAGGAATTCCAGCTGAAAGGATTCATCCTGATCGTTTTGCTGCATGCTGAACATGCCTTTGACTATGGGTTTGAGCGAGAGCCACCCAGCTGGTTCTGCGAGTCTGGTGAGAATCTCCGGTCGATCTTCAGGGACTGAATCGCTATTGAACCAGACGTAGAGTTCTTCCCCTTTTTCGCCCATCTGCAGCAGAAAAGCGTTGTGCTCAACGAAGATGAGGTCTTCGTACATGTGGGTGGCTTCAAGATTCATGTGTTCGAGCAGTTGTTTTATCAAGCCAAGTGGACGATATGGGACTGCGGTTGCGGTTTCGGGATGGGTTTCGGGATTCATGCTCATCATGGTGTTTATGTGGTCGCAAATGAGGTGCGTGATAATTTTAAAAGAGTTCTCTGGTGTCGGCAAAACTGTTTTATGACGGTTTGGTCCGGTTTTGCTGCACCAGCGGCAAAATAAGCTGCTGAACTTCAAGGCCAATATCCAGGATGACCGAAACCTGGTGTTCGTCGGGGACTACGTACTGGTATTCATCCGGGTCGCAGATATCCTGGAAGCTGTCGAGAAAGAGCAGTTTTTTATGGAGATCCGGCAGTGGTCCGGTATGTCGTTCAAGTGCGGCGGCAAGATCTGTCATGGTGTGGTTTTCTGCCAGGTCACCATTTTTCATGAGAAAGCCCATTATCAGCTTTTCAATGGCCATGGCTGTGATGTTATACAGTGCCTCTGAGGTAAATGCCTTTCGCTTTTTGCTGAAAGCGCCGACGGCTGTGCTCAGAAACTGTTGCCCATCCCTGAGGTAATCCTGCCAGTCGTCAATGGAGACAATGAGCTCTTTGGGCTGGATGAGAGTTGTTTGCATGGAGTCCTCCTGGTAAAACCAATAAAAACGGCAAGCTGAGAGACTATTTTTTAGGGATCAAGCTATGGAACGCGACTTCTCAGACAGATGAGATCGGTAGAGTTCCAGCCTGTCTTGCGATAAAAGTCCAGCGCTGCACTGTTGTTGCGATCGGCAAGTAACTGCAGGCGTGATATGGAGTGGCGGCCCGCCTTGTCTGCTATGGATTCAAGCAGTTGTCTGCCAATACCTCTTTGCCTGAACTTTTGGTCTATAACTACATCTTCCACCAGCAGGGCCGGCCCGCCTTCGGCTGTGGAAATCAGGGTCTGGCCGGTGCACATTCCAACGACTTCCCCTTGTACCTCGGCGACCAGAACAATGGCCTGATCTGATTCAAGCAGCATTCCGAGACCTTTGAGTTGTCGTTTTGCATCACCCTGAAAGTCCTCTTCCACATCAAACAGTTCTGCTAAAAGAGCTGCCATTGTCTCGACATCTCTGGTTTCGGCGGGCCGTATTGTTGCCTGGCTTCTGGTCATGCGCTCAGGAAATCAGATATTCTGCTGCCGGCTCACCATCTTCGATGGAGTCGAGTATGGTGTCGATAGCTTCCTCGCTGTCCACACCTTTGAACCACCAGTTCTCCGGCTGGACCACCATCACAGGCCCAGACTCGCATTGTTTCAGGCAACCGGTCGCAACGACCTGCATATCGAGGCCACGGTCGAGGATTTCCTCCTCAATGTATTGAAGAAAGCCATCAGTCTGCTTGTGGCAGATTCCTTTCGGGTCACCTTTTAATCTGAAACTCTGACAAACAAGTATTTGTTTTTCCGGTGTTGCCATTATGTAATCCTTTTTAAAAGTAATATGATTATTTACTCTTCCAACGTCCAACGTCCAACGTCCAACCTTTTACGCTTTCTTGCTGCAGCCTTTTTTGCGTTCGCCGCCATAGAGCAAATCGACACTGCCTTCGATATTGTCATGGGTAATAAGCACGTTGATGCCGTGCCGGTCCAGAACTCTTCGTGGTCGATCTCCTGCGCTTGCCGCAAGCAGGGCAAAACAGTCAGGGATGGTGCCGGCGAGGATGTCCCAGCGCTCTTTTCCTTCTCCCGGCTGCGGTGCCGGTCGGCACTCAAGTAAGCATTTCAAGCCATCTTCCCTGGGCCCGTAGATAAGCAGTTGTGGTGCCTGGCCAAGATGCAGATCCACCTCCATGCCGTTTGAGCTGACCACTGCTATGTTGGGCCGGTCCTCTTTGGGTTTTGGCAGATTGTTGGCTGCTTCGTTACAACCTGCTGTCTCTATCACTGCGGGTCTGCCCTCTATGGCCGGGAGGATGTTGGCGATTTTGCCGACAACGGTGGCCATGAGCTCCGGGCTGGGTTGCGGAAGGCTTATATCGGCCTCGATTTCGGGTGCATACGGATGGAGTACCATCTCGTCAGCACCAAGCTCTGCCATTTTTTTGGCCAGCAATTCAAATTGATCGTCATTGACCATGGGATAGAGGGTCGAGACGATGCGAATCTTTAAGCCAGCGTCCTGGAAGGCCTGTATGGCATGGGACTGTTCTCTGGCCAATGTTGCTGTTGCCTCAGAGAGCTTCAGGGTTTTGAAGCCAGGTCGGACCCAGGCGTAGATTTTTTCCATAACCGCTGGCTCGACGGCATCCACCAGAACTTCAACCTCGGTTACCCCTGCCTTGCCAAGCTTGTCAGCGTGTTGCAGGCCTCCGATACCCAGCGTACGAATACTAATCGGCAGATCAGGGTGCTGTTGCCTGATTAATCGTACCGTCTCAAGGGGAAGTTCGATTTCGGCCAGAGGATCACCCGGTCCGTAGATCAGTACTCCATCAATCCTGGAGCCTACCTGTTCCAGCTCCCGGATTTTTTCCACTGCGGCCTGTGGCATAATCAGTGATTGATTTTTGCCGTTGAGCGGTGAAAAACGGATTCGGTGATTGACCCGTGGTGCGACGGTGAGCTGAACTATGCCGGGGTTAGGTGCCGTATGTTTGCAATCGGGAAGTTTCCCGGCGCCAGCTTGTTCGTTTCTGCCCATGTTCTTTTTCCTTTTCTGCTGGATATGGTGATCAATTCGCCTGTTGTTGAATCGCTGCATGCGATTTTGAGCGAGAGGCCTGTGTTCGTATGCAGCGAAGTCTGGATCAACGGTGTTCCCGTCCCCTAGTAGACGAGTTCGAACTTCTCCTCCGGATTATCGCGATCCATCCGGTCGAGAAGTACTCCAAGAATTTTTTCAAGCATCCTGATACCGCCCTTGTATCCGACAGTCGGGAAGTACTGATGCCCCTGGCGGTCGAGGATAGGAAAGCCCCAGCGGATAAAGGGGATGTCTTCGTCCCGGGCCATATATTTGCCATAGGTGTTACCGATCAGCAGATCGACAGGCTCGTTCTTAATCCACTGGTGGAGCAGGAACATATCTCCGGCAGCCTTGACATTCACTTCATACGGGACGTCCTTGGTAATCTCTTTAATACGGCGCTCGAATTTCTTGCCGGGTGTACCTGTTACGATGTGAATAGGGCACATATCGATGGCGACCAGGAACTCAACCATGGAGATCAACTGATCAGGGTCACCGAAAATCGCTACTTTCTTGTGATAGAAATACTGGTGCATATCAGAAATCATATCGACCAGCTGACCACGTTCAGCAGAAACCTCTTCGGCCACAGAGGTGCCGGCGATTTTTCTCAAAGCATCGATGAAACGATCTGTTGCCTGCAGGCCGAACGGCATATCAAGTACGGAACAGGGAACCTTGCATTTGGAGTCGAGGGTCCGTGCCGCATCGGCAGAGCACCATTCGCCGAGGGCGAGAGTACCGCTTGCATCACCGCTGCTCTTGATGTCCTCAATCGGGGTACCACCATCAGGGAACATGTGGTACTCGCCATTGAGTGGACCGTTCAGGACTCCGGAAGTGTCCGGGAACATGTTGATCTTTACATCCATCATGGCCGCGAGACGCTTGATTTCTTCCATGTCGCATGGCTCTACCCAGCCCGGGATGATATTGACCTTGCCGTTTCTGTTTTCGCTTTTCCGGGCAAGAGCCGCCATGGCTTTGACCATGTTGGAAAAGCCGGTTACATGTGAGCCGACATAACTTGGGGTGGGAGCACCCAGAACCGTCTTGCCTTCCGGAACCTTTTTCTCCTTGATCGCCTTGTCGAAGATCTGCGGCAGGTCGTCACCAATGGTTTCAGAGAGGCAGGTGGTGTGAACTGCGATTACTTCAGGCTCGTAAACGGTAAAGATATTATTGATAGCCTGCAGCAGGTTCGCCTGGCCACCAAAAACTGATGCACCCTCGGTAAAGGAACTTGTTGCGGCTGAGATCGGCTCTTTATAATGCCTGGTCAGGGTAGATCTATGGTAGGCACAACAGCCCTGGGAACCGTGACTATGCGGCAAGCAGCCCTTAATGCCGAGTGCTGCATACATGGCACCAATCGGCTGGCAGGTCTTTGCCGGATTGATTGTCAGAGCCTTACGCTCTGTAACTTCTTTTGGTGTATGTCGTAGTAACATGTGAGTACCTATTCGTGATTCTCTTAGTTCCACGAAAAATTAGGATTTTCGTTCAAGGTCGAGGCGTGCTGAGGAATTTTACCGCAGACATATGCCTTATATGTCGAGGATAAAATTCATCAGCACAACGAAGAGATTGGACGAAAAGACAATTTTTCTATTATTCCCAGACGTAAGTAGCAGACAGCTCTGGATTCTCTTCCCAGGGAGCCTTCATGTAGCTCCAGACCTTGCTGGTAACGAGGCGGTCGATTTCCTGATAGAAATTTATCGCCCCTTTGAAACCTGCGTATGGCCCGCCGGAGTCATAGCTGTGCAGCTGCTTCATCGGAATTCCAAGCTTCTGGATGGAGAACTTCTCCTTGATGCCTGCACAGAAAATATCCGGTTTCAACAGCTCTACGAGTTTTTCGGCCTCATACTGGTTGAGATCATCAATGATCAAGGTGTCCTTGTCCATATCGGGGATAAGGCCTTCATATTCCTTGAACTCAAAACCGGATTTTTCAAGCGCTTTCAACTCTTCTTCACTCTTACGTGGTTTAAAGAGTTCGGGATCTGCCGAGACTTCGATCTCTTCAATGTTACGGCTGTCTGCATCAACTTTCAGGTTGGGAATGACTTCCCGGCCTTCATAGTCATCGCGATGGGCGAACTCGTAACCGGCAGAGAGCGTCTTCATGCCCATCTCACTGAACAGTTCCTGGTAATGATGGGCGCGCGATCCACCGACGAACAGCATGGCGGTCTTGCCGGTGGTGCGTGGCAGAACATCCTCACAGATGGCTTTTACGCTTGGCATCTCTTCAGCGATAACCTCTTCGATTTTGTCAACCAACTCCTGGTCGGCGAAATAGGCGCCAATTTTCCTGAGAGATTTCGCGGTCGCCTCGGCGCCGATAAAATTCACCTTAATCCAGGGGATGCCGTATTTGGTCTCCAGCATGTCCGCCACATAGTTGATGGAGCGGTGACACATGACGCAACTCAGGTCAGCCTGGTTGGCTGAAGCGAACTGGTCGTAGGTGGAGTTACCGGAGAACGTGGCGATATTGGTGATGCCGCATTTTTTCAAAATTCTGTCGATTTCGAAGCCGTCACCGCCGATGTTGTACTCGCCCAGGAGGTTGATCTTGTATTTATCGGTCTTTTCCTGTTCGCTCTTGCCGACCAGATGAGTAAATACCTGGTTGTTGGCGATATGGTGGCCGGCGGACTGTGAAACACCTTTATACCCTTCGCAACTGAAGGCAAAAACGTTACAGTCTCCAAACTTCTCTTTCATCTTCCTTGCAACCGCATGAATATCGTCACCGATCAGACCCACAGGGCAGGTTGCGAAAATTGCGATAGCCTTGGGGTGAAAAGTGTCATATGCCTCCTGAATGGCAAGTTCCAGCTTCTTTTCACCGCCAAAGATGATGTCTGAGTCCTGCATGTCCGTGGACATGCAGTAGTTGATGAAGTTGGCGTTCTCATGGCCTGAGGCATCGCTCTGGTTTCGTCTGGTCAGCCAGGCGTAGAAGCTGCAGCCGATCGGTCCATGGACCAGATTGACGATGTCGCTGGTGGGGCCCATGATAACGCCCTTACAGCCGGCGTAGGTGCAGCCACGCATAGTGATGATACCCGGAATGGTTCGCACGTTGGCGGTAATCTCCGGCGTGGTGTTTTCCTGTGCTTCGTTGATAAGTATCTGCTTGGCACGTTTTCTGGCAACCTTGGGCGGATACTTTTCAAGGAGTTTTTGTTTTATGTCAGTGGGATCCCACTGAACGGCTTTCTGTGCTTTACCCATTTGTATCTCCTGGCAGAGAACGGCGGATAACCATCGTTCCCTGTTGTTGTTGGTTGAAATTTGCTGCAGTCTGCTGATGGGCTTACGTTACGTGATAGATTTCAAGCCGGATTCTCCGGTTCGAACACGTACTGCATCTGCAACCGGCAGGACGAAGATCTTGCCATCGCCGGGTTTACCGGTCTGATTGACTTTGATGATGGCTTCAACCACCTCGTCCACCTGATCATCCTCTATTACCGCTGTTACCATGCGTTTCGGGTAAAGCTTGCCTTTCTCACCAAGCAGTGCTGCGGCCTCTTCATATCCTTGCTCTACGCCTTCAAGCAGTTTCGGGTTGATGAAACCCATGCCGCGTCCCTGGGCTTCGTGGGCAAAATATGCTGCTATACCAGCATCAGAGAGAGCTGCCTTGGTGCGGTTCATCATATTCATACGAACAACCGCGATTACCTCTTTCATGCGGTCACCTCCTCTGTAGGCTCTTTTATGCCGGAGCTGATGGTGTATACATCTTCAACATCGGTCACGAAGATCTTGCCGTCTCCAAAAGCACCCTTGGTGCCGGAACGGGCAGCGCTCATAATGGTGCTGATGATGAAGTCCTTGTCCTGCGCTTTAACAACACTCACCAGCATGGTTTTGGGGATCTCGTCATAGGTGACTTCACCGATCTTGATGCCTCGCTGCTTACCGCGCCCGGCAACGGAATACTTGGTAACTGCGGGGAAACCGGCATCCATTAATGCGGCAAGTACGTCGTCAGCTTTTTCCGGTCGAACGATGGCCCGAATCATGATCATCATGGTATATTTCTCCTTCAAGTCTGTGCTGTGCGCTGAATGAATCAGGGAATGTGGAGATTCGTTCAGCACTAATTGCATAAAATAAAATTCGGTTACGCTTCCAGTAAGCCAAAGTCCAGGAGCAGCTGCTCAAGCTCTTCGATTTCAAGCGGTGTAGGGATAACGAACATATCGTTTGTATCGATAGCCTCGGCCAGTCCGCGGTATTCGTCGGCCTGTTTGGCTTCTGGGTTCCACTCGATGACGGTCTTTCTGTTGATCTCAGCGCGCTGTACATCGTTGTCACGTGGCACGAAATAAATCATCTGGGTGCCGAGCTTTTTTGCGAGCTCTTCGATCATCTCTTTTTCATTGTCGACGTTTCTTGAGTTGCAGATCAGGCCACCCAGGCGAACACCGCCTGACTGGGCATACTTGACGATACCTTTGCAGATATTGTTGGCGGCATACATGGCCATCATCTCACCGGAGCAGACGATGTAGATCTCTTCAGCCTTACCGTCTCGGATAGGCATTGCAAAACCACCACAGACAACGTCGCCAAGTACATCGTAGAACGCGTAGTCAAGTCCTTCCTTCTCATCGTAGGCACCCAGGGACTCAAGCATGTTGATGGAGGTAATGATACCTCGCCCTGCACAACCAACGCCTGGCTCCGGCCCGCCGGATTCGACTGACCATGAGCCACCAAAACTGGCTTTTCTGATATCATCCAGTTCAACGTCCTCGCCTTCTTCGCGCAAGGTGTCGAGAACGGATTTCTGGGCCAGGCCGCCGAGAAGTAAACGGGTAGAGTCTGCCTTAGGGTCACAGCCGACGACCATGACTTTGCGGCCCATTTCTCCGAGGCCGGCAACTGTGTTCTGGGTTGTGGTTGATTTTCCGATTCCGCCTTTTCCGTAGATTGCCACTTTGCGCATGGTGATCTCCTTTCGAGCTGAGGTACCTGTTTAAGTACCTGGGTTTTTGGGTTTGCGTGTTCCGACACAATTGAAAGCTGCCGGCCTGTTGCAGTGTGTATCTGTTGCAACCTGTTATCGCAAATGGTGTGCCAGACACGTGCTCAAAAGTTTAAATGTAATTAAATCGTACTGTTGAGCACTGTTGGTGTGGCCTTGGGTGGTGTGGTGGGGGGGATGGCGGTGATTTCTGTTTTGTGCCGAATGCTACAGGAATGTCAGATCGGTACATACGACGATGTGGCATGTAAGGAAATTGGCGAAAAAAAATTTAGGATAGTTTTACGAAAATGTACAGGTTCGTCACAGGAAAGTGAGAGTAATGGTTGATGTTAGCAGATGATAGTTAGAACTGTTTCCGCTTATGTGTCCGAAAGTATGTGACAAAATGACAAAAAAGCAAAAATGTGCCAATTTGGTGCAATACTTGCTGTGTAATCTGAAAGTCAGGGATTTTGAGGATTAACAGATGAAAAATGGAAAGGATTGTAATGGGTATCCATGCAATCCTCATGCAGCTAAGGAGAGCGATGATGGACTACGCAAAATCCGGCTTCGCGAAAAGAGGGGAGTCAACTCAGGGCATAGAACTGCTCGCATTACATAGAATAACAAAACTTATCGGCAAGGCTGTTGATCTGGAGACAACTCTTGCCAGTGTATTGAAGGTGTTGAACGATACCATGCAAATGGAACGGGCGACCCTGCTGCTGCTCGACAAGATGACCGGCAGGTTGATGATCAAGGTGAGCTGCGGTTTGACCACACAGGAAAAGCAGAGGGGCGTGTACAGGCCTGATGAAGGTGTCTATGGGAAAATTTTCCAGACCAAGGCGCCTTTTGTCGTTCCGGATATTCATAGTGAGCCGCTCTTTCTCAACAGAACGGGTTCGCGTCCCGCATTTAGTAAGGAGCGGTTGTCTTTTCTGGGGGTTCCTGTATTGATGCAGGAAAAGACCGTTGGAGTGTTGAGTGTTGACCGTCTTTTTGGCAGCGATGTCTCCTTTGACGAGGATGTCAGGTTTCTAACTGTGCTGGCTACACTGATGGCCCAGTTCATAACCCTGCATGAAGAAATAGAGCGTAAAGAGGCCAAGCTGCAGGAGGAAAATCGCTCGCTGAAGGCAAAGTTGCATAGTCGTCATGATGGTCATTATATAATAGGGCACTCCAAGCCCATGCAGGAAGTGTATTCCATTATAGAAAAAATAGCCCCAAGCTCAGCTACTGTGCTGTTGCTCGGTGAGTCTGGAACAGGCAAGGAGCTGGTGGCGAAAGCAGTGCACGAATCGGGAGGTCGAAAAGACAAGGCCTTTATTAAAGTGAATTGCGCTGCGTTGCCGGAAACTTTGTTGGAAAGTGAGTTGTTCGGCCATGAGAAAGGTGCATTTACAGGTGCTCACGCGACTCGGCCCGGGCGTTTCGAGCTGGCGAATAAAGGCACGATATTTCTTGATGAAATCGGCGAGATGCCGTTGGCGCTGCAGGCGAAGATGTTGAGAGTCCTGCAGGAAAAGCAGTTCGAGCGGATTGGTGGCAGTAAAACATATGACGTGGATGTTCGAATTATTGCCGCCACCAATGTCGGCTTAGAGCAGGCTGTAGAGGAAGGGAATTTCAGGGCTGATCTTTACTACAGATTGAATGTGGTGCCGATTCAGTTACCGCCTGTCAGGGAGCGGATGGAGGATATTCCGTTACTGCTCAACCATTTCCTCAGTATGAGCAACCAGCGTAATGGCAAGAAGCTGATGCTGACCTCGGAATTGCTCGACTTTCTCATTGATTATCCATGGCCTGGCAACGTCCGGGAAATGCAGAATATGGTTGAGCGTATGATCATCCTGGCTGAAGGAGACCGGTTAACCCTGGCTGATCTTCCGCCAAATGTGCTTGTCAGGAGGAACAGTGCTGCGGGTGGGGCAATGCTGGTTCAGGATGAGGCAGCTATAGCACCACCGGTGGCGGAAGCCCCCCTTATTATCCGAGGGCGAAAATCATTACAGCAGCTGGAGAAAGAAGAGGTGGAGGCAGCATTGAGGCGACATGGCTGGGTACAGGTTCGTGCAGCCAGGGAGCTTGGGCTCACCCAGCGGCAGATAGGATACCGGATCAAGAAATATGGACTGTCACGTTTGGACGCGTATCGCTGATGGTGATATACCCCGTACCCTTGTTGGAGCTATTTACAACTATGTAATCTGTATCATCTGATCTGGTCAGTATCTTGAAAAGCACCATTCACGCCTATCGTGAATGGTGCTTTTTTTTCGTGGGATTGGGCTGTTGTCCTACTGGTCGGCTGGTAGTTACCTGCAGAAACGGAAAAGAAAAGTATTACAAAAGTGGCATGATAGATGTTTGATTCTTACTTAAATGTAATCCTTGTTTGTGCCGAGGTGCAGTGCATTTCGGCCAATATTGGCTGTATGTGCCTGGATTAGCGGGATGTGAAGAAAAAAACAGGTCTGGCACAGTGTTTGTAATAAGAAAGACAAATTTGTTGTTGTCCAATTTATCTGCTGTTTCAGAAGAGGGAAAGGGCAGGCTATAACCACAAGGAGGGATTGTCGTGAAAATGAGATTGAAGATGAAGAACAGAACGTACTGGGGTGGAGCAGCTTTGCTCGCTTCCCTGGCCATAGCCGGGCCGGCTTGTGCTGAAGAGGTTGCCAGCGTAGGTGACACCCTGATCAACCTTGCATATGCATTGGATACTTTCTACTTTCTGATGTCGGGTGCTCTGGTAATGTGGATGGCGGCCGGTTTTGCCATGCTTGAGGCTGGTCTGGTACGCAGCAAAAATACCGTTGAGATTCTTACCAAGAACGTCGCACTGTACTCTATCGCCTGTATTATGTATATGATCGTCGGTTACAACATCATGTACGGCGACGGCAGCGGCATTATCCCAGGGTTCGGTTTTTTCCTCGGTGCTGATAACTCCGTAGCTGATGTACTGGCAAGTGGTGGAGATACCTACTATTCCGCTATGTCTGATTTCTTCTTCCAGGTGGTGTTCGTAGCGACCGCTATGTCTATTGTTTCCGGAGCTGTTGCTGAGCGCATGAAGCTGTGGGCATTCCTGGCTTTTGCTGTAGTTATGACCGGTTTCATTTACCCGGTACAGGGGTATTGGAAGTGGGGCGGTGGTTTCCTCGACGCTCTCGGTTTCCTCGATTTCGCAGGCTCCGGTGTTGTTCATCTCTGTGGTGCCTCTGCAGCTCTCGCCGGTGTACTTCTGCTCGGCGCACGTAAAGGCAAATATGTAAGTGGGAGAATCAACGCTATCCCAGGTGCTAACCTGCCATTGGCTACCCTCGGTACCTTTATCCTCTGGCTCGGCTGGTTCGGTTTCAACGGTGGTTCCGAGCTGAAGATCAGTAACATTGAAGAAGCGAACGCCGTATCCATGATTTTTGTCAACACCAACACCGCCGCGGCTGGTGGTCTTGTGGCAGCGCTGCTCTTCTCCAGAGCGTGGTTCGGTAAGGCTGATCTGACCATGGCCTTAAACGGTGCTCTTGCCGGCCTGGTTGCGATTACCGCTGAACCTCTCACCCCAAGCCCTTTGCTGTCAACAATCGTAGGTGCAATTGGTGGTCTCATCGTAGTGGCAGCCATCGTCTTCATAGATAAAGCCAAGGTTGATGATCCGGTTGGTGCAATCTCAGTGCATGGTGTTGTCGGTATCTGGGGTCTGATCGCCGTAGCTTTTACCAATCCGGAAGGGTCTCTCGTAGCACAGCTCACCGGTATCGTAGTGATCTTCGCCTGGGTATTCGGTACAAGTTTCGTAGTATGGCTGGCACTGAAAGCTATCATGGGTATCCGTGTAACTGAAGAAGAGGAACTTGAAGGTTGTGACATCAGCGAGTGTGGTCTTGATGCATATCCGGAGTTCACCAAGGATTGATATTAGGAGATTGAGATAATGAAGAAAATCGAGGCAATCATCAAGCCGTTCAAGCTCGAAAGCGTAAAGGAGGCTCTCACCGACCTCGGCATTGCAGGAATGACAGTATCAGATGTGAAAGGATACGGACGTCAGAAAGGCCATAAGGAAGTCTATCGCGGTGCAGAGTATAACGTGGAGTTCAATCCGAAGACTAAGATCGAACTTGTTGTGGATAGCGAAATAGCAGGCAAAGTTGTTGAAGCTATTCGAGGGGCTGCCAACTCCGGAAAAATTGGCGATGGTAAAATCTTTGTTCTACCGGTCGAGAATGTTGTGCGGATTCGTACCGGCGAAAGCGGTAAAGAAGCAATCTAGTTCCACCAGCAAAACCCAACCTTCTTGCTGTTTGGGGCCACTCCGAAAGGAGTGGCCCCATTTTTTTTGGGGATTCGATTTTGAAAAGCACAGTTCGGGAGGTTTTTGCATTTAATCTCTATGATTTATCCAGATCGATGCTATAATTGCTACAATGAATGCCTGACAGTCAAATGCATTTGCATTTTGGGGGGAGGTAAAGAGGAGAAAAAGGCAACGCGTTGTATGGGTTAGGGGCCGGAACCAGTTTTGTAAAGGAGGGGAAGACTATGATCAAAAGGTTTTCTACATTTGTCCTTGCAAGTATGCTGGCATTGCCGATTACGGCAGCAGCAAATGGTGACAGCGGTGGACCAGGGGTGTCTGAGCTTGAGCTGAAAATTGAGGAATTGAGCAGGCAATTGGCTGAGCTTAGAGCAGCGGTGGACGAGCAGAGGGCATTAAACGAGGACCAGGAAGAATTCCTGGACGAAATCGACGAAAAAACAGAGGATTGGGATCTGGCCGCACGATTCAAGTTCTACGGTGATTTCAGATCACGTCTGGATTACTACAATGCGGATACGGTATTTGGCAGAAATCTTGAGAATGACACTCTCTGGACAAATCGTTTTCGTTTAAATTTACGGGTAAATGCCACAGAAAATGTCGAGTTCAAAGGTCGACTTGCAATGTACAAGGCCTGGGGCATGCAATCGGCATTCACTGATGATTCAGGTGCTATGTGGCCGGTATTTGATGGCAATGTAACTCGTACCCCGGCGGAAGACAGCTCGCTCTATGTGGATCGTGCAATCGTTAATTGGAATAACATCGCGGGACTGCCGATGTGGTTTTCCATAGGTCGCAGGCCCACCACCGACGGCCCGCCTGCAGAGATTCGTCTCGGTCTCGATGAGCGGCAGGGTACCCCGATGGCATTCATGAACTGGCCTTTTGATGGCCTGGTGCTCGGTTATGCCTGGAGTTGGGGGGCTGAACAGATGGGCACCAGCAGGGTGCGTTTCTGTTATGGCCGAGGGTTTGAAGATGGCCTGCAGGCGGATTCCGCCGACAGCGTCGATGACAAGGATTTTGCAGGCCTTGCCTGGGATATCATGAAAAAGGGTGATCGGTTTGCCTATATTCAGTCATTTATGGGGTTCGACATTACCAATTACCCAAATTTCCAGTCTGAATTCGTAGAATTCGGAGTGCAGCAGGATCCCATTATGGACCCAACTGATCCAAATTATCCGGGCGGGTTTGGCCCTCGCAAGAATCTGGGCAACGTCTGGCATTCCTCTGCTGTTTACCAGGATAAAGTCAGTGACCTCAACTATTTCATCGCAGGTGGCTATTCCCAGACCATACCAGATTCCGAGGGTATGTTCTTTTTCGACGGCACACCAAGCACCGATAATGAGGATGGTTATTCCATTTATGCGGGTGTACGCTATGATTTGGACGAAATCGGCTTGAAACTGGGTGGGGAATTTAACTGGGGCTCCCAGTACTGGCTCGCCATGTCTCCCGGTCATGACGAGATTTATCAGTCTAAACTGGCGACGCGGGGCCAGGTGTACGAAGTATATCTGATTTATGATCTGCCCACGGGAGAAGCACTTTCAAAATATGCCAAGACCTTTATGCGGCTTGGTTATCAGCACTATGAATACGATTATTCGGGTTCGGGTGACTGGAATCTCTACCCGTTTGATCTGGATGATGCGGGAGACCTGGCAATGCTGCAGGCCTTTGGCCAGGATCCTGTGGAAAGTGCTGATCAGATTTATCTGACTTTTGAGGCGTATTTCTAAATATCCTTTCAGCTACAGTTATTATATCAGGGGAGTAGTCATTACTGGCTACTCCCTTTGGCATTTATGCTATCTCGGCTGATGCGTCCGTGATATGGCGGGCGAAGATCCGGCCGATATCAGGTAGTGCGCCAAGGCCATCCCTGCAGGCGATTTCAACTTCAAGCCCTGCCCTCAGCATCCTGCTCCTCCAGGAAGACATACCCTCTCCGGCGACGTCACGATGAAAGTGAACACCAGCGACCATAAAGAAAGGAATGACCAGGACCTTGCTGTGGCCATTGAGTGTAATGCGCTGTTCAATGTCGGTACTATCCGGATAGTGTTCCACAACTCCAACATACGCCCGCTTGCCGAAATGGCGCTGCATGACCTGCTCCAGGCCAAGATATAGGGGCCATGAAGCATGACGTGTGCCATGGCCGACGAGCAAAAGAGCGTGATCAGGGTATGGACTTGCAATGGTTGCAAGGATTTTCATGAACTCATAAAAATCATCAGGAGCAGTCAGAAGAGGTTTCCCGAGGTGGCATGCGAGTTGTTCAGTATGACTCGCCTCTCGGTGCAGTTGATGAAACTCATGGCCAACGATGAGTTGTAGAGATTGCATAATGGCATGCTTATGCCCCATATCAATCAACTGTCTGACCACATCGCCGATTTCAGGTAATGATGATGTGCTGCCTTTTGCCCTTTCCCTGTTAGCAACCCGACTGCTGTAGCTCCAGTGAAACTCATACTGGTTGGTGTGAATGACTGGCAGAGCGCCTCGAATATGGTTTTCGAGAGCCAGATAGGTGGCGCGTGCTTGTTCGGCCGCGCTGGAGGCGGTGAGAATTACCGGTATCTTCATTTTATGTCCTTGTGATGGTCATTGAGGCCTTCAGTCTAAACGTTTCAAAATGCTATTTCCAGAAAAACTCTCAATTTAAATTTGTGGTGGCTGATGGCGCTGTGGGTAGTGATTGCACGTGTTACAGCGTAATAGTGGCTCGAGCTATCTGCTCAGGATTGTGATGAGTCATATATCCTGTTGACAGCGTTAAAGAAATCAAATATTAAATTAAAATCCTAAATAATAAAATAACGTAATACTGTTGCAGTGACCACGGAGTAGGAGAGCTCCAGGGTTGAAGCAGCAGGGGAGATAGAAGTGCTTGGTTCTTTTTCATGGGGAGATTGAGCCGGTTTTTATTCAGGAGGAGGAGTTATGATCAAAAGGTTTTCCACACTAGCCCTTGCGAGTATGCTCGCATTACCGATGGCAGCATCCGCAAACAGCGCACCAGACGTATCTGATCTTGAGCGCAAGATTGAAGAGCTGAGCAGGCAGCTTATCGAGTTGAAATCTGCAGTTGCCGATCAGCAGGCGGTAAACGCGGAACAGGAAGATATTTTAGACGAAATCGACGATAAAACAGAAGCTTGGGATCTCGCTTCGCGTATAAAGTTTTATGGAGATTTCAGGTCTCGGGTTGATTATTACAATGCGGATACGGTTGGTGGTAAAAGTCTCAGCAATGATTCTCTCTGGACCAACCGGTTCCGCTTGAATATGCGGGTCAAAGCAACTGAGAACGTTGAGTTCAAAGGTCGCCTCGCCATGTACAAGACCTGGGGCATGCAGTCAGCTTTTCAGGACGATTCAGGGGCTATGTGGCCGGAGTTTGACGGCAATGTGAGCCGTACTCCAATCGGAGACAGTAGTCTTTATGTGGATCGGGCCTTTGTCAACTGGAACAATATTGGTGGCTTGCCGATGTGGTTCTCCATTGGCCGCAGGCCAACAACGGATGGACCTCCTTCAGAGGTTCGGCTGGGTGAGGATGATCGACTGGCCACCCCTATGGCCTTCATGACCTACCCGTTTGATGGCCTGGCACTTGGTTATGGCTGGAGCTGGGGGCCGGAAGCCCTGGGTTCAAGCAAGATTCGCTTCTGCTATGGTCGTGGCTTTGAAGATGGGTTACAAGTAGATTCCCCTGGCAGCATTGATGATATGGATTTTGCTGGATTGAGTTGGGATATCATGAAAAAGGATGACCGCTTCCTTTATCTTCAGTCCTTTATGGCCTTTAATGTTATCAATTATCCGAACTTCCAAAATGAAGCTATTGATATGGGCTTCGGAGAAATGAGTGGAATGGGTGACAGAGTTAACCTCGGAGACATCTGGCATACCTCAGCGGTTTATCAGAATAAAGTAGGCGACCTCAATTACTTCCTTTCCGGCGGCTACTCCCAGACCATGCCTAATTCTAATGGTATGTTCAATAGTGGAGGCTACTATGTGGATCCTCCGATGGCTCCTGCAAATACAGACAACGAGCATGGTTACAGTCTCTATGCGGGTGTTCGCTACGATATGGACAACATCGGTTTAAAGCTCGGTGCTGAAGTTAACTGGGGCTCCCAGTATTGGGTCGCTATGTCTCCAGGGCATGATGAGATATATCAATCAAAACTTGCTACCAGAGGTCAGGTTTACGAAGTTTATATGATTTATGATCTGCCGACCGGAGAGGCGATTTCAAAGTACGCCAAGACCTTTATCCGGTTGGGATACCAGCATTACGAGTACGATTATACCGGCTCTGGTGACTGGAATATGTACCCTTATAAAGTAAATGATCCGATGGTTGCTAGCATGGATCCTATAGAAAGTGCCGATCAGATCTACCTGACCTTCGAGGCAAAATTCTAATACACTTTCACAGCGTATCTGTTTCACCCAGGGGAGTGTCCAGCAATGGATGCTCCCCTTTTTTGTTGCTCGCTGTTCTCCTTTGATATACCCTTTTGAGGCTATATGGTGCGTCACCTACGATGCCACAATGGCACAATAACAAAAGGAAAACAATGGAACAGGATAAGTGCGGATTGCCTGATATAGAACAATTTGCAGGATTACAGGGCAATAGCTGCAGGTATGGGTTGTTCAACAGGCATGGCGGAGTAAGCAAGGGAGCATTTGATTCTTTAAATATCGGTCTTGCTGTGGGAGATGCGCCAAAGCTCGTCGCAGAAAACCGCAGGCTGGTGAAAGCGAGGATGGGCGTGAGTCACCTGCTTTCAGGGAGGCAGGTGCATGGAGACAACGTCTACTCTCTTGCTGAGCCACTCACCGAAGATCTGGAAGTGGATGGATATGATGCATTTATCACCAATCAACCGGATGTGGGGCTCATGGTCCAGCATGCGGATTGTCAGGCACTATTGCTCTATGATCCGGAAAACAAGGTGATTGGCGCGGTACACAGCGGCTGGCGCGGAAGTGTGATGAACATTATCGGCACCACAGTGCAGGCCATGCAAAAAGAGTTTGGTTGTAATCCTGGTTGCATGCGCGCGGTGGTCAGCCCTTCACTGGGGCCCTGCTGTGCAGAGTTCGTTCATTATCAGAAAGAACTTCCGGCTCACTTTCAGCAGCATATGGACGACCGGCTCCGGTTTGATTTCTGGCAGATATCGAGAGACCAGCTCTTGGAGCAGGGGTTGGCAGATTCGGCAATCATCCTGTCGGGCCGATGCACTAGTTGTTCTGAAGACTATTTTTCCTATCGGCGTGCCTGCAGGGAAGGTAATGGTATCACGGGCAGAAATTGTTCAGTGATCGCACTGTGATGTTCAATGGCTGTCAGAAAGGAATTGGTTCATGCGCATACTACTCATAGAAGACGATAAAACGATCTCCGGATTCATCGAAAAAGGCTTGCGGGAGGCGGGTTTTGCTGTTGATGCCTGTTATAACGGTACCGATGGCCTCAGCATGGGGCTGGAGGGTACCCATGACGCCGCGGTGGTCGATATCATGCTGCCGGAGATGGATGGGCTGCAGGTAATCGAAGGGCTGCGAAAGCACGGTGTAAATATCCCAGTTCTTATTTTAAGCGCGAGGCAATCGGTAGATGACCGTATCCAGGGCCTGCAACGGGGTGGCGATGATTATATGATCAAACCGTTTTCATTTTCCGAGTTGCTGGTTCGCATCCAGGTGTTGATCAGACGAGACAAAAAGAATGCCCAGCCGACCATGTTGGCTGCGGGTGAGCTTGAAATGGACCTGCTCAGGCACGAAGTAACCAGAGCCGGCGAAAAAATCGAACTGCCGGCCAAGGAATATGCCCTTCTTGAACTAATGATGCGAAACAGTGGCGCCGTTATTTCAAAAACGACAATTCTTGAGCGGGTATACGATTACAACTTTGACCCTCAGACCAATGTGGTTGATGTCCTGGTTTGCCGACTGCGCAATAAGGTTGACAAGGATTTTGACAAAAAAATGATCCAGACCGTGCGGGGAATGGGCTATGTCCTTCGGGCTGACTAAAGATGACCTGACCCTTGCAAGGTGCAGGAGTGCGCTTCCGGTCTTGATAGTCACATTTGGTATCGTATGCATCCTGGCTCTGATCTCGCTGGGCGTTGTGCGTCATAAGCTTGGGACCTCTGAGGTTGAGACAACCAGGGCATTGCTGGATGAGTTGATTGAGAGTCACGTCGAAGGCAACAATCCGGCCCGGGTCCAGTTTGGCCAGGTAATAGCCCAGGACAGGGTTGAACTGAAAGGGCTTGGTTTTGTCCGGTTGCGTCGCGGGGAAGACCAGATGCTGGTGGCAGGTGGGGATACGCACCACTCCCTGTATAAGAAAATCCTGCATCTGCAGCCTGTGATTAATACCCCATGGTATCCTCTGGCGATCACAGATTCCAAAAACAATTCCACAATCACCTATTGGTCTATGGTGACTGTTGAACTTGGCAAAGGGTTGATGCTGCAGGCTGGTAAACCCAGTCAGGATTCACGCCAGACAGTATTTGCCATTGCGTATCTCTTTCTTGCTGTTGTGGTAGCGGGCGGGATTCTCTGCGGTTTTGTCGCTTTGATGGTTGTAAAGCATACGGTGATACCGCTCGTCAGACTACGAAGCAATTTGGAAAAGGTGGGGGATAAAAGCAAACTATGGATTTCGCCTGTCGGTAATTTTCCGGAAGAGTATGTTCTATATGAGGAGGTGAATGTGCTTCTTGGGCGAAATCGAAAGTTGGTGGAAGAGATGCAGGCAAATCTGGATAATGTTGCCCACGATCTCAGGACGCCTCTTACTCGATTGCGCTCGGTGGCAGAGTTCGGGTTGCAGGAGGCAAGTGATACAGAGAGACTTCGTGATTCTCTGGCAGACTGTCTTGAAGAGTCGGAACGGGTGTTGTCTATGCTTGGCATTATGATGAACGTTGCCGAAGCAGAGGCGGGTGCTTTAAAGCTGCAACGTACCCAGGTAGATCTGGCCGAGTCGATTACCGAAATGATGGCGCTGTACGAATATGTGGCAGAAGAACGGCGCATTGCCCTGCGTGCCCATATGGCAGCCAACCTGTATATCCAGGCTGACCCATCGCGGATTGCGCGGGTGTGGGCAAATCTTTTGGACAACGCAATTAAGTATGGCAAAGACGGCGGGTCTGTTGAGGTAACAACAGAGGTTGCTGATGACTTCATCCACATCCACTTTCAGGATGACGGCATGGGCATTTCACCAAATGAACAGGGAAGAATATGGGACAGGCTTTACCGGGGAGACCGATCCAGGTCGCAGCAGGGATTGGGGTTGGGGTTGAACCTGGTGAAGGCGATTGTCGAAGCCCATGGCGGAACAGTTTCAGTTACCAGTGAACTGCATAAGGGAAGTTGCTTTACGGTGTCACTGCCGAAAACCGTTCTTCTGCAACCGATGACTTGAACGAGAAATCACAAATCAGCGGCGAATGATCAGACAGCCGGACATCGGGAATATAAAAGTTATCTATGGATATCCCAGGGCTGTGGAGGATGAAGTCTATCTGTCTATGCGGTGAATGACTTGGATGTGAGGGGATATTCTCAATATTGGCGCTCTCAAGATTTGAAGCGGCAAGAAAGAGTTTTAATTCACGACTGCCGAAAAATGTGTTGAAGTCACCTGCCACAATAACTTCCTTTTTGGTGCGCTTTACCAGGGTGTGCAGATACTCAAGCTGGTGCTGGCGATGTCGGTATTTGAGTGAGAGGTGCACCAGAAAGATTACTGCCTCCTCCAGTTCAGTCTTGATGATGAGCCGCTTTACGCCCTCTCGGAAATAGTGGAAGGTGTTGTCGTGGATCCGTTCCCGGGTTAGCAGGGCATTGGATTGCCTGTTGAGAATGGGCACCTTCTGGGCCAGTGATTTTTCACTGTATTTGGTTTCCGCAATACAGTTATAGCCCAGGATGTTGGAGATTTCTTCTGCCTGGCAGGTTTTACGGGAGCGATAAGAACCTGAGTCGACTTCAATCAGGCCGATGATATCCGGGTCAACAGAGCGGATGAAATTGATTATGCGCTGGAGATTGACCTCGGTACGCTTGAAGAAACCAATAAACGGAAACGGCTTGTGATATCCTTTCAGATGGCCGGTGGCATATCGGATATTATACAGAAGAATTCGCATGACAGATTGACTTGGTGGACCCAAAGATGGATTCCATTGCTCCAGTGTATATGGTAGATTCAGGGGCCAGTCAAGATACTTGAGAAGCACTCCACACCAGATTTTATACAATACTATAATTACCGCTCTGCTTGAAGTAAGGAAAAACAAATGACCACTATTACAATCGGTACCAGAAAGAGCAAACTCGCTATGTGGCAGACTGAAACGGTTGCTGCAATGTTGCAGGCTGTCGGCATACATACCAAAATAAGTAGCATGGAGACCATTGGCGATAAAGTTCTCGATACCTCTATCGCTAAAATCGGCAGCAAAGGCGTTTTCACAGAGGAGCTTGAAGAGCAGTTGGCAGGCGGCATTACCGATATCGCAGTGCACAGCGCCAAGGACATGCAATCGAGCCTGCCGGAAGGATTCGAGCTGATCGCCTTTACCGATCGCGAGAAGGTAAACGATGTTCTGGTGAGTGATGATAAGAGCATTGATCTCGAAGATACCAGTAGGAAAGTTCGTATTGGCACCTCGTCGGTGAGACGGGTAGCCCTGTTGAAGCATTTCTACCCGCACGTGGAAGCGGTTGAGATGCGTGGAAACCTGCAGACCAGAATCCGTAAGATGCGCGATGGGGATTGTGATGCCCTGATGCTGGCTTATGCCGGGGTAAAGCGCATGGAATACGATGACCTTATTGTGAAAATATTTGATGAAGAACAATTTGTGCCGCCGGTGGGGCAGGGTTGTATCGCGATAGAGGCTGCTACCAGTCTTGACGGTGACAAGTTGGAAAAAATTCGGGCTTGTCTCAATAACAGCAAAAGTGAAGCATGCCTGTTGGCGGAGCGGGCGTATCTGAAAGCCCTGGAAGGTGGCTGCTCTATTCCGGCTTTTGGCCTCGCCAAACTCAGTGAGCAAGGCATTACCCTGACTGTCGGTCTGGTCAGCCTTGATGGTACACGTATTTTACGTAAAACCGTAAGTGGTGCGGTGGAAAGTGCAACCAGTCTCGGAGAGGAGGCAGGGGAGTACATTCTCGAAAACGGTGGCCGGGAGATGCTGGCTGAGATTCGCAGTCAACAAGCGAAGAGCTAGAAATGTGAAAGGTGAGGTGTCAGGAGAAAGATATAGGTTCCCCTTTATCCTCACCCCTTTTACCTGACAGATCAGGGCCGGTCTCAGTTTTCTCTGGGATCGGCCTCAGTTGTCTGATTCAGTACATACTGGTAATAACCTGGAGGTGCAATGGAGTTCGTCGATTTGCATTGTGATACGATTAAAGCCGTTGCCGATGGTGATGGGGATTTCCCGAGCGGGCAGGGATTACACATTGGTTTACCGCAGTTGGCTGATGCAAATGTGGCCTTGCAGGTCTTTGCCTGTTTTGTGATGGCAACCGGCAAACCGGAACAGGATTACAAATCATGTAAGGAGTACCTGGCAGCCATAGACGATCTTGTTGCCTCCCACAGCGAGCAACTTTCCCTGGTACGATCCAAAGCAGATTTGCAAACATTGGTTGAGGCAAGGTCGAAAGGCAGGCGACTGACCGGTATTGTCAAAGCCATTGAAGGCGCTGTGCCGCTGCAGGGGCGTGTTGATCTGCTAGATGAGTTCTATCAGGATGGGGTCCGGCTGCTGACCATTGCCTGGGACGATAATGAATTTTGCGGTACTGTTTTTGGCAGTGGTGGCGGGCTCACCGCATTAGGAGAGCAGTTAATTCAGCGCTGCAACGAGGTTGGCGTGGTTGTGGATGTCTCCCATGCCTCCGATGAGGCGTTCTGGAATATTGCAGAAATCACTGATAAACCCTTTGTTGCCAGCCACTCGAACGCAAGATCGGTGTGCGCGAATGAACGTAACCTGAACGATGAGATGATTCGTGAGATTGCCGATCGGGGTGGCATGATCGGGCTTGCCCTCGGTTCCGGTTTTATCTGCCCGGAGTACTATGTGCATGATAAGCAGAACAGAATTCGCATAATCGAGGGTTTTAAAAACGGAACCATGACCAATGAGAAGGCTGAAAGGTTGAGCGAAGAGGCCCTGGGGAGCCTGCCGCCGGCTCAAATTGGACAACTCATTGAGCATATCCGTCATTTCATCAATGTGGGCGGCGAAGACTGCCTTGGTTTTGGCAGTGATTTCGATGGTGTTACCGGGTTGATCGCAGATGCTTCAGGGATCGGGGTGTTGCCTGGAATTGCCGCGGAGATGGTAAAGTCCGGACTGTCGCAAAAGGTGGTTGAGAAGATCTGCAGCGGTAATGCGCTGAGATTTTTCGGGGAGCAGTTAGCATAACACCAAAGCCTCCGGAAGCATGCTTCCGGAGGCTTTGGTGTTTGTTTTCAATGCTTGTGGTCAGCCTTTCAGCCCTATGCTGCTTTCTTGGCCTTCACCATGGCTCTTAAATAGTCGAGCCAGGCGTCAAAACCATCGCCTGTAGTGCTGGAAAGCTCCATCACCTTCAGGTTCGGGTTGGTCTTCAGGGCCTCGCCGCGCGCCTCTTCAACCGGGAAGTCGAAGTAGGGCAGCAGGTCGGTCTTGGTGATAAGAAAGGTGTGTGCGGTGCCGAAGGTGCGTGGATATTTTGCCGGCTTGTCCGGTCCCTCCGGTACAGAGACAAGTACTACCCGCTCATGCTCGCCCAGATCGAAACTTGCCGGGCAAACCAGGTTCCCCACATTTTCGATAAAAAGCAGATCGACCGGTTCATAACCAGGCTCTTTTTCCAGCAGATGGAAGCCTTTGTGGGTCATGGCCGCGTCAAGATGGCAGGCTCCTCCGGTGGTGAGCTGCACGACTGGCACACCTTTGGCGCGGATGCGCTCTGCATCGCGGTCCGTTTCGGGATCACCTTCAATAACACCGATCTTGATCTCGCCCTTGAGAGCTTCGATGGTGTGCTCAAGCAGGGTGGTTTTGCCTGAACCGGGGCTGCTGATAAGATTCAGCGCCACTGCACCGAGTTCATCGAAGTGATCCCTGTTGGCTTTGGCCATGGCATCGTTGGCAGCAAAGAGACTGGCGTGAACATCGACAGTCTTGGAGCTATGATCATGGTCATGGGAATGATCGTGATCATGGGTATGTGATGGGCTTGGACAACCGCAGCTATCGCACATAGTCGTTCCCTCGTAGTAAAATTATATAAAATCCCTGATAATCAGGCAGTAATACAGTTGCAGCCTGCTATTCCATCTCAACCCTCTTCAGGATGAGGTCGTCGCCACCCGACGGGGTGAGGAAAAACTCGTCACACTTGGCACATGCATCGGGTCTTTCACCGGCCGACACTTCCTGATGGCCACAGCTGGTGCAGGTGTAGGTTACTTCAGGTATCTCTATGATCAACTCGGTGTTTTTGAACATCTCTTCCTGGGAAGAAAGGATTTCAAAACCAAACTGAAACGAGTCGACGACCACCCCGCAGATGGGTCCAATCTCCATGGTGACACTGAGCACCTTGGTTGAATTGTTTTCTGCTGCGAGTCCTTTGAGCTGCTCGAACAACCCCTGGACCAGTGACATTTCATGCATGGTGGCTCCTCAGACTGGTCCTGTGCCGGATGGCACGTCTTTCTTGGTATATTGCACTCCAAGTTCGTCGAGCCTCTTCAGTATCATCTCGGAAACTTCAACCATCCGTGCTTCGGCAACGTCTGAGAGTTCAATACTTTCAGTGAGTTCTTTGGGGATTATGGTGTAGAACTCAACTTGCTCAGGTGCCTCGCCTCGAAGTTTACACACCTCGACAATCTCGAGCAGGCCAAGCTGGTGGGGAGACATGCGGGTCTGGAACGTTCCGGCTTTCACATCCTGGAGGGAGTAAAAGTGGAATGAGCCGGGTTCCCCTGCAATATCGACAACATCGATCACCAATACGGGATCGCAGGTCTCAAGAAATGGCGCCATATAAATGCCGGCGGTGCCCACGTCCTGAATATCAATATTCTCGGGGAAATCATAATTATTCTGGAGGTAATGAACAACATGAACGCCAAAGCCTTCATCCCTGAGCAACAGGTTGCCGATACCGGCGATTCCTATTTTCTTTGTCTCTGTCATAGTAAGTTTTCTTGGCTAAGTAATTTATGATATCAGCAGATTCTCGGCAGTGGCTCACCATGAAGTTGGGTCACTACCCTCGAACCACCTACCGGGGTGTTGATTACAACCCGACCCGCTTTTCCTTCGACGATCCTGCCTATAATTTTTGCTTCAGCGCCTTCTCTGGTAGATTGCATCACGGCCAGGGCCTGCTCAGCCTTGTCACCGCTTACAACAAGCAGCATCTTGCCCTCATTGGCAAGGTACAGAGGTTCAAGCCCGAGCATTTCACAGGCGGCACGGACTGTCGGTCGTATGGGAAGATCCTCTTCCTTCAGTTCGATGGAGAGCCGGCTTGCATCTGCAATTTCATTGAGTGAGGTGGCCACACCTCCCCTGGTCGGGTCACGCATGGTGCGGACATCGCCAGGCAGCTCGGCCAGCAGCTTCGCCACCAGGCCATGAAGCGCCATGGTATCGCTTTTCAGATCGCCATCGAGACTGATTCCGGCGCGGCGGGTCATGATGGTGATGCCATGATCGCCCAGGGTGCCTGAAAGGATCACCGCGTCACCGGCTTTGGCGTTTTTGGATGAGATATTGATCTCATCGGCAACGACCCCTATGCCGGAGGTATTGATAAAGATTTTGTCACCTTTTCCTTTCGGTACCACCTTGGTGTCTCCACAAACCACCGGAACATCCGCTTCGTTGCATGCTTCGGCGATGGAGATGATGATTTTTTCCAGATCATCCAGGAGCAACCCTTCTTCCAGAATCAGACCCAGGCTGAGGCAGATAGGTTTGGCTCCCCGCATGGCGAGATCGTTGATGGTGCCGTGTACAGCGAGTTTGCCGATATCCCCACCAGGAAAGAACAGCGGGTCGACCACATACGAATCAGTGGTA
This sequence comes from Desulfosediminicola sp., assembly GCF_048381775.1. Classification (NCBI taxonomy): domain Bacteria; kingdom Pseudomonadati; phylum Thermodesulfobacteriota; class Desulfobulbia; order Desulfobulbales; family Desulfocapsaceae; genus Desulfosediminicola; species Desulfosediminicola sp. Next base: position 429,452 of record NZ_JBLXGE010000002.1, on the reverse strand, counting down.
AAGGCGAGTCGCCCGGATTGTTTTTCTATGATTGCACTGTCTTCAAGACTGTGCAGGATCGGGTTGTCGAGATGCTTGAGAAAAAGAGTGCCGATCAGTTCCTGGCTGGCGAGACCGCCGCTGCCATGGTCGAGAAGAATAGTTTTATCTGACATGAGATCCTTTTATATCCAATACGCTATAAAAAACGCTCTATAAAAAACATTACCGTCCAGAAGTCTGGTAAAGAGCACCGACTGCTTTCCAGCAGTTGAACTTAATCCTGGCCGTATTTGAAATAGGCGGCACAGGTGCCTTCACTGGAAACCATACAGGGGCCAATCGGGTTGGCCGGGGTGCAGCGTTTCGCGTAGAGCGGGCAATCTTGAGGGGTGTTGATACCCTTGAGAATCTGACCACACATACAGCCTTTGGCTTCTTCGACTTCCGGCAGTTCGATTTCAAGGCGAACCTGAGCGTCAAACTCCTGGTATTGATCACGAATCTTCAGGCCGGAGCCGGGTATGACGCCGAGGCCACGCCAGTTGGTATCGCAGGGCTCGAAGATTTCATACACCATCTTCTGGGCGCGTGGGTTGCCTTCCCAGTTAACGACACGAGAGTAGACATTCTCAACCTTGATATCGCCGGTGGCGACCTGCCGGGCCAGCATGGAAAGGCTCTTGACGAGGTCAGCGGTTTCAAATCCGGCAACCACACAGGCCAGGCCGAACTTATCAGCAAGCGGCTGGTATGCTTTGGCCCCGATGATTGACGAGACGTGGCCGGGACAAAGCAGGCCGTCAATTTTCAACTCAGGATCACCGAGCAGGGCGTTCAGGGGAACGGGCATGGTTTTCTGGGTAGAAAACACGGTGAAATTCTGCACATTCTGAACCTTGGCAGCCATGATGGTGGCGGCGATAGTCGGAGTGGTGGTCTCGAAACCAACACCAAGAAAAACGACCAGCTCATCAGGATTGTTTTTGGCAATTTCAAGGGCGTCCATCGGTGAATAAACGATATCAACCCTGGCCCCTCTGGAACTGGCATTGGCAAGGGAGCCGTTGGATCCCGGTACTCGGAACAAGTCACCAAAAATTGCGACCCGCACACCTGGCCTGTCAGCCATGGCGATAAAAGCGTCCATATGTGGAGCTGAGGTAACGCAGACGGGACAGCCGGGACCAGAGACGAGTTCCAAACCATCCGGCAGGATGGAACGGAGTCCGTTTCTGAAAATAGCCATGGTATGGGAGCCGCAGACCTCCATTACCCGCAACGGTTTGGTAACAGAGCGATGAAGTTCCTCAACGAGTGGCTTGATCAGCTCTGCGTCACGATATTCATCATAGTGTTTCATTATTTCAAATCATCCGGGGAGGTGAGAAGTTCTTCCGGCATGGTATCTGCCAGTTGCTTGAGCAAGGCGAGGTTTTTTTTCGCCTCTTCCTCAACCAGGGAGTGAATAGCAAAACCGGCATGTATTATTACGTAGTCGCCTACATTGGGCCAGTGGTCAACGATATCGAGACGAACTTCTTTCTGGATGCCATCGGCGTCGACGGTGGCAAGCTGGCTGGTTGTGAAGTCATCGGGGTTGCCTTCAACCTTGACAACCTTCATGGGTATTGCGAGACACATGCTGCAGACCTCCTGTAATTATCTGGCCAAGGGAGATGCCACCATCATTGATCGGTACATTTTCCCCTGTAAAAACTGCAAATTTCTTAGCGGTCAGCTTTCGTTGTAATCCCTCAAGGAGCAAGCTGTTCTGCATGCAACCTCCGGCAAGGACAACGTTTCTGACAGCGGTGGTAACGGACAACCGCTCAACCAGTTCACAGATGCAGCTGATAAGCTGTAAGTGAAACTGTAAGGCGATCCCGGCCCGGCTCAATCCCTGGGCCTGTGCCTGGAGCGCCAGTGTAACAAATTCCGATGAACATATCTCCCACTTTTCGCCCTTTTTGCACAATGGTGGATTGCCTGCAAGACGCTGAAAATCGGGGATCTGGTGATACCAGGTGTTGGTGGCAGCGGTCCTGGCCAGTGCTTCCAGCTCAATTGCTGCCTGTCCTTCATAGCTTATGGTGTGTCGAACGCCGAGGATGGCGGCCATTGCGTCAAACAGGCGACCACAACTTGAGGTAGTTGGGGTGTTGAAACCTTTTTCGAGCATGGTGTTGATGATTTTGACCTGCTCGCTAGGGATCGGGTGCAGCCCTTTTGGCAACTCATTGGGTGTACAGGGTTCTCCCCCTCGCATTTGAAACAGCGCGGACAACCCCATTCGCCACGGTTCGTGGGCCGCAGCGTCGCCACCGGGCTGATGCAGATACTGAAGGTGGGCCAGGCGCTGGTAGCCGGTGAGGTCAGCCAGCAGAATTTCGCCACCCCAGATGGTATTATCAGGACCATAGCCTGTGCCATCGAGAACAACGGCAAGTGTTTGCCCTTCAAGGCCATGCTCCGCCATAACGGCAACTGCGTGGGCATGATGATGCTGAACCTGATAGAGCGGGAGGCCTTTCTCCTTACTCAGTTCTGCGCCATAGTGGCTGCTCATATAGTCGGGGTGCAGATCACAGACCACAATCTCGGGCTCGATCTGGAAGACCTTTTTCAGATGTTCAACAGATTCGCTATAGAAATCAAATGATTCGAGATTAAAAAGGTCACCGATGTGCTGGCTGAGATAGACGGTTTTCTCCTCGCTCAGCGCGAATGTGGATTTCAGGCCGCCACCGCAGCCGATACCTGCCGGTAATTTCCAGGGGATGTCGAGTGGGGTAGGAACGTAGCCCCTCGCCCGGCGGTAAATCTGCGGTCGATGATTGGTAACACGGGCAACTGAGTCGTCAACACGGGTAACGATGTCACGGTTGTGCAGCAGGAACCTGTCCGAGATCGGGGCCAGTCGCTTGAGCGCATCGTCGTTGGCGGTACAGATCGGAGCGCCGCTGGCATTGCCTGAAGTCATAACCAGGACATCAGGACATTCCTTTTGCTGAAAGAGAAGATATTGAAAGGGGGTATAGGGCAGCATCACGCCTAATTCATTCATCTCCGGGGCAAGATCTGACGGCAGAGAGAAGCTGTCTCTCTTTTTGAGCAGTACAATAGGTCGTGCGCCGGAAGTGAGCAGATCCTGCTCTTTATCATCAACAACACAATATTTCCTGACCGTTTCAAGATCAGGCATCATGACTGCCAGCGGCTTATGCGGGCGATTTTTCCTCTCCCTGAGCTTTGCCACGGCCAGTTGGGAGTGACCGTTTACAACCAGGTGAAAACCACCGAGACCGCGCATAGCCACCACCATATCATGGGAAAGTGCGGTTGCGGCCTCGGCCAGGGGGGAGTCGCAGATACGTCTGGTACCGTCCTTGGCATGCCAGAAAAGTTCTGGTCCGCAATGGGCACAGGCGTTGGGCTGGGCATGAAAGCGACGATCGGTGGGGTCCTGGTACTGTTCCAGGCACACCGGGCACATGGGAAAAACCTTCATCGAGGTTTTAGGCCGGTCATAGGGAATCGATTCCACGATGGTTAAGCGTGGCCCACAGTTGGTGCAATTGATAAAAGGGTAGTGGAAGCGATGGTCACCGGGGGTGAGCAGTTCCCGGATACAGTCATCACAGATAGCTATATCTGGTGGTATTGCTGTCTTGGCAGAGTCGCCTGCAACCGAGGCGAGGATGGTAAAAGAATCCTCATGGGCCGGATCGATAGGTTCGACCAGAGGTTTCTCGTCAATTGAAGTGATGCGGGCAAGAGGCGGAGCCTCTGTTTTCAACCCTTCAAGAAAAGAAAATAGCCCGTCGTCGTTGGCGTACGCCCGTATATGGACGCCATCACTGGTATTACTTACAGTACCGTGGATGCCAAGACGAGAGGCTAAGTTGTAGACAAAGGGTCGAAATCCGACACCCTGGACTGTGCCGCGGATGAGGATTTCGAGCCCTTTATGTTCCTGCTTATTTGTGTACGAACTTGTCACCGGTAAAGATAGAGGAAATGATACCCTCAGGCTCTTTCACGTCATTCCAGATACAGAGGTAGACATGGATAAGAGCGAAAATCATGAACCACCACATAGCGATATGATGGATATAACGGCCCCACTGCTGGCTACCAAATATAGCGAGTCCCATCCCCTGCCAGAAAGGAGCTTCAGGGAACAGCATGTAGAAACCACTGACTACCATTAAGATAGCGACGACGAAGGTGAAAAGGTAGGTCAGTCCTGCAATTACATTATGACCTAACCGAACGTCATGTTTATCGGTGATGTACGCGTAGCGCAGGATAGTGCCGAAGAGATTCTTGATGTTGCGTGGTGTGATCGGCAGAATATCCCAGACTCTCTCCTGAGAGTTACCAAAAATGTACAAAAATGCGCGAATAATCAACGCAGATGAGAAGACGTAGCCCGCAACGAAGTGGGTAAAGCGCATCCAGGCCATTGGCCAGCTTGCGCTGCCTTCGATCATTGTGTTGGTCCACGGGGTGTTGATGTAAAAACCCGTGATACACAGAGCCACAATGGAAAGGGCATACATCCAGTGGAACATCCGAAGCAGGATGCTCCATGCTTGCTTCTTTTCATATGTTGCCATTGTATATACCTCCTACGGTAAGTACCGGGAAAGAAAGGTTTCGTGTTCAGGGACCTGTTGTTACAGAGCCTTTACCTTCACCATTTCTTTGCCTTCCGGATCAAGCATATGAACCGCACAGGCGATACATGGATCAAATGAGTGGATGGTACGAAGAACCTCGAGAGGTCTCTCAGGATCAGCAATAGGGTTACCCATGAGAGATGCCTCGTATGGTCCGAGCTGACCTTCTGCATCGCGAGGACCGGCGTTCCAGGTTGAAGGTACAACAGCCTGGTAGTTCTTGATCTTGCCGTCCTGGATAACGATCCAGTGAGAAAGCAGACCACGAGGAGCCTCGTGCACACCAACACCCCGTTGCTCGCCTTTCGGGAAGACAGGTGGGTTGAAGATCTCGTAATCGCCGCTGGCGAGATTGTTTACGAGGTGATCCCAGTGCTCGAGAGCCAGATCCGCCATCATGCCGGCGCGTACTGCACGGGCTGCGTGACGGCCGATGGTGCCGTGCAGGATTTCAGGACCAACCTGAACGCCGGCAACTGCGCTGATACGGCTGAGACACGCGTCAACTGCTTTGACAGTTCTCTCGTGACCCTGTGCGTAACCAACAACCATCTGCGCCAGAGGACCGACCTGCATTGGCTTGCCCTGGAAACGAGGGGCTTTGAGCCAGGTGTACTTGCCATCGTCTTCGAACTCGGTGAACTTCGGATCGGTGGAAGATTCCCACGGATGCTTGGACCAGTCGCCGTCGTACCATGCCTTGGCAATTGATTCCTGTACGTTGTCGATGAAATACTGGTCAGCGATGGTGTTGATTGGCTTGATGGTGCTGAGGTCGCCATCGAAGATGGTACCACCCGGCAGATCGGCCTTGGTTCCTGCTGCATCGAGGAACATGTCAGGAGCCGCCATGTAATTGGTAACACCGGCGCCGTATGGCAGCCAGTCTTTGTACAGTGCACCAACAGCTACAACGTCGGTCATGTAAACCATCTTGATGAAGTCACGTACCTCTTCTACCAGCTGCTTGATGTAGTAGAGACGCTCCATGGTTACCGCAGTCTGGTTCTCAGAGAACAGGTTGGTGGTAACACCACCTACGGAGAGGTTCTGTACGTGTGGGTTCTTGCCGCCGATGATGGCCAGAGCCTGGGTGGCTTTGCGCTGATAGTCGAGAGCTTCCAGGTAATGGGAAACCGCCATCAGGTTTGCCTCGGGTGGCAACTTCATTGCCTCGTGGCCCCAGTAAGCATTGGCAAACGGTCCGAGCTGGCCGCTGGCTACGAGGGTTTTTACTTTGTCTTTTACTGCGGCGAAACGTTTAGGGCTGTTACCGTGCCAGTCTGAAAGGCTGTCGGCCAGTTTTGCAGTGGCGACAGGGTCTGCGTCGAGGGCGGAAACCACGTCTACCCAGTCAAGTGCTGAGAGGGCATAAAAGTGAACGATGTGATCGTGCAGACAATGGATGGACTGAACCATGTTTCTGACGAGCTGAGCGTTCAGCGGGATCTCAAGGCCAAGGGCGTTCTCTACGGAACGAACTGACGCCATGGCGTGAACGGTGGTACACACACCACAGATACGCTGTACGAACAGCCATGCATCACGCGGATCGCGACCTTTCAAGATGTTTTCAAGACCACGGTACATCTGGCCGGAAGACCAGGCTTTTGTGACCTCGCCCCCATCTACTTCTACGTCTACTCTTAAGTGACCCTCGATCCTGGTTACCGGATCAATGGTAATTCTCTGAGCCATGAGCTAAACCTCCATAAAATATTGGTATACCGCTGACGAACTGCATGCAGTATCGTCGTGCAGGTATGAAATTCACTGAACTACGCTGCAGACGAATTATGCTTCGTCGCTACCGCCTTTTCCTTTGATCAGGCCTTTGCCGATACCAACGGCTGCATGAACACCGACAGCTGCTGCGGTAACACCGATGACTTTCTTGCCGATGCTGTCAGCATCTGCGACGATACCGGTACCGGGGATCTTGACCTGAGGCAGTCTCTCGTAGAACGGAGTCATGGTATCCCAGAAGTTTGGCTCAGTACAGCCAATACAACCGTGTCCAACACTTACCGGCCATACGTCGACGTCGTTGAAGCGTACTGCAGGACAGTTGGAAAAAGTCTCCGGACCTTTACAACCGACCTTGTAGAGGCAGTAGCCGAGCTTGTGGAATTCGTCACCGAATTGCTCAACGAAGCGGCCTTCGTCGAAGTGAGCGCGACGCTCGCAGTGGTCGTGAATTCTTCGACCGTATGCGAACTTGGGACGTCCAAGTTTGTCCAGCTCAGGCAGACGATTAAAGGTGAGGTAGTGGAGAATGGTGCCGAGGAAAGAGACAGGGTTCGGTGGGCAGCCGGAGATGTTAACCACTGGCTTGTCAACGAGTTCCTGTACACCGACGGCGCCGGTTGGGTTTGGAGCAGCGGCCTGAACACCACCATAGGTGGCACAGGTGCCGATTGCTATGATCGCGCTGGCCTTCGGTGCTACTTCGGCGAGGATCTCCATAGCGGTCTTGCCGGCGATCATACAGTGAATTCCGTTCTCTTTGGTAGGAATAGCACCCTCGACGACGAGAATGAACGGATGGTTCTGCACGGTGTCATGAAGATTGTGCTCAGCCTGATGACCTGCAGCGGCCATGACGGTTTCATGATAGTCGAGAGAAATAATGTCTAAGATGAGACGGGCCAGATCAGGATGGGAAGAGCGCAGAAGGCTCTCGGTGCATCCTGTACATTCCTGGAAGTGCAGCCAAATAACTCTTGGGCGTTCGCCGGAAGCAGCAGCCTCAACCATTTTGGGAATCACTGCGTCGGACATCCCCAAAGCTGCGGCTGCCATGGTGATACCCTTGAGGAAACCGCGCCGATTAAGTTGCGGATCCAGAGTTGTGTTTACCGTGTCTGCCATATCAACCTCCTATTGCTGTGACAACAATTGTGCGCAAGCGCGCGAATGTGCCGGCACCGCTATGCCGGGCTAAAAATAAGAACAACAACCTCAAAACGCATTTAGCCCTCTTCCCGGAAAGTGCGCCTGAATTCACTAAAGATCCGAAAAAAGGGAGATTACGCAGATTAAGCAATCATAGTTGTACTTAGATATAATTGTTGATAAATGCAAATAAAATGCGTGGGCAATATATCAAAAATGGTTATGCAAAGCACTACAATTAATGAACAAAAAGATAAATAACCATAATAATAAGCACTTGCGCGATATAGGAGAAAAAGAGGAGGGCAGGGCTCCGGGCATCTCCGTTGGGCAAGTTGTTCAAAGAGGACGGTTACTTTTTAAAACCAAAAATGCCTTTTTTTGACCTGGGCGCAAAAGCGGGTCGGTTGCGCTGGCTGGAGACGTGCTTGGCATTGTGCTCGGTTGGCGTCTTGTGCAAGCTGTGCACTATCTCGAGATGTTCTTCGCTCACTTCTTTGTCGGCAGTGATTTCCATGTAACAGCGGTAGAAAAGCAGGCAGCGTTTGAAGTAACTTTTCTTGCGAAGCCACTTGGGCCAGGAGTTGTTCTGGCGGTGATGGATGAGAGAGTTGAGGTTGGTCAGCAGAGTGGTCATCTCCTGCCGGAGGGAGCGCCGGAGGTTCAGTTGGACTCCGAGCAGGTTATCTATATCGGCACGTATTCTCTTGCTGGTGTGAAAGAGTTCCGGACCTTTGAATTGTTTTGAAAAGATGCCGTATTTGATTTCTGCCCACGGGATCAGGATCAGCGCCATCATAAAAAAGTCAGGTTGCCTGGAGACATTGTTCGATACGGCTATATTGTTTACCCTGTCAATGGTGGCGAAAACCTTGTGCAGCTGCTCCTGGCAACCGGTACTGCCATGTACCTTTGCGTCTATAGTTTTGCGGTAAATAGGGAAGAGGTCGCAAAATATATCTGTCTCTATGCAGAGCTTGAACCATGGTTCCGCAGCGCCGCTGTAGATGTCCTTAAGGGTCTCATCCCTTAGTCGGGACGGAGGGCAGAGCAGGAGTTTTTTATGGTTGTCGCAAATCGCCTTGAGAGAGGTTTCCTCAATGCTGAAATTGTTGCGGGCCGCATGTCGAATGGCTCGCATGGCCCGGACCGGATCCCGGTTGATGCGCTTCTGGGGGTCACCGACAATGCGTATGATGCAGGCATCGAGATCATCAACGCCTCTGACATAATCGATAATAGTCTGATTCTCGATCTCGTAAAAAAGGGAGTTGATCGTCAGATCACGCCGCTGGGCATCTTCATCGAGACTGCCGAAGGTGTTATTGGGAGCCAGTACCGCTTCAGGTCCGTCAAGGTCGTGCTCGCTTAAGGAGCGCAGGGTCGAAACCTCGATTATGGAACCACTTCGGCAGATAACCTGTACCAGTCGGAATCTTCTTCCGATGGTTTTTGAATTGGGGAAAAGCTTCCTGATCTGGCCGGGGCGGGCGTTGGTGCTGATGTCGAAATCCTTGGGCTTTTTGCCAAGGTAGAGATCGCGCACTCCACCACCGACCAGGTAGGCTGAAAATCCGGCCTTGTTGAGCTTTTTCAGCACGAAAAGAGCATCCGCCGAGATTTGCTCGGGGGTGATCGGATGCTCTTTAGATGTAATTATACGGATGGAATTTGTGGTCGTGCCAGGCATAGCTGAAACTTCCTTAGTATGTACCGTGGCAACAATCAGGTCAGGATGCCGCTGGAGCGAATCCGATTCCTTCCTTGTATACCGCTTCTGCCTGTTCTTTGAATTGGTTGAAAATCTCAGAAACGGGCAGAATATTTTTCATCTTATAAGTATTTGAACCAGCAAACACCAGGCCTTCATCAATGTTTCCATCGCGCGATGCGATAAGGCGCTCGCTAATACAGTAGTGGTGATCACACTTCTTGAGACACTTGTGAACGCATCTTTTGGTGCTGTGATCCTCACCGCTGTTTTTACCGGAGACAAAAGGGGTGTTGATGGCTCTGCCAGGAAGACCTACGGGCGAAGAAGTAAGGACAATGTCCTCCTTGCCTGCGTCCAGGTAGGCCTGTTTGAATTTGTCACTTACGTCGCACTCCTCACTGAGCACGAAGCGGGAAGCGATTTGAACGCCGTCGGCGCCGTATTTGTCCATCATTTCGGCCATTTCATAGCCGTTGCTGATGCCGCCGGCAGCGATGAGCGGAATGTTTTTCACTGCATCACGGATGGATGGGAAAATCTCTCTCAGAGGTTTGTCGGTGCCAAGGTGACCGCCGGCCTCTGCAGCTTCGGCGATAATGGCAGACGCACCAAGCTTTTCAGCCAGCTTTGCCAGTGATGGTGAGGATACAATCATAACGATCGGAACATTGTGCTCTTTGCCGATCTTGAAGATATCCCTGGAAAAACCTGCACCGGTTACGATCATGTCGATTCCGGATTCGATGGAGCCCATGACGTTGTTGTAGAAATTCTTCATGGCGTACATGATATTTACGCCTACAACGCCGTCTGTCATGGCCTTTGCTTTTCGGATGTCTTCCTGCAATTCCTCGGCCGGGATGGCGGAGCCGCCAATAATTCCGATGCCGCCGCAGTTAGCGACCGGCGCTGCCAAAGATGAGGTTGAAACCCGGATTGACATACCACCCTGCAAAAGAGGGAACGGTACAGTGAATTTGCCTATAGTTAGTGATGGTAACTTCATGTACGTCAATACTCCTGTTAAATATTAGTGTAGTAGCAGGACGGATAATGCCCCTCTTGCCTGTTTTTGTCAAGCGGGCAGATATTGCGACACTACAGGCATATGAATACCTTGGGGATGTTTGTATGTAAGCGCGCGACTTATGGTGAGGGTTTTGCAACGTTTTTGGGCTTTCCTTGACAAAGTCGGAAATTTGCGTTTTATTTTATGCTTTTTTGATTATCAGCAGAACAATTCCACTCTTTCCCAGAATTGGAGGGACTTTGATGAAGCTCAAGGCCCTGAATGGCTTTAAAGATATACTTCCCGCAGATGTCGCGCTCTGGATGCGCGTCGAAGCGACGGTTCGCGATATAGTATCACGGTTTCAGTTTTCAGAGATACGTTTGCCAATACTCGAGAAAACTGAGCTTTTTGCACGCTCTATAGGTGAAGCAACGGATATCGTAGAAAAAGAGATGTACAGCTTTGTCGATAAAGGGGTTACCATGCGCCCTGAAGCGACAGCTCAGATTATTCGTGCCTATATCGAGCACGGACTTTATGTGCAGCGGCCGATTCAGCGAATTTTCACCATAGGACCGATGTTCCGTCATGAGCGTCCGCAGAAAGGTCGCCTCAGGCAATTTCACCAGGTGAGTGCAGAGGTAATCGGTGCCGACCATCCCCGGGTCGATGCGGAAGTGATGGCAATGTCCGCCATGATTTTCAGCGAATTGGGAATCTCGGTCAGCCTGGAGATGAATTCCCTGGGTTGCCGCGAGTGCCGTCCTGCGTATAAGGAAAAATTACTGGCGTTTCTCAGTGAAAGAATTGATCACCTCTGTGATGACTGCAAGAGACGCAGCTCAACAAATCCCTTGAGAGTGCTGGATTGCAAAAAGCCGGGATGTCGTGAGCAAGTGGCAGATGCTCCTTCCATCGTAGAGAATCTTTGTGCCGGCTGCGGCGAGCACTTCGGTGCCGTTCGCAGCAGCCTTGAACAACTTGGTGTCGACTATCAGGTAAACAAGTTCATGGTTCGCGGACTTGATTACTATTGCAGAACTACTTTCGAGTTTATCACTGGCGATCTGGGTGCCCAGTCTGCAGTGTGTGCCGGTGGCCGTTATGATGGCCTGGTTGAACAGCTGGGCGGGCCGAAAAAAATAGGCGGTATCGGTTTCGGCCTCGGCCTGGAGCGACTGGTTCTCCTGCTGCAGCAGAAAGAACAGGATCAGGGACGACCAAATGAACTCGATCTGTTTATTGCCGGCCTCGGAGAGGAGGCAGTTCGTCTCTGCTACGGTCTGGTCAATGAGTTGCGCGTGACGGGACTGCGTGTCGGTCTGGATCACGAGGGGCGAAGCCTGAAGAGTCAGATGAAACAGGCGGACAAGGCCGGTTCGAATTACGTGCTTATTGTCGGTGATGATGAACTGGCAAAAGGCACAGGTGTACTTAGAAACATGGGAAATCAGGAGCAGATCAATATCGCTCTTGATGCTGCAGCCATTCAGCAGCAGCTGGCCGGCGCATAACCGACCAGGGCCCTGGCAAGATTTTATACGATATTTTTTAAAATATAATAACACTGTGAACTGTATGGCCGGACAACCTGTCCGGCCACCAGATAATCTACCTCTCTGCCTGTTCACGGCAGAGAACAATTTAACCTGACTGACGAATCATGGAATCAATGGGAAGCTTAGTCCGGTCGCATTCCTGCAATGCACTCGGCAAGGACAATATCGGAGAAGAAGTCACACTGATGGGCTGGGTCCTGCGCAGACGTGACCACGGTGGTGTAATTTTTATCGACCTTCGCGACCGTGAAGGTATTACCCAGGTGGTATTTAATCCGGAGGTGAATCCGGAGACCCACGCTAAGGCGCACCAGCTGAGAAGTGAGTGGGTTCTTGCCGTAAAGGGCCGAGTTGAAGCCCGTCCGGGTGATATGGCTAATCCCAAGCTGGCAACCGGCGAGATTGAGGTGTTGATCGATGATCTGCGTATACTCAACTCCAGCCAGACCCCGCCATTCCCGCTGGATGAGGAAACCGAGGTCTCCGACAACCTGCGCCTGCAATATCGCTATCTCGATCTGCGGCGGCCGGAGATGGCTTCAAACCTGATCATGCGCCACAAGGCAGTGCAGTCCATCCGCAATTATCTCAACGATAATGGCTTCCTGGATATTGAAACTCCGATGTTGACCCGTTCAACTCCGGAAGGTGCGAGGGACTACCTGGTGCCGAGCCGGGTAAACGCCGGTAAATTTTATGCCCTTCCCCAGTCTCCGCAGCTCTTTAAGCAGCTGCTGATGATTGCCGGTATGGATCGTTATTACCAGATCGTCAAATGTTTCCGTGATGAAGATCTCCGTGCCGATCGCCAGCCTGAGTTTACCCAGATCGATATGGAGCTTTCCTTTGTCGACGAGGAGCAGGTCATTGCCATGACCGAAGGCATGATCGCCAAGCTGTTCAAGGATACTCTCGGTATTGATTTCAAGCCGCCATACGCCCGTATGAGCTACGACGAGTCAATGTCCCGCTTCGGTACCGACCGTCCGGATACCCGCTTCGGCCTGGAGTTGATCGATCTGACCGATATAGCCAAGGAGTGCAGCTTCAAGGTATTCCGTTCAATTGCCGATGGTGGCGGTACCGTCCGCGCGATCAACGCCAAGGGCTGTGCGAGCTTCTCCAGAAAGGATCTCGATGATCTGACTGATTATGTTATCCAGTACGGCGCCAAAGGTCTGGCCTGGGTGAAGATGAAGGCGGATGGCGAGTGGCAGTCACCGATTGCCAAATTCTTCAGCGAGGAAGAGCGTACTGCTATCGCAGAGGCTCTTGGTGCAGAAGAAGGCGATGTTCTCTTCTTCGGTGCAGATAGTAAGAAGGTTGTCTTCCAGTATCTCGGCGAGCTTCGCCTTGAACTGGCCCGTCGCCTCGACCTGCTGAAAAAAGATGAGTTTAACTTCATCTGGGTCACCGACTTTCCGCTGGTTGAATATGATGAGAAGGACAAACGTTTCCAGGCGCTGCATCACCCCTTCACAGCCCCGAAAGAAGAAGATCTGGATAAGCTCGAGAGTGATCCCGGCGCGGTATACAGCCGGGCCTACGATCTGGTGCTGAACGGTACCGAGATCGGCGGTGGGTCCATCCGTATCCACCAGCGGGATGTCCAGGCCAAAGTGCTTGATGCGCTTGGTATTGGTGAAGAAGAGGCAAACGATAAGTTCGGCTTCCTGCTTAAGGCTCTTGAGCTTGGTGCTCCGCCCCATGGTGGTCTTGCTTTTGGTCTCGACCGTCTGCTTATGCTGATTTGCGGTTGTAGCTCCATCCGTGACGTAATCGCTTTCCCGAAAACACAGAAGGCGACCTGTCCGCTCACCGAGGCACCTTCTTCGGTGGACAGAAAACAGCTCACTGAGTTGTATCTCCGTCCTGATTGGAAAGAGTAAGTACCTGTTTATAGCCCCGGGCAGCCAACGCTGTTCCGGGGTTTTTTATTGGCTGAACATTGTCGAATGGCTCCGCTGATGGGGCCCATTCTCTCAGCCACCCCAGCCGTGTTCTGCGAGCTGGATCAGAAACAGCCAGCCGCATGCCAGAAATATGGCAGTAATCAAGAGTGTGGTAAGGCCGTATTGCAACATCTCCCACCCCCTGCGAACGAATGTTTTGCTCTCCCCAACGAACAACCTTTTGAACAAGGTCGATATTTCAGCTCGTAACTGGAAGGCAGCAGTTATTGAACATATTGAGAATGCAGGTGCTGTGCTGACGGTAGACTGTGATTTGTTCCCCATTTTTTCTTCTCCCTTAGTAGTGTTCTGACAAGGAGTATAAAGGGGGAGGGGTATCATAGAGTGACCTCCCTCGATTTTTTTATATAAAGGCGGCCTTTCAGTGGTTTGGTATGTCTTGAATGACGGTGGAGCGTGCCTACATTGTAGGTATGCAGAAGCAAACGTTCGTGCTGATGCAGTCAATATCAGAGTGATAGATATCTATCGGAGGTGAAATCATGGCTCAGAAGCTTATGGGCAGAGAGGCCATTTGCAGGAAAATAGAAAGCATCATGCCTGAAGCGGGTACGTGTGGTTCGGATTATACGGTAGAGTATGACTGGAAACGCGGCGCCTGGGTGGTTGATCTTAAGCGAGGCAACAAGCATCTGAAAACGTTTGTTGAGGATTTTGAGGCAAAGGCTTGCCTGGAGAAAGACAGATGTATTCCCCTGGGAGTGCAGGTCGGACAATTAAAGCGCAACCTCAAGCTTTACGGTAAGTCCTGACACAAACAGATAAAAAAAGAAAAATCCGCTGGCAGAGGCATGATTTATGTCTTTGCCAGCGGATTCTTTCGTCATGAAAATAGTTGCATGTAGCAATTTTACGCTGAAGTTACTGTTTGGAGCTGCCTGAAGAGATCATTCTTTCGAGGTCCGACCGGTCGAAATGATAGTTGTCACGGCAGAATTCACATTGCACATCCGCTCCACCCTCGTTCTCCAGCAGATGTTGTAACTCCTGTTTGCCAAGAGAAAACACGGCCCTCTCCATTTTTTCCACACTGCAACTGCATTGATAGATCAGGTCGGTACTAGCGGTGGAATGGTGAGGTATTTCCGCAAAAAGCTGGCTTAGTATCTCTGCCGGGGTATTACCAGAGAGCAACATTTGACCAACAGAGTCAAGGCTGTTCACCCGTTTTTCAAGATAACCTATGATCTCTTCATCCACAGGGGGCAGGGCCTGAATAAGATAACCGCCCGCAGCGCTGACAGTTCCGTCAGGCTGAAGATGGATGGAGAGCCCAACAACCGATGGGGTTTGTTCTGATTCCAGCAGGTAGAAAGCAATGTCCTCACCAATTTCACTGGTGTAGAGTTGTGTCATCCCCTGATATTTCCGCTTGCCGCCGATATCCTTGGTGACGGTCAGAAAACCAGCCCGGCCGAGACCGGAAGCCACATCCACGGCGCCATTCTTTAAAGGAACATCTGCCTGGGGATTGGCAACATAGCCCCGGGCCCAGCCATCATAGCCGGCTTCGGTTATGATCTTACCCAGGGGACCGCTCCCTTCAAATTTTAACTGAACATACTGGCCATCTTTCATGAGTGCTGCCAACAGTGCCGAACCGGTAAGTGCCCTGCCGAGAGCAGCTGCAGCGGTAGGGCCGACATCGTGTTTTCTGCAGGCCTCATTAACAAGTCTGGTGGTGTCGCAGGCAAGGCCGAAGAACTTACCGTCATCGGCGATGACGCGGTGAAGAATATCTTTCATAAATTTATTACTATACGTAGTTATAGATATGGGGGTTATGTTGAACGTCAATCAGTATACCCTATAATCATGCACCTATCATGTGGCAAACCACAGAAATTCTTTTCCTGATAGATAATTTGGAGTATATATAACTGGTTGCAGTTAACGTAAGATGGAAGAGAGGGTAGGGGGATTCTCAAGAGTATTTTGTTAGAAAAACGGCTTGATAAGGTATTTCAGTGCCTGCGGGTTACAGATTTCTTAGTTTCGACAAAATGTTCATGAGAAATTCCGGTAAGGAGAAAATCGAAACCTTTGAGAGGGAGGAGATTGTATGCGTTTAATTCTGGCTATTGGCATGACGCTGCTGTTGGCAGCATCCGGTTTTGCAAAGGACATTGCAGGGGTATCTGTGGCCGAGAGCCTGGCGGGAAAAGATGGGGTAACCCTGAACCTGAACGGTGCCGGTATACGGTCAAAGATGTTTTTCAAGATCTATATCGCAGAGCTTTACCTCGAAAATCCGGCAAAAGATGCGGCGGCAGTCATAGCCGATGAGGGGCAGAAGATGATGGTGATGCACTTCCTCTACGATGAGGTGAGCGCTGAAAAACTTGTCGGTGCCTGGAATGAAGGGTTCGAAGGGAATCTGAGCGAAGATGTGAGAGCAGCAATGGCTGATCGGATCGAAAAATTCAACTCGATGTTCGTCACAGTCAAAAAAGGTGATCAGATTGTGCTGAACTATATCCCGGGACAAGGCGTTGCTGTGACGGTGGCAGGAGTCGAAAAAGGGGTGGTTGAAGGCAAGGACTTTGCGGACGCAATGTTCGCAATCTGGCTTGGAGATAAGCCTGTTACCAAGGACCTGAAGAAAAAGTTGCTCGGTTCTTGAAAGAATTGAGCAATCATTTGTAGAAATTCGTAAAGCCCGGCCGGATTAATCTCTGACCGGGCTTTTGAAGTTTTACAGGAAATTTTTTATCATGTCAGTACGTGAGCAGCACCGCCTGTCTGGAGAATCGTTTTTCAGCCAGTTCAGCCACGATAAAGTGCGCCACATCACGACGGGAAATACGTTTTGAGGTGATCCCCTCAAGATGGGTGAACGTCATATAACTACCGGTTTTTGGCCCATTGGTTAATCCGGCCGGACGGACAATGACCCATTCAAGATTGCTCTTTTTTACCTGTTCTTCCTGTTTGTCCTTGTCCTCATAAATAGTTCTCAATAGCAGTGGTTTGAAGATGACGTCATATAAAAAACCGCCATGCCCCTTACTGTCACCTGCGCCTATTCCGGTGACACAGATAAGCCGGGGGACACCGTGGTTTTTCATGGCCTCTAAAACTATTCTTGTTCCATCGGAAAACAGTGTGACGGGTTTGAAGGTGATTGGAACCCCGATGGTCAGGCAGACCGCATCCTGACCTTTGACCGCTTCATTTACCTGAATGGGATCACGGATGTCTCCCAGAACTGTGCAGAGATTTTCATGTAACAGGTGGAACTTGTCAGGATTTCGTACCAGCGCAGTAACCAGATGGCCTGCAGCAAGGGTCTGCTTGACAAGTTCAAGGCCAATACCTCGACTGCACCCTATAATCAGAATGTTCATGTTGTGCTCCTTGCTGGTTGAGTGAGTAATGAGTCGGTTGTCGAGACGGCAGCAGGTGTAACACGTATACGAAACGGACGGTAGGGCCTGGCCAGGGCCTGCTTCATGATCACAGCGCCGCTGAGAATCAGGAGGGCAATGGTTGCCGCCACCATCAGACCAACGATCAGGGGCGAGAGAATGTACAGTCTGTTCATGGCAGTGTATGAAGCCATAAACAGTGCCGCGACCCCTGCGCTGCAAATGGTGTATCGCCAGCAGAAACATAACCAGAGTCTGAGTGCCAGAGAAAATGGTATATCCGCCCCTGTGAGTTCATTGATCAGGGGATCACAGACAGCCTCGCCGCGTTCCGTTCGAAGTGAGATCTCATGGAGCAGCAGCTGATACCGGTCCGGGTATTTATCCCTGTTGATATGGTTGAGACAATCTCCCAGTTGAGCGAGGCTGTACTCTGCGTAATTGGGATTATGCATGGCTCACCTTTGGCAATAGACAGAAAGCATATGGGTGGAAGGTGCTCTTTAGCTGAACATTTGCACCACTTCCACTGTCAGTATATACCTTGATGGATCGCTCGGCCAAAGATGTAGCACCCAAGAATGAGCATAAAAATAAAGAAGAGTCGGCGAAAGAGCGCTTCGGAAATTCGCTTGCGGATATGTATACCACCCAGCATTCCAAGAAATGCGGGAATGAAGGCAAGCCCGGAGAGGATGAGTAATTCCTGGTTGAGCAGTTGGTTCTTCTGCAGTGCCATTGCCAGGGTGGAGGTGGAAATGAGAAACAGCAGCCCCATGGTCTGAATGAGCTGATCCCGTTTAAGTCCAAGGCTTTGTAAGTAAAGTACACCGGGGATCACGGAGGAGCCGGTGAGGCCTGTCAGCAAGCCATTGACAGAGCCGAAAAGAGGATTCATCCAGCTCTCGGCTGAACCAGGCTTTGGTAGAATACGGGCAGTTAGACCTACAACAGCATAGATAAGTAGAATTGTGCCGAGAAGGGCGGAGAGCCAGCTGATGTTCACTCTGGTGATAAGAGATGCACCAATCCATACAGTGCAGAAGGTCATTGCCAGGAAACTCCAGCTGCGCTTGACCACATAAACGAGATGACCACCCAACAACCCCTGGCCGATGTTGGTCAGAATTGATGGCAATAAAATTATGGCCATGGCTTCTTTCAGGCCGATGGTTGCGGTAATTATGGCCAGGGCAATGGTGGGCAGTCCGGTGCCGATAATGCCTTTAACAATACCGCCAAGCAGAAAAGCGAAGAAAATCAGTAGATAGGTTTCGGTGGTAAGTACGTCCATGGAAGATCAATTGCAGAGAGAGCGGCTAAGACTCCGTTCGATGGTGAGCACTTCACCATCAAGCAGTTTGTCTGACTGGCGAAGCGAGATAAGGCGATTACGCAATGAGCTGACGGTGCTGTAGTGAAGCTCGAACAGGTCGCCAATTGCAGGATTGGTCATACGGCAATGCCGGTAAAGAAAGTCAATGGCAACCATTCGCCTTGAAGAAGGAGTGGTGAGAAAAGCGCTACGGGGGCTTTGCCAGAACTGTTCGAGTACCAGGAGTACGTGTTCCGGATCTATGGGTAAAGGTTTGTGTTGGTTCGAAGATTGAAAAGTCATGGCGCGCTCAGTTACATTATTTAAAAAATCCTTATCCCCAAGTATGGCCTGCCCCCTGGTGTGTGGTGTGAGATCGCAGGCCTGATCAAGATTGCCCATAAGATGACGGCCATAACGTTCTCGTCCCTGAGGGGTATCTCCGCCGAAGTTGGCCAGCAGCCGGCTATGGTCTACATATGGATAGCGTGGGTATCGACCAAGATGCCCAGGCAGGCTGGACCAGCCAAACCGGCGGAGATCATCCCAGCGGTCATTATTCTCCATTCTTCGTTTCAGCCGGGTTTGTGCGGGGCTCAAATGCATGGCGCAGCCGGCAAGATCGAGGTAGCTGTCCTGGATCAGGAGCGATTTAAAGCGTCCACGAAAAAGATTGCCACTTCGCCTGTGGGTCTTGTTGAAGTAGCTGGTATAGAGGATGTTGAGCTGGCGCATAAAATTGCTGAGGTTGCCTCTCGGTGTTTGCACAAGCAGTTGAAACGTTCTGTCCATCAGCACGAAACCAAAAAGTTTAACCCCATGGGTGGCGGCAGACTTTTCAAGAGAATCGAGAAAACTGATTCTATCCCCTTTGCCTCGGAAGACCTGTTGCCTGCCGGTGCCCTGGTGACTGATCCGGTAAATGGCACCGGGGTATTGCACTCGCAGAGGTCTGGCCATACTTCTCTCCATCGGTGGGTTGGATAAAAACGGTGACCGGATATTAAGTGCTTAACTGCATGGGGTCGATTGTACTTGATTGTTTGGAGGTTGGGAAGAGGGAGGCATCAGGAGAGCGTGTAGAGTTGAGAGGTTTAACCTCGATTTTGCCAGAGAGGCCCAGCAGGCTCTTTCGTGGTTAAAACAAAAAAATCCCTGCAACATAGTTGCAGGGATTTCATATATTCAAAAAGGCAATTTAAAATGGTCGCTACTTGATTCGACCACATTCTGGGAAGGTTGAGGCTTACCAGTTGGCCCCAACAACCTGACTGATATCGAGACATTTCTCTTTCTCTTCTTCAGTCATATCCTCTTTTTTCTTAAGACTTTTGAGGTCTTCGGCATAACATGCGTATTCTTTACCGTCTTTGTCCCTGATCCAGACCATTTTCTGATACTCTTTTGAGATAATATCGCCTCTCATGCTCATGACATTTCCTCCTTTGGTGTGTCTTTATTGTTCTGTGATAGCAGAACAGATCAAACTACAAGTTAGAGTATAGTGATTGTTTCTAGTTCATCAAGCCGAATTGGCAATATTCTGGAAAGGAAAATAGACCTGCTGCTACTGTGTGGTATCTTCTGGTTGCGATTCTGCAAGGCTGCTTTTTGTTTGTAGAATGTCCTACCAGAATGAATGTCTAACCACTTTCAGTGCTCGTATGTGATGCAGGTAAAAGGAATGCTGAAAAGAAATATTCAAGACTGGAGGATCTAAAACGGTCAGAGTAAAATTAAATTTTTCGACATACCAGCCATAGCTCTTCCCTTTTGGGGTATTGTAAAGAAGAAAAATCGAAGTAACGGAATATTGAGTCCACCACTTCTCCGGACGCAGCAATGGCAGAATTTTTTCAGATTCAAGAGTTCATGAACTGAATATAAGATCAAATTGAATGAGAGATCGTTATGGAACCCATTGAAACACGATTGAAGTCCATTGCCTTGAGTCTCGGTGCTCATCTGGTCGGCATAACCACCAGAAAGGCTCTTGCAGACGGGCCTCCATCGGCTGATCCACGTTACCTCTTACATTCTGCAAATTCAGTTGTTTCCTTTGCACTCTCGCTGGACAAGGAGATCGTACGGGACTTTATCAGCAAAAAAAGTTGGCAGCCTCATTGTGAAAATCGAAAATCCATAGTGCAATCGCTTTATACCATAGGGGATGAGCTTGTCGAATTTCTCAGATCGGAAGGATATGAGGCTGTTAACGTTGACCTGAACAACAATTACAGACCTGAGAAAGATGCCGCCGACATAACAGAGCTGACAGAGTTTCACCCAGATTTTTCACACCGCTACGCAGCTCTTGCCGCCGGGGTCGGCCGTCTGGGCTGGAGTGGTAACCTGCTCACCAGAGAATATGGCGCACTGGTTGAGTTGGGGAGTGTTATTACATCTGCTCCCCTGATCGCAGACAAGCCAATCCCGGATGAAAAACATCCCTGTGACAGATGCAAAATGTGTAGTTTGGTTTGTCCCGTTGCAATGATTCACCCCCAAAACTCGACCAAGGTTACAGTCGCCGGCATTACGGAAACTATTTCCGGCAAACGTCCAAACACATGTTGCTGGATCGGATGCACAGGTTATGAGGGGTTGGCCGCTTCCGGCAGCTGGTCTAACTGGAGCCCGTATCGTCTCAGCCGTGGCCTGCCTCAGGAAAAAGACGAACTTGATTCATTGTGCATACGCCTGCAGAAGGCGGACCCACAGATGCAGAGTGCTGATAACAGCTTCAACGACTATCGGCAGGCGGTCTTTGATCCTGACTGGTTTTACTACACGGTATGTGGATTTTGTCGAAGTGTCTGTGCGCCCTCCCGCAAGGAACGCTTGGCCAACCGCAAACTGATTATCGATTCCGGTACAGCGGCTTTGGCCTTGGATGGGTCCCATGTCGTGGCTGATGAGAATGCTATCAGAAAACCAACCCCTTTCGGAGTAGATGTGATAGTGCCCAGGGAGGAACTGACTAAAGAACGAGTGGCTGAGCAGAGTTGGCCAGGTCAGTTTCTGCTGGACAGAGAGGTGATCAGCTATCTGCGCAGTGATTTAGAGTCAGCGGACACCGAAAAGCATAACGACGATTAACGCACCCTGCATGAGAGAGATATGAAACTCAAGGTTGTCTCTGACATTTTTGGTAACACCAAGGCGTTACTTGAATTATTAGTCAATATTTCAAGTAAATACTCCCATGTTGAGGTGATCGACCCTTATGGAGGTGAAGATCTGAGCTTCAGGGATGAAACAGAAGCCTACGCATATTTCAAAAGTCAAATTGGCCTGGATACATATGCTGAGACATTGCATGCAAAGTTACAGGGAAACCAGTCAGAAGAAATTACATTACTAGGATTCAGTGTAGGCGCATCTGCAATATGGGCATTATCCGAGAAGTTGGAACTGTACAAAGATACAAAAGCAATTTGCTTCTATAGTTCCCAGCTTAGAATGTATTTAGAAATAAACCCGAAGATTCCAATCACATGGTATTTTGCAGCAACAGAGCCCACCTACGATGTTCAGCAAGTATGTGAAAGATTGTCGTTCAAGGCGAACGTTCAATGCCACAAAACGAAATACCTGCATGGTTTCATGAACGAAAGATCCAATAACTTTGATCGTGAAGGATATGCCAGTTTCCTGAGTATACTTGGTAAAGCGTAGCAAGGTATGCGAGAGGGGAAAGGAGAGAGGCGTCCTATGCTTTACTTCCTATCATCTGTCTCTTGGTCTTTCGGGTGGCCTGGACACAAAAATCACCACTAGGGGGAGACCCCGCATTAACGGATAGTTGAAGTTTTTTTCGAAAGAGAGCCAGTCACGCTTTGCGTGTTTATCATTTTCGTCGAGCACTAGCGTTTTGGTTTCAAATTTGAGTCTAAGGTGCAACGAACAGCAATCTCAATCATTCGTAATAGGTGCAAAAATGAAAAATACATTTATTTACTGGTTCATTTGTTTGCTGGCATTATCACTCACAACATCGGCGGCGTGGTCATCGGACCAAAAGTTTTCAATAACGGTACTTTCAGCAGGCATACCCGTATCCAATGCTGAAGTAACGCTTTGGCAAGCACAGCCTGAAACGAAGCCTAAAATGCTTGGGCAGGGCAGCACGACGAAGGCGGGGCAAATACAGTTTGATACTGTGCCTGCTCCTGTCGCGGGATTTTACTATCTTATTTCAAAGGGCGGAGAAATTGATGGCGTTGATGTGCCCAATTATGCAGGATTAGCCGTGCTTCGTGCGGATCAGCAGGGTGCCGTTACCATAAATGAACTTTCAACTATTGGCTCTGTATGGCCTCTTGCTGGCCTGTTTGCCGAGGATCAGAGCATAACAGGTTCTGCCAATGGCCTTTTAATCGGGTCGCAGCATGTGCAAAACCTGGTTGACGTATCTACTGGCACCTTCGGCGCTACTGTCCTGAATGGAAGTAACCTGACGTTTTCCGAAACCGTCGCTCGAATGAATACCCTTGCAGCACTTATGTCATTGTGCGGCGCCAGAAATGATCCCTCGAACTGCGAAAAATTTATAGATATAACTGCTGGCAAGAGTACGCTCACGGCATTGCGTAACATTGCCGTGAGGCCTTACCTCAACACCAAAGAATTATTCGCCCTATTCACTACGGCATTCCCGTACCCCGATGGTGAGGAGCGCCGCTCTACCAACTTCTTACCCTATCTCAGTTATGTTCCGGATGACTTCGCACTCATGGTGCGTTTGTCTGGAGGTGGGACCTATTCTCCAGGGCGGCTGATGTTTGATAATCGTGGGCAGCTATGGAGCGGGCAGAACTGGATGCCGGGCTCCCAGTCCGGGCTCTCAAAGGCGATTGGTGGGGGCGTTGTCAGGCTGGCACCAGGTGGCGAGGCCCTATCGCCTCCTCTTGTAGGCTATAATGGGCAGGGCCTCGATGGTATTGGCTGGGGCACAACGGTTTCGGCCGATAAAGTGTGGGTTAGTAGCTTTAATGGCACGGTCGGTGTTTTTGACCTTGATGGTAAGGTACTTGGCCCTGCGCATGTCGATGGCGAGAATGGGGCGCTTCAGGGCCTGGCAACGGCACCTAATGGGGATGTTTGGGTCTGCGACAACCAACTGAACCAACTGATCCGGTTTCCAAAGGGTGATCACACCAAGGGTGAGGTTGTCAACGTGCCAGGTTTGAAAAGACCTTTTGCTGTTGCCGTCGACAATCGAAATGTCGTTTGGGTAACAAACAATGGGTCTATCACGGTAACGCGTTTCCTCGCTGGTCAGCCAGATCAGGCGCAGCAAATCCAGCTAGGTGGCATGGCGCCGCGTGGAGTTGCCATTGATTCGTCCGGTCATGTTTGGGTTGGAAATAATTTTTCGATGGGATACCCGCTCGCAAAAGTACCTGAAAAAGCAAGTATCATCGAAGAGTTCAAAATCAATATCGAGAAAGTTCTTAAAAATGAACAGCAGGGTATAACCAAGACAGGCAACATGACGCTGATATCCCCCGATGGTGCAGTCCTCCAAAAGCAAGTGTTGGAAGGTGAAATTTATGCACCCTGGGGGGTTAGTATTGCAGGCGATGATACGGTTTTCATCGGTAATTTTTTGGGCACTGGCTTTATCCACATGTGTGGTACCAATGAAAAACTCTGCCCTGATGGTAAGAAAACTGGTGAAATAATCCACTATTACCGCTCCGGAGTACTGCAAGAATCAACCGATACGATGCTCGATGATGCAGGTAACGTTTGGATGGCGAACAATTGGGATGTCATACCCGCATTGGTAGACGACAATCCTGACAGGAGGACCGCTACCATGGGCGGCGGCACAGGGATGGTGGTTATCTATGGAATCGGTGCGCCCGTCATTAACCCGCTAATCGGACAGGTAAGGTCATCAAACTAGAAAGCGCACCGAGGAATTCCGTATTTCCCTGTGGTGGTCTGAATCATTTCCTATCCATCTGTTTCTTCGTTTTTCTGGTCGCCTGGGCCTCAAACGGATCCTGCGGCCAGTAATGCTTGGGATACCTGCCTGCCATCTCCTTTCTCACTTCGGGGTAGGTGTTGAGCCAGAAAGACTTCAAATCCTGTGTGACCTGGATCGGGCGCTGGGCGGGTGAGAGCAGGTGGATGAGAACCGATACGCTGTTGCGGCACACCTGGGGTGTTTCATAAAGTCCGAACAGTTCCTGCAATCGTACGGCAAGAACTGGTGCTTCGC
Organism: Desulfosediminicola sp.; assembly: GCF_048381775.1. Lineage (NCBI taxonomy): Bacteria > Pseudomonadati > Thermodesulfobacteriota > Desulfobulbia > Desulfobulbales > Desulfocapsaceae > Desulfosediminicola > Desulfosediminicola sp. Next base: position 404,720 of record NZ_JBLXGE010000002.1, on the reverse strand, counting down.
CGGGGGTATAGTTGAGCCGGATTTTCGAGCCGCTTGGAACCTGGATATGGCTCGGGGCCAAGCCATCGATCTGCTGAGCCTGGTTCCAGTCGAACATGGAGAGCAGGATAGCTTTCATATCCAGCGATTTCAGCTGGCCGAGATTTCGCATCCCTGAGCAGTAGGGTACAAGCCAGTCAAGATCGTTGGCGAGATGCTCGTCAGAAAGATCAGGCCACGTATCGGGCAACCAGTGATGCAGTGAGCAGAGGCGTGCCTGAAGATCGCGGGATTCCCGTGTCCAGGGAAGTGTTGCCAAACCATTTTGGCCAACCCCATCCATGAAAGCCTGTGCTGTTTTGTCGCTGTCGTGGCTGGTGTATTTTTTGCTCTCAAGTACAAGCTGGCCAAGCCTGAGTTCGATAGCGCTCTTTACTCGTCTATTTTGCTGATCCCAGCTGACGTCCTCGATCTCCTGGAGCAGATGAGTATGGAAATATTCAAGGCCCGCTCGGGTGATCGGCGCGGCCATGTAGATCCTGCTCTGTCCGCTGTGTGGACTATGGTCGGTATCACCGACCTGGGCTGCAACGAGAAGAGGTGTTCCAGCGAGACTGTCATCAGCAGCCAGCATTGCGCCTCTGCCATTGGCAAGAAGGTATGATGTGCGTGATCCGGATCTCAGGGAGGCGACTCTGTCGGGATAGGCATGGGCGAGTAACGACCCAGCATCGTTCAACTGAGGTTTTGACTCAATAGTTCCGCCGACAATTTTCAATAATTGGCGTGCCTGTTTGATGACAGCCTTGCAGAATCGCACATCTGTTGCGGGATGAACCTTTCTGCCCGAACCTGCATCGGCCAATGACCAGAGAGCTTCCAGGCGTGGCAGAATATCTGCGGTGACAGACCGGCTTCGGAAAATGTCCTTGTCTGAGAGCAGCGCCGCAAGAAGACAGCTTGTCCAGCAGGCCCCCTCTCTATTTCCCTTAATAAGCAATACCCCTAGCCGGGGATGCACTGGCAGCGGGGTGACCTTTCGGCCCAGGGCGGTGATATCTCCGGTATCGGTCAGGCAATTCAGTTGTCTGAGCAACACTAACGCCTTATCCCAGGATGAGCGGCGAGGTGGGTCAATCCACTTCAGATCTGAATAATCGCGAACACCCCAAAGTGCGAGTTGCAGCACCAGGGCGCTGAGTTCGCTGTTGATTATCTCGGGCGGGGTGCTGGTAAGCAACCCGTGGTCGATGTGCTTATCCCAGAGTCGGTAGCAGATACCCGGTGCGGTTCTGCCTGCGCGGCCGGCACGTTGATCCGCAGATGCTTTTGATATTCGGGCGGTGGTGAGGCGTGACAGGCCGCTGCTCTGGTCGTGAACGGGCCGACGATAGTAGCCGGTATCGACTACACAGCGAATACCGTCGATGGTAAGGCTGGTTTCGGCTATGGGGGTTGAGAGTATGACACGTCGCCTGGCAGCTTTGGGCTGAAAAATCCGGTCTTGCTCCTGGTGGGATAGGTTTCCGTAGAGTGGCAGCAATTCAGTATCTGCGAGCAGTGAACTGTACTTTTCGGCAAGGAGTTCACGGCAAAGGTGTATTTCGCCTGCACCGGGCAGAAAAACAAGGATGTCCCCGGCTTGTTCCTGAATGGCTCTCGCGATACCGGTGAGTGCCAGATCGACTATTGCTGATTTTGAGCCAGGTCGGGGATTTTGATGAGTGAATCGATTGGTTGCCCGATGAGTTACGGGAGGGTGGTGTATATCTACAGGATAGCTCCTGCCGGATGCCTCGATATGTACACCACCGCCAAGCAAGGTGCAGATTGGTGGTGCCTCAAGTGTGGCGGACATCACCAGCAGCCGCAGATCTTCCCGTAGCTCACAGAGATCAAGACAAAGGGCCAGGCCAAGATCGCTCTGAAGGTTCCGTTCATGGAACTCATCGAAAATGATCAGTTGGGTGTCGGCCAGTTCAGGGTCGTCCTGGATTTTCCGGATCAGGATTCCTTCTGTGACAACCTCGATTCTGGTTTCGGCGGAAATGTTTGAGTCAAATCTGGTGCGGTAGCCGATAATGGTACCAACCGGGGCCCCTACCATAGTACTCATCCGCACAGCAGCGGCACGGGCGGCTATGCGCCGGGGTTCGAGCATTATGATTTTTTTATGATCGGGAATGAGCGCAAGGGTGAGAAGTGCGATCGGCACAAGTGTGGTCTTGCCTGAACCGGTGGGCGCACTGAGCACACAGTGCGCCTCCTGCAGGGCAGCTGAGAGTTTGGAGATGACTGCGGAGACGGGTAGCTCGGAGTACCGCTCGATTATTGAGCTATCTGGTAAGGGCGTTTTAGCCATGGTGATTCGTGCAGCATCAACCGGTTTTTCGGCAGTTGCCCTGAGAGGTTGAGGTCTCAAAGCTGTATTACGATATACCTGCAGTATGCAATACCACCATAGCAATACAGCTCATCTCAATCAGATCTCGTCAACTCCTGAGGGAATCAGGCAGATAAAAGTGAAATTCTCAGCTCCGCCGTTCATAAACTGGTGTTCCTCGTTGCCCGGAATGAATACAGCAGTACCGCCGGTGACAGTCTGCCACTCTCCATCCTTGAAAACCCTGCCGGTTCCGGAGTGAACAAAAATTTCATGCTCCCACTCGTGGCTATGACGCGGAGTAAAACCACCTGGTTTCAAGGTAAATATCCGCATGCAGAAGTTGTGGGCCTCGTCGTCCTTACCGATAAGTACCCGGCCGGTTACCCCCTTGGCAACTTCGTTGTCAATCTCATGGGATGGTGCATCCGTATACTTCAGAATCTTCATATTCATATCAGCTTCTTGGTAGTGATTAGGCTGTTATAAGACAGCGTTACATTTCACGGCGTATAAGAGAAGATTACATTTTTCACCGATATTTGCAATGATCCTGTTACTGCCCGGTCTTGCGGCCGGTTAATCCCATATAAATGGCTGTCAGAGTAATGATAATACCTATCCAGTGAATTGGAGCGGTAGGTCGTGAAAAAAACAGTACATCCCAGACAAAGGAGAGCGCAGGCTGCAGCAGTAGGATAAGACCGGTATATGAAGGCCGTATTTTCGGCAGGCTGTTAGCGATCATAACCCAGCCAATGGTCTGACTGAACAGTCCGAGAGTGAGCAGGTATATGCCGTCGGCTACGGTGGGGATGGCAAAGCTGGTACCTGAACCAAGGAGCCAGAGGGCGAGGCAGCAGGAAGTGAAAAACGATACCAGCATCAGCGGGCTGTAGCGGCTTTGTACCTCCTTGTCGGCTTGAATCTTTCTGAGTATCAGCAAATAGATGGTATAGCAGAACGCTGTAAGAAAACCATAGATTACCCCTGTTTTGTAACTCTGGGGCAGGTTAGACCAGTCGAAACCGATTACCAGGAAAAGGCCGAAAAATGCCAGGGGCAGCGCAACCATATACCTGATTCGAAGCAACTCACCGAAAAACAGGAAACCGCAGGCCGCCATAAAAAAGACCTGAAAATTACCGATGACCGTGGCAAGTCCCGGGCCAATATACCCGATGCTGGCATGCCAGAAGTAGAGGTCGAGGGCAAAAGCGATGGCGCAGGGGACGGCCAGCGACAGCAGACGGGGTGGTATTCGTTTCAGTTCTCCGGCGAAAAAGGCAATTGGCACCAGAAATAAAAAACCAAAAAAAACGCGGTAAAATGCAGAAGTGGCAGCAGGCACATTGGCAAGCTGAACCCAGACAGCGGAAAAGCTGATGAGAAAGGCACCGCCCAACACCATTAAGATGGGGTTGGCGTCCATTATTCTTTTAAAATTCGACATAATAAGCACTTGATGCACAGGCGGCACAATCGGGCCTCTACCGAGTAGTGGCCCGGCATTTCGTGAAAAATCCCTTGTTATTATTGGTAAAAATATGAATTGCGGGTATAGTCATCAGCAAGCGATAGACTGCTTTTCGGCTTGAATGTGTGCGGACTATGCAACCCGTAAGCAATATTTTAAGAATTAGCAAATATTTTTGCGGCAATTGCGATTTAATTTTTTTTCTGTGTTACCAGATGATTGCCATGTAGTTGTCTTGATTTGTGCAGTTTCGGCAGGTCAACCGGTCATCTTCATGCCTTGACCTTGGCAGAAAAAACCGTTAGTCAGCGATATACGAGTGAGAAATGGGTGAAAAAGCTGGTCTTGAAAAAGATGAGACGACAAGAATAATACATATTAAGTGGACTATACAGCTTTATTGTGAGTGAAAAAAGAAAATGATAGTCTTGATCAACTCAAAAAAAACAGGTAGTTCGGCTTGCTGGCAATTGCCAGGGAGTGGGGACGACCGGCAATGCCCGGGGAGCGTTAGCACGGGCGTGGCAGAGCTGGGATCCGGATCATACAATAGGTGTTGTTAGGTTTGACAAGGGATTGTCCTTTTTTGAGGATAATCCCTTGTTTTGTTTCAGGCATGAATGAAGTCGGGCTTGAGCAAGGGTTTCCGGGCCAGTGATAGATTGATGTTTTTATCGGTAAAGATACAGAAAGCATGTAGTTTCCAGGCTGGTCGAGATTAAAAGACAGGCTGGGCAGGTAATGCGGTGGAGAAGGGCGGGGTTTTCCGTTTACTCCTCGACCGTAATCATACATTGAACTTCTGAGATGAGAGAAGAAAATGAAAGATCTTTCCACAAAATACCTTGGATTGGACCTGAAGAATCCGGTTCTGGCCGGGAGTTGCGGACTCACCGGGTCGGTCGATAAGGTAAAGGAACTGGCTGAAGCAGGTGCCGGGGGCGTTGTTCTGAAGTCCTTGTTTGAAGAACAGATTGAGGCTGAACTGGCAGCTAATTTGGGCGATTATCACACAGATTATCCTGATGCGTTTGAATATATCCGTGAATATACCAGGGCGGGCAGCGTCGATGAGTATCTGGCTCTTGTCGCGGATGCCAAGGAAGCGGTAGACATTCCCGTTATCGCAAGTATTAACTGTGTTTCCGACAGCGAGTGGACAGACTTTGCCAAGCGTGTGGAAAAGGCAGGCGCGGATGGTCTTGAGTTGAATATCGCCCAACTGCCGAGTGATCCGAAAAAAAGTGGTGAGCAGAACGAGAAGCTCTACTTCTCTATTTTAAAGAAGGTGAGTGAGACGGTCGATATTCCCATTGCCCTGAAGATGAGCAATTATTCTGCCGGGCTTGCCAACCTTGTCAGTCGTCTGGCCTGGTCGACGGAGAACAGGGTGGCTGGATTCGTTCTGTTCAACCGATACTATCGCCCGGACATCGATATTCAATCTTTGAAAGTAAGTAAGGCAGACGTCTTCAGTACACCAGCCGATATTTGTGAGTCGCTCAGGTGGATTGGCTTACTTTCAGCAAATATAGAGAAGGATTTCGCAGCATCTACTGGAGTTCACGACGCAGAAGGTGTGATTAAACAGTTGTTGGCTGGTGCTGCGGCAGTTCAGGTAGTATCGACCCTGTACAAGAACGGGACTGGACAAATCGGCGAGATTCTGTCTGGTCTGGAACAATGGATGGAGGAGAAAAATTTCAACTCCATTGCAGAATTCCGTGGCAGATTGAGTTATGGCAAGGCGGAGAACCCGGCACCCTTTGAACGTGTGCAGTTTATGAAACAGTTTGGTGGCGTAGTCTGATCGAACTTCAGATACGGGTGATGAACCTGGTGCGGAACACGAAAGCCCGCACTGCAGATTTTAGCTTTCAGTAAGTGGATAATATGAAATCATTACTGACGTTTTTACAAGGCGGAGTACATCCGCCGGAAGCAAAAGGGCAGACTGCCGCTCTTCCTATTGAGCGAATGCCGGTCCCCGATGAGCTGGAGATTATTCTCGGTCAGCACATTGGTGCCCCGTGCGAGCCGACGGTTACGCGGCGTGAGGAAGTGGTCGAGGGAGGCCTTATTGGTGAGGTGAAAAAGGGCTTGGGAGTACCACTCCACTCACCGGTGGCGGGAACGATCAAGGCCATTGGCACTTCAGCGCATCCCATGCGTGTCTCAGCGCCTTCCGTGACTATCAAAGTTGATCACGAGGCAGCACGTGCCGACTATCAGGCAGGTGACTGGCAGCAGCTGGCTGCGGATGAGCTTAAAAAGAAGGTGCATGAGGCCGGCATTATCGGTATTGGCGGCGCGGGTTTCCCGACCCATGTCAAGTTAAGTCCGCCCCGGGATGCCCAGATTGACCAGTTGCTGTTAAACGGTGCCGAGTGTGAGCCGTATATCACCGCGGATCATCGCCAGATGCTGGAGCACGCTTCGGAGGTGGTGGAAGGTGCCCGCATAATCATGAAGATCCTTGGTGTTACCAAGTGTCAGATCGGTATCGAGTCGAATAAACCCGATGCAATCGAGACCATGACCAGGGCTGCGGAGGCTGTCTCCAGCGCCGATTGTACGATTCAGGTGCAGGGGCTTGAGGTGAAATATCCGCAAGGTTCGGAAAAACAATTGATCCAGGCCTTAACCGGTAGAAAAGTCCCTTCCCAGTCACTGCCTTCGGCTGTGGGTGTGGTGGTACACAATGTGTCTACCGCAGCGGCGATTTACGACGCGGTAGCCTGCAGCAAACCGCTCTATGAGAAGGTGGTCACCATTGCCGGCAAGGGTATCAATAAGCCGGCCAACCTTTTGGTCAAGGTGGGCACCAAGGTGAGCGATATCGTTGACTACCTCGGCGGCGTAAAACCTGAGCTGACCAAGATTATCATGGGCGGTCCAATGATGGGTTTTGCGGTGTCAGACCTCAGTATCCCAATCACCAAGACTACCTCTTCAGTCCTGTTTCTCACAGAAGATGAAGTGGATACCAATCCCCATTCTGCGTGTATTCGTTGCGGCTGGTGTATTGATGCCTGCCCCATGGGATTGGAGCCGAAAGAAGTTGGGATCCATGTAGAAGCCAACCGCGCTGAGGATACCGCCAGGTTCGGAGTGTTCGACTGTTTTGAATGTGGCAGCTGTGCCTATGTCTGCCCGGCCAAGAGACCACTCGTGCAGTTTGTTCGACTGGCGAAAATGAAGGCCAAAAGATAGCCGGTGCAAAAGCAACCGGCCGAACGTGTCGTAGCGAGCTTTACTGACACCAAAAAATAATAAAAGTGCAGTCAAAAAAAGTTATTGAGTGGTCTGCATCGAGAGATAATAACCAGTTCAAGGAGAATCTTTAAAGACATGCAAGTGCCAGAAAACCAGTCATTACCAGCGCACAGGGAGTGGATAGTTTCGGTATCCCCCCACGTGAAAAGTAATGAGACGGTTGCCAAAATTATGTGGACCGTGGTGGCCTGCCTTATGCCGCCCCTGTTCCTGTCGGTCTTTATTTTCGGATTCCAGGTCCTGATCATCACCGCCGTATCTGTTGTCAGCTGTGTAGCGGTGGAATATGTAAGTCAGAAATCCCTGGGACGTCCAGTAACCATAACAGACGGAAGCGCGGTGCTCACCGGTGTGCTGCTCGCCTTCCTTATCCCGCCTGGTGTGTCCTACCTGCTGCCGGTGCTCGGCGCGGTAATGGCGATCTATATTGCCAAGCATCTTTTCGGTGGGATCGGTTTTAACATTTTCAACCCGGCGCTCATGGGGCGTGCCTTTCTGCTGGCGACCTTCCCGGTGGCGATGACCTCCGCCTGGCTGCCACCGGTCGAGGGATTGGCGATATTCAGTTATTTCGGTGCAGGTGTGGATGCGGTCTCCACCGCCACCCCGCTTGCCGTCATGAAAGAGCAGGGTATGGTCGCCTTTACCGAGATGTTTGGTTCCGGCGCATCCCTGTACACCTCGTTCTTTTTGGGCTGGCGCCCTGGCTGTATTGGCGAGACTTCAGGTTTTCTGCTGGTGTTGGGCGGGGCCTACCTGATCTATAAAAACTACATCACCTGGCATACCCCGGTGGCTGTGCTGGGAACAATCGCGACCCTTACCTGGATCTTTGGCGGTGAGAGCTATTTCGGTGGCGATCCACTGCTGGCTATACTCTCCGGTGGCGCGATTCTCGGCTCAATCTATATGGCCACCGACTACGTCACCTCACCAACCACCAAGACCGGCCAGCTTGTCTACGGCGTCGGTATCGGCGCCTTGACTGTGTTGATCAGGCTGAAAGGCGGGTATCCGGAAGGTATCTGTTACGCCATCCTGCTGATGAACCCGCTTGCCAGTGTTATCGACAACTTCTGCAAACCCAAGCGTTTTGCCGGCCCTGCGGGAGGTGACAAATGAACCAGATAATGAACATTACATTCCGACTGACGGTCTCCTGTCTGTTGGCAGCGGTGGTGATGGGTTCGACTTTTATCATTACCAACAAGGCCAAGACCCATAATGAGCACGTTCGTGAAGAAACGGTTCGATTCTCCTTACTCGGTTATAGTCACGAGACTCCACCGCCTGAATCGCTCGTCATGCATGAACTGTATCGTTATGTGGTGAAAGAGGCTGGTCAGCAATACATCGGTTACCTGTTGCCGGCGTCTCATGACGCTGCCGCACCCTTTGTTTTCGTGGTGCTGGATCTTGATGGCAAACTGGCCTTTCAGCAACCGGTAGAGCTTGCGGAAGAGAAAGCGATCTCTGCAAAAGACCGGGAGACAGCAATATTGGCGGCAATTGGCGGCGGCAAGGAGATTGTCTTTGCCGAGCAGGCCATTGTGGTGACCGACGACGGTCAGCGGGCTGCCTATCTGCTTGGGGGTAAATTCCCGGGCTTCAAGACCTTTATCCACGTGATGATGGCCCTTGATCCAAAGTACAGCATGCTGGGTTTCGAGGTCCTGGAGCATGAGGAAGATCCCGGTCTTGGTGCAGAGATCGAACAGGATTACTTCAAGAACCAGTTCGATGGTAAGACCTTTGAGATATTGAAGGGGTTGGAAGTTGTTAAAGAGCCACTGCCGGGCGAGTATCAGAAAGCCCTGGAAGGCAAGGTAGACGAGTCTGCGCAGATGGCAATGATGGAGAAGTACAGGGAACAGGATATTTATGCGCTCACGGGTGCGACCATCTCTACCAAAGCGGTAACCGATGGTCTGAAAGGTATAACCAAGAAGTTTGCATACCGCATCGATACCCTCGACTCCGTACTGAAAGAACAGCAGATTGCTGTTTCCTTCTAAACTTTAGCAGAGGTAGTAACGTGGCAAACGATAAGTCTATTTCACAATTGCTCGGTCGCGGTATCCTGAGTGAGAACCCGATATTCAAGCTGGCCTTGTCCATGTGTCCTGCTGTGGGTATCTCCACCAACGTCATGAACGGTATCATGCTGGGTATTGCCGTATTTTTCGTACAGGTGTTCTCCAGTGTGACGATATCGCTTTTTAAGGATGTAATTCATCCCCGTATTCGTATTCCTACCTACACACTGACCATCGCCACCTGGGTTACCGTAATTGACCTGGTGCTGGCGGCGTATATGCCAGACGCCTACGCCAAGATGGGAATTTTTGTAAAACTGATCGTGGCCTTTGCCATCATCACCATGCGTCTTGAGATGTTTGCCTGTAAAGAAAAGGTGAGCGACTCGTTCTGGGATGCGGTCGGTATGGGGCTTGGTTTTATGGTTGGTATGGTCGTCATCGGTGCTTTCCGTGAACTGTTTGGTTCCGGCATGATTCTCGGCTATGACGTTCTCGGCTTCAAACCGCTCTTGTTTTTCATCCTGCCAAGTGCCGGTTTCTTTGTGGTCGGGCTCATGATGGCTTTCTTCAATTGGGTGGAAGTGGTCTACAAGCGTAAGAAAGGAGTAACCTCATGATAAAGAAACACCTGAGTAAAATACTCTGCTTTACCCTGGTGGCGCTCCTTCTGCCTGCCTGGTTGCAGGCTGCAGATTTTGTGAGCGGCAAGAAGTTTGGTGATGACAACGAAATCATCGTCACCTTTGCCGGTGCAGCAGATGCCGGTGCTGGTGACGTAAATAACTATGTGGTATACGAAGAGCCGGACCCCGATATCAGGTTGCAGCTTGTTGCGGCGGATGTGGCAGCAAACGGCAAGTCAGTATCCCTGAAATTTGCAGATCCACTGAACACCACCGAAACCCACGTGGTCGAGGCACGAAACCTGAAGGGTGACGCCATAATCGACTTCACGGTATCCAAGTCTTATCTTGGCTATCTGTTCTCGATCATGATTTCGGCGTTGTTGATCCAGAACTTTGTTTTTACCAAGTACCTTGGTCTCTGTGTGTTTTTCGGAACGGCAAAACGTAAGGCTACCGCTAAAGGTATGGGTGTGGTGTTCACCATCGTTATGGTGATCTCGGCTTCCATGGCATGGTTCCTTTATCAGTTTGTGCTGGTGCCGTATAATCTCGGCTTTCTGCAGATCGTTATCTTCATCGGCCTCACTTCACTGACGGTACAGGCCGTGGATACCATTCTCAGAAAGGTGAACCCGGTACTGTTTAACTCATTCGGTGTCTATCTGGTCCTGGTTATTGCCAACTGTATTGTAATTGCGGTGCCACTCATCCTGGCTGACAACAATTACAACTACTTTGAGACCCTGATGCTGTCGCTGGGTGCCGGTGGCGGCTTCCTGCTGGCTCTGTATCTCATGAGTTCTGTCAGTGAACGGTTGGAGCTCGCAAACATTCCGCCAACTTTCAAGGGGCTGCCCATGGCCTTTATCGTTGCCGGTCAGTTTGCCATGGCTTTTCTGGGATTCTCAGGTCTGCAGCTGTTCTAGGACAGAGGATGTTAACTATTAACGGATGAATATGAGAGTAGTGATATGGATCCGGCATTAATAAAAATAGCGTTAGGTGGAGTGGTTCTGCTTGGCTGTATCGGTCTGTTTTTCGGGATAGGCCTGGCCATTGCGGCCCATAAATTCGCGGTTGAGGTCAACCCGCTCATCGAAGAGGTGACGGAGTCCCTGCCCATGGCTCAATGCGGTGGTTGCGGTTATCCGGGTTGCGAGGGATATGCCATCGCAGTGGTTAACGACCCCGACGTACCTCCCAATCTTTGTTTCCCTGGTAAAGAGGCTGTTGCCAACAGGGTTGCCGAACTCACCGGTAAAAAAATGGCTGCCGTGGAAGACCAGATGGCGGTGGTGCGTTGCTCCCGCGTCGAAGGTCGCGTCAGCCACAAACATGAGTATATCGGCTTTGCCTCCTGCACGGCTGCCAACCTCGGCTTCGGCGGGCCTTCCAAGTGCCAGTATGCCTGTATCGGTCTTGGTGAGTGCAAAGCGGTTTGCCCGTTCGATGCCATTGAAATGGTAGAGAACTTTCCGGTTATCAACCCGGATAAGTGCGTAAGCTGTGGGGCTTGCGTCAAGATATGCCCGAAAAGTATCATCGAGCTGCAAACCCTGAAGGCCCGTGTCTGGGTACCTTGTTCAACCAAAGATCTTGGCAAATTGGTAAAATCCGTTTGCGAAGTGGGCTGCATCGGGTGTAAGCTCTGTGTCAAAGCGTGCCCGGCGGATGCCGTCAGCTATGAAGACAATAAGATCAAGATCGACCATAAAGCATGTATCGACTATGGGCCCAGTTGTGAAGAGGCTTGTGTTGCCAAGTGCCCTCGTGATATTTTCAGAATGTATGACGGTCGTCAGGTTATAACCAGAGACGTCGCAGATGGCCTGAAAATGGCCGGATAATATGAAAGGATTGGATACTGATATGAAAACTGCCGAAAATGTTGTTGATCAGAAGAGAAGATCGTTCTTGAAGCTGTCCGGTTTGCTTGGGCTTGGCGCGGCCTCTGTGGCCTTGTTGCCGGCGGAAAAGGCTGAGGCATTTCTTTTCAACAAAAAAGAGTACAAGGTAACCGCTACCAGGTTGTCCATGGGGACCTATGTGGCAATGACTGCCATCCACCCATCCCGCGATGAGGCGGAGAATGCAATCGGTCGTGCTTTTGAAGAGATAGACCGTCTCAACTCCATGCTGACCCGTTTCGAGTCCAGCTCCCCGGTCAGCGAACTGAACGGGGTTGGCAGAATCGTTGCTCCACCGAAAGAGATGCAGGAACTGGTGGCGCGCTCAATGTATTACAACCGTGAGACTGCCGGTGCTTTTGATATCACCGTCAAGCCGCTGATCGACCTGTATAACGAGTCGTTCGCTGCCGGCAAGGAGCCGGTAGAGCGTGAGGTGAATGAGCTGCTGGCGACCATAGGTACCGACAAGATCAAGGTACAGGGCGGCGATATCCTCTTTTCCCACAGCGATATGGGTATTACCCTCGATGGTATTGCCAAAGGATTCATTGTTGACCGGGCTTCAGAGGTTCTCGCCAAGCATGGCATCACCAATCACCTGATCAATGCAGGTGGTGATATCCGCACCAGCGGTACTGCTGCCAAGGGCCGGGCCTGGACTGTGGCAATTCAGGACCCGAAAAAGTCGAAGCAATATCCTGATGTAATCACCATGAAAGACGGAGCCATTGCCACTTCCGGTAATTATGAGGTGTTCTACGACAGGGAGAAGGTTTTCCACCACATCGTCGATTCCAAGACCGGCCATTCGCCACAATTGTCCACCAGCGTTACCGTAATGGCTTCCACCGTTATGGACGCCGATGCCCTCAGTACCTCTGTCTTTGTTATGGAGCCGGTGGATGGCGTGAAGTTCATCAACTCACAGCCTGATACCGAGTGCTTTGTGATCGACAGAAGTGGGAAGGCCACGCACTCCGCTGGTTGGCAGGTGTAAGTATTGTGGATCTTCGAGGGTGGTGTCAATCCATCTGACGCTATCTTCTTCAGTGTTTCATCAATACGCATAGAACAACTATAGCGTATTGATGAAAACTTCGAACCTGACGCCACCTGAATTGACTGAGGTAGGCGGAGGGACTAAGGGCTGAAGAAATGATATGGAAAAATCCCGGTACCGGAATGGTATCGGGATTTTTTTATTGCTTTGAGTTCCGGGAAGGTTACGCTTTCCCACGTCCCACGTCCCACGTCCCACGTCCCACGTCCCACGTCCCACGTCCCACGTCCCACGTCCCACGTCCCACG
>NZ_JBLXGE010000002.1:0-391712 GCF_048381775.1 Desulfosediminicola sp. | reverse complement strand
TCCCACGTCCCACGTCCCACGTCCCACGTCCCACGTCCCACGTCCCACGTCCCACGTCCCACGTCCCACGTCCCACGTCCCACGTTCCACGTTCCACGTGCAGTTACTCATCCCAGATATTGGCAATGGTATAGGGGCTTCCTTCCGGTGCCCAGAATTCTCCAGTCACATAGCGTCGGTGGCGATCGATTGTGTCGATTTCCCTGTACTCCTCTTCGCTCAGATTCAGATCTGCAGCTTCGAGATTCTGCTGGATACGGGAGGGTGTCACAGATTTGGGGATCACCACAGTACCGCGATTGACGGCCCAGTTGATCAGTACTTGTGCAGTGCTCACATTATGAGCTTCAGCAATCTTTTGGACAACCGGCTCTTCAAGCAACAGCGGTTCATCGGCAGCTTTTAAGTCGGCAGGTCGATCGGGAGACCCGAGGGGAGAGTAGGCGGTGAGCAGGATATCGTTTGTGTTACAGAACTCGATCATCTTCGGTTGCTGTAAATACGGGTGCATCTCAATTTGATTCATTTCAGGAGCTATTTGTGAATTTTCACTAAGTTCCTGGAGCTTTTTGATGCTGAAATTACTCACCCCGATATGGCGAACCAGCCCCTGGGCGACAAGATCCTCCATTGCCTCCCAGGTCTGAGCGATAGGTAATTCCTTATAGGGGATAAACTGGTCGGTTGAGCTTGGGAAAACAACTTCCGGCACAAAATGTACCGGCCAGTGGATTAGGAAAAGGTCAAGATATTCAAGTTGGAGATCGGCGAGGGTTTTTTCAAGGGCAGGTTGCACCATCTCCGGCGCATGGGCATTGCACCAGAGTTTTGAGGTTATAAATATTTCCTCTCGTTTGAGAATCCCAGAAGAAAAACTCTCACCGAAGGCTTGGCCTATTTCTGTTTCATTGCCATAAATTGGCGCACAATCAATATGTTTGTAGCCAATATCAAGAGCTGTTTTAACCGCCTCGTATACTTTTCCGGTAGCTGATTTCCAGGTTCCCAGGCCAAGAGCCGGGATGGTGTCGTTATTTCTGAAACGAAAAGTATGCATCGTCGTTCTCCTTATGATGAGTTTGTCAGTGCATGGAGCACAAACATAGATGAGAGACAATAAATCGTCACACGGGGAGTGTCAGCATAATATCTTGTAATATATGAATATATTCAGTCATGTTTGGTTTGTGGCTGACCGGGATTACGTCAAGGCAAGTTTCACGGCTTCGGCTGCATGAATTTCCGTAGTATTGAACAGTGGCACCTGGGCATGCGTCTGGTTCACGAGCATGCAGATTTCAGTACAACCAAGAATAATACCCTCGGCCCCCTGCTTAATCATTGAATCCATAATCTCCAGATAGCTCTGGCGCGAACTGTTGCGCACCACCCCTTTGCACAGCTCATCAAATATGATGTCATGGACACGCTGCATCCCCCGGTCATCAGGGATAATGACTTCGAGTCCCTGTTGCTTGAGCCGACCTTTGTAAAATTCCTGTTCCATGGTGAATCGGGTACCGAGCAGGCCGACTTTTCTTTTACCATCTTGTTTGATTGCTGAAGCGGTGGCGTCTGCAAGGTGCAGCATGGGGATGGTTATAGCCCCTTCAATTGCACCGGCAACCTTGTGCATGGTGTTGGTGCAGAGCAGCAGGAAATCCGCTCCACCTGATTCAACCTTCCTGGCCTGTTCGGCAAGCAACTCACCTGCTTTTTGCCATTCTCCAGCGAACTGGAGCTGTTCTATCTCATGGAAATCAACGCTGACCATACAGATTTTGGCAGAATGCAGCCCGCCAAGTTGGTTGCGTACCAATTCATTGATCATCTTATAGTACAGAGAGGTCGATTGCCAACTCATGCCACCCAGTAAGCCAACAGTTTTCATGGTACTCACGATATTGTTTTATTTTGCAGGATTGCGTAATGGCTCTCTTTTGCAGCTGATGCCCTCTTTGTGAACCGTTTCATTTCTGGTTGTAAGGTTCGTGGTATCAGTCGTTTTAGCCATTTTTTTACGTTGGAGCATCAACAGGTTTCCCGAGAGAATGAGGGTTACTCCACAGATGGAGGAAGAGCTCCACTGATAATTTTCCCAGATGGTCGAGATTACCAGTGCCACGATCGGGAAGAGCAGAGTGGAATAGGCGGCCCGGTCGGCACCAATATTACCAATTAACGTGAGATAACAACCAAAAGCAATGATTGAGCCGAATACAGCAAGATAGGCAAGTGATCCCAAATAAGCAAAACTGGTGTCGATTTGCATATTTTTACCTGCAATAAGTGCAAATCCGAGCATGAGCAATGCGCCATATCCCATACCGTAAGCATTGGTCTGGACAACGGGTAAGGCGTTCTTCTGGTTGCGGGCAGAGAGAATATTGCCGAGAGAGGCGAGATAGGTGGCTGCGATACAAAAGAGGACTCCCCGCAATCCGTGATTGTCTATAGTGAATGTAGCGATTTCAGGGCGGAATACCAAAACGATGCCGGCCAGGCCGAGAATACCGCCGCAAACAACCTTCATGTCTATGGGCGAGCGGAGGAAGATGGCTCCGTTCACCATGTTCATTAAGAGAATGGTGGAAAAAATGACAGCCGCCAGGCCGCTGGCAACGTAGAGCTCAGCAATATAAAACAGCAGGTAGTTCACTGCGAAAAGGAAGGTCCCCTGCATGGCGATAAAGAGATGCTGGGTTGACGTGAAACGCATGGGCAGTCTCCTGAAGTGGCACCAGAGCATGAGCAGCAGCGCTGCCAGGGCAAAACGGTAGCCAACTGAGACCATCGGCTCAACAACACCGAGCTGAAACTTTATGCCGATCCAGGTTGAGCCCCAGATAAGAACCGTCGCGGTGTAAAACAAAAAATTCTTCATAGGCTTCCTCTAAAATGAACAGCGTGAAAATATATAACGCACGACATGGGAATGGTACATGTCGTGTAGAAAGTTGGAAACAGTTGAATCAGTCCAAATGATGCGAAAACTATATCCGGCAGCGAGGGAAAGTAACAGATGCAGCCGCAATGAATTTCAACCGGTACAGATGGCTGTGGTGCTGAAAGGGAAGTGTTTGCCAGATTCCTGATGACCGGTGGCTATTATAGCGTTTGTAAGATAACTTTTTGAAAGTGTGAGGCAATAATGTGGCCGGGAATATGGCCCGACAAGGTACGTCACTGGTTGACGAGGTGCCGGGCCGGCAGAGCTGCTGCGGGGATGAATCACGATGAACCAAGCCGCAGGTGGTGTTTGAAGAATCCCCGGTACTCGTCCTGTCGATGGCTGACATAGAGAATGGTAGTCAGTTTACCCGAACTGATTGATTCGAGAAAATCGAGTAACGACCTGCGTGAAGGGCTGTCCAGTCCCTGGGTCGGCTCATCGAGGATCAACAGGGGCGGTCGTTTTATCAGCCCACGGGCTATGAGCACCAGTCGCTGTTCCCCATAGGAGAGTTTGCGGAATGGTCTATTGGCCTCGTCGGCCATGTTGATGGCGGCCAGCCATGATAGCGCCTCTTTTTCCTGTGCCGCGCTTACCTTGGAGTAGAGGCCGATGGAGTCAAAGAGACCGGAAAGCACAACGTGGAGAGCGCTGCCGGGTACCCGGTAATTGCGGTGGATATCTGGGGAGACGATGCCCATGTGCTTTTTTACTTCCCAGATTGATTCACCACGACCTCTTCTTTTGCCGAACATATACAGTTCATTGGCATAGCACTTGGAATTATCACCGGTGATGATCTGCAAAAGTGTGGACTTGCCGCAGCCGTTTGGCCCGGTGATCAGGGTGTGGTCTCCCCTGTTGATAGTCAGCTGGAGGCTGGAGAAGACAGGGTAGTCGCCATACTTGGCAAAACCATCTTTGAGCGTAACCAGTTGGTGTTGTTCCAGATCCAGGCCCTGTTCGGTACTTTCGGCACCATTGTAAAAGACATTCTCAAAGAGAGCCTTGCTTTGGCTGTGCAGGGTTTGGGCTTCGCCAAGGAGCGAGTCTCGACTGCCCTGACGTACCAGCATGCTGTCGGCGAAGAGGGCAAGGTGGTCACACCAGTCTGGAATGTCTTCAAAATTTCGAACCAGCACCAGTAGCCTCAGTTGCTCTTTCGGTAATTCCCTGAAGACACGATCAAGATCTTCACAGGCGACAGGATCAAGACCGTCATAGGGAGAGTCGAGGATGATATTTTGTGCACCCTCCAGAATTGCCTGCAGGATAAGCAGTTTTCTACTTTGGCCGGAACTGAGCTGGCGATAGCCCTTGGCAAGTGATGCTCGAAGATCGAAAAGGTCAATCAGTGGGTCGGACAGTGAATCTTCAGGCAGAAAGTCGCTGGCCGGAGTGCCGATATCGGGCTTGTCCATGAAATCACTGTTATCATTTCGTATCTCTTCTTCGAAAATCTCCTGTTGGATACCGAATGAGATGATGGCTGGTGGTTGGTCAAACGTAATAGAGTCAGAAAAATCTCCAACGAGTTCTCCTTCTAAAAGTGCGAGAAATTCGTTGATGCCTGAGCGTCCGGTGCCGTAGCCGCACCAGATCTCACCGGGGGAGGTGGTGAAGTTTTCTACCTTTAGTCGCGGGTGGTGAAGTTGTGAAATTCGCATTGGGTTGTAAATGTGAGTAAAAAGCTGTAGGGAAGGGGAGA
The DNA here is from genome assembly GCF_048381775.1 of Desulfosediminicola sp. Lineage (NCBI taxonomy): Bacteria > Pseudomonadati > Thermodesulfobacteriota > Desulfobulbia > Desulfobulbales > Desulfocapsaceae > Desulfosediminicola > Desulfosediminicola sp. The sequence continues at coordinate 387,051 of NZ_JBLXGE010000002.1, read as the reverse complement.
AAGTTGGGGCAGGAAAATGCTGGGTACACGGTATGAGACGTATTGTCCCGCGCCTGATATTCCACTGCCGTACACGTTAGAGGCCCATGATACCACATCTGTTCAATAGAAATCATGGGAAATGAATCAGTTGAAATGCCGGTGGGTAATCCTGCGCACAATGTAATCGGTGTGGCTCATCGGTATGATCCGGGCTGTCCCGGCAAAGGCGGTACAATGGAGCATTTTTGCAAAATGCCGTACTGCCTGAAAAGAGCATCCGTACCAATCACGACTGCTTGCGACTGAAAACTAAAGGCCAGACCAATTTATGGGAAAACAGCAATGAGAGTCGGCAGAAAGATCTGTTGCTGAAGAGCGAGCGCCGGTCTCAGGAGTTAACTCAGGAGATGGGGCATATTGAATCCTTGATCGGCCGTTTGTTGCCTTTTTCGTCGACAGACACATACGTAAAGGCTGCCCTGGTCACCTTGTAGTGGTTATCTCTGCCGCCTTCAGCCCCGGAAACCCTGCGAACCCATACTTCCAGGTCAATGGTGATAGAGGTGTTGCCGACCTGGATGATCTTGCCGTAGCAGCAGACCACATCACCAACGTAAACCGGCTTGATGAAATGGATAGACTCCACGGCCACGGTTACCACTCTTCCCTGGGCCACCTGTTTGGCAAGGATTCCTCCAGCCATATCCATCTGCGACATGATCCAGCCGCCGAAGATATCTCCGCTGGGGTTGGTATCGGCAGGCATGGCGAGTGTCCTGAGCAGCATATCCCCTGAGGGTTGTTCAATTGTTTCTGTCATGTGTCTAGTGTAACCAATAGTTCACGGATGTGCAGAGTAAGCAGTGCTGAATGAGGCGTTGCAACGGTGAAAGGCCATAGCTGCCAAACCGATGCAACGCCTGTCTGAGAGATGTCTATTTCGTGAGACTCGGCAGAATGATGTTCAGCACTCGTCTGAGCGGTTCCGCTGCTCCCCAGAGCAACTGATCGCCCACGGAGAAGGCGGTAAGGTACTCTTCACCGAGGTTCATCTTGCGGATACGGCCCACAGGCACTGTCAGGGTGCCGGAGGTTTTTTGCGGAGTCAGCTCCTGAGTTGTGATCTCACGCTCGTTCGGAATCACCTTGACCCATTCATTATGGTTGCCGATGATTTTTTCAATCTCTTCAATGGGCAGGTTTTTCCTGAGCTTAATGGTGAACGCCTGGGAGTGACAACGCATGGCGCCGATACGTACGCACTGACCGTCAACGGGAATTACGGAATCACCGGTATACCCGAGAATCTTGTTAGTCTCGGCAATACCTTTCCACTCTTCACGGGTTTGACCGTTTTCCATTGCTCTGTCGATCCAGGGAATGAGGCTGGCCGCCAGGGGAACACCCCAGTTGTCAGTGGAAAGGCTCGGGTCGTTCAGTTTGGCGGTAAGCTTTGAATCGATATCGAGAATGGCGGAAGCCGGGTCGGCGAGCAGGTCGCTAACCTCGTCTTCCAGCTGACCCATCTGGGTGATAAGCTCCCGCATGTTCTTGGCCCCGGCACCGCTTGCGGCCTGGTAGGTCATGGAAGAAATCCATTCCACCAGATCTTCTTCAAAGAGTCCTCCGAGAGCCATCATCATTAAGGATACGGTGCAGTTACCGCCAATATAATTTTTAACACCGCTCTTCAGCCCCTGGTCAATAACCGAACGGTTGACCGGATCCAGCACGATGATTGCATCATCAGCCATACGCAGGGTGGAGGCGGCATCGATCCAGTACCCATCCCATTGCTGGCGCAGTTTTTCGTAAACAGCCGTCGTGTAGCCACCACCCTGGCAGGAAAGGATGATGTCCATTTCCGCCAGGCGGTCAATATTCATGGCATCTTCGAGGGGTTTTGCGCCAAAACCGACATCAGGACCAGCTTGACCGGCTTGTGAGGTGGTAAAAAATACCGGCTCATATCCCTGAAAATCGTTCTCTGCACGCATCCGATCCATAAGAACGGATCCAACCATTCCGCGCCATCCAATAAAACCTACCTTGAGCATCTTCGACTCCGTTGTTGAATTCTCTTTTGAAAAGAAAGTATTAGTTTGAAATGATTACCGGTTGCCTGGTCTGCTCGTTGCCTGGGTATAATAAGGGGGAAAATAGTGATGCACGATCACGTTGTACCTGAAAGCTGCACCGATAGGGTGGCTCGCCATGAGGGCAGGTACCGGGAAGGGTATTGGTGATGTGCCAGGGGCGGCACATGCGAAAGGCTACAGCAGAGCGTAGTGCACTGGTGATCAATAAATAATTTTACACAAAAGTTATAAAGTTGCTCGAATTATATTGAAGTGGCCCAAAAAAGATACGTGTTATGCATCCCACGGCTCGGCATGGTGTGGGTTTTGGCTCGAGGGGGAATCCGGCTTGGCCGATAAATATTGCTGCTGCTAAAAACCTCATATATTATTGGGGGACAGGTGCTGGTATGTTGGGCATACAGCAAACATTTTAATCCACGTTCTCAGGAAAGGAGCTATGAATCATGGCTGAAACCAGAGTTGCATATATTGAGAAGAATCAGGAAAAATTTATCAGGGAGTTGAGTGAATGGCTTGCTATTCCGAGTATCAGCGCTCTGGGTGAACATGACGAAGATGTGTACGCAGCGTCTGAATGGGTACGCAATAAACTTGTATTTTTGGGTTTTTCCGAAGTGCGGACTATTCCCACCAACGGTCATCCCTTGATTTATACCGAATGGATGGTGGACGAGCAGCAACCGACCGTACTGATCTATGGTCACTACGATGTCCAGCCGGTGGACCCGGTCTCGGATTGGGACACACCTCCCTTCGAACCCCAGGTGCGTGACGGTAATATTTACGGCAGGGGGACGAGCGATGATAAAGGGCAGATCATGGTGGTGATCGGTGCCCTGGAGGCCTGGTTGAAAACAGAGGGAAAGTTGCCCGTCAATGTTAAAATCCTGCTGGAAGGGGAGGAGGAGTCTGGTGGTGCCGGAATTGAACGTTTTGTCGAAAGAAACCCGGAACTGTTAAAAGCGGACGCAGTACTTATCTGCGATACGCATATGGTGAGTGAGACCCAGCCGTCTCTCGTTCAGGGGTTGCGTGGTATCCTCTATACCGAGATTGCGGTGTCAGGCGCCAGAACTGATCTGCACTCGGGCAGTTACGGCGGCGTGGCGCCAAACCCGATTCATGCACTCTGTGTGCTGATAAGCAGGTTGAAAGGTGAGGATGGTGTGATCAATATCCCGGAACTGCATGAGGCCCTGGGCCGACCGGCAGCGGAGGAGAAAGCCTTTTGGGATGCTGATCCTTTAAACATTGCAGAGTCCCTCAAAGATGAGATGGGAGTTGATGCACTGGTCGGTGAAGAGGATTATCCACCGCTGGAGCGTCTTGGGGTACGGCCGACTCTTGAGGTGCATGGTATTCGCGGCGGCTTTACCGGCGAAGGAGCTAAAACGGTGATACCGGCGCGGGCTTTGGCAAAGGTGAGCATGCGTCTGCCGGCAGAACTTGATCCCTATGAAGTTTTCGGCTGGTTCGAAAAAGCTGTGCAGAAAAATCTGCCGGCAGGTCATGAGGCGACTGCGGTCAACATGCATTCTGGCAGAGGTGTTTCTGTAAAAGCGGAAAATCCATTTTTTAAGGCTGCCACCGATTCCCTGGCAGAAACCTACCAGAACAGGCCGGTACTGATGCGTGAAGGTGGCTCAATCCCAATTGCCGCTCTATTTGATTCTGTGTTGCAGGCACCTATCATTCTGATGGGGTTTGGTTTGCCTGATGACGGTGCCCATGCGGCCAATGAAAAATTCAGCCTGACCCAGCTCCGGCTAGGTATGCTGACGGTTGCCGATTATCTTCAGAGAATCAGACGATAATCCGCTCTCAGCGCAAAAAAAACTGTTCAACCTTAGACTAAAGGCCCTGGAAATTAAACAATTCACCATGAGTTGATTTCCGGGGCCTTACTCTTTTCAGGAGACTGCTGGATGTGCTGGTGGCGAGAATATCTAGCCTTGATCGGGTTTTTGGGTTGCAGAATCTTTTGATATTGCACCGGTTGAATGGCATGCTGATCCTGAATTTCGGGCTGACTCATGCCGCATTGATTATCTTCTCAACCGGCTGGGGAAATCTGCCGTTCAGGTGGCAACATTGGCCTGCACTTGTTGGGGGCATAATGCTGATTGTACTTCTCGTTCTTGTTGGCACCTCAATATTCAGGCAAAGATACGACATTCGCGATAAGCTCTGGCTCAGGTTCCATAAGCCACTCGGCTACTTGGCTTTCACGGGAATTATCGTCCACCTTCTCAATGTCTCTGAATCCTATCTCGATGGGTTGCCGCGCTTGACGGTCTATGTGATCGCAGGCTGTGTTCTTGCAATGGTGGGCTCAAGGAAACTGGCAAGGTTATGGTCAATCCGCAGAACAGGGAGCATCACCGGGCTTGAAAATGTGCGCAGCTCAGCAGCGGTTTATATCTGTGGGCCGATGCCGATGATGCAGAGGGCTTCTGAAGATTGCAGGGCCCTGGGGTTTCTCGAAAAGAAAATTTTCAGGGAGAGGTTCCAATTGTGAAGTGACTGATAATTTAACATCTGGCACTACTCAGGTTCGGCGTTGCCAGCTTTTTAGTGATCTACCAGTTATTGGTTGAGATGTAACCCGTTACACGTTCACCTTTGAAGGCTCTTCTGATATTTCAGGGAGAGCCTGCCGCTGATGTATGCATATCCTCAAATTTTTAGAAATATAAGGGCAGGTTCACGATAGCGGAAAGGCTGGAAAACTGGGCCGCAATTCAGGTTGAGGCGGATAGAATAAGAAGACTGTTCCAAGGTCAAAGCAGTCTAAGGAGGAGTTCAGGCTTTAAAACGCTGCTTTGACCAAGGAACAGGAGCAGAGGCTTGTACGTCTGAAATGTCGCGGTCATCAACATTCAGACACCTCTTGCTGCGAATTGGGGTGTCATGGGGGGAGGGCAGACTCTCCTCCATGACGGGAGGTTCCGGAACGGAAGCCAGAATGAAGTAATGTCCAGCGTCTGGCCCAAGCAATTTGTTGTTTTAATTGAAAGCTTGTGGTCACATTGTTGGCTGGTCTGACCACAACTTATTTTACTATGGGCCTGTTGTCAAGTTTATTTTACATTTCGCAGTTGCGGTATGTCTGCTATTTTTGTTGGTAACTTGAACATGATTAGTTTATCTTGCATTGGAGGAATAAAACCAGGTTTCTGGTCAGACCAAAGTTCAAAATATTGGAATATGCATGGACGATGTGTTTAGGGAAGTAAAGGTCGAAAAAGTTTCAGATAAGATTGTTTCTCAGTTGATTGATTTGATAACTGAAGGCAGGTTGCTTCCGGGGGAAAAGCTACCAAGTGAAAGAAGACTTACCGAGTTGTTCGGAGTAGGCCGGTCTTCACTGCGCGAAGCATTGAACACCTTGGAAACACTCGGTTTTATAGAGATTAAAAAGCGTAAGGGAAATTATGTAAAGAACATGGACGCAGCGGTTCCCCTTAGTCCTCTTAAAAAAATCATGGAGGTGGACCAGAAGCGTATTGTCGATTTGTATGAGGTTCGCCGCAGTATTGAGCAGTCGTCGGCCAGGGAGGCAGCGGAAAAACGTACGGAAGAGGACCTGGAGGAGATCCACCTCGCCTTGAAGGCTTTTAAGGAGACCTCAGGCAAATCCTTTACCTGGGAAAATGAAATCGCTTTTCATTTAGCCATTGCCAGAGCTTCTCATAACTTTTTGCGCGCGCATGCCCTCAAAGCCATTTTTGATTTTGCCCGTGAATTCCTTGAGCCGGTACTGAATGGCTTTATCTCCAGTGAAGAGCGTATTGTAACAGTATGGGAGCAACACGAGGGGATCTATCAGGCGATAAAAGATCAAGATCCTGAAAAAGCACGGCTTTTTATGCGGGATCACCTTTTTGGTACCAATCAGCGGCTGTTGCAGTTTTTTAATGGATTGTCAAAGAAGCAAGACTAGTGATAAGGGCGCATTCCACAGCGGGTGTGCCCTTATCAAAAGGATTGCTGTAAAAAAAACTCAGCGTGACAGATAATGCGCACTGCTTCCCCTGCCCGGAAGGGCGAATAGGTACGTGGAGCCGTTCATGAAAAATTCAGGTTCAGGCTTTTCTCTCCCCCCCCGCCGGTAGTTCCTGAAACTCAACCTGCTACTTCAATATTCAATTCTTCAGCCAACTCTTTGACCATGGGATGTTTCCCTGGTCCGCGCACTCGTTTTCCCACCGGAATAAAGCTGATTTTCACACTGGACGTGCCTGAACCTTTGAGGGTGAACCACACCTGCTTAGGACTCATAAACGATGATCCGCCTATGGACTGGATATCGGCCAATGGTATCTGCCTGTCGGTAATGTAGTTGGAAACCAGGAGTGTTTGATCTTTGATAATGACTTTCTTGATTGAACCGGTACAGAAATAGATAAAAATGGAAAATAGTGCCCAGATAACAATGTATTGCATGAACCTTGGGTCGGATGAGCCGGTTAGCAGAACGTCTTTGGCACCCAGCGCAAACCCGCACATCCAAAGAGACAAGTATACGTATTTATAGGAAAAAGTATGTCGTGAAGAGAGGGCTCTCATAGCGGTATGTATGGAAAAAAGATAGTTAAGCATTGTCCTCAGCTAAAAGCACAATACGGGGCAGGTTCATTGCAAATTCCGGTTAAATCGGTGGCAAACATACCACAACTTGAGCTTTTACTCTTGATGTTTCGCTTGCCTGCAAACGACTGTACTGGCTAATTTTCAGGAAAGCTGTATCTGTTTCTTTGAGACTGAGCTGTTTTAATAAGGAAAAGAAGTGTGTCGTTAACAATAAATAACAGGTGGAGGAGTTGTGAAGTCAGCGTTGTTAAGTGGATTCCGCCAGGCGTTACCCATAGTGCTTGGTTATATACCGGTCGGTTTTGCATATGGTGTTCTGGCACAGAAGAGCGGCCTTGGCGTAGTGAATGCCGTGGGGATGTCATTAATCGTCTTTGCAGGCAGTGCTCAGTTGATCGGAGCAGGCCTGTTCGGCGCGGGAGTGGCTCCTTTGGCGATTATTATGACCACCTTTGTGGTTAACCTGCGCCATCTTTTGATGTCAGCGGCTTTGGCCCCCAAACTGAAAGGGTGGAAAAAGAGACAGATCGCTTTTTTCGGCTATGAGCTGACTGACGAAACCTTTGCCTTGCACACCATGCGTATGAAGGGGGAGATGCCGCGGTTGACCGAGACCTTTGCGGTTAATATCACCGCCCAGTCATCGTGGGTAATCGGCTCGGTGCTTGGGTATTTTGCCGGTGGCCAGATAGCGGACGTCAGACCAATAGGGCTTGATTACGCTTTGCCCGCGATGTTTATCGCGCTGCTGGTGCCACAGTTGGTGAAGCCGGTTTACCTGATGATGGCAGCCCTCGCTGCGCTACTCTCGGTATCTCTGTTTCTGCTTGGTTTTGAACAATTTCATGTTATTGCCGCAACGGTCATTGCCTCGACCGTCGGCCTGGGGGTGGAGCAATGGACCAGTCGATCATCTTCATGACAATTGTCGGTATGGGATTGGTAACGTACCTGCCCAGGGTGTTGCCGATGTTGCTCCTTTCAGGGAGAAACCTTGCTCCCTGGATCGGCAGGTGGCTGAGTTTTGTGCCGGCCACGGTGCTGGCTGCGCTGTTGGCTCCGGGCTTGCTCTGCCCGGAGGGCACGCTGAATACATCAGATGAGAATCTCTTTTTACTGGTGGCCTTGCCCACATTCCTGGTGGCCTGGAAGTTCAAATCTTTTTTTGGTACCGTCGCTGTAGGAATGGTATTGGTTGCCCTTGGCCGTTATTTTCTTACTTGAGAACTTGTCTTGGTGATTGTTGCCAGGTACAACTGAAACAGGCGGATATAAGGCTAAAAAACGAATTGAAAAATGTCTGTTGCCAGAGAAGATTAAAAGGTAACCCGACATGGCACAAGCAATTGGGAGAGTCAGTGATCATGGAGCGACCGGTTATTGCAGGAGTAGGCGAAATTCTATTTGATATTGTAGGAGATAGTGAAGAATTGGGAGGAGCGCCAATTAACTTTGCCTACCATGCGAGCATGCTGGGAGCGGAGGGGTACGCAGTATCGACAATTGGTGATGATACCCGAGGCCGCAGGGCACTTGCTGAGTTGAGTCGACGAAAGGTGCCAACCTCCTGTATTACGACAATAACGGGGTATGCCACGGGGTATGTGCTTGCCCGGGTTGATGGGGCCGGTGTTGCCAGTTATGAATTCCCGGACGATATTGCCTGGGATCATCTGGCAATCAATGACGCGGCTGCCGAACTGGCCTCGCGGCTGGATGGTGTGTGTTTTGGCAGCCTTGTGCAGCGTGGGGAGCATTCGCGACGGGTGCTTACTGATTACCTGTCGATGTTGCCGGAAAAGGCGCTGAAGATTTTTGATATCAACCTGAGGCAGAATTTCTATTCAGCTGAAGTGGTGTTGGGGTCGATTGCGTTAGCTGATATTATTAAACTCAATGATGACGAGTTGCAGATCCTGGCAGAGATGGCTGCAATCTCCGGCAGTGAACAAGAGATTCTCGACCAGCTGGTTGCAAAACATGACCTCACCCTGGCAGTATTGACCCGTGGAGATCGCGGCAGTTTGCTGGTACGTCGGGGGGAAGTGTCGGATCACCCTGGAATCAGAACGGAAAATATAGGTGATACCATCGGTGCAGGTGATGCTTTTACCGCAGCAACAGTTATCAGTCTGTTGAATAATTACTCTCTGGATGACATCAACGAAAAGGCCAACCGGGTGGCGGCATGGGTCTGCTCCCAGAAAGGTGCCATGCCGGAAATGCCTTCCTCATTTAAAATCTGAATCTCTCAAACTGCCATGACTCTTACGGTTATGGCAGTTTGTGTGAGTTGCTCTCTGCGCTTTAATGGATTGGTCGCGCCGTGCGTTTAAGGCTGAGCAGGGAATGGATGGTCAGCGCGCCAACTACCACAATTCCACCTGTAATAGCTGTATTCCCAGGCTGTTCTCCGATAACCCACCAGATAAGCAATGGTCCCAGCACTGTCTCAAGTGGCATCAGGAGGCTGACCTCCGGGGCAGAGATATAGCGAGGTCCAACGGTTAACAGGCCAAAGGCGGTGGCAAGGCAGATGCCGAGGGTAACAAGTAAAACACATGTCTGTAAGTCGAGCAGAACAAATGTTGCCGGGAAGAACGCGATGGTTGCGGTGATCAGCCCCGAAAGAGCAGATGCCGGGATCATGTTGCGGGACCGGGAGACCCTGGTAAGCGTAAATGCGCCAGCCATGAACATGGAACTGCAGGTAGCGAGCAGATCGCCATGCAGAGAGCCGCTGCCGATACCATCCTGGACTATATAACCAATTGCCCCTATCACGACCAGCATGGTGATTATGGTACGCAGGGCGACGGTTTCTTTCATGAATACCCTGCTGTAGAGCGCTGCAAACATCGAGGAAGCACTTACAATGATAAGGGTGTTTGCGACACTGGTGTAATAGAGAGAGATAACGAAGCAGGTTGTGCTGCCGGTAAAGAGCAGGGCGACGAAGAGTCCGGGTATGCCAATGCTGCGAAATTGCTGAACAGCTTTTCGGCGGTGAACACAGACCGTGAACAGTGTCAGGCAGGTAGCAATGATAATTCCCCGGTAAAAGAGCAGAGACCACTTTTCGAGTTCAAGAAGTCGAACCAGGAGCGTATCCGGGGAAATTGCCAGAACGCCGGCGGTGGTGATGAGCAGACCTTGAGCCTGTTGAGAAAGTTTCAAACGATATCTCCAGGATAAAACTATTGATTTCAAAGCGTAATTGCCTGTGGAGTACAAGGCGGGTAATTAGATAGATCGTTGTAAGGATGCAGTCGCGAGACTCGCTTTACCACTTTTGGCTGGTTGTTGCCAGTGATCGATGCTGAGAATTCACTGTTTTCCGTCAAGACTGATGTATGCATCCGGGATGAATCTGGGCGTGCAGATCGCATAAAAAAGAAGTTCGTCATCACCGGTATTGGTTATGCGCTGAGGCGTGGAGGCAGGTATGACGACAACATCTCCCACAGTAACCTGGGTGGGGTTCAACCCCTTGATTTCAACCATGCCTGTACCTGATATGATAAGATATCTTTCTGTAATATCTGTAAGTTGGTGCCACTCAGTCGTTATCCCCGGCTCTACGCGTGCCCTGGCTATAGACGCTTCGTTATCGTTGCTGCAGTTTGATATTTCAATTATGTGACATCGTTCACTGGTATAAAACTCCTGGTCCGGTTTTGTATGGCGTATGTCTGGATTCATTGGGTGCATTTTCTGAGAAGGGTGTAATTGAGTATCGACCCATGAGGCAGCCAGGATTTCGCTGCAGAAATTCTGGCTGCCTCATGGTGCTTTGGAGCTATCATCTCAATTATACCAGGGAAATTAGATGTGGGAAGAATGGGGTGAAGGAGGCGTAACTTTCTATCGACGCAAAGTGGAGTGCGTACATGGAAGATTGTTCACTTACAGCTGATGGCCGGCCCTTGGCTTGAACGTAGTCTGGTCGCTAAGCCCGGACTATTCCGACAGGATTTTAAATGAAAGCTTGAGACGGGCCCTGTAGCAGAGGCCATCGTTTTCATCAAGTTTCATGTCTAGCTTGGTTACTTCTGCGATACGCAGGTCACGAATACTGAGTCCGGCAGATTCTACTGCATTTTCTGCGGCTTTTTCCCATGAGGAAGGACTGGAGCCAACCAATTCTATAATTTTGTATACGCTTTCTGGCATCATGTCTCCTTGTTGGTGAAGGTTAGACAAGCTGAAACAATGCATTTTCTTGGGCGAACTGTGCAGCCGGCGACGACTGGGTCACAATCGACTCTGGCAGCATGCCTCAACGGTCCGGGCGACCCTCGATACAGTCATTGGCAGAAACGTCATTTGCAAACAGGTGAGGGAGCGCACAGGTTGTAAGTGAGCATAAAAAGTGATTAATGCAACACCCAAAACAATTTTAGCGCCTGAGGAGAAAAAAGAGAAGCCGGGTCGTTGATATTTCAGTGGTGAGGCAGGGTGTCGGAAGGTATTTAACTGAAATCAGGATGGATAAACGAAAAAAGTTTCCCCAGTGAAAATCAGGCGCGGGGAAACTTAGGAGGAGATACGGCTGATGGACCGGCTTCCGATTGCTTAATGTATCGGTTCTGGTGCCGATCTATGCCTGGCAAAAATCAGAAACAGAGTTCTTTCACAGGAATGCCTGCGAGGGTGCTTGCCTGGCCAACGCCTTTGGGAAAGAGATCGTAAAAGAATTTAGGCGTCCCCTGATCTGCCCCATATTTCTGTCCGAGGTGGTCAGCCACAAGCCGAACGACAGGATACCTCTCGCGTGACATATAGTTATCGCGTATATAGAGGAGTGCGGCGCGATGCTCCTCTTTCAGCTCTATGTCAGCTTTGTCAGCGAGCCACTTAAGGATGTCATTGTCCCAGCTGTTCATGTCTGTCAGCTGACCTTCACCCGTAAGAGTGTATTGCTTGCCATTTACTTCCACATTGTACATCAGATCTTTCATTGAGGCCTCCTCGTTCACTGGATACTCCTTGTAGCATAACTACTTTCAGAAAAACACCACTGATACTAATTGGTTCACCCCTTGCACCTGCTTGTGCCGAGAAGGGTGCAACCTGGCTCAAATTGCACAAGATAAAAAACTGTATATGGCCTGTTCTTTTCTTATGCACAATTCCGAGATACCACGCTATAGGAGTAAATGCAAGTCTAAAATAGAGAAGTCCTGCGCTGTGTAAATAATTGAAATATCGTAATAATATGTGATACAGAGTGGTATACTACAGGGTGATATCTATAGGTATATGTGTTAGGTATCTGTATTAATTAAGGGAATGATGAAATGCGAACTCAATGAAGATCAAATAGATTGTGGCAGGAAGGACGATATATCGATGTGTTGAAGGGACGAAGGACGAGGCTGCCACTATATTCGGACAGGCCTGGCGCAGCGATGGTGAAAATCAGCAGCAAATCAGTACGGATTACTGTTGTAACTGATAGATGCCGGCATGGCTGGGGTGAACTTCAATGCCGGCATCTGCCAAAAAGTGAACTCAGTTATTCAATTGATCCTGATACATGAGTGCTATCCGGGGTGGAGATACCGGTTCATGCTCTGCTGATATTGGCAGGGTTGGGGCTTCGGGATGATGGTGTTCGTAGTCCGCACCCCACTTGCGGAGGCTGAGTAGAACGGGGATAAGCTGAACGCCTGCAAAAAGTAATGAATACTCAACCTTGGGGGGTATCTGCTTGTATACCTCTCGGTGAATGACGCCATCCTTTTCCAACTCTCGCAGCTGCCTGGTTAACATTCGTTCGGTAATGTCGGGGATCGCTCTGCGTAACTCCCCAAAACGTAAAACACCATGTATTGCCAGTTGGTAGAGGATGATCGGTTTCCACTTGCCACCAATCACCTGCAGGGTGAGTTCAAAATAACATCTATATGTCTTGTCCCCTAACTGCTTGATTTTGCACGTTGATTCGGTCATTTGTTTTCTCTGCACTATACATGGTGTAAGTACCGGCGCAAAAAGACAGTACTTGTTTGTGGTGTGGGCGTGAACTATAGTCGACCAGTGCAGAAGTTCAACTATGTCGACGCTTATCAACGGTAATAACACACAACCTATGGAAAATATTATGTATGCATTAGCTGTTAACGGAAGTCCAAGAAAGGGCGGTAACACCGAGATTCTTTTGAGTACAGCACTTGAGCCGCTCCAGGAAGCTGGCTGGGAAACAGAATTGGTTCAGGTGGGCGGTAAGGCAATACGCGGTTGTCTTGCCTGTGGCAAGTGTCGTGAGACGCAGAATATGCAATGTATCCAGAGCAAGGACATTTTTAACGAGATTATGGAGAAGATGGTAAGGGCGGATGCGCTTATTCTGGGTTCTCCCACCTACTTTACAGATGTAAGTGCCGAGATGAAGGCTCTACTTGACCGTTCCGGCTATGTTGCCCTGGCCAACGGCAGGATTTTCAGAAGCAAAATCGGTGCTGCTGTGGTTGCTGTGCGTAGAGCCGGAGCGACTCACGTATACGACACCATTAACCACATGTTCCTGATGAATCAGATGATTATTCCAGGTTCTACCTATTGGAACCTGGGAATTGGCCGTGACAAAGGAGAAGTTCGTGACGATGCGGAAGGACTGACTAATATGAAAAATCTTGGAGAGACAATTCAGTGGCTTGGCGCGGCTATTGCACCACATAAGGAAACATTCCCCACCATCTAAGCACCCGCGCAAGAAAACCACTTTTCCCCGGCCAGCAGTTGGCTGGGGCACCTTGCAGCTATCAAGGGCTTGCTGGCGGTTAGCCAGAAGAGACGGCCAGCTACAGGTCATCTACCTGAGCAAGGCGAATCGACGGCCAGGACAGTTGCAACGTCAGCTGAAAGCCGAGTCGAGGCTTCATGAGCCGGCATAAAGACAGCAGCCAGGTGACAGTCGTGCTCAGAGAACCTCAAACTTTTCCTCAACGACGAATATTTCCCCGTTCTGATCATAGATTTTCAGGGAAAATAGGAAGAGGTCTCCCTGTTGGCTGTTCAGCCGGGTTTTGCAGAGCTCAAGCGCTTCACCCTGCCGTGATATGAAGTATCCGCTCTGGCTGCTGGTGGCGGTGCCGGCTGAACCTGACTTTTTGGCCGTGAAACTGTATTGCAGCTGTTGTCCGGCAAGGGTGGAAAGACAAACTCCCCGCACCAGCAGGATATTGTTGTCAACTAACTCTATTTTCAGGCTGCCCCGGTGGGGAGTGTCCCCGCAGGTCGCTGCTGCTGCGAAACTGAGTTGCGCTGCTACGAGAAGTATGGCGATGAGGTGGCTCATGGTAGCTGGCTGTGGTGGGCCGGATAGCTAAGGTTCTGTGTTGTGGGGGGCCAGCCATTGACTGTGCGAGCTTTGTAGCCGGCATGGTTTGGTTCAACCTCCTCACCACTCGAGAGTGGTGGAGGGTTTTTACCGAGAGAGAAGGCTGGTCCCGAGGAAAAAGAGTTATAACTACTCCCTTTCCCCTCTGGACCCTGGCTAACTCAAGCACCTGCCAGGTATTGGTTGTAAATTGTCTCGGGTGCTTCAATGCCTTTTTCTTCCAGGTACTTTTGGATGACCGGGTGCCTGATGTCCTCCGGATTTTCCAGTTCCCACTTACGCTCCAGAATGCCCTCGATGATCATGCTCATCACCGCTTTCTCCATTGCCTCTAATACACAGAGCTGAGGTGGTTCATTTCTGGTGTAGCCCGCTTCCCCTTCGGCGATTTCATCAATTTCTATGAACTTGAAATAGCCAAACCTCACCTCAAAGCTCAGTATCGATTTGGTGGTTGACACGGCCAGCAGTACATCGCCCCGTTGCACATCGACAGCCCGCAGGTAAATCCCCACCTGGTCTTTCTGGTATTGGGTCGATCCGCTAATTCCGAGATGGGCTGCGCCTAAGCCTCCTGTGGAGACATTGTGTTCATAAGAGATGATGCCACCCTCCAGCAGCACAGGAGCATGAAGCAATTTCGGTAAGGCGTTTTCCATGCCTTCAGCTTTGAGCTTGGCCATGATGATCTTTCTTTCTGTTAGGAGGTTGTTCAGGCCTTCGCGCTCAACAGGTATGAACCAGTCACTCTTTTTGAGTGCTTCAAGCAGCATGGAAGTGGCTCCCTGGGTGACCGAGGTGCTGAAAGATGTACTGGTTGGATGGGGCTTGTATTGTCCGGTCTGATCGCTGAATTTGTATACGGCAATGATAACCTTACCCTTCGGCTTGGGGAGATTGAGCAGGTCCTCACTGGCACGGGTCTTGAAACCCAGCTGAGCTGGGGTCATGGTTTCAGTCATCGGCCCGGCACAGGATGACAGAAGTGCTGTCAAGGCAAGGAAGGTTACAGTTGTCAGTATCTTTTTCACGGCTCTCTCCTTTTAATGATTCTCCTTTTAATAGTATGGAACACTCACGGAGGTAGATGATCCGTTCGTCTGGTCGACAATGTCCACTTGAATGTTGCTTCCAGTAGAGACGTTAATGTTGTACTTGCCGATCGAATAATTGCCGGGCTGTAGCTCATCACCAAAGTCGCCAAAGGCGGAGCGGACGATCTGGCTGGCGAGGGTGTTGAGAATAGATCTGTTCAGGTTATCTTCAAATTCATCAAGCAGATCAACTTCATTATCGTTTTGAATAGAGGCTGACTCAAGGAGCCAGGCGTAGTTGAGCGGGCTCCCACCGAATCTTGGGTTAATAAACCGAAAATTCAGTTGCTCAGCCTGCACCACCGCACAGCTGAACCCCAGGAAGATACCGATCAGAATACCTGCCATTCGTGTCTTCTTCATAATACTCCCCTATTGGTTATTTGTTGATTGTAAAGTGGTTACAGGCCATCTCCCACCAGGTCGCCATTTTCTCCGTTTTGTATCCTGAGCAGATGCTGCCTGATGAGGGTGATGGTGACCTGCTTTACTGCAGCCTCCGCAATTTCCTCGATATCCACCTGGCGTGAGGAAACCCTGGTGACGAAATACCGTTCACTTCCTACGAAAACAGCTATGATGGTCCCCCAGCGAGCGCTTGGTGCCTCCTGAATAGAAATATGCATTGGCCCGAGTTGTTTCGGAGGATCCCATCTATTAGTAAATTCATCATAAAAATCATCGCCAAGGCGGGTGATGGTTTTGTTGATCACCAGTGCACCGATTTCGACATCTTGAGCTACAGTGCAGGGCGGCCGAACAAGAAGAGACAATGCGATAAACAAGAATACGACCATCATCGGTCCTGCCCGTCTTTCTGGCCGTAAGCACTGTTTTCTTTTGTGGAAAGACCAAATCCGCAAAGCCCGATCGCGTGTGCAGTAATTTCCCACAAGTTACCCTCCGGAATAATCAGAAAACCACCGAACTGCCTGGATACGATTAGAGACCTTGAGTTTTTTATACATATTGTAGAGATGTACTTTTACCGTATTGGTACTGATGCACAGTTCTTCAGAAATGTCCTGGTTCGACTTACCGGCTGCCAGAAGTTTCAGCACAACCATTTCCCGTGAGCTGAGAACCTGTTGGGGCTGGCTGGCCGGAGATATCTTTTCGGACGAATTCATCCATTGCAACAGGACCTTCCTGGGGACCCATACCTCACCTTGCAAAATGGTATGCAACCCTTTGTGGAGGACATCCAACGGATCATTTTTATAAAAGATTCCCCTTACTTTGTTGAGGTGCAGAAAGCGGGAGAGGCTGTCTTCAGTGCCGGGTTGCATGTTGACGACAATGTAATGAACCCGAGGTTCAGCATGGTATGGGTATTCGTGCAAACTGGTACTGCTGTCATTTGGGTTCCGGTGAATTTCCAAGAAGTCGTACATTAAATATGTGTGCACCTTGGGTGAGTCGGTGTCGAAACTGTCTGTAACGGTACACTGCTCGTTGAAATGATCCTTAAGATAGAATTTCAACAGATCGTCCATCAGGTTAGAAGGGAGCGGAAAGTATATGATGGCTTGTTGTGGCATATCTCATGGTCGAATATGGTGTTAGAACGATTGGTGTCTTGTCCTATAGCCTGTCACTGATAAGGTTATATCCCGCGTAAGACGAGTTCCTGGCCGAGTCGTGCTGAAAATAGCTGTCAACTCTCGCTCACTATTAACGGGTCCCCTGCTCCTCCTGCACCATTTAGCCCCTCTCCCCTCAATCCGGACATTGCTCAGCAAAAAGTTAAGTAATGAATTCGGATGATTTTCAATCGCACGTATTTTTCATCAACTACAACAATGTATCCCACGCAGTTTGAGCGGCGCGTGATATCGTCTCAAAGGTAGTATTAGTTTATGTTAGGCAAAAGGTATTGTCAATATTATTAGTGCCTACAGCCTATCCTGGTGGGTCGGCGCTAGATGGAGTTGACAACTAGGTGGAATATAAAATGTTGTCGAGTATTAAGTCCATCGGCTAGCACTTGAGGAGCCGACATGACGTTGCCTCGACTGTAGGTCCTAATCAAATGAATTAGAGTAATCATCTGATACATGCGTTCAGCTGTGCACTACGCTGCAACTTGATCCTGAACTGTTATTTTTCGATGAGGCGGTTTGAAGTGGTCGAACTCTCTCTTGCCGCCCGCAGTTGGAAGGTGGCCTGGTAGTAGCCAGTAGTAGCTGCTAGCCCAGATTTTTCTTCAGTTCACAAAAGTACCTCGGAACCAGGAATTGAGATGAGCTGGAGTCGTGGTAATGGCTGCCCGTGGCTGTATTGTCTAAGATGTTCTCTAATCGTGATAGCATTCTTGAAAAATGATGATATTTCAAGCGACTGTGACGATCGGCAGCGTTGTTTGCCTCGGTGAACCAGGACAAGCAGTATCTGCAGGATTCTGTTGGGGAAACCATTTCCCCGCATATCAGTTTTTGAATGGAGAATACTGCTCATCGAGAAGCAAACGTTATGCCGCGATGAGAGTGGGGGGCAGAGGGCAAGTGATTGCTGTGAAGGTGTGATCGTTACGCAAAGTCCCCCCTCCCGATGCTGCTGGAAGACAAGCGGTAGGAGGGGGGCGGGATATCAGGCTGTTATGGCGAGCCCTGGTTGATGGTGATGGTGTTGTACGCGCCTACCGAGGTGGCGGTGGCGGTATTGCCGGAATCGTACTGGTTGATGGTGATGGTGCTGCCCGGACCAAAGTAGGTAGAGGCGGTGGCATAGTGTGAGTCGCCCTGCTGAGTGACTTCTACCCGGTTCTCGAATGATGTGCTGTCATTGTAGATATAGGCGTAGCTGTTATTGGCGCCAGACTGGTTTATGGTCGAGACATCCATGGTACCGTACTGCTCGATCAGCGCCTCATTGTCGTAGGAAAATGCCTGGGCAATGGCCGCGTAGTTGAAGTCACCAGACTGGAGAATTCTTGCCTCATCATTTAGGGAGGCAAACTGGACGATATTGCCCTGGTTGCCATTCCCCATCTGGACGACTTCGGCCATGGAACCAGCCGAGGCGAGCTGATAGATGTTGGCAACGTTGAAGTTGCCAGCCTGGTCAATTGCCCCGCTTGAGGTGTACGAGCCGTATTGCACCACAGTCGCATCATTGGCAACACCAGCCTGGGATATTTCGGCCTCATCAAACAGCGAGAAGGTCTGCAGGATGAATGCGGTGTTGCCAAGGCCCGCTTGCTCGATGGAGGCGCTGGAGTCGAAGGCAGCCTGCTGAAGTATCTCAGCCTGGTTGAATATTCCCAGCTGACCAATTGATGCATCGCTAAGACTTGCACCGTACTGGCCAATTGTTGCGAGGTTGCCGACTCCTTCCTGCGAAATTTCAGCAGTGGCGCTATAGGTGTACTCCTGATCTATCTGAGCGTTATTTAAAAAACCCAGCTGGTCGATCGTGGCAGAGTTATTATAGCTGTACTCAACCTGGTTGACGGTTGCCGTGTTATACCCACCTTCACTGTAGACATCAGCTATGTTGTTGTCTGATGCTGCGACAAACCCCGCTGTGCTTAAGGTGAGTGCTGCCGCAGTCGCAAATATTTTTCTTTTCATCATGGAATTAATCCCCCTTGTTGATGTAGATAAATTGCTCATTACGAGCCTTGCAATAGCCCCCGATGCTACCTCAGTTGCCGGTTACCGTGGCCGTCGCTCCTCCTTGCTGGGAAATTCCCAGTTCTATATTGCTGCCGCCTAAATGTACATTCAGGGTATTGCCGTTTCCGGCCTGGCTGAGATCCAGATTGATACCGTAACCGTGGGTCGTGGCATCCATGTAGTTGCCGACACCGTGCTGAGAGAAGTCGAGACTGTTGGCCAGTCCGTATTGGACGAAGGTCGCCGTATTGCTGTAACCAACCTGGGAGCCATTGACCGAGTTGTTGAATCCGTATTGGGCGATGTCTAGGCTGTTATCAAAGCCTAGTTGCACGACCGGAGCAGCTTGGGAGCCGACTGTATTGTCGCGGCCAAGCTGGTTGATGTTGATATCCTGACCAAATCCGATTTGCCAGGAGGAGGCCTGGTTGAGATCACCTGTCTGGGCCAGGTCGAAAGAGTTGGAGCCACCAACCACATATGTAGTGACCGAGTTGTCGGATGCCGGGGAGGCAATGGGCACCGTGAGAATGAACAGGGCGGTAAGAGAGATGAAGAGTTTTCGTGAACCAGCCTGATGGGAAGAATTTTCCATGATACACCTTTTGAGAGATTTATTTAAAAATTTCCGGGTGGATATGGGTGAATTGGAATGTAGAGAATATCCCGCCTATAGAACTAATTGTAGCAATGCCACATTCAGAAACAATTATCCAAAAGGGTAAAAAAAGTACTAGATTGGTGAGCTCGGTATAACAAGTCGACTAAGCTGAGAGGATTATGTTGTCGGACGGCAGGTGGAGGAAATTAGTTGAAATATGTCGAGAAAAACAACAGCTGGGTGAGGGGCGCCTGCGGGCGGCCAGCAGTGAAGGAGACACTATCAGGAGGATGCGTGGCAGCTGGGGCATTCTAGCGGGTCGGGAGCAGCAAAAGCGAGCGGCCAATAGAGATATGGAGGCTATTGGTTGTTGGGGAAAAGGCGGATTCTGACGCGTAAAAGATTCGCTCCCGGTTGCTCAGGCGGCAGGTGGAATCCTCTGGTAATAGTGGACCGTGAAGGGCTCTTTCCCGGCATCATGTCGTTCCTGGGCGATCTCCTGCCACTCGTCGTCTGAAAAATCAGGAAAGTAGATATCTCCCTCAACTTCGCGGTCGAGTATCGAAAGGATAATGTTGTCTGCAAACTTGAGTGAATCTTTAAAAACTCTGTATCCCCCAAGAATAAAAAGCTTCTCACTATTATCCGCCAACGCTATCGCCTTATCAAGTGAGGTGGCGGTATCGGCTCCCTCAATGGTATAATCAGGGTTACTGCTGACGATGATATTCTGTCTGCCGGGCAGTGGGGCACCAATGGATTCATAGGTAAGCCGTCCCATGACCACCGGGTGTCCCATGGTGGTTTTCTTAAAGAAGTGCAGCTCTTCCGGGATATGCCAGGGAAGCTTGTTGTCTCTGCCGATAACCCTGTTGGTTGCCATGACGGCGATCAGTATAATTTTCATGGTGATGCAATTCAGTCGCTCTTCTGAAATATCTTGTAATTACAGAATATTTTTGTAGTCTCTAACCAAAACTATACATGGTTCACGGTTCGTTTGTCAATGTGCGGCCATCTTAGATAGAAATGGGTTTCAAGCCTTGCAGTCAAAGGTGCTGAGCCTGATGATGAAGTCGTAACGGCAGGAATTGTCAAAATTATCTGGCAATACTTTGGGAGTGCAACAAATGAAGATGCGATGTCCCCACTGCGGGGTAAGCGGTTCTGTTGATGATGCATATATGGGTAGGACATTATCATGCCCTAAATGTAAATCGAAGTTCGAGGCTGTCCCTGAAATGGTATCCGACCAGCCTGTTGCCCCTGCAAAGGAAGCGGAGGTGGGCGGCGGGCAGGACGATATCGCCGCGGAAGCAGCATCTGAAATGGCAGCAGACGAGGCCTTGGAACAAACCGGTGAGGCTGGCGATATACTATTGGATGCCGATCCCGAAGTCCTGGAAGAGCCCGGGCAGGACGAAATCATGCCGTCACCTGCTGTAAGTCATCAAGGGGCCGCCGCAAAAAACGACCTTGATGAGCCGATTGAGGATGTAGCGCAGGCGACCAGAGGAGTTTCCGCAACTTCTGCCGGGGATCAGGGAAAAGTAGAGCTTCCCATCCTCGGTAGCCTCAAAGAGGCCTGGGAGCAGACCAACGGAGTGAAAGGTCAGATCTGGCTGGCGATTCTCATTAATATTCTGGTGCTTGCAGCTATAGATGGTATGGTTACCGGTCTTGCCTGGCTGATTCCCGAGGGTAATGTCAACATCGCCGTCACCGTGATTGGCCAATTGGGCTCAGGTGTTGTCTCAACCATCCTTACCGCCGGACTCATATATATGGGCGTTAAGCGCTTGAAAGAAGGCGATATCCGCTGGCAGGATCTGTTCAGTGGATTTGAGGTGGCTGGTAAAGTTATTGTTACCTGGCTGCTGTCACTGATTTTGCTGTTTATTGGTTATCTGCTGCTGGTTTTGCCAGGCATTTACCTTACCGTGGGATATGCTCTGGCCTTGCCCCTGGTCGTGGATAAGAAGCTGTCTCCCTGGCAGGCTCTTGAAACTTCGCGCAAGGCAATCCATAAAGTCTGGTGGAAGTTTTTCGCGCTGATGTTGCTGCTTGGCCTGATCTCTTTTCTTGCAGCTATTCCTCTTGGCATTGGCCTGATCTGGGTGGCTCCGATGAGTGTGGTGCTTTTCGGTGTGGTCTATCAAACGATTATCCCCAAAGAGATAATTGCTGACTAACCGCTGAATAGGTGCATAATACAAGAAAGTTCATAGATGCCGCCGGAATCGGCGGCTCGCTTTAGAGGAATGTTGAACATGCAGGTTCTTTCTCCGTGGTTGGTCTGGTGCCTGGTAGGTCTCGGCCTGTTGCTTTTTGAATTGGCTGTCCCCGGTTTTGTTATCTTCTTTTTTGGCCTCGGGGCCCTCGCCACTGGCTTGGCCTGCCTGGTTTTTGAGGTGAGCCTGAATGGGCAATTGCTCATTTTTATAATTTTTTCTCTGCTCTCACTGGTGCTGTTGAGGCGTTTTGTCAAACGAGCCTTTACCGGTGACAGTGAAAACTCTTTCGTCGATGAGCCCCATGCGGCAAAGGGAGAGCTGGTGACGGTAGAAACCGGGATAGTGCCGCCCGCTGAGGGGAAGATCAGATATTCCGGTACAACCTGGCGAGCCCGGGCACATGAACCGATCGAGGCCGGAAGGATCGTGGAAATTGTTGAACAGGATGGTTTGGTGATGGTTGTCAAACCCGTTGTTGAAAATAAAAAACAAACTGAAAAAAACAATGGCTGATCCGTAAGGTGTCAGCAAGGAAACGATATAATGGAAAATCTTGTCTTCTTAGTCGCTTTACTGGCAGTGGTTGTGGTTATACTGGTGAAGACCGCGGTGGTTGTTCCCCAGCGTTCGGAATTCGTGATTGAGCGTCTTGGTAAGTACCGGGCCACTCTCGGAGCCGGCTTCCATATCCTTATCCCTTTTCTGGATAAGGTTGCCTATAGGAGAAACCTGAAAGAAGAGCCGATTGATATTGCGGCGCAGACCTGTATCACCGCAGACAACGTGACCCTGGAGGTGGATGGTATCCTCTATCTGCAGGTGGTTAATGCTCAGATGTCAGCCTATGGAATCGAAGATTACCACTTTGCCGCATCCCAGCTGGCCCAGACAAGCCTGCGCTCCGCAATTGGTAAGATCACTCTCGATTCGACTTTCGAGGCGCGTGAAGCCCTGAACGCCCAGGTTGTGGATGCACTGGATGAGGCGGCATCAAACTGGGGTGTCAAGGTACTGCGGTACGAAATCAAGGATATCCAGCCGCCGCGCACCGTGCTTGAAGCCATGGAAAAGCAGATGAAAGCCGAGCGTGAAAAACGTGCTGAAATTGCCAGATCCGAAGGTGAGAAACAGGCCACTATCAATCAGGCGGAAGGTGATAAGGCCGAGGCTATTTCTCTCTCAGAAGGTGAGAAGATGAAACGGATTAATGAGGCTGAAGGCCGTGCCCAGGAAATCCTGCGAGTGGCCGAGGCAACCGCAGAGGGTATCCGCAGGGTCGCTGAGTCTCTCAACTGTCCGGGCGGAACCGAGGCGGCAAATCTGGAAGTAGCCAAAAAGTATATCGATGAATTCGGTAAACTTGCCAAAGAGAATAACACCATGATCATTCCGGGTAACCTTACAGACGTTTCAGGAATGGTGGCTACAGCCATGAAGACCTTGGAGCATACCAAGGGCCAGGATGTAAAATTTACCCCTCCGCAATCCTGATTGAACGCGTATTATCAAGATAGTGAAACGAGCGAAGTGTACTCCAGGTAGTTGATTGTGTCTGATACTGCACCTCCCGGGCCGGTTCTCCATCTGCTGATGGTGATCAGCGCTACGCTTGTTTCCACATCATTTACAGTGGGGGAGGCTATCGCGGGTGATCTTGACCCTGTGGTGTTGACCCTGCTGCGCTTCCTCATTGCTTCCATCCTGCTGACCCCTGTCATTTACCTGCGACATAGCTTGCGGCCAAACTGGTCGCTCATCGGTCGCTCGGCAATTATCAGCAGCTGTCTGGTGCTGTTTTTCTGGTGCATGTTTCTCGCGCTGAGATACACCAGCGCCCTGAATACCAGCGTTATCTTCACCCTGGTACCTGCTATTTCTGGAGTTTTTGCCATACTCCTGGTGCGGGAGCGGCTGGGACGGCCTCAACGGATTGCACTGGTACTTGGGCTTGCCGGGGCTTTGTGGGTAATCTTCAGAGGCGATCTTCAGCTGCTTTTTGCTATGGCCTGGAATAAGGGTGACGTGATATTTTTGCTCGGTTGTTTTTCCATGGCTCTCTACACCCCCCTGGTCAAATTTCTGTATCGTGGCGAGTCAATGCTGCTGATGACCTTCTGGGTATTGGTCACCGGGACTGTCTGGCTGTTGATTTTCGGTGCAAACAAGTTGCTGGCTGTTGATTTGGGATCAGTCCGGCCAATGGTCTGGTGGGCTCTTCTCTATCTGGCGGTGTTTACCACGATCATCACGTTCTTTCTCACTCAATACTGTACGCCCCATATCGGCGCGACCCGGGCAATGGCCTATTCCTATCTCTATCCGGGGCTGGTGCTGCTGATCGATCTTTTTCTGGGCAAGGGTTTACCACCAGTGGGTACTTTGCCTGGAGTCGGCATGGTACTGTTGGCGATGGTGGTGTTGCAATACTCTTCCTTGCGGCGGGAACGTCGCTAGCCAGTATCGTTCGGGGCCATTTTGTCGAAATAGAAAAAGCGTATCTCTGCTCCGATTCCCGGCTTGGTGAAGTTGCTACAGTTCGTCTGGGTGGGCGGTTGTCATGGGGAATTCTGCCTGCACTGTATGAACGGCCCCTCCATGTGAGAGGGAGCTTGAGTAGAGGCGGAAGGTATCGACACGAAAAGACGGGGTTTCGAACATGCTGTTACCTGCCAGGAACTGCGTTACCCGTTTCAGCGGGCTGTTTCTCAAGCGGGCTAGGGTTACATGGGGGGAGAATTTTCGTCGCTCCCGGGGGATGCCGATGTCGGCCAGTGACTTCTCGATGGAGTTGCGGAGCTGAATGGTCTCCATCTCGGGAGAGATACCGCACCACAGAACCCTGGGATTGCCCCGGGGAGGGAAATGGCCTACACCCCGCAGACTGATAATCAGCGGTGGTGTGGAAATTTGTGCGAGTGCCCGACGAATGTCGGCCAGCATGCTCCCTTCCACATCACCGATGAATTTCAAGGTGAGGTGCAGCTGCTCAGCGGGCACCGCCCGGGCACCGGGAATAGTTGCTCCCATGCCGCATATCAGCATACGGACATCGTCAGGCATATCGTAGGCGACGAAAAGTCGTATCATAAGCGATCTCCAGTAAAATAGGGGCCTTCTTCGGAGGCGAGTATGGTGATTGCCTCATTGGCGATGGTCAATCCGAAAATGCCGGTAATAGTAGGCAGGCTGCCCAGCACATTGCGCTCCCGCCCCCGATCTGAATGCGGTGTTTCGCCAACCCTGGATTCCTCATTTTCCTGAGTATAATCGAAATCAACCTTCTGGTTCGAATAGATACAGCGTATCCCTTTACCTACTCCACGGCGGCGGAGGCGTTTGCGTACATGTTTGGCAAGGGGGCAGACAGTGGTCTCGAATATATCACCGATACGTATTTTAGTGGTATCTGTCCGTAACGCCGCACCCATGGAAGAGAGGGTGGGAATGGCACGCTGGTAGGCCCCGACGAGCAGTTGGACTTTGGGGTTGAGTGAGTCTATGGCGTCGATCAGCAGATCCGGCCGGGGGGAGAGAATTGCCTCCAGAGTCTCTTCGGCGGTAAACATCTGCAGGCTTTCAACGTTGCAGGAAGGATTGATCGCCTTTATTCGTTCCAGGGCGGCTTCTGCTTTAGGGCGGCCAAGCGTGGTTTCCAGGGCCAGGATCTGCCTGTTGATATTGGTGGGCTGGATGGTGTCGAAGTCGACAATTCTGAGATTGCTGACGCCGGCGCGGGCCAACCCTTCCACCACATAACCTCCGACGGCCCCGAGGCCGACCACGGTCACGCTCCTGTTTTGCAGGCGACCAAAACTGTCATTGCCCAATAAGCGCTGAGTTCTTGAAAATCGTTCCATATATCTATATCTATTCCAGGTGAATTGTTGTCGTTGAGAATTGGCTGCTGCCGAATTGCTGCATCTATTCATTCCATGAAAAAATTTTGGCAGCAATAGACAGGAAGATCAGTGTAGAAAAAAGTAAAATCGCACATTCCCATTGTACCTGTCTTAATGTTGCCGCTTCACTCATCACCATTCTCGCTGCCCTCAGCAGGTGGGTGAGAGGGAAGAGGTCAGAGAGCATCAGTACCCAGCGTGGTGAACCCTCAAGGGAGAACCATACTTCAGAGAGAAACATCATTGGCAGGGAAATAAAGTTGAGCACGCCACTGGTGAATTCCTCGCTGGTTCCACGCGCGGCCAGAATCAAGCCGATAGAAGAGAGATTCAGACCTCCAAGTAAAAATATGAATGCCAGCAGCAGATAGGAACCCTGCACCTGAAAGTTAAAGATCAGGTCAGCCCCGAGCCAGACGATCAGCAGGGTGAACATCAGCAGGAAAATTCGGGAGAGCATCTGCGCTGTGAGATATTCAAAGGCGGTGAGAGGAGTGGCTTTGAGTCGTTTTAAGGTGCCGTTTTTACGATATCGGACGACTACATAGCCGACCCCCCAAAGCGCGGAAAACATCATGTTCATGGCCAGAATCCCCGGAAAGAGCCAGTCGATATATCGTATCTGTTCTCCCTCGATCAACTGTTTATCAGCCACCTCGTCAGCTGCAAGGAATGAGGCGATGAAGATCTTTTCGGCAAGGGCACCACTGGGGGATGAGTCGTTTATCCAGTAGGTGTGGTTGCGTGAGGTTGCATCAAGCAGCAGGTCAATCTTGTGGTGGCTTAGCTTACGCTCTCCCTCTTTATAACTGGCCATGGGAATGAAGGTGAGGTGTTCACTCTCATAAAAGGGTTTGGGGATTGTGGTTTCAGCTAATTCAACAGCGTCCGAACTGACCGGGAAGACCCCAACTTTGAAGTGTTGCAAATCTTTGTGGTTGAAGACCAGGCCGATGCCAACTATGAGCAGGAACGGGAAAGCGAAGTTCCAGCCGAAGGCGGCTTTGTCCCTGAAAAATTCATGATTGCGGGCAACGAACAAGGCCCATATGCGCTGAAAGCTGGGTAGGTGCATGGCAATTTTTCCCGTATCTCGTGTTTCAGTCCCTTAAGGTTCTGCCGGTGAGATGGAGAAAGACATCCTCCAGGGTTGGGGTGTGGATGTTCATACCATTCAGGCTGACGGCATTCGTGTTCAGTTTCTGCAGTAGCGAGTCAATATTATCGGTATGGATAACTGCCCGGTTGTTTCGTTCGTGCCAGCTCAGGTCGGGCGATTCAAGGCCACTCAGATTTTCCGTAGGCAGAGAAAGAGTTGTTGTCCTGCAGTGGGTATTGATCAACTCTCTCGGAGTGCCCCGGGCAATAATCACTCCCTGATCCATGATGGCGATATCATCGCAGAGATACTGGGCTTCTTCCATGGAGTGGGTGGTCATGATCACAGTTTTGCCTTCTGCTTTAATCTTCTCCACGATTGCCCAGAGGTTTCGTCTTGATTGCGGGTCAAGGCCGGTTGACGGCTCGTCGAGAAAGATCAGGTTTGGTTTGTTGATTAATGCCAGTGCCAGCATCAGGCGTTGTTGCTGGCCACCTGAGAGTTTGTTGTTGGCACGGTTGATTATCGGTTTGAGTTCGCAAAGCCTGATGAGCGTATCGAGATCTTCCGGTTGTGCAAAAAGTTTTTGAAAAGTGCGTAGTGTCTCTTTGACAGAGAGAAAGTTGAGAAGGGAGGTGTGTTGAAACTGAATGCCTATCTCTTCACGGAACGAAGCTGTGCGCGGAGAACCTCTGTAGAGAATTTCACCTGATGTTGGCGGGATTATATCCTCAATTATTTCTATGGAAGTAGTTTTTCCAGCACCATTCGGCCCAAGGAGGCCAAAGCACCTTCCCTGGCTGACAGTAAAAGAGACATCTTTTACCGCGACAGTTTCTTTGAACACTTTTCTCAGATTACGAACGTGAAGCAGCGTTGTCATGGCCAATAGACGGATTTTGAGTCTGGATGGAGATTTATGTATAATGATATCAGCATTCTTGGCGAAAGATCAAATGTGCCGATAAAAAATATTCAAGATTAACAGAACACTACACCACACAGGAATATATGTCCTGGTTTGAGCTTTGGCCAGACGATAACAGTTTGGTGAAAAAAAATATTGACCGGAGAACAGTTATCGTTTACAAATGATATTAATTATCATTAAGAGGGGATTATGCAGCTACGAATGACCAACCAGAGGGAGATCATCCTTCGCGAACTGCGGGAGAGCAAACAGCATCTCACGGCGGATGAGCTGTACGAGAGGGTGAAAAAGGTCATGCCTCGCATAAGCCTTGCAACTGTTTACCGAAATCTAGAGGTGTTATCAGGTGCTGGCATCATTGCCAAGCTGGAGATCAGTGGTAGGCAAAAACGATTTGATTATGATGTAAGCGAACACGATCACATCTGTTGTGTTAAATGCCACCGGGTTGATAACCTGGAGCTGGACAGGGACAAGCTGGGATCGATAGACTGGGAAAACACGGATGGATACTCCGTAAAAGGCTATCGCCTTGAAGTTGCAGGGATTTGCCCGAAGTGTCAGAAAGAACTAAAATTTAAGGAGAAAGTCCAATGAGTTGCGGATGCAAACCACTTACCGATGAGCAAAAACAGATTCTCGAGGCAATGGCCAACAGTGCAGAGCCGTGTGGCTCCAAAGATATAGCCGCGGCAACCGGTCTTGAGAGTAAGGCTATCAGCTGTCGTATTACGGCTTTAAAAAAGAAGGGACTGGTTGAAAGTCCGGTTCGTTGCAAATATTCCATCACCGATGATGGCCGTAATGCCCTGAACGGTTAAGTTCGCTTGTGAATTGCTGAAAAATTCATACTTCTGCCAAGAGTAAAAACCGGTGAGATGAAAATCTCACCGGTTTTTTTTTGCTCTGGATAATGCTTCCGGGTTCATGGGTACTGGAGTTTATTGTTTGGAAACAACTGTTTTCAGAGTGGTGCGCTTTGATTCAACAAACTCCATAATAGCTGCCGCACTTCTCTTTGAGCAACTCACAGCTTCTGCCACTGTTTTGGCTCCTGTGACCACATCGCCTGAGGCAAAGACCCCTTCGCGGGTAGTGCGACCATCCCCATCTGTTATAACCAGTCCATTCTTTTCTTTACCGATGCCGGAGAGGTTACTTCTCGGGTCCTGGCTGATGGCGATAGCAACAGCATCTGCCTCTACCAGTACTTCCTGTCCCTCTGTATTGCCTTCTGCGCTGGTCAGGGTGCAGAGAACACCGGCGTCAGTTATTTTATTCGGTGAATGAAAGAAGGCGAATTTTACCCCATCTTCTACTGCACTTTCATACTCATGGCGGGTGGCGGAAATGTTGTTTTCACCTTTACGATAGAGCACCACAACTTCGTCCACCCCGTTGCGAAGTGCGGTTCGCGCCACGTCCATGGCCACATTACCTGCGCCAATGATGGCCAGTTTTCGGCCAAGTGAATATGCTTCGGGGTTTTTCAGATAGTTGATTCCATAATGAACATGGCCCAGGGTTTCACCAGCTATCCTGAGTGGCCTCGGGTTCCAGACTCCGGTGCCTATGAAGACGGCACTGTAGGCGTCCCGGAGGAGATCGTCGATGGTGATAACCGGTCCGATAAGAGTGTTGGGGCGAATCTTGACTCCCATCTTGATCAGGGCATCTTTTAATTTTGCCAGCAGATCCCTGGAAAGACGGAATTCAGGTATGCCATGCTGGAGAATGCCGCCGATTTTGTCTTCAGACTCAAAAATCGTTACATCGTAGCAGTTTGTCGCCAGGATGAAGGCGACGGTTATGCCGGCAGGACCAGAGCCGATGATAGCGACTTTTTCTTTGGTGAGCACATTACAGCTCTCCGCTTCGAGATGATCGAGATAGTAGGTAGAGATGAAGTGTTCAATGCCGCTGATGTTGATAGGGGCCGATTTTTTGCCAAGTATGCAGTGCCCCTCGCAGAAATTTTCATGGGGGCAAATTTTTGAGCAGACAACCGACAGCGGATTGTTTTCAAAAAGCATCCTGCCGGCCTTTTCGAGATCTCCTTTAAGAAAAAGAGAGATCATTTCGTTAATTCTGGTTCCGTTAGGGCAGCCTTTCCTGCATAGGGGCTTTTTACATTGCAGACAGCGATGGGCTTCTTTGATGATGTTGGTTTTCATATTTTACAGGATGTTATGTTAATGAAATGATATTTCATGAAATTCTATAGATTGTCTTTTGAATGTTGCCGCAGATGATTGCAGCGGTGCGGATGTGTTTCAGGTTCAGACGTCTCAATAGAGGTAGCGCAAAGAGGGGAGGGGCCAGCTATTGTTACTGCCGTAAGATGAGGAGTCGAGTCACTGCAATTCTATCGGGATTATAGCGAGTGTAAACGAAAAGTCCCGCGAAATAGCAGATTCCAGAATGAACAGAGCTGTTGGAAGAGGCATGAAATCATCATAACCCACAGGGAATTGAATAGAACTTCGGTCTGTTGATGAATTGATATAATCAATTGGCATGAGTGGTAATCCTGCTATCGGAACTAACGATTTGATGTGTCAGCCCAGTGTTCTATAGTACGTTTTCATAACCGTATAAAACGTACCTGGAGATTATTGCCCTGATGCTTTGCCCATATTCAGAAAACAGTGCCGATAAGCGAGTAATCCCTGTTCCATCTGCCGAACTTTCTCAGGTTGAGGCTGTATTTGAACAGGGGAGCGGTAACTTTAATGAGGATGCACAACTGATTACCGATGGGCTCTATGGTGTGTTTGACGGGGCAACCAGTTTGAGCGGCACCCTCTACGATGGTGTGACCGGTGGCTTTCTCGCTTCCAATATTGCTGCGGATGTATTTGCAGACCGCAACCTTTCCCTGACTGAGCGTATGGTGGCGGCTAATGAAGCCATACACAGCAAAATGCTATCCTCAGGCGTTGACCTTACCAGAAAGGAAGAACATTGGACCACCAGTCTTGCTGTGATCGAAATGGATGGTGACCAGTTTCACTGGTGCCAGACCGGAGACTGCCGAATCCAGCTTATTGGCCATGACGGTACCAGCCGTCAACTCGTCGAGCCGGAAGACCATGATGCTGAGACACTCTCCTTGTGGCAGAAAATCGGCCCGGCAAGCAGTGAACCTATTGGCGTGGCGCTGGCAGAGCAGATACTGCGCGTTCGACGTAGGATGAATGTCGATTATGGTGTACTCAACGGTGAAAACGATGCCTTGCATTTTGTCTCAAGAGGTTCAGAAACTTTAGACGGTGTAGCCGCGATCATTCTCTACACGGACGGTCTTGTCCTTCCTAACTACGATCTCAACCTCCCTCATGATCAGGATCTTCTGGCGACGATCTTTCAACAAGGCGGACTTTCAGCAGTTCGCGACCGGGTTCGGTCTCTCCAGCAGGATGACCCTAGATGTCTTGCCTATCCACGCTTCAAGATGAACGACGATATCAGTGGTATCGCCTTATCATAGGAGCGATGCACAAGGAATTGCCCCTTCGTTTATCCTTTTGGCTTGCAGGAGCGGCTGTATTCGCATTATACTTTCCAGCTGATATAGAAAATTGACCGGCCTATGAGCACTTTACGCTCATCGGTCAGCGTACTACATGACTTTTTCTCCCTCTATGGCGGCAGTTGTTGAACTGTGAAATGCTCTGGCAGGAAAAGCGTTTCCCGGCACCTTCTCGTGTCAGGACCAAGTTGCTAAACCTGAAAGTTCAAAGTGATTCCGAATGACCAATACGAACGATGACGTGAAGAAAGGTGGCGGGCTTTTTGCCAAGCTTACATCAAAGCTTTCCGCAAATGGTGAGCAGGAGCAGAAGGATGACGCTGAGAATGTTGAGGCGGATGCTTCGGATAATCTCGAGATGATCGAGGAGTATAATCTCATCAAGCAGAATCCTGAGAAGATAACCGGCTGGGATTTTGATCGGGCGTTCGATTTTATGGAGAAGTACCCGACCTCTGACTATGTCAGTAAAGTCAGGCAGGAGATGTATTCCACCAATAGTGATACCCTGAAAGGCCTGAGCTATGCCAGCGCGGTGAAGGTGCTGAAGCAGCTGCCGGATCACCCTGGAGTGCCCTCGATCCTCAAGGGCATGACCAAGCTTGAGGAAGATTATATTCGCGAGCTTTCCTCAGATGTCATCACCTACATGCTGGAGCGAATCCCCGATCATCCGTTGAAAGATCAGTTGGCAGCCGCCCTTGCCGATAAGAACCTGACCAAAGCTTTTGGGTTCGTTGTTGGTCTTCCCAACCATCCATGTGTACCTCTCGTTATCCGGAAAATGTTTGATAGTGATGCCAATATCGCTACCCTGCTGCTACATGAGGTAATGGATCATCCACAGGTGGATGCGATTTTTAAAGGTATTTACTCCATCAGTGAAGAAGCGGTAGCACAGATGACACCGGATGCGATTATCTTTATCCTGGAAGTTGCCTCCGACCATGAGCAAGCAGGTGTAATGCTTGATACCCTGGTGGCGAAAAACTACGTCAAGGCGTATGATTTCGTAAAAAACAACCCGGAAAATGAACTCGCCCCAAGGCTGAAGGAGATAATCATCAATCAGAAGCCGGATCTGGCAGCACTGCTGAAATAGATTTCAATCTCGAAGTCATCCTCTTTGCTTGAGTCTGGTAGAGAACGGAAAGTACGACGCATTAAAAAATGCCCGCTCCAATTTTGGAGCGGGCATTTTTTATTTGTTGCCATGACATGTTATTTCATCATCTTCCGCAACACAAATGGGAGGATGCCGCCGTTTTCGAAATAGTTGATATCGACCAGGGTATCGAGGCGGGAGGTTACAGTGAATCTGGTCTCAGCGCCATCAGGTGACTGGGCACGCACCTGCAGTTCTT
The DNA here is from genome assembly GCF_048381775.1 of Desulfosediminicola sp. Lineage (NCBI taxonomy): Bacteria > Pseudomonadati > Thermodesulfobacteriota > Desulfobulbia > Desulfobulbales > Desulfocapsaceae > Desulfosediminicola > Desulfosediminicola sp. Next base: position 354,658 of record NZ_JBLXGE010000002.1, on the reverse strand, counting down.
TACGCGGCGTCATGCCTTCGAGTCCGGCAATAAAGAAGAGCTCATCACCTTTTAAGCCGAGACTCTCGATTGAGTCATTTTCGGCAAACATCAGGGGAAGCACACCCATTCCCACCAGGTTGTTGCGGTGTATCCGCTCATAGCTGCCTGCAATTACAGCTCGGACTCCAAGCAACCTCGAGCCTTTTGCAGCCCAGTCCCTTGAGGAACCTGTGCCGTACTCTTTACCTGCCAGTACCACCAGCGGTACCTGCTCCTTCTGGTAACGCATTGCCGCTTCATAATTGAACAACTCGGTTTTTTCTGGAAATTTTAGTGTGAAACTCCCTTCTTTGGGCTTGATCATCTGGTTCTTTATCCTGATGTTTCCGAAAGTACCGCGCATCATGACCTCGTGATTACCACGTCGTGAACCGTAGGAGTTGAAATGTTCTGGTGTGACTCCCTGTTGGAGGAGATAGCTGCCGGCAGGATATTCAACAGGTATGGCCCCTGCCGGAGAAATATGGTCGGTGGTGACGCTGTCGCCAAGCAGCAAAAAGACCCGCGCATTTTCAAGATCCGGGGTGATGCCGGGCTCAATTGAAAAATCGTCAAAGTAGGGCGGCCGCTTGATATAGGTTGATGTATCATCCCAGGGATAGGTCGTAGACTCCTTGACATGGAGGTTGTCCCAGAACTGGTCGCCGGAGAAAATCTTTGAATACTGGTGGGTAAAATTCTCTTTAGTGACGTTCTCCCTGACCAGTGCTTCGATCTCTTCATTGTCAGGCCAGAGCTCATGGAGATAAACCGGGTCTCCATTTGGGTCGAGGCTCACCGGTTCTGTGGTGAGATCGATATCGACGCGTCCGGCAAGGGCGAATGCCAGAACCAGCATCGGTGAGGCGAGAAAGTTGGATTTGATCTTCTGGTGGATACGCGCCTCGAAATTTCGGTTGCCGGAGAGCATGGCGGCAACGTTGAGGTTATGTTCGTCAATGGCGCTTTCCACTTCCGGGTTGAGGGGGCCGCTGTTGCCTATACAGGTAGTGCAGCCAAAGGCTGTGATATGAAACCCAAGCGCTTCGAAATACGGCATCAGACCGGCAGTCTCAAGATAGTTGCTCACCACCCTTGAACCCGGAGCGAAGGAGGTCTTAACATAGGCCGGAACTTTCAGGCCGCGCTGGACTGCCTGGCGGGCCATGAGACCGGCACCAATCAGAACATTGGGGTTGGAGGTGTTGGTGCAGGAGGTTATGGCGGCGATCACCACGGAACCGTCTCCGATTTTCTCAGGGATGTTGTGCAGGGTGATTTCGATATCGCGTTTTGCCACAGCGCTACAGTCCGGTTTCCTGGTAGTGCAGGAACCGGATTCATCGAGAAAGGTAGAGATGTTCTCAAGCGATGCATCACGGTTATAGGTGCAGCCCAGAATGTCGCCAAAGGTGTCTTTCATTTCGGAAAGTGGCACCCTGTCCTGGGGCCGGGCAGGGCCGGCCAGAGATGGTTCGATGCTGGAGAGATCGAGTTCGAGAGTGGCCGTGTACTCGATGGATTCATCCTCTTCATAAAAAAATGCATTCGCGATGCCGTATGCTTTGGTTCTGACAGCTTGTTCGGATCTGCCGGTAATCTCGAGATAGTCGAGAGTGGCCTCGTCCACCGGGAAAAATCCGAGGGTTGCCCCATATTCAGGGGTCATATTTGAAACGGTGGCCCTGTCGGGGATGGAGAGGTTCTTGAGACCGGGGCCGAAAAACTCTACGAACTTTTCTACCACTTTATAGTTGCGTAGCATCTCCGTAATGGTCAGCACCATGTCGGTGGCGGTGATGCCGGGCTTGAGACAGCCTGTGAGGCGCACGCCGATAACTTCTGGGATCGACATGTAGTAGGGTTGACCAAGCATTACCGCCTCGGCCTCGATACCGCCAACTCCCCAGCCCATGACTCCTATGGCGTTGATCATAGGTGTGTGTGAGTCGAGCCCGACCACCGTATCGGGATAGGCGAGGGGCTGTTTGTCGCCTGCCTGGTCTGCGGCTATGACAACCTGGCCGAGATGCTCGAGGTTCACCTGGTGGCAGATGCCTGAGTTTGGCGGGACCACCTTGAAGTTACTGAAACTTTTCTGAGCCCATTTCAGTAACTTGTATCTTTCGCTATTCCGTTCGTATTCCCGCTCCACGTTCTGGGTCAGACTGTAACGGGTGCCGGAGTAGTCCACCTGTACCGAGTGGTCGACCACCAGCTCGACCGGAACTGTGGGGTTGACGATATCGGGATCGCCGCCAAGTTCTTTAACAGCGTCACGCATGGCAGCAAGATCCACCACGGCCGGTACGCCGGTAAAATCCTGCATAAGCACCCTGGCAGGATGGTAGGGGATCTCGACAGGGGCATCATAGTTGGTCTGCCAGTTTGCTATGGCGGCAAGTTCTTCTGCCCTGACAATGGCTCCGTCGTAGTTGCGCAACAGGTTTTCAACCAGGATGCGGATCGAGTAGGGCAGGCGGCCTATATCGGCGAGCCCCCGGGCCTCGAGTTCTTTTATGGAAAAATAGCGGTATGTTTTTTTGCCGGCCTTGAATGTTCGCTGGTAGTCGCTGAAATCACTCCTGCTGTTTTCAGTCATAGTTTCCCTCGTCTTGCTGGATCGCAGTCAGTTAAGAAAATAATGTTTGCAATATCATACGGTCATCATGTCATCCTCTAACAGCTTGTAGTATATTATTTAATCATACGTATTACGTTTCGATTTAGCGAGGGGCAAACGTAACCTGAAGAATTCACGTGCCTGATTGGGAAATCCAATGCACGATATAAGGCCACGACGTGTCTCCCGGAAGTCAGCAAAGATGGTAATCGCTTAGTGCTGTTCTAATGTAGGCTGTAACAGCTATGAGCTGATTTTTATACGATATCATAGTTGGTTAATTATGGTGAATAATAGATGAATCATGCGTTTTTAAATGAACTGGCCGAAGCGGCGGGGGCCATCTGTGTCGCGGAGTCCGCCAGCTTCAAAGAAGTGTCGATTGAGTATAAAAGTGCCAGGGATCTGGTGACCTCAGTAGATAAAAAAGTAGAAGCCTACCTGCGTTCACGGATAGCTGCCAAATTTCCCAACCACTCAATCCTGGGAGAGGAGCAAGGGCTACTCGATAAACAGAGTGACAGCTGCTGGATAATTGACCCGATCGACGGTACGAACTCCTATATTCAGGGACTGCCGGGTTACACTGTCTCCATTGCCTTGCAGCGAAAGGGGGAGATTGTGGCGGGAGTGGTCTATGCGCCCGTGCTCGGCCAGATGTTTTCAGCGGAGCGTGGCAAAGGCGCCTGCCTGAACAATAATAGGATTACCGTCTCGGGCACGTCCAAGCTGATCGATTCTGTATTGTCATCAGGCTTTGCCTGTATCAGAGAGGGGTTCCAGCCTGATAATCTGGGGGCATTTTCCAGAGTGATTCCAAACGTCCGTGATTTCAGGAGACACGGTTCTGCAGCCCTCGATCTGGCCTGGGTAGCAGCGGGGAAGCTGGATGGCTATTGGGAGCAATGCCTGAATATCTATGATGTTGCCGCAGGAGTGCTGCTGGTTCAGGAAGCTGGCGGGATGTTGACAGATTATCGTGGAGGAATTGATTATCCGGCGGGAGGGTTGGTGGCGACAAACGGCTTGATTCACGAGCAGCTGCGAAAGCTGGTGGTTGAGGAATAACTGAAAGCTACTGCCAGACAGGGACTTGTTGAAGAATGGTGTATTTTATTTAACGATTTTTCCGCAACTATTTGCAATGGAACAGGAAAATGAAGATAATTTAATATTGAACTACTTCACTTGTGAAAGGATAATGATTATCAGTTCAGGTAGATTACGAGAAGAACGGGCGGGACAATTGCCTTGACTTTCGGCAATTCAAACCTGTAGGTTTTAATAGAAGTCCCGCCCTGAATAACGCACAAAACCTATATAAAATCAAGTATTCAAGCTTGATTTCGTGATGGGATATATTTGCTCTAAAGGAGTGACTACATGGCTGAAAAACCAACTGTATTAACACCCGAAGAATTTGATTCACTTGAAGAAGAGAATGTTGAAGAAAATAACGACAAGTCCCTCGTTGTCTCGAAGGATCTGCTTCCGGAAAAACTGCTGATTATTCCCCTTCACGATCGGCCCATGTTTCCGAAGATGATGGGGCCAATTATTGTCGATGATCCAAAGGTCCAGCGGGCGTTGCTCGATGTCGGCGAAAAGTCCACCCCGATGTATCTCGGTCTGCTGCTTACCAGGCCGACCGAAGATGCCATGCCGAGGCGCCCGGAAAATCCGGAGGAGTTCTTCAATGTTGGCGTGGTGGTGCGCGTGGTTCAGGCAACCCCGCCCAGGGAGCCTGGTGAACCTCTGACGCTGATGGCGCAGGCGCTTGAGCGTTTTGAGGTGCTGAACCTCTACCGCAAAGAAACCGTTTTTTATGCCGATGTCAATTATCTCCCTGAGGAGCAGATTGACAACACAGAGGAACTGAAGGCGTACTCTGTCGCTATTATCGATTGTATAAAAGAGCTGGTCGCGCTCAACCCCTTGTTCAAGGAAGGTTTGTCGTTGCTCATTGAGCGGATTAACCTGAGCGACCCCAGCGCATTGGCAGACTTTTCCGCCTCCATGACTACTTCTTCCGGTGCTGATATCCAGAAGATTCTCGAGCTTGAAGATGTACGCAAGCGTATCGAAGCTTCCCTGGTACTGTTGAAAAAAGAGCTGGAGATCTCCAAGCTGAAAGCGCAGATCTCCAAGCGTATAGAAGAGCAACTCTCCAAGCAGCAGCGCGAGTTTTTCCTCAAACAGCAACTGCAGGAGATCAAAAAGGAACTGGGTATAGCCAAGGATGATACCCAGGCTGAAATTGAGAAGTATGAGCAGCGGCTGAAAAAACTGCGTCCAAGCACGGAAGCGCTCGACAAGATAAAGGAAGAGATCGACAAGCTCAGGTTGCTCGGCCCTTCATCCGCCGAGTTCAATGTCAGTCGTGCCTACCTCGACTGGCTCACCGTTTTGCCGTGGGGAGTCTACACAGAGGATAATTACGACCCAATAAAGGCGGCGAAGATCCTCGACCGGGATCACTACGGACTCGAAGATGTCAAGGAGCGTATCCTGGAACTGATCAACGTCGGTATCGTCAAAGGCGATCTCAGCGGTTCGATTATTCTGCTCTCCGGCCCTCCGGGAGTCGGTAAAACTTCCATCGGTCAGTCAATCGCTAAAAGTCTGGGGCGTGAGTTCTATCGCTTCTCTTTAGGCGGTATGCGTGATGAGGCTGAGATCAAAGGCCACAGGCGGACCTATATAGGTGCCATGCCGGGTAAATTTATTCAGGCCATCAAGACCTGCAAGACCTCGAATCCGCTCATCATGCTCGATGAGATCGATAAAATCGGGGCAAGTTTCCGAGGCGATCCTGCTTCTGCCCTTCTTGAAGTGCTCGACCCTGAACAGAACAAGGATTTCCTCGATCATTATCTTGATGTGCGTTTTGACCTCTCGAAAGTGCTCTTTATCTGTACTGCGAATCAGTTGGAGACTATTCCCGGGCCGCTTCTCGATCGTATGGAGTTAATTCAGCTGCCGGGATACATCCTGAAGGAGAAAGTGGAAATCGGTGCCCGGCATCTGCTGCCCAAGCAGCTCAAGCAGCATGGGATTACCTCCAAGCAGGTAAAGATTTCCCGGGCTGTACTTACGGGTATTGCCGACGGCTGGGCGAGGGAAGCTGGCGTCCGCGGTCTTGAGAATTGTATCAAGAAAATTATTCGCAAGGCCGTCACCAGAATCGTCAAGAATCCGGACGAGGTGGTAAAAATTCAAAAAAGTGAACTGGTAGATCTGCTGGGCAAGCGCATGTTTACCGAGGGCCAGGCATTCAAGAAGCCACGGGTCGGCGTGATTCGCGGCCTGGCCTATACTTCGATGGGGGGTGCAACGCTTTACATCGAATCAATCCCGATTCCTACCGGTAATCCTGGCTTCAAGCAGACGGGCCAGCTTGGCAAGGTGATGGTGGAATCATCTGAGATCGCGTACAGCTATGTGCGTTCAATGCTGGAAAAGGATGAAAAAGCAACGGAGTTTTTTAAAAAGAGCTTCATCCACCTCCACGTACCGGCGGGCGCCACTCCGAAAGATGGTCCATCGGCGGGTATTACCATGGCCTGCTCGCTTTACTCTCTGGCGGTGAACAAACCGATTTTAAAGGACACTGCAATGACCGGTGAGCTGACCCTGAGCGGTCTGGTTATGCCAATTGGCGGAGTAAAAGAAAAAATTATCGCAGCCAAGCGCTCCAACGTCAAACAGGTGTTGCTGCCCAAGGAAAATGAGGGGGATTTTGAATTGCTTCCTGATCATATCAAGGAAGGCATTACCCCGCATTTCGTGGCGACTTTTGATGAAGTGCTGAAGGTGTGCTTTCCTTGAGCTACCAGTCAGGATCAAGGCGTGAGGAGTCGCGATTAACGCGCTCCTCACACCTCTCACCTCACGTTCTGTCTTTCAGAGATTATTCCTTACCAGATAGCGTTCGGCATCAAGGGCGGCGCAGCAGCCGGTTCCTGCGGCGGTAACCGCCTGACGGTAGACTCTGTCCATGGCATCTCCGCAGGCAAAGACACCTGCCACATCGGTTCGGGATGTCCCTGGCTGGGTGATGATATATCCGGTGTCATCTGTTTGCAGGTATGCCTTGAACAGCTCGGTTCTTGGTGTGTGGCCAATGGCTACGAACAGGCCGGCGAGTTCCATCACCGAAGTATGATTGGTCCTGTTGTTGATTAGCCGTACCCCGGTGACGGCGTTATGGCCGAGCACTTCCTCGACCTCCGTGTTCCAGTGAATGTGCACGTTTTCGGTGGCAAACAGCCGTTGCTGCATGATTTTTGAAGCCCTCAGTTCATCCCGGCGAACAAAGAGATGCACTGTCGGGCAGAGTTTGGCGAGATAGGTGGCATCTTCACAGGCAGTATCTCCACCACCGACCACACCCACCACCAGGTTCTTGAAGAAAAAACCGTCACATACAGCACAGGCACTGACTCCTTTGCTTATTAATCGCTGTTCAGACTCCAGTCCCAGGTAGTTGGCCCCGGCACCGGTGGCAATGATCACGGTATGAGTGTGATACTCTTCATCACTTTCCGTCCAGATGGAGTGGTAGCCTTGACCGGTGGCAAAATCAACTCTGGTGATGGAGGAGTAGATGACTTCGGTGCCAAAACGCTCTGCCTGCATGCGAAAATCTTCCATCATCGTTGCCCCATCAGTTCCCTGCGGGTAACCGGGGAAATTTTCAACCTCGGTGGTGGTGATCAGCTGCCCGCCCGGTTCACGACCGGTAAAGAGTACCGGTTTCAGGTTTGCCCTGGAGGCGTAGATGGCCGCTGTGTACCCAGCGGGGCCTGACCCCACGATAAGGGTCTTATGGATAAATTCTGCCATTACGGTCTCCTGTGCTGATAACTCCGGGGTGTTCGTGGTGTCGTCTGGTCTGTAACCTGAACCTCATCTGTTGGCACCATCTTGTTCTGATTACGATAACGTGCGGTATTAACTTTCAGTATAGATCAAATGAGCTATAAATTGTTATGGATTATTGAAGGGATCGCAACGCCTCCAATATTTTTTGGTTGTCAGGCACTCCTTCCTGGCGATGGCGAATGATACCTTGAGCATCGATTACATAGGTGACGCGGCCTGATTCATACATCCGTTGAACCGTTTTGTCAGGGTCGCTGATCATGGCAAAACCTATGTTGTTCTCATCTTTGAAACGTTCCAGATCTTCAAGGCTGTCGGGACTGACTCCCACTATAACGCTGTTCAGTGAGGTGAATTGTTCCAGATCACGCTGGAAAGCAAGAAGTTCATTGCTTCAGACGGGGGTAAACGCTGCGTAGTAAAAGGCGAGTACCACATTTTTTCCGGCAAACCCGGAAAGGGTTATCTCCCCCATGGTGGACTGTGCGGTAAAATCGGCAGCCGTATCGCCAATGTCGGCTGCTTTGATGGTAGCAGTTGAAAATCCAACAAAAAGTGCAATTGTAAGTAGTCCAAGAGCTAGCTTTTTCATATGTACCTCCTCTTTATTGGCTTCGTGAAACAGGATGCAATCGACAGTGGTGCGTAAAGCGTAAGCGCAGATATTCGGCTGCAGTTGGCTCTTGTTAGAGGCTAGGGATGAACTGATGATGTGTCAATTGGGTAAAGTTGGGCATGGTATTGAGTTTGATTGTGCAATGGGGGGATGAGTTCGGTGTGGATATTGGTGTGAATTTGGGTGCTTGGTACTGTCCAAGAATCAACAGTCCTACCTGAGAACACCTGCCTCATGCTGCCATAGGCATGACAACTATATGTCTTCACTGCTGAGCCAGCTATGATAACCCTTAGTACGTATTGACAAGTTCCATGGTTTTTGATCATGTCAGTCGTTGCTAAAGCCATGCCATGAAATGGCTTTGCTGCAGTTATTCTGTCTACAGCTGAATAAGGGTCAGAGATAAATAGGGTAGGAGTGGGAATCGAGTTGTTTGAATTTGATTTTACTCTGGCCAGTTTGGTTTTATGTCGCCGTAATTTCCACCGGCTTATTTCTTTCGAAGGAACTGACGATTCAGATGCAGGAAAAAAGCTATGGGTAAACCTAAGGAAAACACCATTGAAAAAATAGACAACTTGAACTCAAGACTCACGGGCTCAGGCATATCTGAACCTAAGAAAGAACTGATAGCTGCCCTTGCAGAACGTTGTCACAGCATGAATATCAACAAGGCCAAACTGGCCTACTTCAAAGAAATCAAACTCCTGCTGACCAAGTGCCTGGCGGCAGTCGAGAGTGGGAAAATAACAGAAGAGGCCCAGTGGCTGTCTTTGGAAAAGGAACTGCTACGGCTGCTGCATGCCAAAAACGGCTGATGGCAAAAGGAGCATATCCCAGGGAGCAGGTACTATTGTACCTCCTTGCCCTCTGAAACAACAGGAGCAGCCTTAATCTGGCACTCACCTCTCGGGCCTGTAAACTCACAGTAGGAGGGTAAAATGCTCCGTTCATGCCAAAAATAATTAACTTCTGCTCAAAACAGCCTTTTGAGCGTTATATTCCTTTTCGTCTATCTCGCCAGCAGCAAAACGATTTCTCAAAATTTCAAGTGCGTTATCATTTTGTTTTGAACGAGTGCTGGAAAATAAACCCCTGATAATGCTAACTGCCAGATAGGCAATCAAGCCCCAGAAGAGGAGAGGAAATAACCAACCCATAAACCATGGGCCGTGGCCCCAAGATGGTCCCCAACTGCAAAAATAGTTTCCCCATTCAGTTGCGTTAGCTCCCCACATGATGACTCCTTGTACGATAAGATGGCAGTAAATGCTTAGATGTATAAGCAATTAGTTAAAAACTATAGTTACTGTACCACTATGTGCTATGTTTGCACTAGCAGTTTTGTGAAGTTCCTTTTTATCCTGCGACCGTAGACGATTTTGAGACGTTCTAATCGCAATAGAGAGTTGGCCCAGGTATATAGAACAGAATTGGGGTATGATTAAGGTGGTATAGGCAATTTTAACAGCCAGTAATACCTTTCATGTTAAGGTTCTTCCTGTTGGTTTCTGACTCAACAAGTAGGTTCTTCGACAAAAATCACTTCGAATAGTTGCTCCATTCCAGGATGGATGCAGATAGTATGTCGCTTCTATGAAGGGAGGATGCCAATGGTCTCTCAGATTGGCAATATTTTTACAAAACAGTTATATTTTGTTCATGTCTGAATATATCGTAAAAACTTGCCCTAAATGTGACCAGCAGCTGCGCTTCCCTAAACGCATAGGGGGAGTGCTTATGGCATGTCCATCGTGCAAAACAAAATTCGCTTCTGACTTCAAGATTGGAAGTACAAACAAGATCGAGTCTCGTGGGACTCTGACTGCAATATTTGAAATACCCTCAACCCTCCTCGAGCGGATTCTTCGATTTTTCGTTTCCCGATAGCCCCATGCGGAACAGGACTGCCCTTTTTCCTAATGTTGTATGGGGTAAGTTGAATAAAATGGACACCAATGTCAAGAAAACAACGCCATAGAGGTGTCCCAATGACCAGGCGAATCAACGGCCGATGCTCAAAAGAGTTCCGAATCGAAGCCGTAAAATTAGTTGTTGGAGGTGGTGTTTCCGTCTACGAGGCGTCACGCCAGCTCGCTGCGAGTTTATCCGGGTTGACGCTTTTCTTTAGTTTTTTTTGGGTACATATGTCTGACGACTCAAGTCCGAAAGCTATGGTGTGGGCACCAGCACACTTGAGCAGCCTGATAAGATCTTTATCAAGCAGATTATAGCGACCCTGGCACCAGAAGCGGATATCATGTACTCCGTTGCTAATCCCGTTGCAGATTTGTTCAAGCCACTTCTTTGAGCTGGCGAAGTTGGGATCGGTGAACCAGAAATCATCAGGCCTTTTTTTCTTCAGATAGCGCATTTCTTCGACCACCCGTTCCATCGAGTGGAATTGCATGGTCCGATCAGAGGCTCAGGGTGTGTAACAGAAAGAGCAGTTACCGTTACAGCCGCGCGAAGAGAATAGAATAGCCCTCTACTTACCACGCACACCCAGGGTGTCATCCAGGTATGGTGAGCGTGATGTGCCACACCTGCCCAGGTAGATAGTGCCTTTTGTCTCTTGCCATTATTTGTCTCGTCGTAAGAAGTTCAATATCTTGATTTTTTCCCCAGAAAATCGAAATATTAAACTGAATCACGATGTTCTTTCAAGATAGAAAGACGCTGTATCAGGGTGTTATTGTGGCCCGACCCCACTCTGTCCTTGGTCCGACCCCACTCTGCACTTTTTGAGCAGTCACTATTAGTGCTTGCGATAGTTAGGCTTGGATCGATAGGTATTGTCGATTTGACTCATCGGGGGAATTGCTGTAACTATTCTAAGCGTTTTGCCGATGTTTACTGTGAATTGTATTATTTTTTGTTCACGCATACTTTTTGCCCTAACGCAGGGCCACCCTGACCCTATAATAGATTATGTCTCACGCGACTTTGTTGAATGGTAATCTGCATGATGTTGTATTGGCGGTTTCCGCTCATTTTCACTCTTTTCCGAGAAAGCCAGAGTGGATAACGGCCCATGATTTTGCCATGGAATATAGTCCGAATCCCTCCGATTTAAGCGCTATCCCTCACCATGTTGCTCCCTACCTGAGAAAAGGAGTAGCCATACGGCATCATGCCTATTTCCCGCAGTACGAGATTGCTGACAGGGACCAGCACCTGGCGGAACGGGCAACAAAGCTTCACCTGAGTCATCTTGAGGCGATTAAGGGAATCGGGGAACAGCATGTTACGGTTCATATTGGTTTGACACCAGAAAAAACAATTGACCAGGAGCGGGCGGTTTCAAACCTTGCCAGAATTGTCGAGCATGCTTCTAATCTCGGCATCTCCGTGGCCTTGGAAAACCTCAAGCATGGAGTAACCAGTGATCCTGAAACTGTAGTAGACTGGTCCCGGCGGAGCGGGGCCGGAATTACATTGGACGTTGGTCATGCCGTTTCCTGCGAGGGAGTGCGAAATGGTGATTTTTCAGTTCTGGATATTGTCGGAATGTTTGAGGGAAATCTCCAGGAGGTACATCTGTATGAGTCGGAAACTGATACCCATCATGCACCTCAGGATATGACCATTCTCGGTGACATTGTAGACAGATTGCTTGAGACCGATTGCCGTTGGTGGACCATTGAACTTGATTCCCCGGAAGAGGTAGAGACGACCCGGAGTCTTGTCATGGATCACTATTTGCTCAACAGTCCTTACCTGAAAAACTAAAGCTTTAGATAGCAGCAACTATCATGTGCGCCAGGTGTCTGTCGGAATACGCTGCTATCGGCAGAGTCCTGAGTCGCACGCGTATCTGATTTGGTAATACACAACAATTGTTCGAAAGATACTGGGCACTGTTCTATCCGCTCTACTTAAATTAAGGAGATACTCATGGGGAAAAAATTACTGGGCACTCTTGCCGCATTTACTTTAACAACTGCGTTATTGACCGCTACTGCATCTGCAGAGCTTGAGAAGAAAATAACAGTCTATTCAACACACAGCGAATCCCTGCTTGAAGTGGTTGCCGATGCGTTCACCGAAGAAACCGGAGTACAGGTCGATTTTATCAATCTGAAAGGTGCGCTTGCAGACAGAGTCAGGGCGGAGAAGGCGAACCCTCAGGCGGATGTCATGTACGGAGGATCTTCGTCTGTATATCTTGAACTGAAAAAGGAAGATCTTTTTGAGCCCTTTAAGCCCGGCTGGGCCAGCACGATCGACCCGCTTTTCAGAGACAGCGACGCAACCTGGTTCGGGACCATTCAGACGCCGGTATTGATGTTTTATAATAATAAAATGCTGTCGGCGGAAGAAGCGCCGAAGGATTGGAGTGATTTAAGCAAACCGCAGTATCAAGGGAAACTTGTCTTCAGAAATGCACTTTCATCATCGGCGCGCGCAACCTATTCTGCACTTTTGCAGCAGTTCGAAAAAGATGGGCAGCTCGATGATGGCTGGGAATTTCTGAAAGCTGTAGATGCGAACACCAAACAGTATTACGGAAGCGGCTCACTGTTGTTCCAGGCCGTAGGCAGACAGGAAGCTGCGGTCAGTTTTATGGTACTTAATTCCATCATAGACAACAGGGAAAATAACAATATGCCGCTTGAGGTGATCGATGCCGAAAGTGGCTCGCCGGTAATCACTGATGGTATAGCATTGATCAAGGGCGCAAAACATCCCCAGGCAGCCAGAGCGTTTATCGAGTTTGCCGGCAGTGCGAAAACACAGGCCTTGCTCGCAAATCAATTCAACAGATTGCCAACTCATCCCGATGCTCTTGCCGATTCTCCGGTGTGGATGTCTGAGACAACCTTCAAGGTGATGGACGTGGATTGGCAGGATCTTGCTGCAAAGCAATCAGCCTGGATGCAGAAATGGGATACGGAAGTAAAGGCCAACGGCAAAGATAAAAAATAGAATCTTTATTTCGGGCAGATGAGCATCACCTCTGATGTTCGTCTGCCTCGAAATTGGACATTATGGTGTTGCGTGGGAAGCATTGTTCTAAAAAATATTTGTAAATCGTATAACGGTGATCTCGCCTGTTCAGATATTAATCTGACAGTAAAGGATGGGGAATTTTTCACATTTCTCGGCCCGTCCGGTTGTGGCAAAACGACGATCTTGAGACTTATTGCCGGGTTCATCTTTCCAGATGAAGGAACCATCCATCTGGCGGATCAGGAGGTGACCTCACTTGATGCCGAAAAGCGCAAGATCGGCATGGTCTTTCAGAATTACGCTCTGTTCCCGTTTATGACAGTTCGCCAGAACATTGAATATGGTCTCAAGGTTCAGAAAAGGGCAGCTGCGGAGATACGGGAAAAACTTCGATATCAACTTGAAATGATAGGTCTTGGCGGACTTGAAAATCGCAAAGTCAATGAATTGTCCGGCGGAGAACAACAGCGTGTCGCGCTGGCACGTTCACTTGTTGTTGAGCCCAGGGTGCTGTTGCTCGATGAGCCGTTGTCGAACCTTGATGCCAGGTTACGGGACAGAATGAGAAATGAGCTGAAACTGTTGCAAAAGAAACTTGGTATAACAACTATTTTCGTAACCCACGACCAAAGGGAAGCACTGACCATGTCGGATCGCATAGCAGTCTTTGACCATGGCAGGTGCGTTCAGGTCGACACTCCAGAGGGCATTTATTCCAGGCCGGCTACTTCGTTTGTCGCAGGTTTCGTAGGAGATACCAACCTGTTGGAAGTGAACAGGAAAGACGGGTACTGGTATATGGAAAATCGTATCAGGCTCAATGCTGACCTGAAGCCGGATACCCGCTATATTTCTATCCGTCCTCAGGATATCAACATATCTCATTCTGCGGCAGGCTCCACTGACCACGGCTTGATCGGGAGGATTGAGTTTAGGGAATTTAACGGAATATCTACTGATTACTCGATTGTTTCCGGGGGAATTCGTTTTAAAACAAGTGCCCTGAATACCACTTTGTCTACTGGGGCATTCGAGCCCGGAGATGAAGTGACCATCACTTTTACCAACGGCAGTATCCATGAGCTTCAGCAGTAAACTCAGTACATTCAGACCGCTTAGCGAGACAGGCAGCTGCCTGTCACTCTTGAAAATTGCCGGAATTGCCGCTCTGTTATTCTTTCTTATCGGCTATATTCTCTTTCCAATCCTGAAGACCCTGGAAGTTAGCCTGTTAAAGGATCAGACCTTTTCAGTGTCAACGTACCTGCTGCTGTTTACCAACGAGTCGTACAGGGTGCCCGTTGTCAATTCAATTGTGCTCGGAGGCTTGACGGTACTGGTCTGTGGCGTGATCGGCACACTGCTTGCCTTTTTTATCCATTTCTTTGAATTTCCCCATAAGTCGGTAGTCGATAAACTCCTTCTCCTGCCGATGCTGTTGCCAGGAATTATCATCGTCTTTTCTTTTGTCCAGCTGTATGGTGAGAGTGGTCTGATCACCAAAACCCTTCAATTTGCCCTGGGCCTTGAAGAGCCTCCCCTGAATATCTCCGGGTTGCCTGGTATTCTCTTTATCCACGCCTATACGCAATACGTCTATTTCTATATAAGTGTCTCAATCGCTTTAAAGCATATCGATATCTCGGTTATCGAGAGTGCCAGGAGTCTGGGCGCTTCAAAGCACAGAATCCTGGGAACCGTTGTTTTTCCATTTCTGGCGCCTGCCCTTATCGCAGCCAGCGCGATGACCTTTATGACAGGTATTGGGGCGTTCACCGCACCCAGTATTGTCGGTGGCAGCTTCAAGGTTCTGACTACCCAGATATTATTGGCAAAAGCGAACAACTATATGGATATCGCCGCCACACAGGTCGTCACCCTGATTGCCATATCCCTTTTTCTCTTTGGTGTGTTCAGGTTCTATGAAGGGCGGACCCGTTTCACCTCTTCGGTAAATGTGGTGCCGATTCAACCGGTCAGGATAAGGAGCCAGGGAGTGCGGCTGCTTGTGCTTTTGTCGGCAGGTATAGTCATTGCCACAATCCTGCTACCTGTCGTGACCATTATTCTCATCTCCTTCGTGCCATCCGGTTCATGGATGGTGAGCTATTATCCAACCGATTTTTCTCTCCAGAATTATGCTGACATCTTCTCCAGATCGAGAAGACTGGCGCCATTTCTGAACAGCGTGGTAATGGCACTTGCCGCAGGGGGGCTGGGGGCAATTATCGCTTTGCCCTGTTCGTACATAATCGTCAGGTCTCAAATCAGAATAAAGTGGCTGGTTGAGATTCTTACTGTCCTGCCCTGGGCCGTTCCGGCAAGTGCGATTGCTATAAATATTATCAACGCCTTTAATGAGCCATCACTGTTCTCTTTCAGTGCCGTCCTGGTGGGCTCCTCGGTATTGCTGCCACTTGGCTACCTGATTAAGTCGTTGCCCATCATGATCAGGACCATCAATATCTCATTGGGGAAATTGAACGACACCTACCTGGAAGTCTCAAAAAGTCTGGGTGCTAACAGACTCCAGACTTTTACACAGATTATCCTGCCTGTCCTGTCACCTGGTCTTTTGGCAGGGTTTCTGCTGGTATTCATCAGGAGCATTGGTGAATATACCATGTCGGTGTTTCTCTATAATGCCTCAAACAAACCGGTTTCTATTGCCATGGTGAACGGTATTTTTGAATACAATATCGGTTTGGCAATGGCATATGGCTCTCTGCTTATTGTGCTCACAGTTTTGCTGGTCTGGGTCATTGGCAGGTTTCTGGGTACATTCCTCAGGCCAGAGTAAGTCCGTTCATCTTTTAAAGTTCGCTGGCAGTCAATACGAATTTCCATGAACCACCTGCATATGGGTATCAAGATATGTCAGGTTTGAGAAACTTGGGAAATCGGGCCCAGAATCGTACCCGATCAATATTTTCCTCGTAGGTGATGAAGCCGAGCAGGCCGGCTGCAGCTTTTGAATAGTGGGTCGAAATTCATAACCGTCGAGGGGGCGAACTTTGTAATCACCCAGGATTGTACCATCAAAACCTCTGGCTTTGAGTTCAGCCAGGATGTATCCATTGAAATCGGGATGGGGTCAGTGCTCGCAGAATGAGTCCACTCGTTTACATGCACAAATAAAAACAACCCGGACATCATACACCTTATAATTTTGACGATATCCTGTAAGTTAGTGGTATGGAAGAAGGTGCAGGAGTAGTGTTGGCTCGGAACTGTTTGAATAAGCGTAAATAAATAGCGAAAAGTCTAGTGGGGGCAAGTGCTGCGTTGCGGCACTGACCATCTGCCAGAGCCTTGGCAAGATGTAAAGCAGCCAGGTCTGCATGTGAGCCAGTAACATAGCAGACCTGGCAGTCGTTGCTGGGGAGAAACAACTTGTTTATGGGCTGTTGAGTTGATTTAATATATGACATATGCCTGACATGTGGCGGCAGTGAAAGCCCGCTTGTGGAATCTTGCCTTTAGCATCTATAAATCTACGAACCAACCCCACGAACCCGGAGGTGCCAGTGATTCATCAATTTGATACCCTTATCGTTGGCTCAGGAGGTGCTGGCCTGTATGGAGCTCTTGAAGCGAGTAAAAGGTCAAAAACGGCAGTGCTTTCGAAGCTCTATCCGGTTCGCAGTCATACCGGGGCAGCGCAGGGTGGTATTAGCGCGGCGCTTGGAAATGTTGAGGAGGATAAACCGGAGTGGCACGCCTTCGATACAGTGAAAGGCGGAGATTATCTTGTTGATCAGCAGGCGGCGAAGACACTGGCTGAAGAGGCTGTGCAGGCTGTCTACGATCTCGAGAACCGTGGCCTGCCATTCAATCGAACCCCGGAGGGCAGGATAGACCAGCGCCGCTTCGGCGGGCATACCAGGAATTTTGGCCAGGGACCGGTGCGCAGAGCCTGCTACGCAGCGGACAGGACCGGGCATATGATTTTGCAGACCCTCTATCAGCAGTGCATAAAAAATGAAGTGGCCTTCTTTGACGAATATCAGGTTGTTGATCTGATATTGGCAGACGACCACTGTCAGGGGGTAGTGGTTGTGGAACTTGCCACGGGCGAGCTGCATGTCTTTGCCGCCAAAGCAGTGCTCTTTGCGACTGGTGGCTTTGGCAGGATGTTCAAGATAACTTCCAATGCCTATGCCAATACCGGAGACGGGCCTGCGGTCTGCGCGAGGCGAGGCATTCCGCTGGAGGATATGGAGTTCTTCCAGTTTCACCCGACGGGAATAAAAGGGCTGGGTATTCTTATCTCGGAGGCTGTTCGCGGCGAGGGAGGAATCTTGCGTAATTGTGATGGGGAACGGTTCATGGAACGGTATTCACCAACCCTCCTGGACCTGGCCCCAAGGGATATCGTAGCCCGTTCCATCCTCACTGAGGTGCGGGCTGGCAAGGGGATTCGGGGTGACGGTAAAATAGATGACTATGTACACCTTGACGCAACCCATCTGGGAAAAGAGACCTTGATGAAGAAATTGCCGGATATAACTGAGTTCTGCAAAACATATCTGGGTATTGACCCGGCAGATGAGCCTATCCCGGTATTGCCGACCGCCCATTACGCCATGGGCGGCATACCAACCGATGAGCATGGCAGGGTGATCTGTGACAATAAAGGAACAGTGGTGAAAGGACTCTATGCAGCTGGTGAATGCGCCTGTGTTTCGGTGCATGGGGCGAACAGGCTTGGCACGAACAGCCTGCTCGACCTTGTGGTGTTTGGCCGCAGAGCCGGATTGCATATCGCTGATTATGTACAGGATTGTGAGGCTGTTGAAGTGGATGAGAGTGCGGCTGATACTGCCAGGGCGATAATCGGTCACCTGACAGAAACGACAGCTGAGGACGCACCCCATGGCGGCCATATCATGGAACAGATGCAGACCATCATGATGGAGCATATCGGCATTTATCGCAATGCAAAGGATATGCGGGCAGCGGTGAGGGATATCCAGAAATTACGTGAACGTTATCAACAGGTACGGGTCCAGGATTCCAGCAAGAGTTTTAACACCGATCTACTCGAGGTGATCGAATTGGGTAACCTGCTGGATTTGTCACTCATTACTGCGGCTGCCGCGCTGGACAGACAGGAGAGCCGCGGAGCCCATAGCCGGGAAGATTACCCCGAGCGGGATGATGAAAACTGGTTGAAACATTCGCTGGCCTACCTGGAAAATGAGTCAGTGCGGATGGACTACAAGAAGGTGGATACTTCGATCTGGGAACCGAAACCACGAACATATTGATGTCCCCTAAAGGTGCAGCCTATGAATATCATATTGAAAATACAGCGCTTCAACCCTGATACGGATAAGGAGCCTTATTTCCAGGAATTTTCTGTGGAGGTTGATCCGAATGACCGGCTGCTTGACGGTTTGATGAAGGTGAAACAGTTCCAGGACGGCAGCCTGTGCTTTCGCAAAAGCTGTGCCCACGGGGTATGCGGTTCAGACGGTATGCGGATAAACGGGAGTGACGGCCTGGCCTGTAAAACACTGGTGAAAGATGTGGCCGGGAAAGATGGCGAGGTGGTGACGGTGGAGCCGCTCGCTCACTTACCGGTCCAGAGGGACCTGATTGTTGATCAGACCGATTTTTTTGAAAAGTACCGGGCTGTGAAGCCGTTTCTGATCAGTGATACAGAGAGTGAGGGAAAGGAGCGTGTACAATCCCAGGATGAGCGTATGGTATTCGATGATACCACCAATTGCATTCTTTGCGCCTCATGCTATTCTGCCTGTCCCGTATTGGATGATGAACCGGCGTTCATCGGTCCTGCGGCGATTGTGCAGGCCTATCGCTTTCTGGCCGATTCAAGAGATAGTGGCACCAGGGAGCGGTTTGATGTACTCGATACTCCCAACGGGGTATGGCCATGCGAGAACCATTTCAAATGCACCAAGGCGTGTCCACGATCTATCATGATTACCAAGCGGATCAATCAGACCAAGCAGATGATCAAGAAAGATAAAGGGTGAGAAGTAAAGGTGGGAGGGGATGAACTTGCGTATACCGATAAATCGATATTTATCTGTTTATACTCCTATCCCACTCACAGCCATCTCCTGATGCTTAGATCGGCTTAATGCGGTACCTCGAACGGGTCGAGCAGCAGATCTGCTCCTATAGTGTCATCCGCTTTAACATCGGGGTTGGAATTGAGAATACGTGCACAGGAATTCCAGCGCAGTACCGCGTCCTGATTCTTCGGGTCGCAATCGGTAAGGGCTTCCTCATAGGCCTGCATGGCTCGTTCAAAGCAACCGTGAGCAGCAGTTCCGCCACCGGGGCCGCCCTGACGGAGGTGATATTTAGCCCTCCGTTCATAGATAATGCCCAGGTAGTAAGCTTTGCAGGTTGTGCTTTCAATCCGGCTCAGCAGTTCCCTGGCCTGTTGAAATGAAGGATTGAGTCCGGAGTGAGCGAACTTGTCGGTCAATGCCAGCAGCAGGGTTATAAGCGCCTCCTGATGTTCCGGCTCTGTGGCCAATATGTCGAGGCAGATTGATTCTGCGTCCTCAGGTTCGTTGAGTAAACGGTACTTGTGTGCTTTTTCCAATGCTGCGGAAATCGCTCCACGCTCAAGTTTTTTCAATTCAAGCATCGTATAATCCTCATTTGACAAGCGGTAATAGGTGTTAGGCTTGAGAGAATTATATGGCCGGTAGCCAGATTTACAAGAGCAGAGAGGCAGTTGCCACATTGCCTGGACTGGTTTTTTCTACTCTGGAAGCAGGTCGTAGAAATAATTTAAAATGTCAGTGCGGCTAACCACTCCAATTACCTTCTCATCCTGGACAACCGGGAAGTGGCCGATATTTTTTTCCAGCATCAGGCGGCCGATCTGGGAAGGGATAGCGTCGGGCGGAATGCAGGTGAGGTCCCGGGCCATGTACGCTTTTACCGGTTTATTCCAGTGTTTTTCATGTTTGAGTTTTTTGAAATCCCAGAGAACCACAATCCCTTGTAATTTGTCATTTTCAATCACCATTACACTGCGAATATGTTCGTTGGTCATGAGTGAATGAACCTCATGCATGGGAGTGTCGGGTGAGACCGATTGAACAGGAAAGGACATCAGGTCTGCGATACGGATACTCTCTTTCTGCTCAGACTCCAGAAGGCTGATTATTTTTTCACGTACAGACTCAGGACTCTGTTCACTGGTCTTGATGGTGGCCGAGCCAGCACCCGCATGGCCACCACCGCCGAGTTTGCTCATTATCCAGCCAATGTCGATCATCTCGACACCGCTTCTGCCGATCACGGTAGACCTTCCATTGGTGACGAAAATCACGAAGATTGCGTCAACGTTGATGATGGAGCGGTACATATTGACGATACCGGAAAGTGTCGTGACCTTATCTTCGAGGGTGATGATATTGAATCCGATTTTGAAACTGTTGATGGTCAGCTTTTCAGTGGCCTTCATCATCTCAAAGAGAACATCTTTTTGCTTCTCTTCGTATGGGGGATTGAGAAAATATGATGCGACGTTGAGGTCGGCACCATTTTCAAGCAGCCAACCGGCGGCATAGGCATCCTCCGGAGTGGTCGAAGGGTAGGTGAGATGACCGGTGTCTTCATAGAGCCCGAGCAGCAGCACCGTGGACATCAGCGGGTTCAGCTCCATTTGGCGCTTTTTCAGTTCCCGGATAAAAAGCGTGACGGTGGCACCAACGTCCTCCTGGCAAACCATGTCCGCTTCGATGTCTCCTCCGTGCATATGGTGGTCCCAGAGGTGAATTTCGAGATCATCCCTGTCCCGGAGTTTTTCCATGCGCTCCAGTCGTGACCAGTTCGGGGTATCAACTACTATGAGCCGTTGAACCTGGTCGTGTTGGATCTCTTTGGGCAGGATGAGATTGAATGCGGTTTTATGTGTCGAAAGAAATCTGCGGACGTTACGGCTGACCTCCTTGGGCACAACGCCGACGCTGCCGGGGTAGATGAGTGTCGCTGCTATGATGGACGCGAGCGCGTCAAAATCGGTCTGCTTGTGAGTGGCTATAATCTGCATGAATACAGTTGAAGTCGTGCTATATGTTTATGCTGGCATCGCTGTCAGCAGGGCTTTTTCAATCGTTACTGGCGTGCAGTTCTGTACGCCAGACCTTACGAATGACACTACCATACTTTGGAAATAGCGCAAAGATTGTCTGGGGCCTGAAGAAGAAATGATGGTGTTCTGGTTGAGAGCTAATTGCCTGCCTTTATTGGTTATTGCAGACGCAGGCAGACGTGCCGGGGCAATGGGGCGCACAAGTGGTAGAAAGCTTGGGTGGTGCAGCACAGGGTTGGCATCCACTTGGTGGTAATTTCCATCGATCCGGACAGAAGCGCAACAGGGTGTTGTGTGCATCTGTCTGGATCGATGAGAAATGGTTCCTGTCGAAGCGGTAACTGCCTTGGCGGTTATCTGAGTTGGTAGACCGGCCTCGGTCCGGGCTGCAGATAATATGGCATCATTTTGTCCGCTAACGCACTGAGGTTGGCTTGTCTATTGCCGGGTGAAGGGTGAGTAGAGAGAAACTCAGGCTGGCTTGAGCCACCAACCCGGGCCATTTTCTCCCAGAGAGTTACGGCCGCTTTGGGGTCGTAACCTGCCCGGGCGGCAAGTTCGATGCCTATTACGTCAGCTTCGGTCTCTGCAGTTCGCGAATTAGGCAGAGTGATGGCCATTGCAGCAGCCATGGCGCCGCCGCTCATGGCGAGCCCTGAATAGGCGCTGTCCTGGGTTGCAACAGCGACGCCCATAAGTCCCATCTGGGTGGCCATTGCCATGGACATCTTCTCTGCGGTATGGTTGGCAAGGGCGTGTGAAACCTCGTGGGCCATGACCTGGGCAAGCTCGTCATCGGTGGGGTTGACTTTGTTGAGTAAACCAGTGTAAACGGCCATTTTGCCGCCGGCCATGCACCAGGCGTTGACTGTTTCAGGCTCATCGATCACCCGAACACTCCAGTCCCAGTTGCGTGATGCGGGAAAAAGTTGAATAGCCTGGGCGATAACCCTGCCGGTGACTTCACGCACGCGGGCCGTGGTGGCCGGGTCCGGGTCAAGCTTCCCTTCTTTCTGCAGCGGTTGCAATGTCTGAACATATGCTTCCTGGGAGGCGCTTATGGCCTGTTCAGGGGAAACCAGCATAAGCTGGGAGCGGCCGGTGGGGCTGGTGGCGCAAGCAGTGAGGGTGAAGAACAGAATTATCGGAATAAACCAGCGTTTCATTGCATTAACCTGTGATTTAGGCTGAATCTGGGAATTTTAAATCAATGTAAATATGTGTAACGTTTCCAGAGGGGTAAATGCAAGAGGTAAAAGCCTCATTTTTTCAGGCGAAATACTCAGGCGGGTTGAGGGAAGAAGGTTAAAAAGGATTTGCCGGCGCAGTTTCGTGGGATCGAAGGGCTATCGTTTCTGTTCAGTTTGTGGATGTGAAACCAACCAGTTATTGGCTGGATTCGCTTCGATGAGCTCCTTGATCCGGACCGTGCTGTAATAGTTGTGTTTGACAAAAGGATCCTGATAAATAATCCGCTCAGCCGCAGTTAAATCAGCCGCCCGTATGATCTGGATCGCAGAATCATCGTCGGTAAAGGGTCCACATAGCGCAAGGACCTTCTCATCATAGAGTTTCTGCAGATGGTCAATGTGCTCCTGCAGCAACCCCTCAGAGAACCGGTCCTTGCTTTTACTTGATAGTATTGCGACGAATTTTTTCAATTCATTGTCCAAGGGAGATCGTGTTTTAGAGGTCGGAGAATTGGAGATTGAATCTACGTGCGGGGTACCTGGAGAACAGCTGATTTTGTGCCAAGGCGAAGTATCTTGAGGAAATCAGTCGGAGCAAGATAATGAATATCGAAGTCTCACTTCTTTCATTCATCTGCGAACATTGATTTCCTCAAGATAACGAAGATCTGGATAAAAGGAGCATTCTCCAGAATTACGAGTTGATCATCTCCTCCTGCACCATCCTGTCAATATAATCCAGTACAAACTGGCGTTGGATGGGCGTTGCATGGGCAATACAGCTGCAATGCAGGTTGGAATGGCTGCGAACCAATAGCTCAAAGCGAACCCGGTACTGCTCAACCTCTACAGCGAGGTAAAATGGTCCATGGTCTTCGTGGCCCTGCTGGGCCTCGGAGAGAAGGTCGTGAGTTAAAACGATCCAGTAGAGGCCGATCATCGGTCCGGCGGTAAGGGTTCGTTTAAGGTAGGAGTCGATATTATCTCGCTCCATAGGGGAAAGTTCATCAATAACAAACTGGCGCATAAGATCGTATTGAGTAAATGTCTGGTCTGCCCTGGCAGGTGTTTAACTCCCTGCCTCATGTTTTGGCCGGTTCAGACCGTACAGGAAAAATTCTCGCACCGGCATGCGAAAGCCTAAAAGAATTCTCAACATACAAAAATCCCCTCTTCCTTCAACAGGGAAAAGGGGATGAGAGTTTAATATTTATCTGAGATATAGATCAGATATCAAGCCACGTTGCATCGCTATTAAGATCTTCGCAGCCGTCATCGGTAACCAGTAACATGTTCTCCAACCGGATTCCACCCCAACCGGGTATATAAATGCCTGGTTCGGCGGTGACGATCATGCCCGGTTTCAGCTTCTGGTTGCCAATTTTAGAAAGCCGGGGTGCCTCATGTACCTGCAGGCCGACGCCGTGGCCAAGACTGTGGCCGAAATACTTGCCATATCCGGCATCATCGATCACATCCCGGGCAGCCTTGTCCGCTTCTTTTCCGGTAATGCCCGGTCGTATTGCCGCGATGCCGGCACGTTGTGCTTCACGAACGATCCGGTGGATCTTTTTGTATTTCTTTGATGCCTTGCCGGGGACAAAGGTGCGTGTCATGTCAGAGCAGTAACCCTTCAACACCAGTCCCATGTCGATCGTCAACGGCCGGTCTCGCATCACCATCTGGCGGGAAGGAACCGCATGGGGCAGGGCGCTGTTATCGCCGGAAGCGACTATTGAATCAAAACTGGCCGATTCCGCTCCCAGCTTGCGCATGGTCTGCTCGATGGCAAGGGCCACCTCAATCTCAGACATCGAGCAGGAGATTTTTGGAAAAACCTCCTGAAAAACCTGCTCGTTCAGGCGCACCGACTTGCGGATGGCGTCAATTTCATCGCCATCCTTGACCTCCCGCATTTTCTCGATAACTCCAGAAAGCGGGATTAATGAGACACCGATTTTTTTGAACGCTTTCCCGTAACTCACATAGCTCGAGTGCAGCAGATAGTCGGTCTCGAAAGCGAGACGTTGGATCTCCATCTTCGGCAGCAGTTTTTTCAGGAGCGCCAGCAGCCCCCGGGTGTAGATTTTAACCTTGAAGCCATCTACGTCGTTCTCAGCCTGCTGCATATAGCGAAAGTCAGTGAGCAACAGTCCTTTCCCTCTGGCGGGGATAAGCAGCACACCGGAGCTTTCTGTTATGTCGTGATCTGACGCGGTAAAACCGCTCAGGTAACGCCTGTTGCTGGGCTGGCTTACCAGTATCGCGTCTATTTTTTTGCGGCGCAGTTTTTTCTGCAGTGCCTTGACTCTACCGCTATAGTCCATGGGATACTACTCCAGATTTTGTACTGAAATGGTCTGAGGTTAGACTAAGCCGAGCTGCTCGAGGATCATTTCCTTACGCTGATCCATTGCCTGGAGATACTGGCCATTAAGATCCTGCTGCATCTTACCCATCTCTTCACCATATTTGGGGTGCATGGAAGCCCTGAGCTGACCAGGATCGACACCCTGGGCTGCATACTGCTGTTCAAGCTGACCGCGCAACGCCTCTTCAAGCTGTTGCACGACCTGCTCCTTGTGCTGATTGTACTGCTGCAGAATCTGCTGCAACTCTGAACAGGTTTGAGATACAGCAGAAACACCGAGAGCACCGGCAAGCTCCATAACACCGTTTAATGAGGCTTCTGCACGATCTTTGACTTCTTCGTCGCGCGGTAAGGTGATGTTGCGCATCAGGATATCAGCAGCGCCTTTGTAGACAGCCTTCTGAGATTCGGCCGGTTGTTGAGCCAATTCCCCAGCAAGATCGGTGACTTTTCCGCTTAAAAAGTCTGCGGCAAGGCGCATTCCTGCTTTTTCAAATTCTTCGTCATTGTTTACCGGTTCGGAGTTGGCGGTCATTTTCGCCATACGCTCCATAACCAGATCCATGGTACTTTTTATCTCAGCCATAAAACACCTGTTGTGTTGAGTAATGAAATTTAAAATAAAATAAACACGGAGTGTACAATACACACCCATGGAGCGCAAAGAAAAAGGAGGGCCTTCATCGACGCTTCAGTCGTGTGGTTAAGTGAATGATTTTTCGTTTTTGTATCAGTTTTTGCGTTGCATGCGCGCTGCGAAAAAACCATCGATAGATGATGAAGGTCGCGGGCAAAAACATTTGTCTTCTATGAACTTTGCAGCCGGTTCCGGCAAGGTGTCTCTGCAGTCGCAAAGAACAAATTCAGGATGCTCCAACAGGAAGTGGTCGACCACCTGGCGGTTTTCTTCCGGTTCAAGAGAGCAGGTCGCATACACCAGTATACCATCTTCGGCCACCAACTGTGAGGCCAACTCAATAAGTTTACTCTGGGTTTGCTGATAGCGCTTGAAATCACTTTTTTTCCTGTTCCAGCGAATATCAGGGTGTCTGCCGATGACACCGGTCCCTGAACAGGGGGCATCAATCAACACTCCGGAAAACTTTGACTCAGAATCCCGGGCGAATTGCTCAAGTGGCATGGGATACAGTGCAACGTTTTTATCGGGAAAGAGCCGCGCCATATTTTCATGGAAGAGGTTCTGACGGTGTTTTTCAGGCTCCACCGCCACAACTTCCGTTGTATTTTTGGTTAGCTGGCAGATGTGTCCCGTCTTGCCGCCAAGTCCGGCGCAACAGTCGAGGTAACTGCCTGATTCTTTAAATGGGGCGAGCAGCAGCGTCGCCAGTTGAGCAGCCTCATCCTGAACCTGAAAGTACCCCTCCTGATAACCGGGAAGCGCAGTGACAGCACCTTGGAAATCCCTGAGGACCACGCTGTCCGGAGCATAGCTCCCACTCGTGGCGTTGATGCCGAGCTGATTGAGTTGTTTCAGGTAGTGCTCTTTTGAGACCGTTCCGGTATTGACCCGCA
This sequence comes from Desulfosediminicola sp., assembly GCF_048381775.1. Lineage (NCBI taxonomy): Bacteria > Pseudomonadati > Thermodesulfobacteriota > Desulfobulbia > Desulfobulbales > Desulfocapsaceae > Desulfosediminicola > Desulfosediminicola sp. Next base: position 328,378 of record NZ_JBLXGE010000002.1, on the reverse strand, counting down.
GAACTAACTGCGGTTCAAGACTGTTGACGGCACAGATTCGCTCCATCTCCTGCCGGCCATACTGTTTGACCCAGCGCTTGGTGAGCCAACCCGGGTGATTGAGAAATGGCCGTCCATCGGGATAACGGTCCTGCGGTCCGGGAAGCTGTTCCTTTTGCCGCGTTGCGCTTCGCAGCACACCATTTACAAAACCGTGCAGATGGCTACCTGGCCTGGCCTTTTTTACAGCATTGACCGCTTCATTGACTGCGGCGGATTCAGGAATGCGATCGAGACAGAACAACTGATACAAACCAACCAGCAGGGTCGCATGGATAAATGGTTCGAGTTGCTGGAAGGGCTTTCTGGCTAACAGGGAGAGCAGGTGATTAAGGTATTCCCGTCGGCGTAACACGCCGTAGACCAGATTCATGGCCAGCCCTCTCTCAGCACCTGTAACCTGGTATTCCAGAGTAACCGAGTCGAAAAGTGGCTTGAGGGGCAGCTTGCTCTGCTGCAGACGGACGAGGGTTTCGGCGGCTGCATAGCGGCTACTGAAGGGAGTGCCTTTGGCTATGTTACCTGTAGCTCGGGATTTTGTTGTCACTTGGCTGTTCGTTGAAATGGTTGACCACTTTGCGGGCTTGCTCTTTGGTACTTTATGAACGGTCTGCGGGTTTCGGGTAATAGTAGAGAGATAGAGGTGAATTGCAATCATTAAATTCGAAGCAACAGAGATACTGCAAAATTGGAAGATGACGGCTGAGCGGCGCTGGTTAAAGTTCGTTAAAAATAAAAACAAGCAAGAAAAGTTTCCAAAAATGTAAATCTCGAGCCTGTATATTGCGTAAATGTCACAAAAATGCTGGAACTGAAATGACAGGTGTGATACTGTTCAGCCCAGACGGATTTTGGTAACCATTTGTTAATCCAATGATTCCGGGTTGGAGGTGGACATCATCTTTTCCCTGGCATGAGAGGGGGCCTGAACTGGCACGTGAATTGATAAGAACACTGCCAGGCATTGCCTGAAATATGGTTACCAAAAGAAAGCTGGTTGATGCGCAAATCATTTCACATTACGGAGTCGATATTATGTTTGAGTCACCCTATATATTGTTTTTGGGAGATGCACCTGATGGACTGGCGGCAAAGGTTGCCCAGGGGATATATGACTGGCGCCCGGAGGCAGTAGCGGGCCAGTATCGTATGGAGGGTTGTAAGGCGGATCTTGGGATTGGGGATATCTCAATTGACGATGCGGTGCTTGCGGGAGCAAAGACTCTGGTCATTGGGGTGGTAAACAGGGGCGGTGTGATTTCATCTTCCTGGAAATCCGTGCTGCTGGAAGCCCTAGAGAAGGGGATGGATATCGCCTCGGGCCTGCATAACCTGTTGAAAGATGAACCTGAACTGGTGGCAGCGGCCGAAAAATATGGTCGTAGCCTATATGATGTACGGGTACCGACGGTAGATTACCCGATTGCCAATGGTAAAAAGCGTAGCGGCAAGAGATGCCTCGCCGTCGGTACGGACTGTTCTGTGGGCAAGATGTACACAGCCCTCGCGATGGATAAAGAGATGCGCAGGCGTGGGGTTAAATCGACTTTCAGGGCAACCGGGCAGACCGGAATACTTATCACCGGTGACGGTGTGCCGCTGGATGCGGTTGTGGCGGATTTTATGGCCGGTGCCATCGAGTGGCTTACTCCTGATAACGATCCGGATCACTGGGATCTGATAGAGGGGCAGGGAAGCCTCTTTCATCCATCCTATTCAGGTGTTACAATGGCTCTCGTTCATGGTGGCCAGCCGGATGCGCTCATACTTTGCCATGAGCCTACCCGTGAGCATATGCGTGGTCTGCCGGGCTATAGTCAGCCTTCGCTCGAAGAATTGCGCGATGTGGCGCTGCAGCTGGCACGGGTGGTGAATCCGGAATGTGTAGTGGCTGCGGTTTCCGTGAATACCCAGCATATGGATGAGGAACAGGCTCAGGTTTATCTCTCTGGCCTGGAAGAACAATTGGGACTTCCGGTTGTGGATCCGTTCCGACAAGGGGCACAAAGACTGGTTGAGGCGCTGTTATGATACTACGGGTATTTCGGGAAGTCTTTCCCCTTGCACAGCCGTTCACCATCTCAAGGGGCTCCCGCACCGAGGCGGTGGTGGTGCGGGTTGAGATAGAGAGTGACGGCGCGATCGGTCAGGGCGAGTGCGTACCATATCCCCGTTATGGCGAGACCGTGGCTGGGGTTATGGATCAAATCACCGGTTTGCCGGCATCTTTTACCCGGCAGGAACTGCAGAATCTGCTTGCCCCCGGTGCTGCCAGGAACGCTGTGGACTGTGCCATGTGGGATCTTGAGGCCAAGCTGAAAGGTCGTCCGGTCTGGCAATTGGCCGGGCTTTCCGAACCTGGCTCAGAAGTTACGGCCTATACCCTTTCGCTGGATACTCCCGAGAATATGGAAGCCGCTGCCCGGAAAAACAGTCACAGGCCGTTACTCAAGACCAAGCTGGGTGGCACCGGTGATGTGGCAAGAATAGAGGCGGTACGGCGCGGCGCTCCCGGGGCCAAAATTATAGTCGACGCCAATGAGGGCTGGTCAATTGAGACCTATGGCGAACTTGCGCCGGTGCTGGTCAGGCTGGGCGTGGAAATGGTCGAACAGCCGTTGCCTGCCGGTGAAGATGAGGCCCTGACAGATATAGAAAGGGTGTTGCCGGTCTGCGCTGATGAATCCTGCCATGATCGCAGCTCTTTAGCCAAGCTTGTCGGCAAATATGACATGATAAATATCAAGCTCGATAAGACCGGTGGGCTTACCGAGGCGCTGGCCCTGAAAGAAGAAGCTGAACGGGCAGGCTACCATATAATGGTGGGTTGCATGGTTGGTTCTTCACTGGCCATGGCTCCTGCTGTGCTGGTGGCACAGGGATGTGCGGTTACAGACCTGGACGGCCCGCTCTTGCTGGCCCATGATCGGCCGGATGGTTTGAAATACGATCAGGTAGGAGTGCATCCTGCAACGAAAAGCTTGTGGGGTTGATAGAGAGTAACTGATAGCTGGAGACAGCGATTGTAATTATAATATTTTATGAAATTATCCGAAGCAGCACATTGTTTTAAGGTGAGTTTTCTGAACTTATACAAGGAAAAGGTTACGAGATGAGCAGAACAGTATATGTGAATGGCGACTATGTGCCGGAAGAGGAGGCCACTGTCTCCGTTTTTGACCGTGGTTTCACTTTTGGTGACGGTGTATATGAGGTTACCGCAGTTCTGGACGGAAAGCTTATCGATTATGAAGGGCATGCCAACCGGTTACAGCGCTCTTTGAAAGAACTCGGCATGAAGATGCCGGTCACTCCGGACCAGATGCTGGAAATTCATCGTGAGCTGGTGCGCAGAAACGATGTGGCGGAAGGGTTGGTCTACCTGCAGGTGACCAGGGGAGCTGCCGACAGGGATTTTGCATACTCTGATGACCTTACCCCAACCCTGGTGCTCTTCACCCAGGCCAAGAAGGTGAGTTCTGTAAAAGCCGGCATCAGAGTGATCTCCGCGCCGGATATCCGCTGGGGACGCCGGGATATCAAAACAGTGCAACTGCTTGCCCCATGTATGCTGAAGATGTTGGCGAAAAAGGAGGGCAAGGACGACGCCTGGATGGTGGAGGATGGTTATGTCACCGAAGGTACTTCCAACAATGTGTACATCGTCACTGCCGATGATACCATTGTTACCAGAAATCTCTCAAACTCGATTCTCCATGGCATCACCCGTTCTGCAGTCCTGAGACTTGCCAAAGAGCAGAATATGCAAGTGGTTGAGCGACCGTTTACCATCGAGGAAGCGCAACAGGCCAAAGAGGCGTTCATGACTTCCGCCACGGCCTTTGTTTATCCGGTTGTGGAAATTGATGGTGTTAAGCTGCATGACGGCAAACCTGGTGCGGTCTCAAGAAGATTGGGACAACTGTACCTTGAAGAAGGCAGGAAGAACGCAATTTAAACGCTATTCAGGTTTATCACAGCCTCCTCCAGGAAATATAAAAGCCGTCCATTCCGGGGACGGCTTTTTTTATTTCCTGGACCGGAGATTCTTCATTCGTTCAGGAAGTGTCGCTTTTAATCACTGTTTTTACGGTCTTGTATTATGATTTTTTTTTGCCTGGCGATGAATAACAAAAATGTAAATTTTGTAAAGTCGGGAGAAGGGTCACGTAATCCGGTTGGCAGGGGTAGAGCTGTTAATGCAATATTGGCAGGAGCTTCAGTGAAAAATGCTGCGTCACAAAATTGTGGTAAGGTCTGTTGGCACCCCTTTTGGCCGTGTGTGGTTCCTGCAAAATTGTAATGTGGTCTGACCGCCATTGGTTGCTAAATGGCAGCTCGACAAAGAAAAAACAGTATTTTGGTGAAAGAGTTCATTACTAAAATGTTGTAAACACGATAATGTTGACTTTGGTGCGCTTTTTCAGAACATAGAAGTGTGGTTGCTGGCACAACCCTTGCTAGTCAAGATGTGCGTCTTGCAATAAAGAGAATGTAATAAATGATATTCGGGTCCTGTCGGATACCACGGCAGTTGGATTTGCGCTGCGGGGGGAAAGAGATGATGGGACGTAAGCAAGGTGCTGACAGGTGGTTTGAAGATGTACAGTTTGAGATAATGAACAGAGCAACTACAAAATTCAGGAGAACGTAATGAAGAGAATTACCCGGACACTTACAACTGCAGCACTGACGCTTTGTCTTTCAGCCGGCCTCGCCCAGGCAGCTACCAAGGATGAGGTTCTGAAACGTGGCTACCTGCAGTGCGGGGTCTCAACAGGTCTGCCGGGATTTTCCAATCCGGATGAGAAAGGAAACTGGACCGGTCTCGATGTTGAAATGTGTCGAGCCGTGGCTGCCGCAACACTGGGTGACGCCACCAAGGTTAAGTTCGTACCGCTCACAGCCAAAGAGCGATTCACCGCCCTGCAGTCAGGCGAAGTTGATATTCTCTCCAGAAACACAACCTGGACCCTCACCAGAGATTCTTCCCTCGGTCTGAACTTCACCGGTACCAGTTATTACGATGGACAGGGATTCATGGTCTCCAAAAATCTCGGGGTCGCAAGCGCACTCGAGCTTGATGGTGCGGCGGTTTGTATCCAGTCCGGTACCACAACCGAGCTGAACCTTGCCGATTACTTCAAGCAGAACAAGATGGAGTACAAGCCGATAGTTTTCGATACCTCCGATCAGACCGTTAAAGGTTTCGAAGCTGGTCGCTGTGATGTACTCACCTCCGATCAGTCCCAGCTTTACGGTCTGCGCATCAAGCTTGCCAAGCCTGAAGAGGCCATTGTACTTCCTGAAGTAATCTCCAAAGAGCCTCTGGGGCCGGTTGTACGTCAGGGTGACGATGCCTGGTTTAATATCGTCAAGTGGAGCCTCTATGCAATGGTGAATGGTGAAGAGCTTGGTGTCACCTCAGCCAATATCGATACCATGAAAGATACCCCAAACCCCGCCGTGAAGCGTCTGCTTGGTCTCGAAGGCATCAAGGGTGAAGGTCTCGGCCTGGCAGATGACTGGTGTTACCAGGTTATCAAGCAGGTTGGCAATTACGGTGAAATGTTCGACCGCACCGTTGGTACCTCCTCTGCGCTGAAAATCGGCCGTGGCCTGAACGCACTCTGGACTCAGGGTGGGCTGCAGTATGCCCCGCCTATCCGCTAGATCTCTCATCAGTCCATACAGCGCCATCTTCTTCAGTGTTTCGTTAGTGCGCATAGCATAATCTATAGCGCACTAACGAAAACTTCGAATATGGCGCCGTCTGAACAGATGAGGGTGGCGTCTTACTTTTTCACAAAGTCAAAATAGATCCTGGGGGCGGTTTAGTGCCACTCCCTGTGATCATGCTTTTCACCCATTGAGGGGAATGTGGGACAGCTCTGTCTTTCGTCTTCCCATGAGTTGTGGATTACTATGTCTTACCAGACCAAGAGTACAAAGCATTGGTGGAATAATGCCCAGCACAGGGCACTGCTTTTTCAGGTGCTGTTGATTGGTGGCCTGGCACTGGTCGTCTGGACCATTGCCGGCAATACCATGACCAATCTGGAAAAACGCGGCATATCTACCGGATTTAAGTTTTTAACACAGGAATCGGGGTTTGGTATTATCCAGAGCCTCGTTCCATATGACGAGTCATACAGTTTTGGCCGGACCTTTGTCGTCGGCCTTTTGAATACGCTCCTGGTATCGTTTTGCGGCATCATTCTTGCCACTATTCTCGGGTTTACTGTAGGTGTGGCGAGATTATCGAAAAACTGGCTGGTGTCGACCATGGCCGGGATCTACATCGAGATTTTTCGAAATATTCCTCTGTTGCTGCAGATCTTTTTCTGGTATTTCGCGGTATTGAGGGCCCTTCCTTCGCCAAAGCAGAGTATGTCGCTGGGGGAGACGATCTTTCTGAATATCCGTGGTCTGTATTTACCGAAACCGATCTTTGAGAGTGGCTTCGGTCTGGTGCTGGTAGTTCTGGCAATCGCTGTAGCAGTGACGATCGCTCTGGCAATATGGGCAGGTAAACGCCAGCGGGAGACTGGTCAGCAATTCAACACTCCACTGGCCGCCGGCCTGCTCGTGATTATCCTGCCACTCGCTACATATTTTCTTGCGGGTAGCCCAGTTTCCTGGGAGTTGCCGGCATTAAAAGGCTTTAACTTCAAAGGTGGCATTTCCATCATCCCTGAGTTCACAGCGCTTCTGGTGGCACTTTCAATCTACACCGGTGCTTTTATCGCTGAGGCGGTACGCTCAGGTATTCTGGCGGTAAACAAAGGGCAAACTGAAGCTGCCTCGGCACTCGGTCTGCATCAGTCCATGGTGCTGAAGCTGGTGGTCGTTCCCCAGGCGCTCAGGGTGATCATTCCTCAGCTCACCAGTCAGTATCTGAACCTTGTGAAAAACTCCTCACTGGCAACAGCAATCGGCTATCCGGATCTCGTTTCGGTGTTCGCCGGAACGACCCTGAATCAGACTGGCCAGGCTATTGAGGTTGTGGCCATGACCATGGCGGTCTACCTGTTCATCAGTTTGACGATCTCCTTCTTAATGAACTGGTACAACAAGAAAATTATGTTGGTGGAGAGATAGAATGGCAGTAATTTCCTATACCCCTGCAATTGATCGTATGCCGCCAGTAGCCAAGGCCGGCGTGGTTGGCTGGTTGCGGCAAAACCTGTTTTCTTCCTGGATCAGTTCCCTGTTCACTGTCGTGGCGCTCTGGTTCCTGTTCAAGACCGTACCGCCGGCACTGGAGTGGCTCTTTTTCAAGGCCAGCTGGGTCGGAACCACCAGGGATGCCTGTAGCGCCGATGGCGCTTGCTGGGTATTCATCTCGGTGCGATTCGAACAGTTTATATTCGGTTTTTATCCTTCTGAGCAGTACTGGCGTGTCATCCTGGCCTTTGTGATGTTTGTGGCACTGGTCGGTTGGTTGCTGGTTGAACGTACCCGGCATAAGGGGAAGGTCGCGTTTTTTGCCATCTTCATCTACCCGGTGATTGCTTACGGTCTCTTTTATGGTGGCCTGTTTGGTCTGCCGGTGGTCGAGACCCACAAGTGGGGCGGCCTGATGCTGACCCTGATCCTGGCAGCGGTGGGTATGTTCTGCTCACTCCCGTTTGGGGTGGTGCTGGCCCTGGGACGAAGGTCCTCAATGCCGGTGGCTAAGTCGGTTTGTATCTTTTTTATCGAGTTCTGGCGGGGCGTACCCCTTATTACGGTGCTGTTCATGTCTTCGGTGATGTTGCCGATCTTTATGCCCGAGGAAATAAGCTTTGATAAATTGTTGCGAGCCATGATCGGCATCATCTTCTTCCAATCTGCGTATATGGCGGAAGTTATCCGGGGCGGCCTGCAGGCTATTCCACGTGGGCAGTATGAGGCAGCGGAGGCGTTAGGCCTCTCCTATTGGAAATCGATGTTTCTCATCATCATGCCCCAGGCGATGAAGCTGGTAATTCCCGGAATCGTCAACACTTTCATCGCGCTCTTCAAAGACACCACGCTGGTATTGATTATCGGCCTGTTCGATCTGCTGGCGGTGGTGCAATCTGCTTTCTCCGACCCGAACTGGCTGGGGTTTTCCGTGGAAGGCTATGTGTTTGTGGCGGCAATATACTGGGTGTCCTGTTTCTCCATGTCACGCTATTCCATGTATCTTGAGAAAAAACTGCATACCGGACATTAACAGCAGCCGGCAACGACCAAGGAAGATAATGAATAATACGCAATTAAAGGAAGATCCGGCCATGAACAGCGAAATAATGATCGAGCTCAGGAACATGAATAAATGGTATGGCGATTTTCATGTGCTGAAAAATATCAACATGAAAGTGTACAAAGGGGAGCGCATCATCATCTGCGGTCCTTCCGGCTGCGGAAAATCGACCATGATCCGCTGCATGAATCGGCTCGAGGAGCACCAGGAAGGCGATATTATCGTCAACGGTGTGGAGTTGACCAATGATCTCAAGGGGATTGATAGGGTGCGACGGGATATCGGCATGGTGTTCCAGCAATTCAATCTCTTTCCCCATCTGACAGTGTTGGAAAATTGCTGCCTTGCACCGGTCTGGGTGCAGAAGAAACCGAGAAAGGAGGCGGAAGCAACAGCCCGCAGATTTCTCGATCGCGTGCAGATAGGTGACCAGGCAGACAAATTCCCCGGCCAGCTCTCCGGGGGGCAGCAGCAGCGTGTGGCCATTGCCAGGAGTCTCTGCATGAACCCCTCCATTATGCTCTTTGATGAACCGACCTCTGCGCTGGATCCTGAGATGATAAAGGAAGTGCTCGATGTAATGGTCGATCTGGCCGAAGAGGGCATGACCATGATCTGTGTTACCCATGAAATGGGCTTTGCCAAGACAGTGGCGGATCGTGTCATATTTATGGATGCTGGCGAGATTGTAGAAGAGAATGAGCCGGAGGAGTTTTTTAGTAATCCCCAGTCGGAACGTACCCAGCTTTTCCTGAGCCAGATTCTCTAAGGTGTGAGGCGGGAAGCTTCAAGGTAGAAGTGAGAGAGATGAGAGGGGTAAAGAGTAAGCTGTGACAATCTCCTGATGAACATCTAAAAATACGGCCATATTGCAAAAAATGTGGAGCGAGATATATTTCTACAGTTTGTAGTTGTTAAAAATGGCTGATCTGACAGTGTTTTTGAAGTTTAAATAGGCGCTGATCGCAGATGTTCGAAGGAGATAATTATGGAAAATATCAAGAAAATTAATTTGTTACAGGCTCTTGTGGTGACCTTGGCGATCTATTGTATTGCGCCGGGGTTTGTTTTAGCTGAACAGAGCGCCTGGGACAAGGTCGGGCAACAGGTTGGGGAGACGGCCAGAGCTGTGGGTGATGCTTCTGCCGAGACCTGGCAGAAGACTAAAGAGACCAGTTCAGATGCCTGGGATAAGACCAAAGACGTAAGCGGCGAGACTTGGGATAAAACCAAAGGAACAAGTCACGAGGCATGGGATAAAACAAAGGACGGGAGTTCCAAGGCTGTAGATAAAAGCGGAGACGCTCTGGAGTCAGCAGGGGATAAGGCCGCAAGCCTCTGGGATAAGACCAAAAAAGGTACCAGTTCATGGTACAATAAAACCAAAAAGAAAGTACATGATATGACCGCGCCTGAAACTACTGAGAACTAAGAAGCAGGAGAGGAGAGTACATACGGGCGTGGTTGGCTGCAACCTGACCGGCAAATTTCACGAAAATCGCAAACTACCTCATCCGGTTACATCGAGGTTGTGATTTTCACCCTCCGGGCGTCCGTGAGAAGCGCCCCTGGGATGCAGGTCGATACAACCCTCAAATTTGAGCAGGCTGTTTCAACACGCGAAATAGGCACGTTAGTGATGCAGGAAAAGGGAGAGTTTTTCGAAACTCTCCCTTTTTTTTATCGTAGTGTGCTGATATGTGAGAGAGTACAATATCAGTTGAGTAGAGCTCCTGGTAATTGGCGGGCCGCGAGCTTTAAAGAAACCGCTCTAATTCAGAGAATGGATGCCATATGGAAGGTGTTATAAAATTCAATCTCCACTATACCCGGCAACCCTGCGTCACACCGGAGATGACTGCGGAGCTGAGTGGCTGGCGGTATATCATGCATAAACTGCAGCTGATCGGGCAGGATCAGGCTCGCTATATGGGGTACGGTTTTGGCAACCTCAGCAAACGTTGTGATGATGAACCGCAAAGCTTTATCATTACCGGAACCCAGACAGGCGGTTCATTGTTTCTGCCCCATACCGAATATAGCAAAGTAACTGCCTGTGATCCGTTTGATAACAGCATCACCGCCACAGGCATGACCAAGCCATCTTCCGAAGCTCTGACCCATGGTCAGCTCTATCAGATAGATAATGCGATTCAGTCTGTGCTGCACGTCCATTCGCCACGGATCTGGAACTATCGGGAGCAACTTGGTCTGCCGGTCACCAGGGAAGGGGCAGCCTATGGCACTGTGGAAATGGCCCTGGAGGTGGCCAGAATCTTCAGAGAATCTTCAGGTCAGAGTGCAAAGTGTTTCGTTATGGGCGGACACGAGGATGGTGTGGTCAGTTTTGGTGTATCAATCCAGGAAGCATGTGAGACAATGATAGCGGTACTTGCTCAAGCGGTGGCACTTGGAGGAGGGAAATAGGTGGTCGATGCAATCACGCCTCTCATCTCCATGGGAATGCGTTGGGAGCATGACACCTTCGCCATCCTGGACCAGACTATTCTGCCCCATGAAGAGCACTGGCTGATTTGCGATACTATAGATGACTTGATTGAGGCTATTCAACGCCTGGCGATTCGTGGTGCACCGGCCATCGGCATATCTTCGGCTCTGCTCCTGGCAACTTTAGCCATACGTGGTGCATCACCTTTTGAACTCGCCAGGGATGCTGCCCGATTACGCAAGGCCCGCCCCACAGCAGTTAACCTGATAAACAATATTGATCGCCTGGTAGAGAAAATTGACAGCCCGAATTACCCGGAATCGGTATTTGAGCAAGCACAGGCAATCTTTAACGAGGACCGAGACCTTTGTGATCGTATTGCAGATAACGGTGCAGCCTTGATAGGCAAAAATGAACGCATACTTACCCACTGCAATACCGGCGGGCTTGCAACTGCCGGAATCGGAACAGCCCTGGGCGTAATCCGCCGAGCCCATGAGCAGGGCAAGAACCCCATGGTCTGGGTTGATGAGACCCGACCGCTTTTACAGGGCGGCAGGCTCACCGCCTGGGAATGCGGCAAGCTTGGTATTCTCCATTCAATTATCTGTGATTCCGCCGCAGCAATGCTTATGCAAGGCGGCGAAGTTGATACCGTGCTGGTGGGTGCTGACCGGATAGCTGCCAACGGCGATTTCGCGAATAAAATAGGCACCTATAGCCTGGCAGTATTGGCTTCCTTTCATGAAATTCCTTTCTACGTTGTTGCACCGTCCACCACTCTTGATGGCAACTGCCCGACAGGTGCTGAAATTGAGATTGAAGAACGGGGCATGAACGAAGTACGCGGGGTGTCTGGAGTGGAGGGGACATATCTGTGGGCACCGAAGTCCAGTCCTGCGTTTAACCCCGCCTTTGATGTAACTCCCGCTGAATTGGTGACAGGTTGGGTACTGGATCGTGGTGTATATACACGGGAGCAGTATATCCAGAATTATCAGGAAACATCTTCGCTCTAAGGTGTGGAGTTGAAGTCAACTCCCAATTCCTTTAAACGGTGATCTGTCCTGCAGTATGGTGTTCTGGTAGAGACAGTTCACACTCTTTTGCGCAAAGGGCTTTCTCTTTTGGCAGGCTGTCTTATCCTTTAGCTATTCAGGCAGTTGCCTGGGTGGCGCTGCCTGAATAGCAGGCCGGCCCGCCAGTTACACACGCACGGGTAGGGGAAGGAGAGCCGGTGATAAAACCAGATTACTTACAGGTGACCTTATGATCGAGAAAACACAGACCGCTTCTGCAAAGAATATGGATCCCTTCTGGAAATGTGGAAATTGCGGTAATACGCTGCAGGCTCCTGCCGCGCCTGAGCAATGCCCAAGTTGTTCCAAAAAATGCGAATTCAAAGATGTCAGCTGTTATACTCCCGACTGCGGTGGGCCGGGAAAAATCGATCCCAGACTCGTCTGAGGCCGGTTGGCACATGGTGATGTCCTCTCCTGGCGCAGGGGGATTTTCTGCGCCGGGATGACTGCCTGAGTCTCGGATACCTGGTTCTGGTGTTCTTAATAAGACACCGCCGCACCGTTTTTTTCTCGTTGTTGGAAAATGCTGCCATACTTTTTCTGCTTAATATCCGCTCTTCATTCCTGTCGAGAACCCCTGTCTGAACGCGTTATAATCACAAGCTAATTGACCGATTGAATTTTCCTTGATAAGTACTATCTGGAATTGGTGTGTTCTATTTAAATTCAAGAAAACCGTGATCACTCGATGAGACAGAATAACGGAGAAGTTGTAAGCCCGGCCCTGGAAGTGAAAGGCAGCGTCCTGACCATAATCACGCTGCATATCATGGAAACGCAGCCTGACCGCCTGTATCCGCAGCTGGAGAAGAAATTCGGCAAGGCACAAGCGTTTTTCAAGAATGCCCCGGTGATATTGGACCTCGAAGAGATAGATAAAAAGGGGAAGGCCGAACTGGATTTTGGTCTGTTGGTCAATACCCTGCGAGAGTTCGGCCTGGTTCTGGTTGGTGTCCGGAGCAGTGATGCCTTTTTATGTGAACGGGTGGTGGAGGCAGGCTTGGGTTTACTTCCACCGGTCAAGAGCAGAAGTAGCAAAATCGTTCAGGATGATACTGAAGAATCAGAAACTCAATCTGAATCGCGGGATAGAAAAACCGCTAATGAATCCAGATCTGTAGCACCCACCAAAGTTATCAATCAGCCGGTCCGATCCGGGCAGCAGGTATTTGCCCCGGAGGGTGATCTTGTAATCCTCTCGTCGGTCAATGCCGGGGCCGAGGTGCTTGCTGCCGGAAATATTCATATTTATGGAGCACTGCGTGGGCGTGCGTTGGCTGGAATTAACGGAGATTCAACTTCACGCATTTTTAGTCTGCAGTCAGACCCTGAACTGATCGCTATCGCAGGGGAGTATATGGTTAATGAGTCACTTGACCAGAATGTACTGAACCACAGCGCGGTATTCTCCCTCAGTGATGGCAGCCTGAAGGCTCAGGTGGTTGGCTCATTCACACCGACTTGATAAATAAAAATAAATATATTCAACCTTTTGTAAGGTATACGTCATGGAAGATACAATACAGCCCTTGAATGAAAAAAGACCGCTGGGGCAGGTCGTGGTTGTCACCTCCGGTAAAGGCGGTGTCGGTAAAACCACCACCAGTGCAGCGTTTGCTGCAGGCCTCGCAGTACGTGGATATAAAACGGTTGTGATCGATTTTGATGTCGGTCTGCGCAATCTCGATCTTATCATGGGCTGCGAGAGGCGTGTTGTTTATGATCTCCTAAACGTAATCCATGGCGAGGGCTCACTTCATCAGGCTCTGATCAAAGATAAAAGGATTGCCAACCTCTCAATTCTCCCGGCCTCCCAGACCCGTGACAAGGATGCGTTGACCCTGGAAGGTGTCGGTGAGGTTATTGACGCTTTGCGGCAAAAATTTGATTACATCATCTGTGATTCCCCTGCCGGTATCGAAAAGGGTGCCATGACCGCTATGTATTACGCGGATGTGGCCTTGGTTGTGGCTAATCCGGAAATTTCTTCCGTCCGTGATTCAGACAGGATGATTGGTATTCTTGCCAGCAAGAGCCGGCGGGCAGAGCAGGATCTTGAGCCCATCAAGGAACATCTGATCATCACCCGCTACGATCCGAGCCGGGTAAACAAGGGAGAGATGCTGAGTGCAGACGACGTAAACCAGATTCTCGCCATCCCTTTCTTAGGAGTTGTGCCGGAATCGGAATATGTTCTGAATGCTTCAAATTCAGGTGTACCCGTTACTCTGGCCGACACAAACGATGCGGGCGATGCCTATTTCGATGTTATCGACCGCTTCCTTGGTAAAGACCATCCATTCCGTTTTATGGATGAAGAAAAGAAAAGTTTTCTCTCCCGTCTTTTTGGAACCTGATGCCATGAGTTTATTTAACGTATTCGGATCGAAAAAACAGGGTACTGCCTCCATTGCCAAGGAACGCTTGCAGATTATCGTCGCCCATGAGCGACGACACGCCTCCAGTCCCGACTATCTGCCTCAACTCCAGCAGGATATCCTCGAGGTGGTACGCAAGTATGTTCAGGTTCATGAAGACCAGATCTCTTTAAACGTCGACCGGCAGGATGACAGTGAAGTGCTTGAAGTGAATATCATGCTTTCAGATCACTAGGGTGTGAGAGGTGAGAAGTCTGTAACGTTACTTCTGACATCTATCCTCTATCCGCTAGAACAGCAAAAACCGGTCAACCATTGCGGTAGACCGGCTTTTAGTTCTGGCACGTTCTGGACATGCTAACTGCTATTTAGCTTGTTCAAGGGCAACCGAAACAGCAACAGAAGCACCCACCATAGGGTTGTTGCCCATGCCGATCAAACCCATCATTTCAACGTGGGCTGGAACGGAGGATGATCCTGCGAACTGGGCGTCGGAGTGCATGCGGCCCATGGTGTCGGTCATACCATAAGAGGCAGGTCCTGCGGCCATATTATCCGGGTGCAGGGTACGTCCGGTACCGCCGCCTGAGGCGACGCTGAAGTATTTCTTGCCTTCCTGCTGACACTCTTTCTTATAGGTGCCGGCAACGGGATGCTGGAAACGGGTCGGGTTGGTGGAGTTACCGGTGATAGAAACATCCACACCCTCGAGATGATTGATGGCCACACCTTCGCGAACATCGTCTGCACCGTAGCAGCGGACTTCTGCCCGTTCACCTTTTGAATAGGCGGTCTCGCCGACGATTTTCACCTCACCGGCAGCATAGTCGAACTGGGTCTGCACATAGGTGAATCCGTTGATACGGGAGATGATCTTGGCGGCATCCTTACCAAGCCCGTTCAGTATTACCCGCAATTGAGTCTGGCGTACGCGATTAGCTGACTTGGCGATACCGATGGCGCCCTCTGCAGCGGCAAAGGACTCGTGTCCGGCCAGAAAAGCGAAACATTTCGTCTCATCTTTTAAGAGCATGGAAGCGAGGTTGCCGTGGCCTAAGCCTACTTTGCGATCATCCGCGACGGAGCCGGGGATGCAGAAAGCCTGCAGACCTTCTCCAACGGTGGCGGCGATATCGGCGGCCCTGGTGAGATCTTTTCTGATCGCGATCGCAGCACCAAGGGTATACGCCCAGCAGGCGTTGTCAAAGCAGATCGGCTGGATGGAACGAACGATCTCGGCCACATCCACACCTTTGGCCAGGCAAATCTCACGCGCTTCTTCCAGGCTCTTCATATCATACGCTTCCAGGACCGGAGTAATCTGACCGATCCGTCTGTCATAACTTTCAAACAGTGCCATTGTCAGTCTCCTTATTCGTGTCTTGGATCGATGGTTTTAACTGCGTCTGCAAAACGGCCATAGGTGCCGGATGCGGATTGTAATGCTTCGGCGGGATCGATACCTTTTTTAATAGCATCCATCATGCGGCCCAGGTTGACGAAGGTATAACCGATGATCTCATCGTTTTCATCCAGACCGATCTCGGTAACATAGCCTTCTGCAGTCTCGAGATAGCGGGGGCCTTTGGCTGCGGTACCGTAGGTGGTGCCGGTAACGGAGCGCAGGCCTTTGCCGAGATCTTCCATACCGGCGCCGACAGGCAGCCCGCCCTCTGAAAATGCTGATTGGCTGCGGCCGTAAACGATCTGCAGGAACAGTTCCCGCATGGCGACGTTGATGGCGTCACAAACCAGGTCGGTGTTCATCGCCTCGAGGATGGTTTTACCTGGCAGGATTTCTGAGGCCATGGCGGCAGAGTGGGTCATGCCTGTGCAACCCAGGGTCTCGATCAGCGCTTCTTCAATTATGCCGTTCTTGATATTGAGGGTCAGTTTGGCAGCACCCTGTTGTGGTGCACACCAGCCAACACCGTGGGTAAGACCACTGATATCGGTTACTTCTCTGGCCTTTGTCCAACCGCCTTCCTGGGGTATGGGGGAGGGGCCATGATTTGCCCCCTGCGCAACGCGGCACATCTCCATGATTTCTGAAGTGTATTGCATGCTCAACTCCTTGAACTGGATGATAAATAAAAGTTATCTCTTATGATTTTTACAGGTTGTCACCTGCGAAAAAAATGTGAAAGTGAACAGGGATAACCAGTGTATATAGAACTCACAAACCCCTCTAACATAATGAAATTGAATCATAATGTCATAGCATTTTTTCTGAAATAAGCCTGGTGGCATATTTGTATGGGTACACGAAGAGTTATTGTGTGGGCAAAAGGTATCAATCCGCCGGTGCGGAGATCAGCAATACTGGATTCTGCCCAAAGAGTACCTACTGTTACCGAATGAAAACCCTGACCCTGGCCTTGTCTACCCATCGACCGGAAACCCTGCAGAGAACTGCCGAGTTGATGTCTCTCAGCAAGCTGATAGTGCTTGAAGAGCCGTCGCACCCTGACTTTTACAGGATGTTGGAGGGCCAGCAGTCTATTGAAGATCACCTGCTGGAACTCGACGTCGAATATCCGCTTTTTTCTACCGAGCAGTACCGGCTGGTCAGGGATTTTCACAGACTGGGCAAAAAGGTGATGCAGGTTGAGCCGTTCTGGCATCATCTCTATCGGATACAGGATTTCCTGGCGGATGGTAATGGTCCGGCTGATATAGATCGCTCCTCAGTGGAGTTTCAGGTATATGATCACGAACGGGTAGCCACCGGGCGGTTGATAGCCTATTACAAGGCGGTGCGGGGAACAGATTATCTGAAAATCCTAAGGACCATGGACCTTTTCGCCCGGGCTGATGCGGCGCGCTTCAGGCTGCGCGACCAATTGCGGACGACTGAGATCATGAAGTTATTGCCGCACAGCGACAGCATCTATGTGGAAGCCGGGGCCATGCACCTGTTGCTGAAGAAATACCTCTTTCAGCAGTTAGCCGCCGAAGGCGGGGGCTGGCGGTTGAAAACACATTTCATCGAACTTGAGGAGATGCGCGCAAGCGGCTATATGGGCAGCATGGTTGCCCCGGGCGATGAATTGACCCTGGCATATATGTTTGGCAGAAAGATCAGTAAAGCCCGCGCCGAAATGCTCTGTGCCCAGACCCTGGTCTATGCCAAGCTGGTCTGGAAAGAAGAGATTCTGGAAGACAAAGAAAACTTTCCTTACACCAGAAATGACCTGGAGACCATAAAGATTGCCCGGATGCTTGATCTGAATGCGTGCCGGGAACTGTTTTTTGCATTGCGACCATTGGGCCGATCAGAAGCGGTGGAGTATGTGCAGGGCTATTTGAGAAAAAATTAAGGCAGGCGGGGAGGAGCGAGTGAGGGGCATCCCCTCACTCGCTCCTCCTGACTTCTCACGAAGATTTTTCCGAAGGAAAAATCTTCCCGGGGTTCATGATATTCTTCGGATCCAGTGCTCTTTTAATAGTCACCATGCAATCTCTGGTGGCCTGATCAAGCTCCATGGCGATAAAGGGTAGCTTAGTAATGCCGATGCCATGTTCCCCACTTACAGACCCGCCCAGTTCAAGGGCAGCGGCAAAGACCTCTTTCAGGGTTTTGTCGACTTTGTTCTGGGTTCCCGGAACTTTCAGATCGACCATCACATTGACATGGATATTGCCATCACCAGCATGGCCGAAATTGACGATCGGCACGCCGAATTTCTCCGAGATCGCTTCGAGTTTTCTGATCATCTCGGGGATTCGGGAACGGGGTACGACAATATCTTCGTTGAATTTGTCCGGTGCTACATTTCTCAGGCTCGCACTGACACTGCGGCGCATCTTCCAAATTTTGTCTGATTCTTCAGGAGTGGTTGCGACCTGGGTGGTAACGATACCCAAAGGTTCAATGATTTCAATAATTCGGTTGATCTGTTTGGTCAGCAGTTCGGGTTCGCCATCGACTTCAATGATCAGCAGGGCTTCGGAGCTTTCGGGGATATCTGCATTCACCCCTTCCCGCAGGCACTCGAGGGTGGATTTATCCAGAAATTCAAGAGTTGTGGGAATGATCTTGCCCTTGATGATTGCCGATACTGCGCGGGCAGCACCATCGATGGAGGTGAATTGAGCCATCATGGTCTGCTTGGCTTCCGGCTTTGGCACCAGTTTCAGGGTGATCTCAGTGATGATACCGAGAGTTCCTTCGGAGCCGGTAAAGAGCTTGGTGAGGTCGTAGCCGACCACGTTTTTCATGGTCGGCCCACCGGTGCGGATAATATCGCCGGTGGGGGTAACAACTTCCAGGCCGAGGACATAATCCTTGGTGACTCCATACTTCACACAGCGAGGGCCTCCGGCGCATTCGGCCACGTTGCCGCCCATGGTCGAAAAATCGAGTGAAGCGGGGTCCGGCGGGTAGAACAGGCCGAGAGCTTCCACATGCTGCTGAAGCTGCAAGGTGATGACTCCAGGCTGGATAACCGCCACCAGGTTGTCTTCATCCACCTCAAGAATCTGGTTCATATCGGTCAGAACCAGGACGATACCGCCCTTAATCGGCACGGTGCCGCCGCTGAAGCCGCTGCCGGCACCCCGGGGGATGACCGGGATATTTTCCCTGTTGGCGAGTTTGACGATTTGGGAAACCTGCTCTGTGGTTGACACGTGAACCACCAGATCCGGCATATGTTCTTCGCCGGTGGCGTCGTAGGAGTAGGCAATTTTATCCTCAACGGAGCCAAAGACCTTATCCTTACCTACTATGTTTTCAATTTCGCGTTGAATTGCGTTGTTCATGGCACTGCATATCTCCTTGCGGGTATCTCTTTACGCTGAAGCCGGTTGACTCGCGTTAGGATTTTTTTTATGGGCTTTCATTGTAAAGTTTACGACAAATAGCAGCAAGAAAAGTATTGCGGCAACGCCATGAATGACGAGTGAAGCTGGTTTTAACAGGAAAAAAGCCAGTACCAGCAGAGCAATACGTACCAGTGGCGGGACGGGATTTTCCATATGCCCCTGAATGGCGCTGGTGAAGCAATAGAGCCCGAGCAGGGCGAAAAATGAGATGGTGAGAACTTCGGCAAGTGAGCCGCCGAGCAGATTGGTGTAGGCGAAAAGAAGCGGTATGATATAAAGGCCTTTGGCGACCTTCCAGGATTGAAAACCGGTGGCCATCGGCGGTGTACCGGCAATGGCGGCGCCGGTGAAGGCGGCGAGGCAGACCGGCGGGGTGACGTTGGAGTCCTGGCTGAGCCAGAAGATGATCATATGGGCCGAAAGTAGAGCGAAAGTGGCTGCTTCCGGAGCAATGAGCATAGTGCGCAGGGTATCGCTCAGCTCCAGTGGCACCGAAGCAAACAATTCCCTGGCCTGGGCCAGGGGCATGACCTGGCCCAGAAGCTCAGCTTTGTCGGGGACCGCCATCATAAAGATCATTTTAGCGTCTTCACTCAGCATACCGCTGGCGATGGTCTGGGCGATCTGGCCGTCTGCTATGAGTGTATAAAGCGCCGGGGCGGACAGGGTGCCAAGCACGATATAGGAAGCAGTGACCGGCAACCCCATGCCGAGCACCAGCGAGGCCAGGGCGATAAGCAGGATTGCTATCAGCATGTTGTCACCGGACCATTCGGTAATCATCAGTGAAAAGGTGTTGCCGATTCCGGCGGTGGCGATAACATTGACAACCAGGCCGACACTGCAGAGCAGAATGGCGGTCATCACCATATTGCGCGCACCCAGGGCCAGCGCCTCCATGATCGCCTGAACACCCATCCTGTTCGGGGTCATCCACGATGAGACGACAACAGAGAGAATGGCAAAGCCTGCGGCGTAGGTGGGAGTAAAGCCATAAATCAGCATACCGATCAGGATAGATACCGGCAGCAGAAAGGGCAGGCCGCCTTCTTTCAAAACTTTCATGACGCCCAGTTTTTCATCTTCGACGATACCTATACCGGTACGTTTAGCCTCGATGCGCACGAAAAAACCGACTGTGGCGAAATAAAGTATCGCGGGCAGGATCGAGTAGAGCACGATGGTGGTGTAAGGGATCTGGGTGTAACTGGCCATTACAAAGGCGCCGGCACCCATGATTGGCGGCATAAGCTGACCGCCGGTAGAAGCCGCTGCTTCAACACCTGCGGCGAAGCGGGCTTCAAAGCCTGCCCGTTTCATCAGCGGGATGGTGATGACTCCTGTGGAGGCTGTGTTGGCCACAGCAGAGCCGGAAATGGTACCGGTAAGCCCGGAAGCAAAAACCGCCACCAGTCCGGGGCCCCCAATCATCCTGCCGGCCACGGCCCTGGCAAGATTTATGACAAAGTCCCCGGCTCCGGAGCGAAGTAAAAATGCGCCGAAGAGGATGAACATGAAAACGAAGGTTGACGATATTCTGGCGATGTTGCCGAACAGACCATCATCACCATACACCGAGCGGAAAAGTATTGTTTCAGCCGAAAGTCCGCTGAATCTGAATACTCCGCCCACATACTCACCCCACCAGCCCACATAACTCAGGGCGAGCAGGATCAGCACCGGGATAATCCAACCGGTGGCCCTTCTGGTAAACTCAACTGCGGTGAGGATGAGGATGGTACCTGCAACCCACTCAATGCTGCTGAGATGAACACCGCGGGCGTAAATGGCATCTTCCATAGCGATCATATAAATCGCGCAGAATGCTGCAGTAACACCGAGCAGGCAGTCAAAGACCAGACCGAAGCGGCCTCGTTTTTTACCTACTCCCCGAAAGGGGTAGACAAGGGCGCAGAGAATGGCGAAGCCGGAATAATGCAGTGCGTTCTGGGTAAGCGTTGGGAGCACACCGAAGATATTGAAGTAGATGTGAACCAAAGAGACGAGGATACCTATATAAAAGATAGCTTTACCGGCAAATCCCTTGGTTGGCATGAAAATGTCGTCGGTTTGCATGAGGTGCTCCCGTAATGCTGATTCAATTACTGGTAGAAGGTAATACAGAAAACCGGCTCCCGAAAAAAGGGGAGCCGGTATGTTCGAACAAAGAAATTTGCTTGCTGTCGATTAATCGGCGATCAGTTTTTCAGGGATCTCAAGACCAGCTTCCTTGAAATATTTCACGGCGCCGGGGTGCAGGGGCATTGGCAGACCGGCGATGGCTTTTTCAAGTTGCATCACGGCAGTGGCCTTGTGGATTGCGTTTAAAAATGCCAGATTCTCGTAAATGGTCTTGGTGATTTTATAGACGGCTTCGTCATCCACATCTGCACGGACAGCAAGAAAGTTTGGCTGTGCGATGGTCTTGATGTCTTTTTCCTGGCCCGGATAGGTGCCGGCCTTGATAATGTATTCAGTCCAGAGTCCGAGGCCGCCGTCAGCTTTTGCGGCCTGCTCATCGGTGAACTCAAGGAGTTTTGCTTTGTCTCCCATGGCGGCGATGGCGCGGGTTACAGCTCCCGTAGGGGTTCCTGCCGGGGTGGACATTCCTGCCACCTGACCATTTTGCAGGGCATCGGCGCTGGGGCCGTAGCCGACATAAACCAGGTCAAAATCATTGGCTGGATCCATGCCAAGATTTTCAAGCAGGACGGTATTGGAGCCGAGGGTGCCACTGTTCTTCTTGCCAAGCGCCATACGGCTGCCTTTTAAGGCGAGAACATCCTCGATGGTTCCGGTGGCGGCTTTGTCGGCGGCGATGGTAAATTGTTCAACATTTTGCCAGAGCATGGTTACCGAGCGCAGCCCTTTTTGTGGGCCTTCGTTTTTGATCGGACCCTTGCCGTTCCAGGCATAGTAGCCATAGAGGCCCTGAAGAATAGCAAATTGCGCTTCATTGTCCCGCAGCAGCTTGATGTTTTCACCTGAGCCTGCAGAGTTGATAGCAGACATGCCGATCCCTTCTGTAGGCTGTAGCTTCACCTTGGTCAGGGTCGAGATGGCTACGCCAACAGGGTAATAGGTGCCGCCTGTGCTGGCAGTGGCGAGCAGGTAGTTCTTCTCTTCGGCCGCGGTGGCAGCGGCAGTCGAGAGCAGGGTGGCAGTAAAGGCTACCAGGGCACAACGGGCTATCGCCGATGTAATTTTCATAACTTCCTCCTTGATAGATGGGTGGGTTGACCTCCAACCGTTACTTCGTGTTTGTTAGATTTCCAAGTTGCCATATAGCAAGAGGCGGGCCATGGCGGATTGCAGAATGGCGGTTGTGAAAGAGACGCGTATTAGGCTATTTACAAGAATGCCCGCATAGAGTCCGGGAGTCAATCGGCAAAATTTTGCCTATGGGGAACTGGCTATCGGCAAGATCTTGCTTATGGTTTCGCTCATGATTTGGCATTGATTGCATATCGTATTGATTTCGTGCTATGAATCAGAGTTGGGCCAGCAGTGAGAAGAGTCTGACAACTGGAACGGTTCTTGTTCTTTATGTTGCTTGACGGCAGGGAAAGGCGAAGAGTCTGACGCCTGCGAGAGTGAATTCAATGATGGCTGGCAATATGGAGGGTAAATGCAGCAGATAGAACTTCCCTACGGACAGGGATTAGATGGCGGTAAGGGATATCGCTCGCTCAACATTTCTCAGGATGCGGTTCACTACTCATTCAGGGAACCGGAATATGCGGTTGAAGAGAGTGATTTCCGAATGAGGTTACGGGATCTCGTTGAGCCGGTGTTGATGCAACGGGGCAAAAGTACCAATGTCGCCATTGTGGTGGCTGACAAGACACGGCTCTGCGGGTATACAACCATCCTTCCCTGGGTGGTGACTACATTGCAGGAGCTGGACGTTGATCCGGCAGAGATAACCTTTTTTATCGCCTATGGCACTCATCCGAGGCAGAGCGATGACGAGTGTCTGAAAGCCTATGGTGAAGTGTATAACAACTATCGTTTTATTCACCACGATTGTGAAAAGAAAGAACAGTTCCAGGAACTGGGGAAAACCGGCAGAGGGACACCGGTTCGGGTCCGCAAAGAACTCTGTTCCGCCGGGCTGGTACTGACTGTCGGTGCCCTGTCTCACCATTACTTTGCCGGTTACGGGGGCGGCAGAAAACTTATTTTTCCCGGGCTCGGTGAACGGGAGGCGATTTATGCCAATCATCGACTTTTCCTCGACCCAGAGCAATCAACTCTATCAGCCGGCTGCCGACCCGGAAATCTGGTGGGCAATCCCCTGGCTGATGATTTGCGTGATATGCAGTCAAGGATGCCGGACTACCATTCGATTCACGGTATTCTCGACAGCAAAGGTGAGGTGGCGAGATTCATTTTTGGTGACAGCTACCAGGATTTCCTGGCAGCCTGTGATGAGCTGGACAGCTATTATACCGTTGAACAAAAAGAACAATATCCGCTGGTAATTGCCTCTGCCGGCGGCTTTCCCAAGGATATTAATTTCATCCAGAGCCATAAGTCGATTCATAATGCGGCTCCGCTGGTTGAAGATGGTGGTACGCTGATAATGTTTGCTGAGTGCCGGGACGGGATAGGCTCCAAGACCTTTTTACCATATTTTCGGATGGGGGGCTGGAAGCAGGCCTTTACTGAACTGGTTGCGTGCTATGTCGGCAACGGTGGTACGGCCCTGGCTATGATGGAGAAGACCAGACGTATTCGTATTGCTCTGATCACCGATCTTGATGAGGAAATCTGTCGTGAGATCGGGGTGAAAAAAATATCGCCGGATCAGGCACAGCTGGTACTTGACGATCTTGATACTGATTGCAGGGTTGGGATTGTCGCGAATAGTTCTCTTCTGGTCACGAAACAGAAAACCGGTATCGCTGGCGGGAAGACAGTTGTTCAACCATGAGACCTGCCACTGCAAGCGGCACAGCCCACCGCAATAAGAAAGTCACATGGCTGCTGGCAGCGTCTTTTCTTGTGCTGCTTGGCGCTGCTGCCTGGGCACTGTGCCGTTATGTGGAGCAGCAGGCTATGCACGATCTACAGCGCGACGGGCGTACCAGGGCAGGGTATTACTCGCGGGTGTTGGTGGACAGCCTGGAAAAATACCGTCATCTTCCCTATGTATTGGCACGGGATGCGCGAATTCGCTCCCTGTTGAAAGGTGAGCTGGATGAGATACGGGTCAATCCGCATCTGGAAGATTTCGGCGCAGCGACAGGTTGCCTCATTTTCGTACTGGATAAGGGTGGGACCACGGTAGCAGCCAGTAACTGGCGCGGTGAATTCTCCCTGCTTGGCCAGAATTTTAACTTTCGCCCCTATTTCCTCGACGCCAGAAGGGGGGATTCCGGCGGTTATTATGCGGTTGGGCTTCGAACGAGAAAGCCAGGTTATTTCATCTCATCTCCTGTTTATGAAAATGGGGTCCTGCTCGGGGTAGTTGCAGTAAAGGTGGACCTCGGATCATTGCAGCAGAGTTGGCGGGATGGTGATGAGACGATTCTGGTGAGTGATTTTTACGGGGTTTTTATTTTATCAACCAGTGACGAATACCGTTACCGGACTATAGAGCAGCTCTCAAAACCAACCAGAAAAAGGCTCATTACCAACCAGTATCTTGAAAAAGAGTTGGAAGTCCTGCCCATGGTGCGACAAAACAGCGCATTCGGCAACATCCTGGAAATCGGTCAGGACACCTATCTGGAAACATCGAATCAGCTGCCGGAATATGGTTGGAGGCTGCACTACCTGCAAAGCCTGGCACCGGTGGCGACCTTGATGCGGGCAACCCAGATTGCGGCCATTGCCGCCTCGGTTATTATTTTTCTGATGGTCCTCTACCTGAGGGAACGAAAGGCGAAACAAATTTCACTCACAAAAGCCACGGAAGCAGAGGCTGTTCGCGAGCTGAACCTGCTTTTGCAAAAGGAGGTTCAGGAGCATAAGCGGACCGAGAAGAGTCTTCGGGAAACCCAGCGGGAACTTATCCAGACAGGAAAGCTTGCTGCGCTGGGCCGGATGTCGGCCGCCGTGGCCCATGAACTCAATCAGCCGGTGACAGCAATCCGGACATTTCTGGCGAGTTGTTCTATTTTACTGGAGCGGGGCAGGCATGATGAGGTGAAGAAAAACCTGTCGTTGATCGGTTCTCTTACGGACCGGATGGCTTCAATCACAGCGCAGCTTAAAAATTTTTCCCGGAAAAATATCGGTCGAAGTG
Source organism: Desulfosediminicola sp. (assembly GCF_048381775.1). Classification (NCBI taxonomy): domain Bacteria; kingdom Pseudomonadati; phylum Thermodesulfobacteriota; class Desulfobulbia; order Desulfobulbales; family Desulfocapsaceae; genus Desulfosediminicola; species Desulfosediminicola sp. The sequence goes on along the minus strand of NZ_JBLXGE010000002.1, from coordinate 303,120 downwards.
AACCGGTGGACCTGGTGGTCTGTGTAGAGAATGTACTTCAATTTCTCTCGGCTCAGTTAGCAGAAAAGAATATCGCTGTCTCCACTGAACTGTTGCCGAAAGGCTGTGCAGTTATCCAAGGGCATCCGGTCAGGGTGGAGCAGGTGGTGATTAATCTGCTGGTGAACAGTATGGATGCACTCAAAGAGCGGGATGATGGCAGGGTTGATATTGAGATTACAGCAGGTGACGGCAAAGCCCGGTTGCAGGTTACAGATAATGGCGCAGGCATCGCGGCCGATGTTATGGAGTATCTTTTCGAGCCGTTTTTTACCACAAAGCAAGATGGCGACGGTTTAGGGCTGGGGCTGTCAATTAGCTACTCGATATTGCAGGAGCTGGGAGCAACAATTATTGCGAGTAATGGTGATGGAGGCGGAGCCTGTTTTCTGCTCAGTTTTCCTCTCGGTAATAATGCTGACATGCAGATGCAATAATATGAGACGAGAAATTGGAGGTGTTGAAGAGTGAGTAAGGGGCTGGAAAACATCTATTTGATTGATGACGAGGAGGCGATGCGCCTTGCTATGAGTCAGTGGCTTGAACTTGCTGATTTGCACGTTGAGGCTTTCAGCGGCGGGCGCGAAGTGTTGGAGATAATCGACCGCAATTTCAACGGGGTCATCGTCAGCGACATTCGGATGCCAGATATCGACGGTATGCAACTGATGCATGAAGTGCAGAGCATTGACCGAAAGATACCGGTGGTACTGATCACTGCCCATGGTGATATTCCCATGGCGGTGGAGGCGATACGCAAAGGTGCCTACGATTTTATCGAAAAACCGTTTGAGCCGGATATCCTGCTTGAAACAGTGCGCAGGGCCAAGGAACAGCGTGCTCTGGTGCTGGAAAACCGTCTGTTGAAAAAGCGTCTTCAGCAGGATCGGGACAGCATTGAGAGTAAACTGCTCGGGACCAGCGAGGCGATGCAGTTTCTGCATCAGGAGATTCAGGAGCTTGCACCGACCGATGCCAGCGTATTCCTTTTTGGCGAAACCGGCTCAGGCAAGGAGGTGACCGCCCGTTGCCTGCACGATGCCAGCGAGAGGGCTGACCAGGAGTTTGTGGTTATCAATTGTGGTGCAATTCCGGAAGGGCTCTTTGAAAATGAGTTGTTCGGTCACGAGCCGGGCGCTTTTACGGGGGCTGTCGGCCGTCGGATCGGCAAGTTCGAACAGGCTGATGGTGGCACGCTTTTCCTCGATGAACTCAATAACATGCCGCTGAACATGCAGGCCAAGGTGCTACGGGTGTTGCAGGAAAAGGAAATAGAACGGCTTGGCGGCACCAAAACAATACCGATAAATATCAGGGTAATCAGCGCCACCAACGTCGAGCCGGAGTCTGCCTGTGAAAAGGGACTGCTCAGAAAAGATCTCTACTATCGGCTGAATGTGGCCAGGATCACCTTGCCGCCTTTGTCTAGAAGGGGGCGGGATATTGTGTTACTCTTTGAATATTTTTCAGATCTTGCAGCCAAACGCTATAATCGGGGGATTGATCCGCTGACACCGGCCGACATAACAGCATTGATGGCCCATAGCTGGCCCGGCAATGTGCGTGAGTTGAAAAATATTGCCCAGCGTTATGTGCTTACCTCGCAACGTGGTGACAATCGTATAGCCTACCTGCTCGGAAACACGGAACCACATGGTGTGATGGAGGCTCAGCAATCATTGGCTGAACAGAGCGAGTGTTTCGAGAAATGTGTTCTTGAACAATCACTGCAGCGACATAAAGGCAATGCCACGGCGGTAATGGAAGAGTTGGACCTGCCGAGGCGTACCCTGAACCAGAAGATGGTAAAGCATGGTCTGGTAAGAACGGATTATCTGGACGATTGAGAGGGGGCGGGCATGAATCTGCAATTGTGTTTCAGTAAGGGGTGGTGGGCATGGACCTGTAGTGTGCTGTTCGCTTGTCTGCTTTTTACCGTGATCGTTCCAGGGTCAGTTCAGTCGGCGGGAGAGCGGAAATATGTGCTGGCCACAGCCAATATCGCAGGTACCTACTATCCGGTTGGTGTGGCTTTGGCAACCCTTACCAAGGTAAAGCTTGAGCCGGGGTATGGTTTATCGCTCACAGCCATCAGATCGGCAGGTTCAGCGGAAAATCTTCAACTGATGAGAAAGGGAGAGGCGCAGTTCGCTATCCTGCAGGGATTGTATGGCTCATGGGCCTGGGATGGCAAGGGGCCGTTCGTGCAACAGGGTCCGCAGAAAAACCTACGCTCGATAACCATGCTCTGGCAGAATGTTGAGCATTTTATAGTCCAGTCGGATTACGTGCAGAGCGGCACGGTTGCGGACCTTGAGCAGATAACCGGCAAAAAGATATCTCTTGGTGAGGTCCACTCAGGCAGTGCAGGGTCCAGCAGCTATATTCTCGATCGGCTTGGGTTGGAAGCGAAGGGAGATTTCGAGCTGGTCAATCTGACCTATAACGACAGTGCCGATGCAATTCGAAAGGGTACCATCCAGATTATGAGTATCCCGGGAGGCCCGCCGGTTACGGCAGTGAATAAGGCCTTTTCAGCACTAGGAAAGGACATTCGGGTACTGGATTTTACTGCTGAGCAGGTGGGGCTTGTGAATAGCAGGCAGCAGTTGTGGAGTGAGTATATTATCGAAGCCAACACCTATCAGGGGCAGGACCGTCCGATAAGGACTATAGCGCAGCCGAACTTCCTGGCAGTTCGTGCAGATGTCAGCGATCAGGATGTCTATCATATCGTGAAGACAATCTATAACAATCTGGAATTTCTCTATAATATTCATCCGATCACCGAGGCGATGAAGCTTGAGCAGGCAATCACCGGTTTGCCGGTACCTCTTCACCCGGGCGCTGCCAGATACTATCGGGAGATGGGGGTGGAGATACCTGATGCGCTCATAAGCCGTTAGACTTTAATAACACAGTGCTTTTTATTGAGTTTGTCGGCACTCGATTTACAGAAAAGAACGTGCTGCAGAAGAAATTTATGGGCACTCAAGGCAATCTCCTGGAAACAACCAGCCTTTATTTGAGTGCTTTCCCCTGAGTGCCGGCTCCCCATCTGCTGTTGACCAGCAGGGCACAGGTGCATAGAGCGATAGCGCCAATTTCGAGGGGGGTGAGTTGCTCCCCTAAAAAGATGAGCCCCAGAACAGCGGCCACGGCGGGCACAAACGACCCGAACATGGAAGTGGTCATTGGGCCGAGAGAGCGAATCGCATAGGCGATTATTGCTCCGGCAATAAGCGTGATAAGGATTCCCTGGAAGGCGGCCTGGCTGGCGATGATAGAGATCGGGGTGGCAGGAAGACCGGAAGTGCTGCAGAACCAGATCGGGATTATGGTAAGAGCATTGACGATCGGTACCCAGATAACGACATCCATCAGGGTGAATCCCCAGTTTTTTACAGTTACCATGTAAAAACTGAAGGTACATGATGCGGCGGTAAACAACAGTACTGAAAGTGCTCCCTGGCCGGAATTGAGCAAGACCATATCACCCTGAATGAGCAGACTGTTACTGATGATAATTGCCGCAATGCACAACAGGGTGATGCGGCTGGCCCGTTGACCAGTCCAGGCAAAGTTGATGATCGCCCCGAAAAGAGGCAACAAGCCATTTATCAGTACGCCTGCACTGGCTGCCTTGGCGTTGCTCATGGCACCAAAGCAAAAGAGCAGGTAGACCGCGCCGGTTCCCCAGGCCATCAGGATCACACGATACCACGGTATCTTATGCCATTTATAGAAAAACCAGAGTGGGCTGGAGACAATCAGCGCGGTGATAAAGCGAATAAAGATGAGGTCCACCGGTGTCATTGCTGTCTGGGTGCCGTGGCGGGAAACCACAATCCAGCCCGCCCAGGTAAAAATGAAAAAGAGGCAAGCCAGATATGGCAGCACTGTGGGTTTGTTACTATCTGAAAATTCAGGAGATTGCATTGTTAGCCCGGGTGTTGAGTGGGTATTCCATATATTGTGCCGTTTTTCGTGCGGCGTCGGGGCCATGAAGCAACCCGACGACATAGAGTGACATATCGATTCCGGCTGAGATTCCGGCGGAGGTGATGATTTTGCCGTTATCTACGAAACGCCTCTGCGGGAAAATATCATTGTCCGGAGCCAGTTCTTCAAGCTCGGCGAGTACCTGATGATGAGTCGTTGCGCCAAGCCCGGCCAGCAGGCCGCATTTGGCGAGCACCAGGGAGCCTGAGCAGACTGAAAGCACATGTTTGCAGGATGCAGCAGTACACCGTATCCAGTCGAGAAAATTTGCATTTTCGAGCAGAGCGCGAGTTCCGGAGCCGCCTGGAATTATCAGAATTTCCGGAGCTGGGCAATTACTTAGACAATAGTCCGGCACAACTTGCAAACCGTTTTTCGCTTTAACCGGAATGGATTCCAGGCCAACGGTGTAGATATTGTAGAATTGATGCTGGTGTAATTCGTCGGTGACGGAAAATACCTCAAATGGACCTGCAAAATCAAGGACCTCAGTATCTTCAAAAAGCAGCAGGGCGATGTCTGTCTTCATCTGTATTTCCTTTAGTGATTTCAGCTTACGTATCTGGATGATCGGAGAAAAAGGGGGTTACGCCATGAACGAGTATGGCTGGCCGGCAGAGGAGCATCCCTGGATGAATAAGCCATCCAGCTATTTACCGAAGCGCTGGCGATAAAGATTGGGCAAAACATTCAACTGTCGTTTGAATGAGCGACGCATCATCTCTTCACTTGAAAATCCGCAATCAGCAGCGATGGACTTCAGCCCGTCACAGCTGTTTTCGAGCATCTTGGCAGCGTGCTCAACTCGCACTTTCTCGACAAAAACGCCGGGAGAAAATCCTGTCTCTATCTTAAATTTCCTGGAGAAGTGACGATCGCTCAGGCGTGTCAGGCTGGCGAGGTTTTGAATGGAGAGATCAGCTGTGGGATTGGCCCGAATCCAGGAAATGATGTCCCCCAATACAGTCGGGCTGGCATGTTGGAGGTTGAGCGCACTGCTGAATTGGGATTGACCACCCTGACGTTTCATATAAACTACCAGTTCCTTGGCCACAGCGAGGGATACCTTACGGCCATAATCCTCTTCGACCAGGCAGAGAGCCAGGTCTATACCCGCTGTAATACCTGCAGAAGTATAGATATTCCCGTCTCTTGTATAAATGAGGTCTGGTTCTACCTGTAATGCCGGGAATTCGTGGGCAAGCCGGGAGGAAACCTGCCAGTGGGTGGTGACGGTCTTTCCTTCAAGTAATCCGGCCTGGGCAAGCAGGAATGTTCCAGAGCATACGGAGGCGAGACGTCTGGCTATTGTTGACTGGTGCCGAATAAAAGAGAGCACAGTGCCATTTTCTCTCACTGCCTGTACACCGTTTCCACCTGGGATCAGAAAAGTATCGACCGCAGTGAAGCAAGGTGTTTCGACCGGAGATTCAAGACAGTAATTCGGAACTAATCGAAGCCCTGAGGAGAGAGTGACCGGGCCGGATTTTTCAGCAATGAGGTCGATCTTATAGGGATGATTCAGGCTTGCCGACCTGCGTGCCAGGAATTCATTGGTAAGGGAGAAAACCTCAAGCGGGCCTGTAATATCGAGGGCCTGGGCTCCATGGAAGACGAACTGGAGAATGTGCCTGCTGGTATGGTCTTGCGTTGGATTGGACATTATCTACCCTTAATATTGGTGAGTTTGTTGTGAACTGATAGTCACAGAAAAACGAATTGTCCGCAATGACATAAAAGCCGCAGATTCGGACAGCTGTAGGTCAATATGAAAGGGTAATTGAAAAGGGGAACGAGGTTGAGGCGAGGGAAAAGCAGTTGGGGAGACCGCCCAGTGAAGGAGTAACTGGCGGTCTCCCCAAGCTTGTTGTTCAGGGAATTATAGAGAATGTGCCAACACAACTGCCACCAAGGGGCAGTTGTGTTGACAGTCCTATAATTCGGTCAGTGCGTCAAACAGATCTCTGTCAGCTTCGATTTTGGCACGGTTGCCAATAGCTCCACGATAGCTGTTGGGAATCATTCGCTCAAATGAGCCGGCAAAATGCCGCAGATCGTCAACCGTAGTGTCGAGGATTTCCGCCAATCGTCGATGTTTATAATCGGAATCAATACCACTCAGATATTCATTTCGGGCACTTGCGCCCCTGGCGGCGGCACTCTGGTGCGGGTCAAAATTCCCATAGGTGCCGATAACCAGTTGTTGGAGTACCTTGTCGGGAACGTCGAGGCCGGCGACAATTGCCGGGACGTTGTTATAGGCGTCAAACGTCTTCTTCACCTGGGGGTCACGGTAGCTCACATAGGCCAGGTTGCCGGTAATCTGGCTGAACTGGATGAAGCAACCATAGGCACCTCCCATCTGACGTACAGTATTCCAGAGGTAATCTCTTGAGAGGTAGGTCTTCAGAACTTCGAAATGCCCGTTATAGCCATTACCGGCGTCAAGAAGATTGGCTCCCTGAATGTTGTAGACGATCTCGGATGAAGTTATGAATGCCTCGTGCCGGGGCAGGTCCATGGCCGGCAACTCCTGCTTGCTGACCGGCTCGTCAGACAGGCCCTCAATCAGGCAATTGCCGACTTTTTCGAACAGTTCGACCTCTTCTGGCTCCGCAGTGATGGACATCAGCAGGTTGCGTCGGTTGAAGAGGGTGTTGGCGATTGCCTGCAGGTTATCGAGAAAGTCTTCCTCTCTGCTCTCATAATTGAGTGCAAGATCTTTCAGGCTCTTATAGGCGGTGATGCCGTTGAAATACTCATTGTACTGACCGGCTTGACTGAGATGGGCAAAAACCCGGGCGGAGGCCAGGGTATAGCCCTCACTCTGGGCGGAATGCTCAGACCAGGCGAATTCCCTGCCAACGATCTCACGTATACGGGCTTTGTCTTTCAAAGAGAGATCCTGTAAAATCTCGGCCACCAGTTTCAGGGAACGTTCAAGGTAACTGGGCAGGCATTTGAGGTGGAGCCAGAATACGGGTTTAAGGTTTTGGTCCACCGGCCCGTGTGAATAGGTGCTGAGGGAGTGGGAGAAATTGCCGGTACAGGTCGCTATCTCCTTGGCAAACTGTTTGAAATCCAACCTCTCGGTACCAATTTCGGTGATGATGGTACCGAATAAGTCGATAAAAGGGAGCAACTTTACAGGCAGACAGCTGACATCGAAACCAATGTCTAAATAGCTGATATGGTTGGTTTCCAGCCTGTTCACCAGAACTTCCTGGCCGAACAGCCTGCTGGGTTCGGTCACGTGAAAATTGATATCGCTTGTGAGATCCTCGCGGCTGAGATGAGGCAAGAGGGAAAGTGTCTCAATGTCGTTAGGCAGTTGTTGCTGCTCCATCACCTTGCGGGTGCGGTTGATAAGTTCCTTGCGCTCTTTTTTGGTGAGCGTCTCGGCATAAGCTTCCAGTCGCTCCTCTTCAACGGCTTTGGTTGCAGCCTGCTTGTCGGGATCCGGTATGAGGGTGACCGTGACAGTGGCCTGGTTGTCGAGCAGGTATTCTCTGATCAGCGACTCGAAATAATCGCCGCTGAGTGCTTTTTGCCTCAATGAGCTGATCAGTTCTTCATTGACCAGGTTTTCAAAAGGATCGGTGCCATACTTCAGGGCGGTCATCGCCTTGCCGATCAGGTCAAGTCCACGCTGAGCCTTACTTGCCTCTTCGCGCAGGCTGAATTCATATTTGTTGAGTTCAGCAAGTACCAGGTCTTCATCAAGCCCCTTCTCCACCATTTCCCTCAAGGTGGTGTTGTAGAGCTCGAGGAAGCTGTCCCGATGCTCCGGTTCGCTGCCGACCAGATAGCTGATCATAAAGGTCTTGAAACATGAGGACGAAAGGTAAAACCCACCAAAGTCCTTGCACATGCCACTTGAGGTGATGGCGTTTTTCAACGGTGAACCGTCGGAGTTAAAGAGGATGTTGGCGATGACCTGGAAGGCGGCACTCTGTTGCCGGTCGAGTACCGTAGAAACATGGGTGCCGACGGCCAGGAACGTCTTCTCCTTGGTATCGTGAGAGTCAACAGCGTAATGATCTGTAATGAAAACTGGTCTGGTGGTCTCGTCGCCTTCCTCGATGGTGGTTCGTTTACCCTTTTCAGAGTAGGCGGAGAGGAACCTCTCCTGGAGGAAACTCAGCTCTTCTTCCAGTGGTGCATCACCATAGACAAAGAAGAAGGCGTTGGAGGGATGGTAGTGCTCTTTGTGGAAATCACAAAATTGCTCATAGCTGAGATCTGGAATATTAGCAGGATCACCGCCAGATTCATGGGCATAGGTTGAGTTCGGCATCAGGCCGCCGAAGATGTGATGAAAGATGAGCCGGATCGGGTCGGAAAATGCCCCCTTCATCTCGTTAAAGACAACTCCCTGATATTCCAGTGGTGCATCCTCACTCTCCTGGTGATAGTGCCAGCCTTCCTGATCAAAGGTGGAGCGCTCAAGCAGAGGATTGAAAACAACATCGCAGTAAACGTCCATGATGTTGAAATATTCCTTAATATTCCTGGTGGCAAAAGGATAGTAGGTGACATCCGAACCGGTCATGGCGTTGAGAAATGTCATCAGTCCGCCCTTGTTGATCTCGCCAAAGACATCCTTTACCGGGTATTTCTTCGAGCCCATAAGCACTGAATGTTCAAGAATATGGGCTACACCGGTGGAATCGGTTGGTATTGTGTTGAAGGCTACGGAAAAAGTCTTGTTATTGTCACTATTTTTAATGGCCAGCAATGGGCAGCCAAGAAGGTCATGCTCAAAAAGGTACACATCGGAATGGATCTCGTCGATCCTGGCATGTTTTACAAGGGTAAAGCCTGAATAGGTATTCCTTGTCTGAAATGTCATGTGATGTCCTGTTTAGTGGTTATGGAAGGCAATTTTCCCTCCTGGATCGCAGGAATTGCGTTAAAAAGTCTTTTGTGAGTCGAGTAGCAGGGTGACAGGACCGTCATTGATCAGCTCAACCTGCATCATTGCCTGAAAGGTACCTGTACCTACTGTAATGCCGCGAGATTCTATTTCATGGACAAATTCCAGGTAGAGCGGTTCAGCAATTTCAGGAGGTGCGGCACTGGAGTAGCCTGGGCGGCGACCTTTGCGACAATCTCCGTATAGGGTGAACTGGGAGACAATGAGCATCTCACCGCCGGTATCAGCCAGAGAACGGTTCATTTTCCCCTCATCATCTTCGAAGATGCGGAGATTGATGATTTTTTCCGCCATCCATTGGATTTCTCCGGCACCGTCCTCACGGTGAATACCAAGCAGGACAACGAGACCCGGGCCAATTTTGCCAGTTACCTTGTTGTCTACTGTTACTTGTGCCTCTGTTGCTCTCTGGATTACTGCTCGCATGCCTCTGTCTTCATATAGTATATGATTTTACCCTTTCTAGCCAAATCGACTGCTGGCATCGGGTGATCTTTGCTGGTGTAATCGTTACGACTCGGCTCAGGCCGTGGTGCTGTTCGGTGACTGTCCATCAAGGGGATACGCTGCTGATAGGGACGGACGAATCCAAAGAATTATAAGGATGATGGGAGAGTAAGCAAGCTTTGAATGAAGCGATTGCCTGATAAAATATAACAGATCTGAGGGGGGCCTACAGCAATCCGGTCAGATAGTAGCTGGAGAGTAGTCTGAAAGACCTGGTAAGGAAACAATCTGATGTCTGCAGATATTCCGATGATTGTAACAATTACAATACCCTTGTGGAACTGAAGAGCATTCTTCAGTTCACTTCGGCTGTCATGAATGGTATAGTGCTCAGGTTATACGCACCAATTTTGATGCGCATTGCTAATTTCTGCATTTCCAGGGAAGACCATGATCAATTCAATTCAAAGCCTCATCGAGAAAATGTCCGGTGAGCTACCGGGTATTCTTGCCGCAGCGGTCGTTACCATCGAAGACGGCATGTCCATAGCCGAGGCAAGTAGCCGGGAAGATCTTGAGACTGCAGCGGCGTCCGCTTACCTTGCTTCCATTGTAAAATCGAATGCAAAGGCAATTAAGCTGCTTGCAGACGACGAAGAAGTCGATGACATTCTGGTTACCACCAGCCAGTATCACTTCATCATCCGCCATCAGCCGGGGCAACCGTTTTTTATTTTCCTGATGACCACTAAAGAGACCTGGCTTGGTAAAGCGAGGATGCTGATCAAGGAATATGAAAAATCTTTTGGCGAGTTCAAGGAGTTTTTGGAAAAGCACTACGAGGTGTAACACTCGGATACTGCTGGAGTGTATACGGAATGTCGTTGCCACGGGTGGTTTTGTCTGTCTGAATAAACTTGCATCTCACCCATTGCCGCCTGACTGTTTTATCATCAGGCGGCAATGAGTGATAGATCGGCCGCTGCTCGTTAGAGCTGAGCCACGTCGGCAATTTTGCTTGAGTGCTTCTTGATAGCGATACGAATCCAGCCAAGGTTGGTGTCCTGGTCTGCGACTATTACCAGAAAAGCTTCGGAGCCAACTGGAGCAAACATAACCGGACCATTACCATACTCGAACATCGTCATGTTCAGATCGCCCTGGCCGAGTTGATTTCCCATAGACTCGGCAGAACCAAAACCGGAGGAGGCGATAGCACCAATCATCTCCGCATCGATCCCGGGGCGGGCGAGACTATCCAGGAGGAAGCCGTCGCGACCAACCAGACATGCTGTATGAACGCCTTCGATATTGGTGAACTCTGCCAGGATCTGTTGAATATTTGTCATTTCAAATTCCTCTTCTGCTGTAGTTGGTAAGTCGTTCAATATTTGATCTGTTGCAATATCATCTTCAGGGGAAAACGACTCGTCGAATTCCGGTTCCTGGTTACTTGTACTGTCTTCCGCCTCAAATACATCAAGGTCGATATCTTCGATCTTTGGAGCTTCCGCTGCCGAGCGAAATTCTTTGGGGTCAGTTTCATCAGAGCGATTTGCGGCTTCAAGCAGCAGACCATCAAGCCCTTTCTTGATACTCATCACCGGCGGTTCAACGCCTCGTATATTCTGCAGTGAGCCACCCTGGAAAGAAAGAATGCGAAAGAAAGCGTTCTCACCGCTCTCTGAGTCGCACATGGCGTGTACAACGTCACCATCTTTGAAGAAGATCATGCCTTCATTGTTGGCAGTGGTCACCTTGAGGGCCGCTGTTGCCCGTGAGAGGCCGTTGAACTGAACAATATCCATGAGGTCAACACCGTCCACCGTGCCCTGAAAGCCTTCCTCTGAAAACAGAGTGTCCTTGACTATCTGGCGCATGTCATTGATGTCGAATGGTTTTTCGACAAATCGCAGGGAGCCGCTCAGCATCGCCTGGCTTTCATAGGTATTGGATGGGTAGGCGGTCATAATAATAACCCCGGTCTGCGGATAGCGAGAGGAAATCTCCATCAGCAAATCGATACCGTTCATGCCCGGCATGTTTATATCGGTAATTACCAGATTTACCCCTTTATCGCTGAGAATGGAGAGCGCTTCTTCACCGGATTCAGCAGCGAGGATCTCGACATCCTCCATTCCTTTATTGAGGTTTCTCTGGAGCATCCAGAGCATGTCCGCTTCATCGTCGACGACCAGGACTCGTTTCATTGTCTACCTCATGACGTTATATGGTGCAAATAGGAGAAGTGGTCAGTTTCTGTCCACAAAAGTCCAAATTACTACACGTTGTTACCGGATAAAGAGCAAGTAAGATGCCAGAGTAAGGCTCCTGGGAAAATGTTTTTTAAGTGTATGATAATGCGAGTGTGTTTGCTGGTGTGGCGGGCAGGGGCTGAATGCTGGCCGTCAAGAGAGGTGGTCAGAAACTGGTCAACTGGCCAGGAACTGACCAGTTGGCATGGGACATAGCGGAGCCTGGCCTATTTTTCGAAATTCAGGCAGGCGAGTATAATGAGGATTTACCAAAAGGCTGAGTCATGCGCTCTGCTAGTCGGTCAATTTATCGCGCAATGTGGTGCGGGAGATATTCAGAATACGGGCCGCTTTAGATTTGTTGTTGTTGGTGAAATCCAACACCTTTTGCACGTAGTGTCGCTCATTTTCCCTCAGCGTCAGCAGTTTTTCGGCCTGGACCGGATGGGCGGGAGTCTGCGCTGCCGTGAACCCGGCTGGGGCAAGTCTGTCATTTTTGCAAAAGATGACTTCTCGTTCAATCAGATTGCGGAGTTCCCTGATATTGCCGGGCCAATCATGGGTCAGCATTGCGTCTTTTGCAGACGGAGCGATGCTCTTTATATCCTTTTTCAGCTCTTTACAGAGACTGTGCAGGAAGAATTCGGCAAGGTGCAGAATGTCCTGGCCACGATCCCGCAGGGGAGGAAGCTCAAGTGGGATAACATTGAGGCGGTAGTAAAGATCTTCCCGGAAAACCCCCTGGTCAATCTGCTGCCTGATATCGGCGTTCGTGGCGGCAATGATCCGGACGTTTACCTCAATATCCTTGACCCCGCCGACTTTCCTGAAGATTGATTCTTCAATCAGACGCAGTAGTTTCGGTTGCAGTTCAATGGGCAGGTTGCCAATCTCGTCAAGAAAGAGTGTGCCGTTGTTCGCGACTTCCACCAACCCTTTTTTGTCGGAGGCCGCATCGGTAAAAGCACCTTTGGTGTGACCAAACAACTCGGACTCAATCAGGTTGGCAGACAGCGTGCCGCAATCGACTTTGACGAATACTCCACTTTGTCTGGCCCGGGAGCTGTGGATTGACCTGGCCACAAGTTCTTTGCCTGTACCGGTCTCGCCGGTAATGAGAACAGGCGCATTGACATCAGCGGCCAGCAGGATAGATTCTTTAACCTGTCGCATTTTCAGAGAAGAGCCGACTATGGATTCAACGCCATTTTCGGTTTCGGCCAGCAGCGCCTTTTTGCCGAGTAGCCGCGATTCCATCAAACGTTTCAAGACCGATTTAAATTCAATCAGATCAAATGGTTTGGCAATATAGTCCACAGCCCCTTCCCGCAGCGCCTGGACAGCGGTCTTGGCATCGTTCAGGCCTGAAAGCATGACGATGTCCACATCGGGATTTATGGCCAGAAATTGAGGGATAAGGTCGATACCGCTACCGTCGGGCAACCCTATATCGAGGAAAACAAGCTCAATAACTGAGGAGTGCATCTGCTCGAGTGCTTCCTGCCCCGTGGAAGCTACGGAAACCCCGTAGCCTTCCTTTTTAACAGCGAGAGAGAGCGAAAATTGAAGGTCCTCGACATCATCGACAATCAGTACCGTGCTCATTATCTCACCGCCCGAATAAACATATAGAAAGTCGTCCCTTTACCCTGTTCAGATTCAAGAGTGACAACAGCATCATTTTCTCTCAGGGTTCTGTAGACAATGGACAGGCCAAGACCGGTACCGGTACTCTTGGTGGTGAAGAACGGCTCAAAAGCCTTATCGGCGATCTCAGCCGGCATCCCCTTGCCATTATCAGAGAAATTGATCAGCACATAGCGGCTGCTAGTGAGGAGACCGGGGAACTTTTTCTTATAGTGGGAGAGAGTTTTGCCAGAGACAAGGCATGCCTTGATTGTGATCGCACCGTTTTGCCGGATGGCGTCGATCGAGTTGAGCATCAGATTCAGAAACACCTGTTGCATCTGGTTCGGGTCGGCAAGGATCATCGGTAACTCTTCCGGTACATTTTCGACGAGTTCGATGGAATTCTTGAGTAGACGATTGTGGATCAGTGGTTTGGTCTCAGCCAGGATCCCGGAAAGGGAAGTTGGTCGTTTGTTGGGTTCAACTGGTCTGGCATATGAGAAAAATTCTGTCAGCAATTCGTTCAGGCGATCGACCTGGCGAATAATGCGCTGGGAACATTCAAGGTGTTGCTCATTGTCTGCGGCATCTTCTTCGATGGACTGGGCCATGATTTTAATACCAGCCAGCGGATTGCGAACTTCGTGGGCAACGGCGGAAGCTATTTCGGCGACAGTGGAGAGCCGGTTCATTTTTTCCATTTCCCGGCGGACATAGCTCAGTTCTGTGACATCGGTGAAGGAGATGACCATCCCGACCTGGTTCCCCCGGGCATCCTTTCTTGGCGCTGTGGTATAACTGATAATTTTTTCATCACCGTTCAGAGCCTGGAGATTGAGCAGGTTTTCCTTGCTGTCGGTCTGAGTGGTGTCAATTCTGGTGAGTCTGGCTGTATGGTTGGGGCCTACCAGGCTTTTGAGACTTTTTCCTTCGATACTCTTGGCCATGGGTTGAAGTATCTGTCTGGCAACAGTGTTGCTTTTTAGAATGTTGCCGGCAAGATCAGTAACGATGAGGCCATGGTCCAGGCTCTGGATAACGGATTCGGAGAAAAGTTTCTCTTCCTGCAGGCTGATAATGGAGATCCGCAGGTCGTTGACCAGCTCCACCATCTGCTGATCCACTTTCTGGTTTTCGATAACGGTGGCAAGAATGTTGCTGACCGATTCAAGCAATTGTTCCATGCCCACACTGAGTTGATGCAGCTCCTTGACGTAAAGGACCAGAACGCCAATGGGTTGGTTGTCGCGGACAATGGGTACACTGTAGTGCCTGTAACGGGGAAATGATTTTGGCTGTCCTTTTAACAGGGGGGGCTGGTCTTTGAAAAAGAGAATATCACCTTCGCTGGCAGCCTGACCGCAGTGGCACAAACCGAATTTTACACTGTTGCAGCGGGCGATCTGTTTATCCGCGAAACCGATGTGGGCTTGCAGGGAGAGTGTTTTCTCTTCAGGCTCAACAACAAAGACGCCTGCTTTGGGGGCAAGCTGGAGCTGCTCTCTGGAAATGAGATATCGCAGAATTCTCTCAAGCAACTCCTTGAACAGATATGGTTCAAGTGAGATTCGCAGAATGTCGTTTATGATCTGCTGAATCTGGTTGTCTCGGAAATATTCCGTACTGATTATTTGTTGCGTATGCTGGTTACCCTGCTCCATAATCCTCTCGTGTAGAGGCTCCTTGCGAAGACGAGTGCAATATAAAAAACTACAGCAGCCTAGGCTGTGGGATGGCCCCCCTAACGTCAAACCAAGGGGCTCCTGGATGTTCCTATGTCAGGTTAATACCCAGAAAACATACAATTTTCCATAAGGAAATGTCAATCAGCAACGGGGTGATATGTGTCAGAGTCCAGTTTGCTGCGGGAAGTTGAGTGTGTTGAGGGGGGAAGGAGTGGAAGGCGATTGGCTGGTAATAACCCGATCAGTGGGACTACCCGCCACAGGTCTTACATCCGTGCCAGAACACGGCTGAGCAGTTTAGAGAGGGTCTCGATATCTTGAGTGTTGAGATCTGCAGAAATATCCTTGGTGAAGTCGAGGTGAAAGCGATCATGCTGTCTGAATATTCGGTGACCGCTTTCAGTGAGAGAGATAAGCCAGGAGCGTCTGTCGTGCTGGTGGGGTTTTCTGGCAACCAAGCCCTTTTTCTCAAGTTTATCGACTGTGACCGTGAGCGTCCCGGTGGTGATTCCAAGTCTCTCAGCCAATTCCTTCATCCGCATGTCCTGCCTGTGGCCAATCACCTCGATGGCATGCATCTGTGAAGGTGACAAGCCGCTGCCTTTGACGACGGAGTGTTCCCAGGAGTTGATCTTGTCATAAAGTTCGAGCAGTTGATGAGAGAGATAATCAAGCTCAGTCTGATTTTCACCGGGCACTGTCATTTAAAGACCTCAGGTTGCAAGTGACGAGTAAAGGCTGTAGCCGGAAAAGCATATGATAATTACTCCTGCCGATCTCATTATTAGCGGTTCCAGCCAGTCTTTTTGTAATGTACCAGCCATGGTGGTAATGCGAAAGATACAATAGATCACCAGTCCTACTGAAAGGGCGGTGGAAAGAGCATACGTGCCGAAAACGAGAGTCGCGGTAAATGCCGAGCCCGAGTTGAGTGCATAACCATACATTACAGCTGCGGTAGGGCAGGGGATGATCATGTTGACAAAACCTATGCTGAAAAGACTGGCTGCCATCCATTTTTTCCTGGTCTGTTTATTCCCATTCGCTGCGTGGCCGCATGTCGGGCCATGGCTGTGATGATGTTTATGCTCGCAAGGATGGTGCTTGTGGTGATGACCTGAATGATCATGATGCTCATGCTCATGCTCATGGTCGTGGTCATGGTCGTGACTATGCAGAATGTGAGGGTCGTATAAGAGTATAAGGCCTATCAGGATGAGAATGAGAGAAGTGGATAATTCCATCCAATACGCCGCAGATGGTGGAAAAAGCATGGAAATTGAACCCAGGGTGGCGCCAAGGACAAGGCAGGCCACAGCTGTGCCGAACAGAAAAGCAGAAGTGAGTGAAAAAACTCTTTTGCCATTTTTTTCGCCTGCAACAAAAGGTGCAATGACAAGCCAGGAGTGACCGCAGGGATTGACGCCGTGAATGAGACCCAAGATGAAGCTCGATTGCAGGGCGGCCAGGTAGAGTGGTTGTAGTTCCATGATAATTTCTCAAAATTTCCTAAGTTAACAAGATAGCGCGGGTGATGTCTGAGGTGTTAGCAATAGAGCAGACACTACTTTGATAGTCAAGTAGTTTGACAGTCAAAATATCAGATAGTCGTAGAAAAAAGAGCACTGTCCTTGGGCTGAGCTTGTTTAAGCATCTGAAATTAAATTTTTGTGGAGCCTGGCTTGAGCTGTGTTGCGGGGATTTAGCGGAGAAGAGGCGTGGTGTAATTTTGGGTTTGTTTTGGTTAGTATTGGTAATATGAAGCACAAAGGATGGCAAAAAGACTGGGTCCAATGTATTCAGGCTAGGTTTTGATATGTGTGTTTAAGAATAGGGGAAGGCAATGGGAATGACTGCTGCGAATAAATTTTTAACAACCCGTGAAGTGGCCGAGTTGCTCAAGGTTAATGAGAAGATGATTTATACTCTCGTTAACGAGAAAGGACTGCCGGCGACCAAGGTGACGGGCAAGTGGCTTTTTCCAAGAAGGCTGGTTGAGGATTGGCTTGATGCGCACATTCTCAACTTCAGCAAGGAACATGCGGGGTTTTCCTCAGAGGAGGGAATCCTGCTACTGGCCGGCAGCGATGATCCGCTCTTTCAACGCTGTCTTTCCCTGTTCCATGAGCACCGAAAAGATACCCTGGCCTTTTTCGCCAATCTTGGAAGTATGGGCGGGTTGACCAGTCTGCGTCGTGGGCTTTGTCACATAGGTGTCTGCCATCTGCTGCAGGATGACAATAAGGAATATAATTTCGAGTTTGCGGAGCAGGAGCTGGAGCGTTCCCCTGTATTTGTGAACTTCAGTCAGCGTGAGCAGGGAATTTTACTTGCTCCGGGCAATCCTAAAAATATCAAATCCATTGAAGACCTGGCACGAAATGATGTGAAGATTGTCAATCGTCACCTGGGTACAGGAACCAGACTGTTATTCGACTACGAGGTCTCCAGGTCAGATATTTCCGTAAGCGATATAACAGGTTATCACCACCTGGTTTCCAGACACCTCGATGCAGGACTAGAGGTTTTGTCTGGTAAGGCCGATGCTGCCCCGGCAATCAGAACCATTGCCGGCATGCTGGATCTTGATTTTCTCCCCTTACGTTGGGAGAGGTTCGATCTGCTGGTGAGTAGAGAGCGCTTCTTCGAAAAGGGCATTCAGGAATTTTTGACGTTGTTGCATGAAAAAGAATTTCGTAACGCCGCAGCCTCGTTGCAGGGGTACGATATTTCGCTTTGTGGAAAAATGATGTTTCCAAATAATTTTAATGAGAAGGAGTAAGGATATGCTACGTAAAATTTTTACCGTTGCAAGCGTTGCTGTCATGGCACTGGCTTTTGCCGGAAACGGTTTCAGTTCAGATAAAGTGCTGAAAATGTCCACCACTACCAGTACCCTGTCTTCCGGACTTCTTGACGTACTGCTGCCAGAGCTTGAAAAGGATACCGGCATCAAGATCAAGGTTATTGCTAAAGGTACCGGTGCTGCTATCCGTGATGGTCAGGACGGAAACGTCGACGTAATTTTCGTACATGCCAAAGGCCGTGAGCTGAAGTTTGTTGAGGAAGGATACGGGACTGAGCGTTATGCTGTTATGCACAACGACTTTGTCTTGATTGGACCAGCTGCCGACAAGGCTGGTGTTAAAGCGACCAAATCCACAGCCGATGCTCTGAAAGCTATCGCCGCTGCCGGGGCTCAGTTTATTTCTCGCGGTGATGACAGCGGTACCCATACCAAAGAGCAGAACCTCTGGAAGGAAAGCGGTCTGGCCATGGGGAGTGAGACCATGACCATTACCAAGAAAGGTAAAAATGTAGATATCACCTTCAGCCGTCCTGAGAATTCCGCGGCATGGTACACTTCCATCGGCCAGGGAATGGGTAAAACCATCACTTTCGCAGATGAGAAGCAGGCGTACACCCTCTCCGACCGCGGAACCTACATCAAATACAAGTATGGCAAAACTCCTGCCATCGAGCTCGATGTACTCTCAGAAGGTGACGAGGCGCTTGCCAATCCTTATGGTGTAATTCCGGTAAACCCAAAGAAGTATGCCCATGTTCAGTATGACATGGCCATGGAATTCGTTAACTGGATTACCGGTCCCCGTGGACAGAAGCTGATCGCTGACTATCGCCTCGAAGGCAAGCAGCTCTTCTATCCGGATGCAATCAAGTAAGCGGGTTATACCGACGAAATTTGCGACTGGAATCTGTTCAAATTGAAAAAGGAGAGGCCTTCTGCGGGCTTCTCCTTTTGTACGTGGCACGGCAAGGCTTGCACCGCGTATGATTGTGGTGTATGGATTCCACACCGTTGGAAATGATAATGTAACTGTCAGTTGCAACCTCCCCGGCCCTGCGGGAGTTTTGGGGGAGGGTGTGTTTTTTATATCGGAGATTCATGGGACTGCTTATTGACAGCACAAAATCAGCCTTTCTGCTGCTGATTTCTTTAGATCCGGAATTGCTGGAAATTATAGCAGTTTCGCTCAAGGTGAGTGGCTTTTCGACTATTTCTGCCTCGTTACTGGGCATACCAGCCGGTTTTATCATTGCTCAAACCAATTTTTACGGGAAGCGTTTTCTGCTCACCTGTCTGAACACCCTGCTGGCTATGCCGACTGTGGTCATAGGTCTGGTGGTCTATTCCTTTATCTCCCGCCGTGGTATTTTCGGCTCGCTGGAGCTGCTCTATACCCAGAAAGCAATCATCATTGGTCAGACCCTGCTCATCGTGCCCCTGGTAACCTCGCTTACCATAGCGGCCATCAGTAGAATTGACGGCAGGTACCGTAATACGGCGCTTACTCTGGGAGCCACCAGACTGCAGATGGCGCTTGTGGTGGTAAAAGAAGCCAGATTCGCGATCTGTGCAGCCGTAATTGCAGCTTTCGGGAGGGTTATTGCCGAAGTCGGTGTGTCGATGATGCTGGGTGGTAACGCCAAAGGGTTTACCAGGACCATGACTACGGCTATGGCGCTCGAATATGACAAAGGTGAGTTTGTTCTTGCTGTGGCGCTTGGCCTTTCTTTGATGATGATCGCCTTCATGGTCAACTTACTGTTTCTCTTTTTCCAGGGCAGGACCAGGATTTGAATCTTTATACACTTGAAAATCTCGCCCGGGAATTCAAGGGCCGTAAAATATTGGACATTGAGGAACTTGCCATTAAACCCGGCAAGATCTACACCCTGATCGGGCCAAATGGCGCAGGAAAGAGTACCCTTTTGAATGTGCTGGCCTTTCTTGACAGGCCGGAGCATGGAGCGCTGAGCTTTAAAGGCGAACGGGTGGAATACTCCGCCAGGCAGCTGCTGGAATTGCGCCGTCGGGTGGTGCTTCTCGATCAGTATCCCATCCTTTTTACCGGCCCGGTCTGGAAAAATGTGGAGTTTGGCCTGAAAGTCAGGGGAGTGGATAAGGCTGAGCGTCGCAAGCGCGTGGTTGAGGTGCTCGATCTGGTCGGAATGGAGAAGTTTATCGAAGCGGACGCCCATAAGCTCTCGGGTGGCGAGACCAAGAGGGTCGCGCTGGCGAGAGCCCTGGCAGTTCGGCCTGAAGTGTTGCTCTGTGATGAACCCGGGGCGAATGTAGATAAGGAGAATCAGGAGGTCATCCTGGCTCTTCTGGGCAAGATTAACAAGAGTTACGGTACGTCCGTGATCTTTTCCACGCACTACCTCTCCCAGGGACGCAGGCTGGCTGATCACTCATTGATGCTGGAGCATGGTCAGCTATCAGATATGGTCAATGAGAATATCTTCAGGGCCAGGGTGATAGCTGAAGAACACGGCAGGCTGCTCTGCCAGGTTGGTCACGGCGCTGAACTGACTCTGCCTAAAGAGAGTGTTGCGGACAGCAGCGGGGACTTCAAACTCTACATCGACCCGACAAAGACCACTGCTGAACTGGATTGTGCGGAACCAGCCGCTAATATTGTCGCAGGCACGGTCTTTCAGCTGAATCAGGACAAAGGTCGGATTCATGTGGGAGTGGATATCGGGGTAAAGCTCTTTTTCTTTCTTACCCCGGACCAGTATCGGGACATTACGCCGATTATCGGAGGCCGGATTATGATATCCATTCCAGATTCGGCCATGCGCTGCAGTATGATGTAGGCAGGATGCCTGTGAGGGCATAGCCGTTAGCCCGAATTTCTTATTAGTGTTGGCAACCTCTTGAGATTCAACCCGAAAATGTCATGAGAAGTGCGGGTTCGTACCTGTGGAATTCGCCTTGGTATTGCTCGGGGTGGGGCGGCTGACTTCAGCAGTCGCAGTCAAATTTAGAGCAGGCAATACAGTAGACCGTCAAGTGTATGGCTTCGGCAAGCATCTCTGTTGAGTGCTCACTGTCATACTCCCTGGCCATGGTCATGACCTCCCGGTCATTTTCTCCCCTGGCGATGATATCGATCAATGGTGCATATCTGCGCTGATACTCCAACCGTTCCGTATCGGTAACGGTTTTCATATAGTCTTCATAACAGTAACGAATCTTGTTTCTTCCACGTGCCATGACATACCTCTATAAAAGTCGTAAATTTTCAGATGACTGATTGCAGTGACCAGGTTGAGTAATGAGGGTGGTCACTGCAATGTAGTACTTACCCTGTTGCCAATTCTGTGGCAAGTAAAGCTGCTGTCCGATTGGGGGGATAAAGAGAGGCGTTGACAGCTGCCACGCCACCAGGAAGGCGTGGCGTAGTCGCTGTCCGTTGAACAACTTACTGATTAGTGCTGACTCTTTTCCTGTAACCCTGCCGATTCTCCATGGCGCAAGAGGGCGCTGGTATCGGCGATGGGTTCCTCGCCAGAGGCTTCCTTCAGGTATACTCGTGTTCTTTCAACCATAAGGTACAGGCACGGCACCAGCACCAGGGTGATGATCGTGGCAAAAAGAATTCCGAAGCCGAGCGAGAGCGCCATGGGAATGAGAAATCGTGCCTGCCTGGAGGTTTCGAAAATCATTGGCGCCAGCCCACAGAAGGTGGTGAGTGTGGTGAGCAATACGGGCCTGAAACGGCGGATGCCTGCGGCACGGATGGCTTCGCTTGGGGAAAAACCCTCCAGTCTTCTCTTGTTGGCGTAATCGACAAGTACAAGCGAATCGTTCACCACGATGCCAGACAGCGCGACCACACCCATCATGCTCATCAAACTGAGATTGTAGCCCATAATTATATGGCCAATAACAGCACCCACCATGCCGAACGGAATGGCTGTCATGACGATTATGGGTTGGCTGTAACTCTTAAAAGGAATTGCCAACAGGAAGTAGATGGCAATGAGTGAGAAAACAAAACCGCCGAACAGGTTTTGTACACTCTCCTTACGATCAGCCTGTCTTCCTGCATACTCGTAGCCAAGGCCGGGGAACGTGCCGGCCAGTTCAGGGAGTATGTTGGAGTTGAGGGAAGTCATGATCTGGGAAGTCATGGCCAGCGGGTCAACATTGGCCCTGACGGTGACCGTCCGGCGACCATCTTTTCGGGTGATAGAGGTATAGGCCCGGCCGCGATCAACCGTGGCAATATCGGAGAGTGGCACGAAGGTTCCAGCCGAGGTGGCGATCAGCATGCTCTCAATATCAAACTCGCTGAGTCGCTGGGATTCCGGGAGCCGCAGTCGCACAGTAACCTCGTTTGAACCGCGCTGCTGGCGGAGCGCGATTGAGCCCTGAAAGCTGTTTCGAACCTGACTGCCTACTTCGGCAGCGGTAAGCCCAAGGGAGTCACCTCTCTCATTGATCTGGAAGGTAAACTGTTGTTTACCGGGCGTATAGCCACTGTCGATATCCTTGGTATTGGGAAAATCGGCGAGCTGTTCAGCCAGCATGGCGCTCGCCTGGTCAAGTATTTCAATGTCCCTGTGGCTGAGTTCAATGGAGAGTGCGGCTCCGCTGCCGGGTCCGCCGCGATCCGATTCAAAGAGTGACGATTGCAGGCCAACGATGGTGCCCACCTCTTCACGCCAGAGCCTGGTCACATTCCCGGTTGAAAGGGGACGTATGTCGGGAGGAGTCAGATAGGCATTTACTTCTATTGTGTTTTCATCAATCAACGATGACACACCGGTAACAAGATCATCACCTCCATTGTCTTCACGAACACGCTCCATGGCATCGACGATTTGGTCGCGTACAGCGACGAGCTCGGAATATGGGCTGCCATAGGGAAGGGTGGCAGTAACAACCGCACGGTCCGATTCTACCCTGGGCATGAGGATCATGCTGATTCTGCCACTGAAAACCCAGCCAATGGTAACAAAAAGCATACAAAAGAGCAGGGCCACGGTAAGAAATTTTATCTGTAGGACACGATCGAGCATTGCCCCGTAGATATTTTCTGAAAACCAGCTGAGCCGATTGCTGAATTTTTTTTGCACCCTGGCAACAGCTTTGAGGACACGGTTTGATGACTGGCTGTTGCTATGGGCCAGATGGGCTGGCAGAATAAACAGTGATTCGAACAATGAAACCAGAAACACGGTGATAACCACCAGTGGTATTACCAGCCACACTTTCCCCATAGTTCCAGGGACAAAGAGCAGCGGCATGAACGCTACAACATTGGTCAAAATAGAAAAAATAATAGGTACGGCCACATCCTTTGCACCAGCGATGGCTGCGTCTACGTTGCTGAGTCCTTTTTGTCGATATTCGTAAATATTTTCACCGGCGATAATGGCGTCGTCGACCACGATACCAAGAGCGACAATAAAGGCGAACATGGAGATCATGTTAATCGACACATCTATCATTGGCAGAAACAGCAGCCCGCCCAGAAAGGAAATGGGTATGCCCATGGTTACCCAGAAGGCCAGGCGAAGTTCAAGAAACAAGCCCAGGAGGATTAACACCAGAGTCAGGCCGATGAAGGCATTTTTAAGGAGCAGATCGAGTCGTTGTTTATAAATTTCTGATAGATCTCTGGTTACCGCCCACTCAATTCCGGGGGGGAGGTCGATTTCGATATCGGACATGGCGGCCAGGGTCGCCTCGGAGATCCCGATGGGTGTCTGTTTGCCAACCCTGAACACCCGTATGGAGAGTGCGGATTCCTTTTCGTAGGAAGCTTCCCTGTTGGTACTCTCGAATCCTTCGCGTACTTCGGCGAGATCTTCAAGATAAACTGTCGCTCCGGAGGGTGTGGTGACAACCGGAATGCGAGCGAACTCGCTGGCCCAGTCGCGCCTGTTATCTATCCGTAACAGGATTTCGCCGCTGCTGGTATCCAGTTTGCCACTAGGGACTTCGATTGAAGATTGCTGGATGATCTGTGCCACCTGGGAGAGGGTAAGGCCATACATCCTCAGCTTTTCCAGCGGTATTTCGACATGAATTTCGAAATCACGGGCGCCGGTAATCTCAACCTGGGTGATACCTTCGGCGCGGAGCAGCCGGTCACGGACCTGTTCGGTGACTTCCCGCAGCGAACCTTCAGGTACATCACCATAAAAATTCATGCGCACCACTTCGCGTTTACGGGCGGCAAGCGACACCACAGGCTCTTCGGAGTCTTTGGGGAAGGTGGTGATTCGATCAACTTCCTGTTTAATCTCCTGGAGTACTGCTTGTCCGTCGGCGTCCTCCATAAGCTCGGCGTTAACCCGGCCGCTGCCCTCTGAGGCCGTGGAGGTGATTTCTTTTATGCCATCGATTCCGTCGATGCCATCTTCAATGGCCAGAATGATTCCCTGCTCGACTTCTTCAGGGCTGGAACCGGGATATGATACGGAGACAGTTACAAGATCAAGCTCAAAGTCCGGGAAAACTTCCTGCTTGATCTTGGTGGTCACAAAGAGACCGCCAAGAAGCAGGAAAAGCATGATCAGGTTGGGTGTCACGCGGTTATGGACCATCCAGCCGATTGGTCCGCTGTGGTCCTTTTGCGTCAACTTATTAATCACGTGCTACCTCCACCTGCTGCCTGTCAGCTTGAGCTTTGTTACCTGCAACTGCTTGTTTATCTGAATCGTCACCGGCAACTTTTAATGGAATACCGGCAATCGGAGAGGCGAGCGAAGATGTGACTAAACGATCGTTGTCGTGAATTCCTCCATTGATAATCACCTGATCTCTATTGCGAAAAAGAACATCAACTGTGCGGATATCGAGCATACCGTTATCCCCCACGAGCCACACAGAGTTGCCGTCACGCAGATAGGAGCGATCAACCATGATGCCTGATTCGATGGTCTTACCAACTATCTCAGCACGGACATAGGAACCCAGCAACACTGGTGGCTTGCCGACATTTTCTGGGTTGCGGCTCATCGGGTCGTCTATAGCTACTAGCAACTGGGCCATTCTGCCCTGGTCTTCAAGGGAGGCCTCAAGCCTGATAACGTGACCAATTCGGTAGGAGTCAGGTTTGGTATGTCCCTGGGTATATACCCGGACCGTTGATCCGGTAGCATCGCTGGTTGCAGGAATCTCGACCCAGTCAAGTTGTTCCACGGGCAGGGTCAGTCTCAGCCAGAACTGGTCGGTACCCACCATGTGGGCAAGGACGGTTGAGCCGCCAACGACTGCTCCGGTATCAACATTACGGCTGCTGACCACGCTGTTGAAAGGTGCGCGAACCTGGGTGCGCTCCAGGTTCAGTTGAGCCTTGGCGAGTCCGGCACGTGCCCGGGCCTGAACTGCCTGGAGCTTTTCCAGTTGTGGCACTCGTAATATCAGCGCCTTTTCCTCATTGCTGACCTGTTCACCGAGCAGTGTAAACTCCTTTTCGGCAATGCGCTGATAACCCATCTCCATCAGCAGATCACTGTCAACCTGGTTCACTTCGCTCTGAAGCTGATCAACTTCAAGCTGGTAGTCGGTGGGGTCAATCTGTAAAAGAGTTTCTCCGGCACGATAGAATCCGCCAGGAACAAACTCCCTGTTCATTTCGATAACCTCACCATCGACCAGAGGCTTGAGGTCAATTTCCCGTGCCGGCACAATCTCACCCATTGCGTATACCACTGTCTGCTGGGGGCCTGACTGGACCTGTTGAATCTCAACAAGAGTAGCCGAAGCGGGTCGTTTGCGCGGTTTCGCTTCCGGCTTTGTTTCTAGGAGATAAACCGTTATCGCTATGCCGCAGGCCAGGGCGATGACCGGCAGCATAAAGTGCAGCAGGAAGCCGCCGAGCTTGTTTGGTTTTCTGCGTACTTCCCCTGGAGTATTAGCTGGTTGGCGTTCGTTCATTTTCATAAGGCGTCTGGGTGTAATGGAGTAACTGGTTTAGCCTGACTGACGGTTTCGAGGTTGTGTAACGGATTGCTCAGGACCTGTCCCGCCAGGGCCCGGTAGAGGCTGATTCGAAAGCCAATGCGCTGCTGACGGGCGGTGAGCAGGCTACGCTCGAGATTTTGTTGTGAGAGCAGTGCGGTAAGGACGCGCTGATAGTCTTCTGCCCCCTGTTTGTATCTGTCCCGCACGTTTTCAAGTGTGTCATTGGCAAGGTTGAGCTGGAGCTGAAGACTGCTGATAAGCTTGTCCTGTTCTTGTTCCTGGGTCAGGGCGTTTTCAACTTCGCGGATGGCTTCCAGTATGGTCTGGCCATAATTGTAAAATCGCTCACGGGCGACAGCGGTTGTTCGGTCCACCTCGGCCTCGCGTAAGCCACCGTCAAGAATCGGCCCGACGATGTTGGCGGCCATTGATGTCAGCCAGTTGTCAAAGAGTTGGCTGGCGGTGCCGGAAGTGCTGAGGTCTGCCGAGATACTGAGTCTTGGGTATTGGTCTGCAATGGCCACGGCCACATTGCGGTCAGCGGCCAGCAGGTCGAGATAGGCACTTTTCACATCCGGCCTGTTGTTCAGGATCTCCAGCGGAACGCCTGTTGCCGGAATTGGGGGCAACTCGACCAGCTGGGGCTGATCAGGCAGTGCGAGCGATTTGGGTGGCATGCCACTCAAAACCGCAAGCTGGTGTTCGAGAACAGTTGCTGATGCCCGTTGCTGTGACTGTTCACCGGATTGGGCCTCAATAAGCTGTTTTTGCTGAAGCACATCGGCTATTCCCACCTGTCCAGCATTGAAGCGTAGCTGAATAAGCTGCAAACCGGTTCGGTTAAGGTCCTGCTGCTTCTGCAGGAGCTGCAGCTGGCTGTTGCTTTCAGCAAGTTGATACCAGGAGGAGGCGATCTGTGCCGCCACAGTCAGGGCTGCGGTCTGAACGTCTTCAGACGATGACTGGGCGCTGAAAATACTTGCCTCACGGGCGGCGGAAAGTCTGCCCCACAGGTCAATCTCATACCCGGCGGCGAGGCCAATCGACAAATTGGTGGATGAGCTTTCGTTGCCATCATTGCGGGTGCGGCTCTCCGTGGCGCTGGTGCGGTAGTCCAGTGTGGGAGAAAGAGCGGCTCCGGCCTGACGACTGACAGCTTCCGCCTGCAGAAGTCTCTGCCGGGCGGCAAGGATATCAAGGTTGCTTGCCAGTGCCTTGGAAATAAGTTCATCGAGGGTGGCATCGTTGAACTCGAGCCACCAGTGCGAGGATTGTTGCTCAAAGCCTGATTGTGAGAAACGCTCCGGCATATGCACTGGCAGCTGATCTGTGGCAATGTTGGTCTTGGGTGCACAGCCGCTGATTACGAGCAGCATGGCCGCTGCAGCAGGCAAGAAAAACTTTTTCATACTCCCTGTCCGGACCGGTGTCCCGGTCAAGCAGATGTAGTTTGGCTCAGTCATTGATGATTTACACAGTTTGAAGTTAGCGGATATGTATCAACGAAATACCATACATAATGATTGAGGACGAAATGTGACAACAATATGCAAAGAATGTGAAAGTTTTTGCAGCGTACTGATTTTGCCGGGTAAAATGATGAGAATCTGGTAGTAGACAGATATTGACCACCAGGTAGTTAATGCCTCTGTTGTACCCTGCAACCGCCTACACTCAACCCGATAGATACCATGAAAATTTCAATTCACTACAAACTCTTTGCAGCGCTGCTTGCGGCGATTCTCGCTGTCATCATCTACATGACCCTGGTGCTGCAGTGGAGTTTCGATCGGGGATTTCTCAACTATATCAATACGGAAGAGCAGGTTCAGCTCGAACATATTGCCGGGGAGCTGCAACAGCAGTATGAACGTTTTGGAAGCTGGGAATGGGTACTGCATGATCCGCGCGACGTTGCGAAAATCGTGGTGGGCAGTTACCCGGAGGGAAAATTCAAGGAGGCAATGCTCAGGCGGATTGAGAAAGGCAGATTCCATCCTCATATTAAAAGGGCCGGGCCTCCGCCGGAGGATTTGCCGCCACATTTTTTTGAGCGTATTTTTCTTTTAGATGAGAACGAGCGAACGATCTTCGGTTTTGAAAAGAGTCAGAAGAACAGTGACCTCATTGCAATACGCTATCAGAACAGGGTCGTCGGTTACCTGGGGGCATACCCGACCAAACAGCTCACAGAAAGTCAGCAGGTGGTATTTATGAGACAGCATCGCCTGGCCCTGATACTTGTCTCTGTGGCCGGTGTTCTCATTGCCGCCGGGTTATTTTTCCCTCTGGCTCTTTTCCTGACCAGGCCCATACGTGAATTAACCTCGGCCACCAGAGAGCTTGCTTCAGGTAAGTACCAGACCCGAATTGACAATACCTCAGGTGACGAACTAGGTCAGTTGGCGGCAAACTTCAATGACCTCGCGGCAACACTGGAGAAAAATCAACTTGCACGCAGTCAGTGGGTGGCGGATATTTCCCACGAGCTGCGCACGCCATTGTCTATTCTGCGCGGTAAAGTCGAAGCCTTGCAGGATGGGGTCTATAGCCCGACACCGGAGCTGTTCTCTGAATTGTACCGGGAAGTGATGTATCTCAACCTGCTGGTTGATGATCTGTATCAATTATCGCTCTCCGATAAGGGCGCGATGAGCTATAATCGGGCAGAGGTAGAACCATGCTGGGCTCTTGAGCAGGCTGTCTCTTTGTTCAAGCCACAGATCGAAGCGGCAGGGCTGAGTCTTGAAATGCATGCGGATATTGAGAGTGATGCGACTCTTTTTGCCGATAACGAACGATTAAAGCAGCTCTTTACCAACCTTATCGCAAACTCTGTCCGCTATACAGACCCCGGCGGAAGGTTGTTGATCAGTGTAGGCCAGCGGGAAGATAGCCTCAGTTTTGTCATCGAGGACAGTGCTCCGGGGGTGGAGGATCAGCATCTTGAGCGGCTCTTTGAACGGCTCTACCGGGTAGACGGTTCACGCAGCCGGGAATCCGGCGGGGCCGGGCTCGGCTTGTCTATTTGCTGGAATATCGTTAAAGGACATAATGGAACAATAAAGGCAACGCACTCAAATCTCGGTGGTTTGCGGGTAGAGGTCACCTTGCCTTTGGCAGATATTTGAGAAAATAGATTCTATATGGAACAGACAATTCTCATAGTTGAGGACGCAAGGGAGCTGGCACAACTGCTCAGCGACTATTTACGCCAGGCCGGCTTTGGCAGCCATCAGCTGTACAGTGGTGATAGGGTGATTGATTGGGTGAAGAATAACCAGCCTGACCTGATTCTGCTCGATCTGATGCTTCCGGGGCGTGGCGGGCTGGAAATATGTGCAGAGCTTCGGCAATTTTCGACGGTGCCGGTAATCATGTTGACCGCGCGGGTGGAAGAGCAGGACAGACTGCGCGGCCTTGAACTCGGGGCGGACGATTATGTCTGCAAGCCGTTCAGCCCACGGGAGGTCGTAGCACGGGTAAAGGCGGTGCTCAGGCGGAGTTCTCAAAGAACCCTTTCGGAAAATACAAAGGTGGGAATACAGTTTGATGCCGACAAGCTGCAGGTACGATTGAACGGCAATCTGCTCAACCTGACTGTGGTGGAATATCATCTGCTTGCTCTGTTGGCCGGGCAGCCGGGCAGGATCTATTCCCGTGGCCAGTTGATAGACAAAATCTATCCGGATCAGCGGGTGGTGAGCGATCGTACCATCGACAGCCATATTAAAAAGTTGCGTAAAAAAATCAGCGAGGTGTATAGCGGGGAACTGATTCATTCCGTTTACAGCGCAGGCTATAAGTTCGATGCAACCGAGAGCTGATTTTCCTCTCTTCCCAGGTAAGCTCCAACGCCCTCCCTGTGGATTGAACATCCTGCTTTTTTTGATGTTTTTTCTTCATTGAAATCTTGCGACATCTCCATAAGCCTGATAGGGTAGCTATGCTAAAGTAAGGCTCTTTTCAGAGCCTTGAGTTTTGACCTGTAATTGAAATCTGCCGTTTTTGAGAAGTATTTGGCAACTAACACGTACATCAAGGAGTAGGCATGAAAAAGATAGCTATCGGTATCGTCCTGATTCTGGCGATAGCTGCATGCTGTATGCCGTTTGTAAACGGCATCATTATGGAAAAAGGGTTCAACCGGTGCCTGGACGAACTGAACAGGATGTATACCGAGAGTGGAACCAACGCGTCGGCAACTCTGGTGCGTTATGAACGGGGTTTTTTGAACTCGGAGATCGAGTGGAAGCTCAATCTCGGAGATTTGAAAGCACTTTATGGTATTGATGAGATTATCCTGCTTGAACGAGCCGAGCATGGTTTTACCGATGTAACTTCATACAGCAGTCTGGAAAAAAATGATTGGTACCTGAAATTTATTGAGGAAAAACTTGGTGGTAAAGAGCCGGTAAGCCTGGTTACTACCTACGCTGTTACCGGTGACATTCATTCCGAGATTGATATCAGCGCGTTCTCCCTTGCGGTTGAAGACCAGACCATTGAAGTGCAGCCTGGCACTATGAGTTTTGATACTGATCTGCAGCTTGATTCTTTCGTGATGACGGGAGATTGGGGAGGTGCGGCAATTCCTGGTACGGTGGCGGTGAATAATGTCGCCTTCAGCTCTGATGTAACCAAGATTTCGACGTATATATGGGAAGGTGTGACTGCACTCAGAGTTGCCTCCATCACTGCCGAGGAGCAGGCTCAGAAAATTGCTATGACTGATCTCAGCGTCGAGTATGGGGTAGAGTATGACCAGGAGAAAAAGGCCTTGGCCATAGAGGCGCTCTATGGAGTCGAAGAAATCAGCGATGGGGTTGAAAAGGTAGAAGACGCGACGGTCACTATTGGCGCAAAAGGTGTTGATGGTGCAGCATATGAAGAAGCAATGCGGCTTTATCTGGAACTTGCCGGCAAGCTCTTTACCGATATTTCCACCGTGGGGGATGATCCGAAAGCGCTGGAAAGGGTGCTGCAGGACAAAATGATGAATTATGGGCTGCAGCTCATGGCCATTTACGAGAAATTCCTCAAAGAGGGATTTGAGGTGTATGTGAAGGATATGTCGGCCACCTTGCCCCAGGGGGACTTGAGCGGTGGTGTCGTGCTGAAAATGAAAAAAGATCTGACCATGGCCCAAATCATGCCCATGATGAATGATCCTGAGATGATTTTTGAATATCTCGACTACACTTCTGACTTTGTTATGCCGTCAGTGCTGGCGGAAAATAAGGCTCAAATGATTACTCCGCTATTGCCGGGAATGAGCAAGGGATTTTTTGTGGAAGAAGGTGAAACACTGAAACACCACGCCGAGACCCGCGAACAGAAACTCTACCTGAACGGAGAGCAGGTTAATCTCAATTATTGATATTCAGTTGTTGTAACAATCATACAGGCCAAAACCCGGAATCAGCTCCAGACTGATTCCGGGTTTTTTCTTTCATGCTGTCAGGTTCACTGGCGGGGATCACGGATATTCGGCCACTGCCTGGCTGAGTTGGAGGCAGAAGTGGACCGGACCGGGTTGATATCGATACCGCCGCGACGGGTAAAGCGGGCAGAGACTTCAAGGTAATCAGGCCGGCATTGTTCCATAAGGTGATGAAAGATCTGTTCAACGCAGGCCTCATGGAAGCCGGTATGCTCCCGGTATGAGACGAGATAACGGAGTAACCCGGCACGCTCTATTTTCCTGCCTTCATAACTGACCTGTACCGTGGCCCAGTCGGGCTGGCCGGTTACCGGACAGCAGGAGCGGAATAAGCGGCTGAACAGGGTCTCAGAGGCGGAGGTTGATTCAGGATCAGCCGTGAGCAGCAAAGGGTCTACCTTATAGCTGAAATCGTTGCATTCCAGTTCATCCAGGCAGATTCCGGTCGGCTCAGCCACCTGTACCCCGTCAAATTGATTGGCCAGGGTGAGTGTGACGTTGACTTTCCCGCCGGCGGCCTGACCGAGATCTCCTTCAAGTATTGCAGTAAGAGATGCAGCATTTTCAATGCGGGTCATGTTGAAAGAGTTGAAATAGAGCTTGAGCGATTTAGACTCGATCAAAAATTCTGAGGTGGCCGGAACTCTGATCTCGGCAATGGCAACCTCGGGTTTTCCATTGGCGGATAGCCAGGAGACTTCGTAAACATTCCAGATGTCCTCACCGTGGTAAGGGTACTGGCCGGTGGCCCCTGGGAGTTGGGCGGTGCCACGACCAAGGTTTCTGGGAATTGGTTGCAGCAGTTTGGGATCGTAATGAGAACTGTATTGTACGTCCTTGCCGAGCAAGGTTTCGATTTTCATGTATTTTTCTTTTATTGTAGGCGCCGATTCATCGTCAGCGCTCCTGGTTGGAGTGGATGATCAGTTCCGGGCGGATTTCTGCAGGAGCTGATAGATTCGGTTGAGCTCCACGAAAGCGTCATGGTCGCCACCCTGGTCGGGGTGCAATTCGAGAGCTTTTTTCCTATAGAGTCTGCTGAGTTCTTTTGACTCCATTTCTTTAAGAGACTTTAATGACTGTCCATAGAGTTTGACGACCTCGTCTTCTGCAATATCTTTGGTGCGATCGGGCCAGAAGAAGCGGCGATGGTCGTTCATGAACTGGCGAATAAAGTCATTTTGATAACTTCTGTTTCTGGGAATGTAATCAAAGAACATTATCATATATCGTACCAGATGCGGGTGCAGCCACGTCTGCTCCGGTTCGTGTTGCCAGAAAGAATGAGCGCTGTTTAAACTGCATAGCGCCTCAACGAAATAATCGGCAACTTCCTGCTCGGGCAATGCTTCAGGCATGTACGTGGCGTAAGAAGCGGTAAAATACACATGCAGGTTGAGGATGGCATAAATGTAATTGCGGTACTCGCCAGGGTCCAGTGCCTTTTCCATCTCTACAAAAACATACTCCCGTTCATCTCTGCTCTGGTTAAGCAACGGTCTTAAAACGGGTGGGCGCATGGAGAAAATTTTGCTCTGATCGACCGCACCGTAATAGAGATAATAGATCCGGCGTCTGTCGAACATATGGATCTGTCTGTCGATGGCTGCCCTCTGCTGGTCGGTCATCGGGCCGGGGTCACCATTGCAGCGGTCAAATTGAGCCAGCCTGTCGCGGTAACCCCTGGGGAGAAAATTCCATAACAAATTTTCAAGCAACAGATCAGGGTCCCGGTCGGTGAACTCTGCGACGGACTTGAAGAGCCCGCTATCAAACAAAATTACATTGTCATAAGGCTGTTCTATAAATTGGCGTGGCTCCCGACCTAGGTCGTGGATGATCCGGTGAGAAAACAGCCCACTGTTGTCAACCTGATAAGACTGGCGAATCTGGTACTGAATATCTTCACCATGAAAAAGAGTGGCAAGGTACATAACATTTGGCGCATTTAAAGGCTTCCGGGGGGAGAAATGTTTTCAACTCGTTTTATATACTGTAATGAGATGCTGTTGATAAATCATCAGGTTTATCTTTGCGAGTTACGCCAGACAGGGTGGTATGCTGGCATAAAATGAATTATTGAATTTTAAAATAAATCTCTCGGTGAACAACTGATGCAGTGTAACAGGATTTGATCGGAAAAATTTCATTGATAATTAGTTAGTTCCATTATAGCTTCTGCACTTCGTTGGAATTGGTTTACTTTGTTACCCGGATTCCGTGTTTGATTTTTTGTTGCCTGAACAGGAGATTACCCTGGGTATTGTCTTGTGTTCAGGTGCATGGTTGTCTGCAGGTGAGAAGTGAAAACAGGTGAGGGGTTACGTCAGCGGAAATCGCCCTGACCCTGACTACGCTTTAAATAGCCTTTTGTACGTATTATACCAGTAGCTATGAAATATTTACCGTCTCAAATCCTCTATTTTTTTCAAAATAAGACGACCAAGCGCAATCTGGTGCTGCTAGCTAAGTTTCTAGGCTTTTTGTGCAGCCTGGTAACTGTTTATAGTATAATGTTCCATGTCCTGATGGTCTATGAGGGCAGACAGTTCAGCTGGGTGACCGGGTTTTATTGGGCTCTCACCGTCATGTCCACCTTGGGGTTCGGCGATATCACATTCCATAGTGATCTCGGGCTGGTCTTTACTATTTTTGTGTTGGTGACAGGTGTGATCTGTATGCTGATCATGCTGCCGTTTACCTTTATTCAGTTTTTCTACGAACCCTGGCTCGAGGCACAGGTCAAAAGCCGTACTCCCCGCGAGCTTCCGGAAGGTACCAAGGGACACGTGATCATAACCACCCTGGAGCCTATTACCCAAAAACTGATCGAAAAACTTTCGCGCAGAAATTATGAGTATGTGGTGATCGCAGCCGACCAGCAGCAGGGTGGCGAACTTCATGATGCCGGCTACAAGGTGGTGGTCGGGGAACCTGACGATCCTGAGACTTTTAAAAAACTCCGCATTCACGATGCGGCGATGGTTGTGGCCACCAATGATGATCTGATGAACACAAATATCGCATTTACCGTGCGCGAGATCAGCAAGAGTGTGCCCATTGTGACTTCCGCAGACCGGGATCATTCTCTGGATATTTTGAACTATCCCGGCAATACCCATGTCTTTCAGTTTATGAAGATGTTGGGTTTTGCACTTGCCGAGCGGACGGTGGGCCTTGGTAGTGCTACGACAATTATTAGTAATTTCGATGAACTGTATATTGCGGAGATTTCGGCAAAACGAACGAGTCTTGCCGGTAAGGCGATTATTGATGTAGACCTCCGACAACGCACCGGAACCACCATCATTGGTCTATGGGATAAAGGGCGTTTCGATGCTCCCCACCCGGATGCCAGGATCGTTGACAGCACTCTGCTTTTACTGGCCGGTACCAAAGAACAGCTGCGAAATTTTGAAAAGCTCTATGTGGCTGTCGAAACCGGCTTTGACGAAGACGCACCCGTCCTTATTCTCGGTGGCGGCCGGGTCGGGCTCGCTTCTGCAGAGGTACTGGAACAGCATAATATTCCTTACAGGATCATTGAAAAACGGGCAGCCGTCGCTTCAAGCGACGAGAAGTTCATCATGGGGGATGCTGCGGATTTCAACATTCTGAAGGAGGCTGGCATCGATAAAGCTCGCGCTGTTATCGTGACGACACATAATGATGCGATGAATATTTATCTCAGCTTCTACTGCCGCCAGCTACGACCGGATGTACAGCTCATCTGTCGATCCACGAATGAGCGTAACGTTCCGAAACTGCACATGGCCGGAGCGGATCTGGTACTTTCTTACGCGTCCATGGGCGCAAACGCCGTTATCAATTCGCTGAAGACAGACGAGGTTTCCATGTTTACTGAGGGACTCAATATCTTCAGCCTGCCTGTACCTGGAAAACTGGTGGACAAGACCTTAGTCGAGAGCAGGATCAGGCCTCTTACCGGTTGCTCGGTTGTCGCCATCAAATCAGATGGGGATCTGCTGGTGGGGCCTGACCCGACCTTACCACTCCGTGATGGAGATGAACTTATCCTGATCGGCACAACCGAAGCGGAAATGAAATTCGCCGAGGTTTATTAATTTCTCAAAAATCTTACACAAACTCGCTTTGAATCCAGGGGGGGCATTGCCGCCGACTATCGCACAAGGGGGAAGAATGAAGCTGGGTAGATTTGTAGGAGCTGTACTGCTTGCAATGCTGGTGCTGGTCAACCAGTTGCAGGCGGAAACAGAAAATAGTGAGTGGCAGTCTATCGTCGCCAAAGCAAAGGGGCAGACTGTTTACTATAATGGCTGGGGCGGCTCCGAGGTTATAAACGAGTACATACGCTGGGCTTCGGCTGAAGTCGAGAAGAGATATGGCGTGACGGTCAAACACGTGAAGGTCACCGATATAGGTGATGTGGTCGGCCGCATCCTGGCAGAGAAAAGCGCCGGACGAACCAGCGGCGGCACAGTCGATCTGGTCTGGATTAATGGTGAAAACTTTCGGGCCATGAAAGAACAGGGCCTGCTTGGTCCGCCATTTACCCATAAACTTCCCTCCTATCAGCTTGTAGATACTGAGAACAAACCAACAACTCTATATGATTTCACCATTGCTGTAGAAAACCTTGAAGCACCCTGGGGAATGGCTCAGCTGGTGTTCATGTATGACACCGCTCATGTAACGAATCCACCGGCTAACATGCAGGAGCTGCTTGCTTACGCTAAAACCCATCCTGGCCGGGTGACCTATCCGGCTCCGCCCGAATTTCACGGCACAACCTTTTTGAAGCAGGCTCTGCTGGAACTCGTTGAAAATCCTGAGTTACTGAAAGAACCTGTGGATGCGGTCGATTTCGAAAAAATTACCGCGCCGCTTTGGGCGTTTCTGGATGAATTGCACCCGGTAATGTGGCGGAGTGGCAGAACTTTTGCCAATGGTGCTCCTGAGATGAAGCAGCTGCTGAGTGACGGTGAGATATTCATTTCCCTCAGCTTCAACCCAAATGATGCCAGCAATGCCATCGCCAGCGGTGAATTGCCGGAGAGTATCCGGACCTATGTGCATGAGGGCGGCACCATCGGAAATAGCCATTTCCTGGCGGTGGTCTTCAACTCATCTGCCAAAGAGGGCGCCATGGTCTTCGCAGATTTTCTGATGTCGCCTGAAGCCCAGGCGAGAAAAGCGGACCCGGCTATCTGGGGTGATCCTACCGTTCTGGCCATGGGCAAGCTGACACCGGAGCAGAAACAGCTTTTTGACAATATTGAGGCAGGTGTTGCAACCTTGAGCCCGCAGGAGCTTGGCAAAGTTCGCCTGGAACCCCATGCGTCCTGGGTTGAGGCGTTGGAGACGACCTGGCTTGCCCGCTACCGGAAGTAGGCCTCTGCAGGCATAACCTCCTGGGCCATGTTCGACTTTGCTGGTTGAAAATTGATGCTGGTGATATCAACTGAATGGCTCAGCTCAGCTGTAACCCGAAATCAGGACCTGAACAAAAAAATGTTCTTCTCCACCAGACTCCTGAGGCGTAATTATCGATGAGTTCTGTGGATAAACCTACCGGACCAGGGAGCAGACTTGCGCTTTTTCCCATTCTGACCCTGTCGGCTTTTTGTATCCCCATCCTGATTGGTCTGGCCGGCACCTGGTTGCCAGCGCTCGGTTACTTACCGGCAATCGGGGCGTATGATCTGAATGTATCGGTTTTTTTCACACTCTTTCGTGAGCCCGGCTTTTCATCTGCAACCTTTCACACTATCACGACCGGCCTTGGTGCAACCCTGATTGCCCTTGGGCTTTCTCTGCTCATTACAATCCAGATTTACGGAACTTCCCTCTGGCGCCTTCTTGAACGGTCACTGGCTGTCCTTCTGGCTATGCCCCATGCGGCCTTTGCTATTGGTTTCGGTTTCCTGATTGCGCCCAGCGGTTGGCTGGTGCGGATTATCTCACCAGAGTTAACAGGGTTTGAGGTGCCGCCGGGCTGGGCAACCGTGAAGGATGCATACGGGATCAGCCTGACTTTGGCCCTTGCTTTCAAGGAAATTCCTTTTTTACTCTTAATGTGCCTCAGCGGTCTCAATCAGTTGGATATCCGCAGAACACTCTGGGTCGGCCACAGTCTCGGCTACTCCAGGTCCCGTATCTGGACCCGGTTGGTACTGCCGCAACTTTACCCTCATCTGCGATTGCCGGTTTTAGCAGTACTTGCCTATTCTTTAAGTGTTGTGGATGTGGCCTTGATTCTGGGGCCGAATCTACCGCCGACGTTATCGGTCCTGGTGGATCGTTGGTTTAATGATTCAGACGTGGGGTATCGTCTGTTGGGGGCCGCGGGTGCGACCTGGCTTTTTTTGCTGGTGATGGCGGCAATCGCCGTTTTTCTGCTGGCCGAAAAGATTATCAATCGTTTGAGCAGGGACAGGCTCATTGACGGCAGCCGCAGTTCAATCTCAGAGCGATTCGGTTTGTCGGGAGCGACCGCATATTTCAGCTCTGCCCTGCTGTTGCTGGTCAGTCTGCTTTCATTTCTGGTGCTTGTTCTCTGGTCTTTCACGCGGAGCTGGCGATTTCCTGAGTCGTTGCCCGGGGTCTACAGCCTCAGGTTCTGGGCCCGTGGAGTGTCCCAGACTGCTGAGCCGGTATGGATTGCTCTTGTGGTCGGGGTGTTGGCAACTCTCATTGCAGTAGTGCTGGTAATAGGTTGTCTCGAAAATGAGATTGAGCTGGCACGAAAAGGGCGCAGGGCGGATAGCCAGAAGGTCATGTGGCTGGTCTATCTGCCTTTGTTGGTGCCACAGATTGCATTCCTGTTCGGTATCCAGACCATTGCGGTCTTGTTTGGTGTTGAGGGAACCTGGCTGAGCATGGTGGGAGTTCATCTTATTTTTGTTCTGCCATATGTCTTTCTTACGCTTTCTGGTGTTTATAGAGGTTTTGACAATCGTTATACCCAGGTGGCGGTGAGTTTATCCGGTTCACCGCTACGTAGCTTTTTCAGGGTCAAACTGGTGATGCTGGCCAAGCCGATTGTTTTTGCGTTAGCAACCGGTTTCGCGGTAAGTGTGGCTCAATATTTGCCGACGATGTATCTTGGAGCGGGCCGGTTTATGACCATTACCACCGAGACAGTTAGCCTTGCCGGTGGGTCGGATCGAAGGGTTGTGGCGGTCTATGCGCTCTGTCAGTTTTTGTTGCCGATGCTGATGTACACCCTGGCAATTTTTCTGCCTGCCTGGGCCTTTCGTAACAGACGTGCGATGCAGAATGAAAAAGGGGAATGGTGATGACTTTACGTTTGGATGAGGTACAGGTTCATCATAAAGGGGAGCAGCTTTTTGCACCGGTTAACGTGAGCATCGGTGCAGGAGAGATTACCACCATCATGGGGCCGAGCGGTTGCGGTAAATCAACTCTCCTTGGCGCCGTTGCCGGTAATCTGGTACACGGTTTTAAAGTTGTCGGTGATATCTTTTTAAATGGTAGAAGATTGAATGATATGCCCATGGAAAAGCGCCGGGTCGGTATCCTTTTCCAGGACGATCTGTTGTTCCCCCATCTTGATGTGTTCGGCAACCTGGCCTTTGGTTTACCCCAGGGCCTGTCACGGACTGAGCGGGAGGAAATTATCGTGCACAATCTAAAACGGGCCGGACTTGAAGAGTTTATCCGGCGTGATGTGGCGACCCTTTCGGGTGGACAGAAGGCAAGGGTGAGTCTGCTTCGAACACTTTTGGCCAAGCCGGAGGCTGTTCTTTTTGATGAACCATTTTCAAAGCTCGATAAACCACTGCGGGCAAGCTTCAGGGAGTTTGTGCACGAGCAGATTGCTTTTCTGGCTATCCCGGCCCTTCTGGTGACTCATGATTTTGAGGATAGCTGTGGTGGTGCGGTGATTGAATTACGCCAAAATCCGCAACTGGCAGGAGACATGAATGCTTGATCGCTGGACAACTGGTTGGCTTAAGGGCGGACTGGAGTGCGGAGCAAAGTGGCTCAATAAACGGGGTGTCTCTGCAGACCAGGTAACCCTGGCTGGCTTTCTGGTTGGTATGCTGGCCATCCCGGCCCTGGCAATGGGCTGGTATCTGACAGCACTTGCTTTAATCCTGATCAATAGAATCGCAGATGGGTTGGACGGGGCACTGGCTCGTATCAAGGTCACCACCGACGCGGGTGGATTCCTTGATATTGTGCTCGACTTTATCTTCTATTCCGGGGTAGTCGTCGGCTTTGGCCTGGCCGATCCCGCGGTCAATGGCCTGCCGGCAGCCGTACTGATCTTTTCTTTTGTGGGAACGGGGGCGAGTTTTCTGGCCTACGCCATCATGGCTGAGCGTAGGGGACTGGTAAATATTACCTACCCCCATAAAGGTTTTTACTATCTGGGAGGTCTCGCCGAGGGTACTGAGACAATCCTCTTTTTTGTGGCGATCTGTCTGTTCCCGGCCGCATTTCCGGTAATGGCCTGGTGTTTTGCCGTACTCTGTTTCTTGACCACGGCAACCCGGGTGTGGGGTGGGTATAAGACGCTGTCAGAATCGGAGGGCTACGGTGAGGAGTGAGGTGGAAGGCGTTGGAGGCATGAAGTTGGACGTTGGAAGTAATTGTGTAGTCACCTCAAGTAACAGATAACGTGTACTTCCAACGTCCCACGGATTACTTATACGCCTTCCTGATTATGGATATGGCATCATCCAGCGTCATTTCATATCTATCAAGAGTGAATAGAAATCCCATGGTATCGAAAGCGTTTTGCGCTAACTTGGGGATATCTTCCTCGCTGATTCCGTAGTCAGACATCTTCAGGTTGTCCACTCCGCATTTCTTCTGCAGCTCTGCCAGGGCCTCTATAAACAGCAGTGGCTGACGCTCAGGCTCAACACTGTTCACATCTTTACCCATGGCTTGAGCCATCAGGGTCAGCCTCTCTGGTGCCTTATCGGCAAAGAAGGTGAAATAGGCCTGGCTCAGCATGATGAGTCCGGCTCCATGTGGCAGTTTGGGGTAGTAGGCACTTAAAGCGTGTTCCAGAGAGTGCTCTGAGGTGCAGGAAGAGGTGGATTCCACGAAACCCGAGAGGGTATTGGCCAGGGCGACGTTGGTTCTCGCTTCCAGGTCCTGACCATTTGCCACTGCAGCCGGGAGTGAAGTGTTCAGCAGTTCAATTGATTTCAGCGCGTAAATATCGCTCACCGGTGTGGCAATGTTGGCGATAACCCCTTCAGCTGCGTGGAAAAAGGCGTCAAAGCCCTGGTAGGCTGTAAGCTCGGGCGGGACTGTCAGCATCAACTCAGGATCGACCACGGAGAGTACCGGAAAAGTTTCGGGGGTGCCGAAGCCAATCTTTTCGTTGCGCTCCTCGTGGGTGATTACGGTCCAGGGATCGGCTTCGGTGCCGGTGCCCGCGGTGGTGGTGATGGCGACGATAGGCAGCACACCACCTTCAACCGGGTGGCCTTTACCGGTGCCACCACCAATATAATCCCAGTAGTCGCCAGGGTTTTTGGCCATTACGGCAATGGACTTGGCGCTGTCGATGCTGCTGCCGCCGCCAAGACCAATGACAAAGTCACAACCTTTTTCGCGGGCGATCGCCGCTCCCTCCATGACGTGCTGTTTTATTGGATTGGGCAGAATTCTATCGAAAACGACAGCTTCAACCTGTTGCGTGTTGAGCAGGCTGACCACTCTGTCGAGATACCCATTGGCCTTCATGGAAGTGCCGCCGGAAATTACGACCAGTGCCTTTTTTCCTGGCAGTTGCTCGTTTGCGAGTTCATTGAGCTTGCCTGGGCCAAAAAGAATCCTGGTGGGGATATAATAATTGAAATCCATATTCACTCCTTGAGGTTAGAGGGCTGGTGGCGCTGCTAGTGAGCAGACGGGCAACTGTAACGCACCAGGAATAGATATATTACTGATTCAACATAAAATCATGTTCAGTGGTTGGCAGCTTGTCAAGATTTAAAAACCTGACTCCCACATGGATTTATATGTATGGGTCGACCGGAGGATGGGCTGTAGAGTGCAATAGTGAAAGCAAAATGATATTAAACTATTTCCCGAAAATAGAGTATATTATTAGCCCAATCCGGTTTTTACGGTCAGATTGTTTCTTCCCATGCCTGAGTTTTAAGGGCGCGTTCCGGCAAATCTGCTTCGCCTCCATTTCCCACCAGTTGCAGGTTGCACAGGCAGAAAACCAACGCCTGGTTTTCTTCATTTGCACAGGATAGCTCTACCCATATTCAGGTTCTCTGCACAGTTCGTGCTGTAGTTATAGGAAGATACAGCTGAAATTCAGGTAAACGCGTTGAACATGTCAGAAAAATGCTTTGAAAATACGATATGCGTGAAATTTAACGCTTTAAGTTGACAGTATCTTTAGTTTGACGTAATCTTTTAAAGAGAATAGAGAGAAGTGGGGAGGAATGTGATGATCATCGATGAAATCAATTTGGCAATTATACGTCACTTGAAGGATGGGAGGGTGCCATTCAAGAAGATTGCCGATTTACTTGGTGTATCGGAGGGGACTGTTCGTACCCGTGTCCGTAAACTCACAGACGAAGGTGTGCTGGATATCGCCGGCCTGGTCGACCCTGAAGCTATACCCGATCTCGGGGTAGTTATGGTCGGAGTTAAGGTCAAGGACATGGATCTGGTCAAAAAAGGCGAAGAGTTCAGCAAGCTGAAGGGTGTCACCTCGGTCTGTGTTGTTACAGGGCGCTACGATCTCATCGTAACCGTACTGCTGACCAAGGATTTCACCATGCTCAGGTTTTATACCGAGGAAGTCTCCACTATAGAAAACGTACGCTCAGTAGAAAGCTTTGTGGTTTATAAAAGTTTTAATCTGAAACTGCCCATGCCCTTGTAACGGTCAGTTAGCACCTCGATTGTGAGCGCTGCCGGACCGGGGCCAACTATCCGAGGATCTACATGGACGAATTGAAACGTACCGCTTTGCATTCCTGGCATGTGGAGCATGGTGCAAATATAGCACCTTTTGGTCAATATGAGATGCCCCTCTGGTATCGGGCCGGGGTAAAAGCCGAGCACCTCGCAGTTATTACCGGTGCCGGCATATTCGATACCAGTCACATGGCCGTGGTAACCGTAACGGGTGAAAACGCGAGAGCTCTTCTGCAATTCTGCTTCAGCAAGGATCTCGATCATTGTGTCGGCCTGAAAAAAAATCCACTCAGTACCGGCCGTTGCGTTTACGGAATTTTTCTCAACCAGGATGGTACCACCCTTGATGATGCCATTGTCTACCAGACCGGCGAAACCGCTTATATGGTGGTGGTCAACGCCGGTATGGGAGCCGGGATTGCAACCAGACTCGTAGAAAATAACGGCGAATATGGCGCGGTGGTGACAGACCGCACTGATCGTGTCGGCAAGATGGACATCCAGGGGCCGCTCGCTGCCAAAGTGATGAAGAAGCTACTGGCCGACCCCGAAACCGTTTTTGACAAACTGGTCTATTTCTCTTTCAAAGGTGGTTTTGACGATATTTCTTCCGAACAGCCGGTAATCCTGGTTGATGGCACCAGCATAATGCTCTCCAGAACCGGTTATACCGGTGAGTTCGGCTTTGAACTTTTCCTCAGTATCGATGATTTCGTAAAAGTCTGGCGGGCTGTGGCTGAGGCCGGTCAGGAGTTTGGGGTACTGCC
Source organism: Desulfosediminicola sp. (assembly GCF_048381775.1). Taxonomy (NCBI): domain Bacteria; kingdom Pseudomonadati; phylum Thermodesulfobacteriota; class Desulfobulbia; order Desulfobulbales; family Desulfocapsaceae; genus Desulfosediminicola; species Desulfosediminicola sp. Next base: position 260,274 of record NZ_JBLXGE010000002.1, on the reverse strand, counting down.
CTGCGGTCTGGCTGCACGTGATTCGCTGAGAGCCGGTGCTGTTCTGCCGCTTTCCCATCAGGATATAGGGCCGTGGCCTTTTAAGGCAAATCCCTGGCCCTTTGCCGTAGCCTATAATGACGACGGCAGCGGTTTTACCAAATCCTTTATCGGCAGTGATGCGCTTGCCGATACTGCCAATTACCTGCACACCCTGCCATTTGCCGGCTACGATCCACGGAAAATTGTGGTGGCCGACACTACCTTTGTCACCGATCTTGAAGGGAACCATCTCGGCCGGATTCTTACCTGCGCCACTGATATGGCCATAGGCCGGGTAGACGGCAGAATTTATTCCATCGTCAGCAGTGAAGAAAGCGGCAAACCGGCAGATTTCAGTCCCAAGGGACTGAGCTGTGGATTTGTGCAAATCAGTGAGAATCTCCCGGTTGGTACGGAGGTTATTTTAACTGATGGTAAAAGAAAGAAAATCAAAGTTGAGATTGTCTCTGACGTGCGTCCCGACAGAACCGCGCGCAGACCGATGAAAGAGATGCTTTAAGCAAAAAGAATTCAAGGAGGATGGCCAATGAAAGAATTAAGTGAGTTGAATCTGCCTGCCGATGTCCGATATTCGGAAGATCACGAGTGGGCACAGGTGACCGGTGACACCATTAAGATAGGTGTCAGCGATTATGCCCAGGATCAACTGGGAGACATCGTCTTTGTGGAGTTTCCTGAGGTCGGTGACAGCTTGGAAAAAGGTGATGAATTCGGATCGCTTGAGTCTGTTAAGGCGGTCTCCGAACTCTATCTGCCATTAGGCGGTGAGGTCGTTGCCATCAACGAGGCCCTCGAAGATTCTCCGGAGTTGATCAACGAAGACCCCTATGCCAACTGGATCGTAGAAATAAAGCCTGCGGACAGCGGCGACTATGATGCGCTTATGACCGCTGAAAAGTACCTGGATTCACTCAAGGGATAAGCCATGAGATACCTGCCCCATACCGAGGAAGAAATTTCCGAAATGCTGACAGCCGTTGGCAAAGAGACGCTGGATGATCTGTTCTGCACAATCCCTCCCGATTGCCGAAGAGATGATGAGATAGCCTTGCCTCAAGCTATGACCGAGTGGCAACTCGATGCTCACATGACCGAAATCGGTAATATGCTGGAAGTTACCCCCCAGCATAAGGTGCTGGTCGGGGCAGGCAGCTATCATCATTATATTCCGGAAATGATCAGGGCTCTGGCCAGCCGGTCCGAGTTCCTCACCGCCTACACCCCGTACCAGCCTGAGATGGCTCAGGGAACCTTGCAGGGTATTTATGAATATCAGACCCTGACTGCTCGTCTGCTTGGCATGGATGTGGCAAATGCCTCGATCTATGATGGGGCTGCATCGCTTGCTGAAGCACTGCTGATGGGGTTGAGGATCAAGAAGAAAAATAAGAAGGTCGCTGTTTCCAAAGGTATTCACCCCCATCATCGCCAGGTGGTGAGGACCTACCTGCAGGCCACGGAGTTCGAGATTGTCGAGTTGCCGATTGGTGACGACGGTCGCACCGACCTGAGTCTTCTGGAGGGTGTGGATGATCTTGCCGCAGTCGCCATTCAGTCACCCAACTTTCTTGGGGTGATCGAAGATCTGTCTGGAGCAGGCGAGAAAATTCACGCAATTGATGCAATCTATATCGCTTCCTTTACCGAGGCACTGGCATTCGGCCTGATCAAAAATCCTGGTGAATGTGGTGCCGATATTGTTTGCGGTGAAGGGCAGTCCATGGGGCTGAATCGCTCTTTCGGAGGCCCCGGGCTTGGCATGTTCGCCTGCCGCGAGAAACTCACCCGCAATATGCCGGGACGTCTCGTTGGCGAGACTGTTGACCGTGACGGCAAACGCGGTTTCGTTTTAACCCTTGCTACCCGTGAACAGCACATCAGACGGGAGAAGGCCACCTCCAACATCTGCTCCAACCAGGGAGTCTGTGCCATGATGGCGGGTATGTTCATGGCCACCCTCGGCGGCACCGGTCTGCGTGAGCTTGCCCGGCTCAATCACAGTAAGGCCGAGTACCTGAAAGCGGAGTTGAAGAAAGCAGGAGCAGAGATTGTCTTTGACTCCCCGACCTTCAATGAGTTTCTGGTTCGCTTTTCGTTCGATTTTGAGCCAGTCTACGAAAAATTGTTTGAAAGGGGTTTTGTCGCTGGCATCAATGTCGGTAAATATTATCCGCAATACAAGGGCTGCTATCTCTTCTGTGCCACCGAGACGGTGACCAGGGAAGATATCGATGCTGTCATTCAGGAGGTGTCGCGATGAAACACGAACCCGTAAATGGTCCCGGTACTACCGGTCTGATTTTTAAGGAACCGCTGCTCTGGGAGAAGGGTAAGAAAGGCCGCAAGGGTATGTCGATTCCGGCCTGCGATGTGCCTGCAGCAGAGCTCGATAGTGCCCTGGTTGGCGCTGGCCCCGATTTCCCCGATCTGAGCGAGGTCGATGTGGTTCGCCACTATACCCGCCTCTCCCAGTGGAACTTCGGAGTTGACAGTGGTATGTACCCCCTGGGGTCGTGCACCATGAAGTACAACCCGAAGATCAACGAGAAGCAGGCGGCCAACCCCGCCATTGCCGCAGCGCACCCGATGCTGGATGATCGATATGTACAGGGAACCCTGAAGATCATGTATGATCTGCAGCAGTACCTGGTCAATATCACCGGCCTTGATGCTGCCAGCCTGCAGCCTTCAGCCGGAGCCCAGGGTGAGCTGACCGGTATGCTGATATTCGACGCCTATCATAAGTCAAGAGGTTCAAAACGTACCAAGATCCTTATTCCAGATACAGCTCACGGCACCAATCCGGCCTCTGCCGCGCTCTGTGGCTATAAGCCGGTGCCGGTGAAATCCAGCGCTGACGGAGTACTGGATATCGATACGGTAAAAGAGCTGATGGATGAGGAGACTGCGGGCATCATGGTCACCAATCCCAACACCCTTGGGCTTTTCGAGACCAATATCCGGGAAGTTGCCGAGATCGTTCATGCCAAGGGCGGTCTGGTCTATGGTGACGGCGCCAATATGAATGCGGTTATGGGTGTGGTGGATGTGAAAAAATGTGGGGTTGATGTTATCCATCTCAACCTGCACAAGACCTTCTCCACCCCGCATGGCGGTGGCGGGCCGGGCGCCGGCCCGGTGTGTGTGGTCGAAGAGCTGAAAAAATTTCTGCCGATACCCCATGTGGTAAAAGATGGTAACAGCTATCGTCTTGATTGGGACAACCCTGATTCAATCGGCCGGGTTCACGGTTACCACGGCAACTACGGCGTGTTGGTCAGGGCATATAGTTACATCCTCAGCATGGGTGGCGAGAACCTGAAGAAGGCCAGTCAGCTGGCAGTGCTCAACGCCAACTATATCAAGGAGAAGCTCAAACCATACCTGCATCTGCCCTACGATAAGCCGTGCATGCACGAGTGTGTCTTCTCCGACAGTAGACAGCAGGAATTGAAGATCACCACGCTTGATATCGCTAAGCGCCTGATTGATTATGGTTTTCATCCGCCGACGGTCTATTTCCCGCTGGTGGTGCCGGGTGCGATCATGATTGAACCTACGGAGACTGAATGTAAGGAAGATATCGATCAGTTTATCGAATCGATCCTGCATATTCTGGAGGAGGCCAAAACCAACCCGGATCTACTCCACGAGGCACCGACCCGCACCAAGCTGAAGCGTCTGGATGAGACACTGGCGGCGCGTAAGCCGTGTCTTTGCGGGTAGGTAGGAGTGTTATGAACGGCTCATTCTGCAGCCTGGGACTCATGGAGTACCAGGCTGTCTATAAGCTGCAAACCAGTCTGGTAGAATATCGCCGCAACCTAAAGCCCAATGACAAAGAGGCTGGCTGCGGCGATATCTTTTTAGTGGTGGAGCACCCACCCGTCTACACCCTCGGCCGACGTGGCGGTCGGGAGTTCCTGATGGTTTCAGATCAGTTCCTTGCCGAGAAAAACATCCCGGTGATACCGATTGAGCGTGGCGGTGTGATTACCTATCACGGGCCAGGGCAGTTGGTGATCTATCCGATTATCCACCTGAAACAGGCCGGCCTGACAGTAACAGAGTATGTTGAAAAGCTCGAAGAGTTGATGATTCATCTTGCTGCCGGGGTGGGAGTGACTGCCCGCCGCGACGAGCGCAATCATGGGGTGTGGGTTGGTAATAAGAAGATGGGCAGTATCGGTATCGCCATCCGGCATGGTGTCAGCTTCCATGGGCTGGCCTTGAACGTCAATCCATCGCTTGAGCCATTCGGTTGGATCAATCCCTGCGGCCTGACCGGTGTCAGCATGACTTCTCTTGCCCATGAGGTTGGCGGCGAGGTGACTATTGACCGGCTGACTCAGAGCCTTCCCCAACAGTTAGAGCGAATTTTCCCACATACATTTACAGAAATACGCCCGGATCAGCTTCCTTTGTCGAAGACGGCAGAAGAAAGTTGAACGAGTTCAACAGAGGAAAAATGTAATGGCAGGATGTAATAACAAGGGCGGGATCACCAGGGGCAAGCCACGCTGGCTGCGCAGAAGTCTGCCCACTGGTCCGGAATATGAGAAGATGCGCAATCTTCTCAAGAATAACCATCTGCACACCGTCTGCCAGGAAGCACAATGCCCGAATCAATACGAGTGTTACTCGGAAGGCACTGCCACTTTTATGATTTTGGGGGAGAGATGTACCAGGAACTGCCATTTCTGCGCTGTTGAACATAAGCCGCTTACCCTGCCGGACCCTGATGAGCCAGGCCGGGTGGCGGAGGCCGTTGACATTCTTCAGCTCCGATATGCAGTGATTACCTCTGTAACCAGAGATGATCTGGAAGATGGTGGTGCGACTCTTTTCGCAGAGACCATCAGCGCGGTGCGCATTCGCAGGGAAAAGACGCTTATCGAGGTGCTGATACCAGATCTGCAGGGGAATTGGCAGGCCTTGAAGACCATTACCGACTCCAGGCCTGATGTGCTGAACCACAATATGGAGACTGTATCTGAGTTATATCCCCGGGTGCGGCCGGAGGCGATTTACCAGCGTTCTCTCGAACTGATTGCTGAGGTGAAGCGACAGGACCCCCGGATGGTGACCAAATCGGGCATCATGGTGGGGCTTGGCGAAACCCCTGATCAACTCATGAAAACCTTTGATGATCTGCTTGAAGCTGGTTGTGATATCCTCACATTGGGGCAGTATCTGCAACCTTCAAAAAATCATTTGCCGGTGGAACGGTTTGTTGAACCAGAAGAGTTTGACCGACTCGGAGAACGGGCACTTGAACGCGGTTTCTCAGGTGTTGCTGCCGGACCTTTTGTACGCAGTTCCTACCAGGCCGAAAAGCTCTACCGTAAAGTGCGGCGCAGGTTCAAAGCCTGCTAAAAATATCCTGTATTGCCAGACTGCCTGATTCACTTTGCCGTGTGAGTCAGGTATCCCCTTCCCATATGCGACTTCCCTGTCGCCTCTCTTCAAGTCCTGCATTGTGGCTTTATCCTCATAATTTTTCTAAAAAAATTGACTAAAAGCTGGAGCGTAATACATAATAAATTGTATTGCCTTTTACCATGTTGTGTCTGTGTAGTGTGAGTTCAGGTTTTAAGAAACAGTAACTTCACATCTCGTCGGATAACAGCTGCTGGTGATAACACCACCAGCAGCTGTTCGCTTGGAAAGTTGTGCGCTTTCAAACGATTCCGGCAGAGAGATGTTTTTGTCTATTACAGTAACAAAATTCATCCCAGCAACGGGAACAGATTCAGGAGCGAAGCTTATGGGAGATATGCGTCGAATAGCAGTGGTCGTACTACTTGTCGGCCTTCATATGGCAGTATTATGCGGCGGACCGAGTCAGGTCCATGGAGAGGAATCAGGCATTATAACCGGTACCTGGGTAGCGAACGGTAGAGCAACCAATATGGTTCTCGGAGAGGAGAGAACGGCCTCTTTGGTGCAGCTGGCAGGTCATGTCAATTTAAAGGAGCCAGTGATCGGCTCAACTGATTTCTGGGGAAAGTGTATAGGTCTGGCCGATAGTGAAACAGGTGGTGATGTTCGCTGTGTCTGGCGGAGCCTGGATGGTTTTGAAATTTATCTTCTGCTGGATACCGAGCCATTAGAAGAGGGCAACAGGGTCACAGGAGAGATTATAGGCGGTAGCGGAAAAGCGAAAGGAATATCGGGTACTATCGAGTTTGTCTGGTCGTCACTTATTTTCCAGTCTATGGACAACATTACCACTATCGGCGGGTATGCCCGGGAGATGAGCGGCAGTTATGTGCTGCCGGCGCAAGAGCAGTAAACGGGTGTGAGTAACAAAAGTTATGCAAGTTAATTTACCAAATACTCAAGAGATTTTGTGGGGATATTATGTGGATTATTGAATTGCTTGTTGTGCTGTTTTTTATCTGGTTGGGGGCACGGATTGGCAGTATCGGTATTGGCTTTGCTGGTGGTTTTGGTGTGCTGACTCTGGCGGTGGTTTTCGGTATTGAACCTGGTGCCATTCCCATGGATGTTATTCTGATAATCATGGGAGTGATCGCAGCAATCGCAGCAATGCAGGAAGCGGGCGGACTCGATTATCTGGTTTGGCTGGCTGAAAAAGTATTGAAGGCGAACCCCAAATACATCACCTTTCTGGCACCAGTTGTAACGTACGTAATGACCATGTTTGCAGGAACCGGGCATACCGCTTTTTCAACCCTTCCTGTTATAGCTGAGGTAGCCAAGAGGGAAGGAATCAGACCTTCCAGGCCGCTGGCAATCGCGACTGTGGCCTCACAGATTGCTATAACGGCCTCTCCTATTTCCGCCGCCGTGGTATTTTTTGCAGCTGAGCTTGAAGAGGTCGGGGTAGATTATCTGCAATTGCTGATCATCGCTATTCCCAGCAGCTTTATTGCGGTAATGGTCGGGGCATTGGTAACAAATTTTCTTGGTAAAGAGCTGGCAGATGACCCGGTATATCAGGATAGACTTGCCAAGGGGCTGGTGTCTGACGAATCGGCCAGTGACAAGGGGCGCGAAATAACCAAAGAAGCAAAACGGTCGGTGTTGATCTTTTGTGTGGCGATTATCGGTGTAGTCTTCTATGCCACGGCAATCAGTCCCATGGTGGGGTTGCTCAAGGAGCCTATCCTGGCTCGTGATCACGCCATTATCACCTTTATGCTCTCAGCGGCGACGCTGATCACGTTACTTTGTAAGATCGAGGCAAAAAACATCCTCAATGCCGCCACCTTTAAGTCGGGAATGAGCGCCTGTATCTGTGTACTTGGTGTGGCCTGGCTGGGTACAACTTTCGTGGCAGCCCATCTCGATGAAATAAATATCTTTGCCGGAAATCTATTAGAAGCAAAACCCTGGCTGCTGGCCGTTGTGCTCTTTTTTGCCGCCATGCTGCTCTATTCGCAGGCAGCTACAACCAGAGCCCTGATGCCGGCGGCACTGGCTCTGGGAGTCAGCCCTGTCGCAGCTATAGCGGCCTTTGCCGCAGTGAGCGCGCTTTTTGTGTTGCCGACCTATCCGACTCTCCTGGCGGCAGTTGAGTTTGACGATACAGGGTCAACCAGAATCGGAAAATATGTATTTGATCACCCTTTTCTAATTCCAGGTGTAGTGACCATTACAGTCGCAGTCGCTCTGGGCTTTCTGATCGGTGGTGTTGTTCTGTAATTATAATGAAATGGAACTCTTATTAATAGGAGATGTACATGCAGATTGAGCAGGCTATTTTTCAACAGGTGAAGAAGGCTACAGGCTTGAACAAGGAAGAAATCCGGTTCTTTTTTGAAAAGGGAGAGCGGAGGGAGTATGTGGCCAATGAGTGGCTCTTTCAGGAATCGACACCAAGGCAGTGGGCTGGAATCCTGCTCGAGGGCAGGGTTGAACTGGTTCGCGGGCTACATGGTGCTTCTCGGCATATAGCGACGATGGTACCTGGATCCCTGATAAGTGAAGGCGCATTTTTAGAAGATGATGCCCACAGCAACGGCGCGTATACCAGAGAAGGTGCGGTGGTGTGGCGTATCAACCGCAAACAGCTGGATGAGTATAAAAAGTCGAAACCAGAGATCTATTTTCGCATTGTTGAGCGCGTGGCAGTGGGAATCAACAGGAGGCTCAAGGTACTTTCAACCCGCCTGTATGAGAACCAGCACGAGATTGCCGAGATGAGCGGTTTCAGGCTTGAGAGTGACTCCCTGGGGCAGCGTGAGATTAGTGATCACGCCTATTATGGCGTGCAGACCCAGCGGGCAATGGAGAATTTTTCTATTTCCGGCGTGTTGGTTAAAAATTTCGATCATTTGATTGAAGGGTTGGCCATGGTTAAAAAAGCGGCAGCAATGGCCAACTATGAACTGGGTATGCTTGATGAGAAAAAAGCGGGGGCGATCTGCGATGCATGCGAGGAGATTATAGCCGGTAAGCTGCACGAATTTTTTACGGTGGATATGTTCCAGGGCGGTGCCGGTACCTCGACCAATATGAATGCCAACGAGGTGATTGCCAACCGTGGCCTGGAGTTGCTGGGCAAGCGAAAAGGTGAATATCGTTACCTGCACCCCAATGATCATGTCAACTGTTCCCAGTCCACCAACGATGCCTACCCGACGGCTATCAAGCTTGCGGTATTGCTCTCGAATCGAAGCCTGATCAGAGCCATGGAAGATCTGAAAAATGCTCTGGACGAAAAGGGGAAGGAGTTCAGCGATGTATTGAAGATGGGGCGTACCGAAAATCAGGATGCGGTGCCGATGACGCTGGGACAGGAGTTCAGTGCCTATGCGGTGATGATCGAGGGGGCGATCAAGTCCATTGAGCGGGCAGCCTATGCTCTGCTTGATATCAATATGGGGGCAACCGCAATCGGCACAGGGATCAACTCGCCTCCAGGTTACGCGAACCTGGTGACTGAGAAGCTGGCAGAAGTGAGTGGTTTTGAGCTCAGAAGGGCGAAAAACCTGGTGGAAGGCACACAAAATGCCTCTATTTTTGTGCAGATGTCTGCCAATCTCAAGCTGGCTGCGGTGCAGATCTCCAAGATATGCAATGACCTTCGCTGGATGTCATCCGGTCCGCGTTGCGGCTTGAATGAGATCAATCTGCCGGCCATGCAGCCAGGTTCATCCATTATGCCAGGCAAGGTCAACCCGGTTATCCCGGAGTTGGTGAACCAGATCTGTTATCAGGTTATGGGCTACGATATGGTGGTTTCTATGGCGGCGGAGGCGAGTGAGCTTGAACTCTGCATGGCGGAGCCGGTAATTGCCTACGACCTGCTCCACGGCATGATGGTGTTGAAAAACGGCTGCGTGACTCTGGCTGCCCGTTGTATTTCCGGGATTGAAGCTAATCGGGATGTCTGTCGCGGATATGTGGAAAACAGTATTGGCCTGATCACGGCAATGGTGCCTGTTATCGGTTATGAACAGTCTGCGGCAATTGCCAAAGAGGCGTTAAAGACTGGTGCCAGCGTTTATGAATTATTGCTGGAGAAAGAACTGCTTTCGCAGCAAGAGCTGGATGACTTGCTAAGACCGGAGAACATGACAGATCCGAGGGAAATACCAGGTAAGTAGTAACGGACACGGCCAGCCATAAAGTGCCTTCCAGTTCCTGGTTGGATTGCAATGCTACTGTAATAAAAAAGCCCGTTGAGGAGGGTCCAACGGGCTCAGGTATTCGAAAACTGTTCAGGGGGCGAATAGATTCCGAACCCTGTCCCCTTCCACAAATTTCTGGTCAATGGAAGGAAAATTCTCTGATTTTACAAGTATAGCGTTCTATATACTTCTTCCTGCCGTCATCCGGCCCCTGCCTGAAGAAGGTTACAGATTATCACTTATATAACTCCTGGTCAGATTAACCACATGGTAATAGGTGGTACAAAGGCAATGATCAAAACCACAACCAACATCATCGCCACAAAAGCAAGGGCATATCGCGATATCTCCAGCACCGAGGTCCCGGTAACACCCGACACCACAAAGAGGTTAAGCCCAAGTGGGGGAGTGATAAAACCGATACCCAACGCAGTAATCATAAAAATGCAGAAATGGATCTCGTGCATACCGATCTCCAATGCGAGTGGGAGCAGCAGCGGCGAGAGGATAACAATATTGGGTGTTGTCTCCATAACACAGCCAGCAACCATAAGAATAAAGAGCATGATAAGGACGATCAGTACTTTACTGGTTGTGAGTGAGGTCATGAAGAAGACGAATGCCTGGGGTACCTGTAGAGAAGCCAGCACCTGAGCCAGAGGATGGGACATGGCGATGATCGGGATGATAACACCATTCACCTTGGCCGATGTCTCAAGCATTTCAGGAAAATCAGCGATCTTCAGGGTACCCTGCAAGAAACCGATAGAGATGGTTGTCATTACTGCTATGGCAGCCGATTCGGTGGGGGTGAAAATGCCGGAATAGATTCCACCCAGGATTATAAACGGAATAAGAAGCGCATAACGACCATCATAAATTGCCGCCAGCCAGTGTTTGAAGCTGAAGCCGATATTCGAATTTTCGTAGAGCTTAAATTTGTTGACGATCGTGTTGGTAATCATCACCGAGGTCAGTATCATCACTCCCGGTACGGCTGCGGCAAGAAACAGGGTCGAGGCGGATATTCCAAGTACCAGACCGATAATGATATAGGCGATGGAAGGTGGAATCAAGATTCCGGTACAGGCGCCGGCTGCCACCAGGGCACAGGCGTAACCCCTCGGGTATCCTTTCTCTACCAGCCTGTGAATGGTGATCCGGCTGATTGCTGCGGCATCGGCGGCATCAGAGCCGGAGATACAGGCAAAGAAACCACAGCCTAAAACGGTGGATGTGCCCAGGCCGGCCTTCTGCCAGCCCATTGTCGCTTCAGCGACATTCAGGAGTTTGTTTGACAACCCTGTTCGAACCAGGACATCTCCTGTCAGGATAAATAATGGCACGGCAATGAGGGCGAATGAGTCTATGCCCTCAAATAATGCCTCTCCCATCAAGGTGGGGGGCAGAACTCCGGTGGTCAGCAGCATCACCAGTGAACCGAGCCCGATTACGACCCAGATCCGAACCGCCATCAGGATCATGATCAGCATTCCGATGACGGGTAGGTAGAATTCCCATCCCAGTGATATTACAGGTGCCTGCATCAAGTGTTCATAATACATTTCCTCTACCCCTAATCAAAAAGTTTGTTTCCTTCGAATACTGGTCTTCCAGCCTTCAAATCACTAATATCCCGCTTCATCGATTGCAGAAGGCGGACAACCATCATGGAAAATCCAAGAGGAACCGATGCCAGAAACCAGGCCTGACTGATCCGTAAGCCGTGGGTGACGGAGTCAAAATGAATGGAGGTAAGCACAGGTTCCATAGACCAGTAAATAGCGAGGATCGCCAAAATCAGGGTGATAATATCGCCAAAGAGAAAGATGAAACCGCGAATCCGCTGGGAGAACAGAGGAAGGAGCACATCAATGCGGATGTGAGCCCGTTCCTTAATAGCAGACGAGGCACCAATCCAGGCCACATAGATAAAGGCGTATCTGGCAACTTCTTCCGCCCATATTGATGAATAGGAGAGTAGAGAACGCCTGAGCACTTCTATGGAAATCGTGAGCACAATTAAAGTGTAGAAAGGCAAAAGTAGGTAACGCTCACCATTCTTGTCAATTTCTCTAATAATTTTATTAAATTGCATACACCAGCCTCAATTCGCTAATCGGTGAAGTGACAGGTAGAATGATTCTACCTGTCACTCCGAGATGTTACGTGTTTTTAAATGTCGTGAACGTAGAAGTTGTTATAGGAATTCGCTGCTTCCTGCAATTTATCGAAATTGGCCAGTGAGCCGACCAGTTCCTTCTTGATTGCATCCCAGGCAGGCAACTGGGCACCAGCCTTGGCAACCCATTGCTCAATCTCATCTTCGGTGGGTACATAGAAGTCGACACCGGCTTTGGCCATCTCGGCCATGGCATAGTTACGTGCCGCGGGTACCTTGGCAAGGTTCTGCCGGCTGGTAATCTCTGAGGCGAATTCGATACCTTCCTGAACATCGATTGGCAGGCTCCTCAGCCATTTCAGGTTACAGGAAAAGACCTGGGAATCAGGTACTGCAGCGTTGAAGGTAACGCTTGAAAGTATTTCCTTAAAACCGAATACCAGCAATGCCTCAACAGATGGGTCGAGGGCATCTGCTACACCCTGCTTGATGGCAGACGAGGTTTCTCCCCAGGCGACCGGGGTGGGGTTGGCGCCAATAAGTTGATAGAACTGCTGCAGGATTTTGGAACCTGGTACCCGAAATTTGATACCGCGCAGCTGGTCCGGGGTTCTGATCGGGCCGTCGATGCCCTGGCGAACGGCAACGGTGCGTGGATCGATACATACATACCAGAGTGCCTTGAACCCCTTTGCTTCAATTTTAGGATCCAATTCCTGTTTCCAGGCATCAGAGGTAACGAGATTCATAAATTTCTGGTTCTCGCCACACCAGTAAGGGATGTTGATAACGTCCGCTGCCGGGGCAAAAGGAGCGAAGTTGGCAATGGAGTGTTGCGCGGCCTGGATGGTGCCCGCCTGAACCTTCTGGACCAGCGCGCTGCCTGCACCCAGCTGCCCGCCGGGAGCAAGTTTTACGTAGACCTGACCGTTGGTGGCATTCTGGATGTTTTCCTTGAAGTCGAGCTGCATAATCGGGTATGTCCGTGACGCGCCGAGTCTATAGGCTGTGGCCACATTCATGGTGTACTTTGCCGTCTTCTGGCGCTCTTTCTCCTCATTGACAACCTGAGCAGAGGCCTCTTTGGAACCGAGTACACCTGCTCCCATGGCAACAACTGCGGCGGTAAAACCAGCTTTAGCAGTAATTTCCATGAAACGGCGGCGTTCTACTGACTTTGGACCATCGGTTAGCTTTTTCTCACTCATAATATCCTCCTACCCTTTTAGTTTTCGGTTTTTCAAAACCGCTTCAGAATGTAACGCGGCAACGATAAATGCTATGGATGCCGTGAACAGCAGCAGGAATTCACCCACATTGCCCAGGTGGAAAATCTCCCATCCGTAAACAACTGATGCTTTTCCGACCAGCACGTTCAGTACGTACAAGCCGAAAGAGATAGCAAATAGAATGACACCTACTTTCCCAACGTTGGATTGTTCAGCTTTGTCTTTTTCGCTTGTCATTTTTCCACATATTCATTTTAGAAATACGCCCCAGAAATTTATAACTTACGAGCCGAGTATGAGCGCAAGGGGTACAACGTCACGCTCTTAATGCCGGTTACACGACCTCGGTCGACCTCAATGTAAACGTTTACATTTCAACGCCAATCATCTACCAATAACCCATCGGGACCTAGCTTTTAGGTGCGAAAATAGGTTGTCCCGGCGTCGGTGATTACGCCAATTTTTTTGGTGTCCGTATAGCTTTCAAGCCACTCTGCGATAACCTGCGATGGATTGGCGGCCCGCAGGTGGCATTTTTTCAGGATTCCCTTGTCGAGATTTGAGTAAACTGCCACATCAAATTCGCAAAAGGTCCTTCCAAAGAGATAGGCCTTGGGCGCTTCCATATTGAATTCCTGCTTGCGGAAATCGGCCAATACCTCTTCGGGAGTTGTGAACTGAGAGACGTAATCAAAATAGATATCCTTACCGTCTCCTTGGGGTAACGCTGTTACCAGAAAGATATGTCCACCGGCCTTGACTGCCTGGGAGGCGAGATGCAAGCCCTTTTGTGCAGTGTAAAGACTGATGTCATTCGGGTACCCGCCGCAACCTGCAACAACAATATCGAATTTCTCATCAAGAGTGACGCCATATAGATCCGCCGCGATTTTCGCCCCTTTGGCCAGATTGTCTGCTGGTGGTCCCGCCAATATTTCAACGACTTCTTTGTTGGGGGCCAGAACAACATCGACTGCGAAATCAACATCGATCAAGCGTCCCGCTTCATCCAGATCTTCACGCACAGGATTGCCGTGCAGGAGACCAACCCGGGCGTTATCGTCGAACATCAGGCTGTGATTATGCTCAATGGTGGCCTCATTGCTGCAGCCGATGACCATGCCTGACATACTATCGGTAAAGCCGGCAATCTGATGTGGTTCTATTTGACCCACAACGATTTTATAATCTCCGGATGCAAACGCCTGGTTGAGATAGACAGGAGTGCCGTTTGAGGTGCGCCCATAGTCGGCGACCTGGCTCTTGCTTGCATTATGGCGAATGATTTTACAATTGCTGATGATATGAGCCGGAACGAGTTTGCTTATATCGGTCTGCGCGTCTTGCGACTGCAGGCCACCGCCTATAACGATGGTAATCCGCCCAGGCTGTAAATAAGGAATAGAGCTGAGAAGCCAGTCATACAGGCCGGCAAGTATTTCCGACGTTGGTAATGCCCGGGTCTCGTCAGGGATTGCAATTGCGGCACTGAACTCTTTATTGCGGTGTTGCATAAAAGAGGGATGGCACGGTTGAATTGCGGCCAGAGCATTCTGCAACGCCTCCTGAACTGAGGCTACAGGAGTTCTTGCCTGTGGTTCCAGAATCGTCACTTCTACCATCTCTGGTACGTGTAATTCAATTTTCCCGGTGCCGTATTTGAGTTCAATGTCCATTCGTATCCTTGGGTAAATATTCAAATATACATTACAAATCCTATGCCACATTGGAGAATGCCGTGAGTGACCTGTTATTACACGGTAAAAAGAATATCGCGGTAGGTTGAAGAGTTTGAAACCGAGTTTAATATTGGTCTTCGAGGTGAATATTGGACTTGAAAATTGGTCACAATCGAGTAAAGATCTTAAACATTAAGGTGCATGATTTGGCTTCATGCTTTGAAAATTCAGGTGAAACATACAACCGGAAACATCTTCGGTCCTAGCTGCCTCAGGCGTGATTGAGCAGAGGGCGATTTGGGGTATATCAGCACAGCTGTTAAAGTGTTTGCTAATGTTCTTGATCTCCTCAATCACTCAATCCGGTGAGGGGTAGCTGCATAGTGGCCGTTGAAGCTGTGCAGCCGGAAATCTGGCTGCAAATGCGCAATGCTTGTCGGTGGAGGAGGTTGGTCCTTGAGATAGGTATCTCACCAAGGGCGGATTATCTGTCGGCTTTTCACAAAACAATAGCGCCGGAACCATCAAACTCGAGCAGCCTAACTACAAAGGAAGCCAGTATGAAATGGAATGCAGAGACCCGCTATAAGCTGATCCTTGAAATCAACAACTCCATTGCTGCCCGCAAGAGTCGGGAAGGGCTATTTAAATCCCTCTCCAAAGAGTTGCATAAACATTTCAGCTACGACCGTCTGTCCATTAATGTCTACGATCATGACAAAAAGGCCATTGAATATTTTGCCAGTGCGGTGGGAGTTCAACCCGGTGGTCATGTTAATGATCGAGCGCGATCGCTCGACCAGAGCGCGATAGCACGAATTGTTATCTCGTCCGGTCAACCGGCAATTTTTGACGACTTGACCCAATATTCAGATATCAGCTCAATCCGTTACCTGGTAGAGGCGGGCCTCAGGACTACTCTTGCTTATCCGTTAATTGTCAGAGAAAAAATTCTCGGTACACTCCATTTCAGCTATATGGAGAAGCCACCTGCGTTTACGGAATTGACCGAGTTACTTGATGCCTTGTCCAGGCAGATTGCCATTGCGGTGGACAATATGCTGGCTTATACGGCGCTTAGGCAGACCAATCAGCATCTGCAGAAAGAAAAGGAATATCTGTTGACTCACAGCCACGATTATCAGGTCGACGGCTTTTACTACGGTTCCCAGCGAATGAAAGAGGTTGTTGAGACAATAGAACAAGTTGCAAATACTGATGAAACGATCTTACTTACAGGTGAGACTGGTACCGGTAAGGATTTCCTGGCACGTCTCATCCATGAAAAAAGTCATCGAAAAAATCATCTTCTCGTTAAAACCAATTGTCCCGGACTGACTACTTCACTATTTGAAAGCGAGTTGTTTGGTCATGTCAAAGGCTCGTTCACCGGAGCGGACAAACAGAGGTTGGGTCGCTTTGAACTTGCAGACAAGGGCACAATATTTCTGGATGAGATTGGGGAGTTGCCTCTGGGCTTGCAGGCAAAGTTACTGCAGGTTCTACAGGAAAAAAGATTCGAAAGGGTAGGGGAGAGTTCTTCAACACCGGTGGATGCCAGGATCGTAGCGGCAACCAATAAGGATCTCTTTCAGTGTGTGCAGGATGGCGAGTTCCGACAAGATCTGTTTTACCGCCTTGATACCTTGACCATTAAAGTGCCTGCGTTACGCGAAAGAGCTGAAGACATACCGATTCTGTTGAAAAGTATTACCGCCAGTGAAGCTGAGCGAATGCATAAGGCTCCACCGGTTTTTACTGACGAGGTTTTCGCCCTGCTCAGCGGGTACTCCTGGCCGGGCAATATCAGGGAGCTGAAGAATATGGTCAAGCGCCTCATCATCCTCCAGCCCGGCAAGCGTGTCAGTGCCCACGATATCGAGCGAATGTTTCTGATGAGTACCAGTGCACCTGCCCGGTCGACGCAACTGGTAACCAGAGATCAGGCGGAAAAAGAAAATATAATCAGAGTGCTGAAAGTTACGAAGGGCATGGTCGGTGGCAAAAAAGGTGCTGCGAACCTGCTCGATATGCCTCGGTCGACGCTGGTATACCGCCTCAAGAAACTAGGGATAAATCCTGAATATTACAGGTATGCGGTAGTTGATTGACCGTTCTGCATCTTAAGGCTGTTCCCTGTGAGGGATCGGGCCTTCTTTTTTGCAGATTATCCGCATGGAGGTGCGACTGATTTTCTGACAATCAGCTTTGAATCCAGGATGTGTTTTACAGCACTTTTGGTTTTATCGGAGATGTTGTCGATCAGTGTCTTGGCGGCAATCTCCCCCATCTGTAAGGCCGGTATCCTGATGGAGCTCAACGGTGGGTTCATCACACCTGACATTTCGAGGTCGTCAAATCCGATTATGCTGACCTCCGGACCGACTTTTTTGCCCTCATCCTGGACCGAGGCCATGGCACCATAGGCCAGCAGGTCGGTGGTGCAGAAAATGGCTGTTGGTGGCATATCGAGTTGAAGGAGCTGGGTCGCGGCAGTTTTTCCGGCCATTACTGTAAATTCTGTCAGTACAACCAGATCATCATCATAGGCAATATGGGCCTGCTGCAGACTTTCCTTATACCCCTTCCAGCGTCTTTCTGACCTGCCACTTGCCTCAAATTTTCCGGAAATAAATGCAATACGCCGATGTCCCAAAGCGATAAGGTGGTCAACAGCTTTTCTGGCAGCAAGGGCATTATCGAAAGTCACATAAGATATCTCTTCGTCTGTAATTTTTTCCCAGGTAATGATGAGGGGGATGTTTCTCTGTCTCAGGTACTCGATGGATTGACTATGCATTGGTCTTCCAGTGAAAACTATGCCATCAACTTGTTTTCCAATGAAAAGTTGTATTAAATGGTATTCCTGGGCCGCTGAATATTCAGTGCTGCCGAGTAATACCGAGTATCCTTTGCTCACAGCGGCTTTTTGGAAGCCGTTTGTTGCCAAAGCAAAGACCGGATTGGTAATGGTCGGAATTATGATCCCCAAAGTACGGGTATTCTTGTTTGCCAGCCCTCCCGCCAGAGAATTATAGATGTAATTATGCTCCTCCATTATCTTCAACACTTTTTGCCGTGTGCCAGGGGAGACTTTTTCAGGGGTGTTAATCACCCGTGACACCGTGGCCAGGCTCACTCCTGCCAGCCTGGATATATCGACAATGGTTACGTCCATATGTTTCAGATTTAGTGAAGTTACTTGACATAGGCCTGGGTTGGGCCTGCTGTTCTTCCCGACCGGGACCGACCACAGTATGGCTGAAAAACTTTTTCAGTCATACTGTGGCAGGAATTACCAATAAAGGTAGCAGTTACTGGACCGCAGCCATAGCGGCTGCAGTTCCGGTGCTTGCCCTGGTACTTGCAATTGCATTTTCCAGACTGTGTATAAAGACTTTGCGATCAAGTGAGCTCATCTGTCTCAGGTCGATTGCCTGGGTGTTGAGAGTAATTACATTATTGGCCATGGCGATAAACTTGTGGTATTCAACCTTGGCAACAGTTTCCTGGTAGTAGCGCTTCAGATCAGAATCCTTCAGGTTAAAGCCTTCGATCTTCCAGCGGCCATCCTCACGGATTGCAGTAACTGCCCGTTCGATATACGGGAGTTGATTGCTGCTGTGCAAGAGACTTCCTCCATCCATCGGAGTAAATCGCACATTCATCTGCAGATGGCGGTCGCTGATAAAAGGGAACCACAGTGATTCGGCATCAATATCCATTCGGTAATCATCAGCGTCGAGCAATTCGAAGTGGTCCAGCATGGCAAGTTCGACCATAAAATGATAGCGGGTGGATTCCTCTTGACTGGTAAAACTCTTCGCAGTTCTGGAGTAGGAGCGTTGCATCTCGTTATGATCTCGATCCTTTACTGCGGTAAGAAATATTCTGGTGGCGTTGACGCCATTGTTGTTTTCGCCAAGAATAGAGACAAAGATAACGGCAGCAACAAAGAGACAGCCGAAGGATACCAGCACATGTTTGAGCGAAATTGACGGAAAGTTCATTCAATCCTCTGATTCATACCTGATTTGCTTGCTGAAAAAAAGCAGCGGAATGCAATCTTATTTACAGCAACGATTTGCAGTTGCTTATGCTTTCGGCGCTTAACTTAGCTTTTCAGCATGCAGGAGGCAATGGTTAATAGAGGAGAACCAGTAATTGCTTGAAATTTTCACGGAACGTTACTGCCTCAGTCTGATAGAAGGGCGGTCGGTGGATACTGAACAATGGAATAGGGTTTGTACTCACATCCTCGCGCTAATCTTTAGGGAGTAAGTACGTGGGGAGGCTATCGTCCCGGGCAGGATAGATACGGGTTCTTCACCAGAAGGAATCAATAAAAGCTGGATTGAAGCTCAGTTCGGGAAATCTTCCGGTCAGTGTTGACCGGAAGATAAGCTGGGCCTTGATTTCATTTGGGCCAAATTATATTTTTACCGGAATCATCAAATGGAACAAATAAGGTGAAATTTGCCACTTTCCCATCCACAAACCAGAATGATGCCTCTTTCTCGGGATACTCATAGCTCTTTCCGAATTCATCAGCAGACTCGTCCAAGAATAATTGAGGGAACTTCTGCAATAATTCTTTTTCGCTTTTGCCTATGACGCAGACACCCTCGAATTGAGCATTTTCTGACGAAAAGGTTATTCTTGTTAATCTGAACTTTTCTTCAGAATCAAAGTTAAGCTCTATTCCTGAATCCTCATAAATCCAGCTATCGGTAGAACCTCCATCAGGAAATTCTATAATTTCAGAAAATGATGGATCGCCCAAAATGTCTTGTACTTGAGTCCTGGTATAACCAAATTGAATATCATCAAATCCTATGAGTGGGTATATTTTCATGTTTTTTCCATAGCTGATGTGGAGTTCGGCGATCCGGTCGGGGACTGGCCAGGGTCTATGATTTTGGAATGCTATTGATTGTTATCATCCTAGGCAAATCGATATCTGGATGCAAGTGTATTCAGGCTTGTCTACTCACTTATTATGAATAAGTACCGCTTTCGGTGATGGAGGTCTCTGCCAATTGTTTGCAAATCTGTTCGTGTGGACATCAGGTATTTTAACTGTTGCGCCTGGCACCTCACGCCCGATCAGTTCCTGCTGAGTTTCAGAGAGAGTATAAGCAAATAAAAAAAAGCCCGTTGAGAAAAACTCAACGGGCTGAAATGTGCGATAACATGGTCGGGACGAGAGGATTCGAACCTCCGACCCCAGCGTCCCGAACGCTGTGCTCTACCAGACTGAGCCACGTCCCGACCGGGTCTCTGCAACCGATAAGCCCCGGTCACAGAGACAAACGACAATAGCATGCTGTAATGGATAAATCAAGAGTCAGGGGTAAAGGGGTGCTGTTTTTTCCAGGTAAATCTTTTGGCACAAAAGTCGTGGTCATCGAAGGAGGGTTATGTAAAGGTGTTCGGCTTTTTAAGTATCTGAAATGCAGTTGTACTTCGTGAGTTGTCGTGAGGGTAGAGCCTGTGATTTCCTGATATGGAATGAGAAATGTATAGTTGAGCGGTTGGTTAGCTCATCTGCGTAGTGCACGGCATTGGTGTAGAGGTCCGGCACGATCTCCTGATCGATTCCGATTGCCTGAAACAGGGAGGTGAGAAACTGATCCTGGCCTCTTTTCTAGTTTTCCATGATATCCAGAAAAATTGAGTAATCTCCGGAGCGCGTAGTGAATGCCTCCTTGCTTTCATCTGAGAGAGGTCTCATATCCATAACCTTGTCCATGGGCGTGTGGAGCATTACGTTGATAGAGGGAAAAAACCGTCATAAAAAGCTCGCCAGCAATTCACTGAATCTGACCCGGTTACCCAGTGCTCGTATCTTAAAATTGTATAACACAGGGAGAAATAAATAGGGTTGTCACATGTCAGACATTTGTTTCGGGCTCCCCTGGGTGAATGTTTGTATTGCTGAGTTGAAGTTTTCTCATGCTGAGGTTGCAATACGCAGCGTTGTACGGAGATTAAGCCACTATTCTGGAGGAAATTGAAAAGAGAACGTTTTTCGGGGCAAGCGGCTTCCGTTTACGTAAAATAGTAGTTGACAAATTGGTGCAATGTTGATGAGTTGGGCAGGTGAGGAAAGCGGAGACAGCAATAGAAGAAAATCCCCGGAATTATTTTAAGAGGCAAACAATGAATGTGAATCGTTTCAGAGGTGCCGCCAATTATGTCCTGGATGAAGAGCTTGCAAAGATTGTTAATATTTCAATGGCCCTGGAGATGCCGTTATTGTTGAAAGGCGAACCGGGTACCGGCAAGACCATGTTGGCTCATGCAATTGCGGCATCCCTTGAGATGGAATTGATTATTTTGAATGTCAAATCGAGCATGAAATTGATCGAGGCGCTGTATCAATATGATACCCTGACTCGACTCAATGACAGCCGCTTCGGTGACTCCAGCCGTAATGTCAGTAACATCTCAGACTATATAAAGATGGGCAAGATCGGCCAGGCTTTCACGGTTGACTCTCGCTGTGTACTGCTGATTGATGAAGTCGACAAGGCTGAGACGGAGTTTCAGGATGATATGCTCGATGTGCTCGACCAGATGCAGTTTGATATCATGGAGACGGATGAGGTGGTCCAGGCACGACACCGGCCTGTGGTCATCATCACTTCAAATGCCAAAAAGGATCTTTCCGACCCTTTTCTCGGGCGTTGTAATTTTCATCATATCGCTTTCCCGGAACCGAAAATGATGAGGAAAATTCTTCGCGCCCATTTCCCGGATTTGAACAGGAAGCTGGCCGATAATGCCATTCAGACCTTTTATGATCTGCGTGAAATCGACGGGGTAGAGAAAAAGCCTGCCACCAGGGAGTTGATCAACTGGATTCGAGCCTTGCAGGCTGACCCTGATTTTGCCCAGGGCGATAGGTTGACCAAGGAGATTCCCTATCTGGGAGTGCTTTTTAAAAAGAGCGGTGACTATGAGCGCTCGGCCAACATGGTGATGAAGAAGCGATTTTTCCGTTAAGTTTGTACGGTCAAGAACAGTAAGGGAGAACACGGTGTTTATCCAATTCTTCTATACCTTGCGAGAGGTTGGCATCCCAGTCAGCCCCACCGCTTTTCTGCTGTTTCATCGCGCCATGCACAGTGGCCTGGTGAATTCGGTGGAAGACTTTTATACAGCCGCCCGCACCATTTTGGTGAAAAGCGAAAAGTATTTTGATCTCTATGACCGGGTTTTTGCCTACACCTTTTCAGGGGTTGAACTGAAAACGCCGGAAGAGGAAGAGTTTGAGCTGCTGGCTTCGGGTTTATTGCAGGAGTGGCTGCAAAATCCGAAGGAATTGGCTCAATCACTCGGGCTCGATGAGAAAAAGCTGAGTAGTATGAGCCAGGATGAACTGCTTGAATATTTCAAGGAGCGACTGCGTGATCAGGAAGGGCGGCACGATGGTGGCTCGAAATGGATCGGCACCGGCGGCACCTCGCCGGTCGGTCACTCGGGCTATCACCCTGGAGGGTTACGGGTGGGTGGCACATCGGGCAATAAGTCGGCTGTCAAGGTGGCCGGCGAACGCAGGTACCGTGATTACGCAACTGATGGTCCACTCACCAGGCACACGATCGGTGAAGCGCTGAAGCGTTTGCGGCATCTGGTTCCCCAGGGAGCGAAGGACCGGCTCAACGTAGAGGAAACCATCTATAGAACGGTAAAAAATGGCGGAGAGATCGAGATGATCTTTGACCGAAGAGTGGTTGATCGGTTAAAAATTATTCTGGCCATTGATAATGGTGGTTGGTCCATGGAGCCCCATGTTGAGATTGTACAGACGCTTTTCTCCTACGCGCGGGCTCAGTTCAAGGAACTGAAGACGTATTATTTTCATAACACTATCTACGACTGCCTCTGGAAGGACCCCGCTCGGAGAAAAGAGCCGGTTTCCATCGACAGCATGGTTTCGCTGGACCCTGATACCCGCCTGATTGTAGTTGGCGACGCCTCCATGGCGCCTTATGAGCTTATGTCCCAGGATGGTTCTATCTATGCCTTTGAGCGCAGCGGTAAACCCAGTGTGGAACGGCTGAAATATATGACCGAGCTCTTCAACCACGCGATCTGGTTCAACCCGATCCCTGAAAGTCACTGGCCGTATACGCACACAATCAAGGTGATTAAAAATATTTTCCCCATGTATGAGCTTTCGCTGGAAGGGCTGGAGCAGGGCGTGAAAGAGTTGATGCAATCGTAGACAATTTGCCAAAAACTCAGACTACTTATGAGAAGATCAATGACAGATTTCAGACGTTTGATAGAAGATATTACTCCAGCAATCCGGGAGTTTAGAAGAGAGCTGCATAAGCACCCTGAGCCCGCATTCGAAGAACATGAAACCGCAGCCCGCATTGCCACCAGGCTTGGTGCTATAGGTGGCATGGAAGTACGCACCGATGTGGCCGGTACCGGGATCGTGGCAACTCTGGGGCGCGACAAAAGCGGGCCCTGTGTCGGGCTTCGGGCCGATATGGACTGCCTCAGGATGCAGGAGGAGAGCAGCATCGACCATGCCTCGGTAAAAGACGGTTTGATGCATGCCTGCGGACATGATGGCCATACAGCCTGCCTGCTTGGGGCCGCGATGGTTCTGGCCGAGTGTGTAGACGACCTGGCCGGCCCTGTTAAATTCATCTTCCAGCCGGCAGAGGAAAATAAGGGTGGTGCCAGGGTTATGATTGACGAGGGCTGCCTGGAAGATCCAAAAGTTGACGTGGTTTACGGTCTGCATGGCACAACCGCTCTCCCGTTGGGGAGTGTTGGCCTAAACCCCGGGGCCATGATGGCAGCTAGTAAATATTTCACCATCACTATCAATGGGCGTGGCTGTCATGCAGCTTCCCCGCACCGTGGTATTGATCCGGTGGTGATCGGCAGCCAGATCATCTGCGCGGTACAGTCGATTATAACCAGGAATGTAAGTCCTCTGGAACCTGCGCTGATAACCATCCCCAAGTTTACCGGATCAACCGCACCGAATGTGATACCGGAGAAGGTGGTACTCGAGGGAACCCTGCGGGCGCTTTCCAACAAGAACCGCAAGCTACTGGAGAGAAGGTTGAAGGAGCTGGTGGAGCAGACCGCCGCCGCCCATGGAGCTTCGGCTGATATCGAGTTTTATGGAGGATATCCGCTCTTGGAAAACGACCCCGGAGAGGCAGTTTATGTGGCTGAGATTGCTTCATCCTTTTTGCCGGGCAGAAAAATAATCCGTAATTATCCTCCCTCCATGGGGGCAGAGGATTTCTCGTTTTATCTGGGCGAAGTGGCGGGAGCTTTTTTCTGGCTCGGTCTGCAGCCAAAGGGAGATCCCCTTCCTTCCCTGCATCACCCTCAATTCGATTTCAACGATGAAGCCATCCCCACCGCTATCAGGATGTTATGCGAAATTGCCAGGAGATATGCGGTGCGTTAACCAGTCTTCTGCAGCGCGTTGAGCCGAAACCCGGAAAGCATTTGTTGCAGTCGCTGTAGACCAAAGCCGATGAAAAACCCGGTTAACCTCCAAAATTCCATAAACAGACTATCTCTATTCGTGAAATACGTGGATGAAAGTGGTAGTTTCAATGGTTTGCTCAACCATTTTGTGCTACGTATCTAATCGCTGAGGTGGCATCGTGTCCTATGCCGCTGCAGCCGACTGTAAAGAAGAATCAAGGAGTCGCGATAATGAGTGAGATCGAGGTATGTTTTCCCGGTAATCTGAAAGTTGAAGCTAAAATCGGTGATTTTGTCATCGAAACCGATCAGCCAGAAAAATCGGGTGGTGACGGGAGTGCGCCTTCTCCTTTTGTGCTGTTTGCCAGCTCGATTGCCACCTGCGCTGGATATTTTGCCTTAAAGTTCTGTCGTGCCCGCGAGATAGATACCACCGGCATGAAGGTGAATATGAAGTATGAATGGGATAAGGAACAAAAACGGTACCCAAAAATGAATCTGGAGTTGACCCTGCCGGAGGGTTTTCCCGAGAAATACCATTCTGCGATTTTACGGGCCATGGACCAGTGTGTGGTCAAGCAGCATATACTGAATCCGCCGGAGTTTGATATCACTGTGGTGTAAAACCGGTTGGAAATGCTCTTTGGGCCCAGCTCAGCGCTATAGAGAGAAAATTACTGCTTGCAATATCTGTTCATATCGCTCCGCTTAATTTTCTCTCAAGTCCTTGGCCTGAACAAAAATAGCAATTTCCGAGATACCTCTGATCAATTTTCCCTTTCGCTGGCAGAAGCCATTTCTTCTCATTATATTAGCAGGTTGTTATGTCATACGTGTTGTTGGTGTTAACGACGCTGTTCTGGTCTGGTAATTTCGTCATCAGCCGGGGAATGCACACGGAAATTCCGCCGTTTACCCTCGCATTCTGGCGCTGGATGACCGCTCTTTTGATTCTGCTCTCTTTTGCTGTAGTCCATCTCTGGCGGCAACGGGAACTTGCCCGCACGCATTCGCGTTTTATTATCCTGCAGGGGATTTTGGGTGTGGGGGGGTTCAATACCATGGTCTATCTGGCCATGCAGACCACCACCGCGATCAACGCGGTTCTGGTTAATTCCTCCATTCCGGTCTTGATCGCGGTCTGCTCCTGGGTACTATATAAGGAGATAATGAGTGTGCGCCAGTGCTTCGGTGTGCTCGTATCGCTTACCGGCGTGGTGTTGATCATAGCCCATGGCGAGCTGGCCCATCTGCTGCAGGTGAGTTTTAACCGGGGCGATTTGTATATGCTGGTGGCAGCAGTGATCTGGGCGCTCTATTCGGCAAACCTGAAACGGTATCCCCAAGGGCTGCACCCGCTTGCCTACCAGTCGGGAATCGTAATGGTAGGCCTGGTTGTGCTGCTGCCGCTCTATCTCTATGAGATGGCCAGCGGCAAGGTGATGAGCGTGACTCCCGGTTCTGTAGCCACTATTGTCTATGTGGCACTCTTTGCCTCGATCCTGGCCTATATTTTCTGGAACCGGGCGGTACGTGATGTCGGCGCCAACAAGGCGGGGCCGTTTATTCACCTGATGCCGGTGTTCAGTGCCATCCTGGCGGTGCTGTTTTTAGGTGAGAAAATATACAGCTATCATCTTCAGGGAATTGCCCTGATTTTTACCGGAATTGCCATGACGACCTTTAAAGTCAGCCCAGGGGAATAACTATTATGCCGATTGGAACTGTACCTTCATATCAGCCGCCGTTTCCCTTTATCTATGGCCACGTGCAGACTCTGTATCCGACCCTGTTAAGAAAGATGCAGGCAGGCGGTTGCCGCAGGCAGCGCATCGACACTCCTGATGGTGATTTTTTGGATATAGACTGGCATCTGGCGGGCCAGGGATACGCAGAGCGGGTTGTTGTCGTCAGTCATGGCCTTGAGGGTAACTCCAGAAAAAAATATCCGCTGGGGATGGCCAGGCATCTCAACTCGCAGGGCTGGGATGTGGTCTGCCTCAATTTCCGGGGCTGTTCAGGGGAACCTAATCTCTTGCCCAGGTTCTACCATTCCGGGGTTACGGATGACCTGCATACCGTGCTCTGCCACACATTGCAAACCGGCGGCTATAAGAAAGCTGCACTGATCGGCTTCAGTATGGGTGGTAACCAGACCCTGAAATATCTTGGCGAAGATCCGGCTAAGGTGCCGACAGAGGTCGTGGCGGCAGTTACTTTTTCCGTGCCGTGTGACCTGGCCAATGCCTCCAGGCGGCTGGATCGATTAGAGAACCGTCTGTATATGGAGTATTTTATGAAGGGCTTGCGGGAGAAGGTGAGGATAAAGGCGCAGATGTTTCCCGATATCCTGGATACCCAGGGACTTGCCGGGATGCGAACCTTTTTGCCCTTTGATGATAAGTACACGGCACCGATCCACGGGTTTAAAGATGCCAGGGACTATTATACCAAGTGTGCCTCCCTGCAGTTCTTACCTTCGATCAAGGTGCCAACGCTCCTGGTGCAGGCAAAAGACGATCCTTTTCTGGCCGATTCCTGTTACCCGGTTAAAGAAGCTGAAGCTTCGACCTATCTCCATCTGGAGATTCCTTCATATGGCGGTCATGTCGGCTTTATGCAACCGGGCGAAGTCTACTGGTCTGAGGCACGGGCGGCTAAATTCTTAGAGGATAATGACATATAGCCATTATCAAAGCTACACTCACCGTCCGCCGTCCACCGTCCAACTCCTCACACCTGTCACCTAACTCCCTACCACTTTGCCGACCACGTAAGGCCCTTCAGGAATGGCGACAACCCGCTTGTGGGTTGTCAACAGCTCTTTCACCACGGCTTGACATTCTGCGGCATCTGCCAGCTTTTTCCCGCTGAATCTGGCTACATCTTCATCGCTTAAGCCAGGCGAGTAGATATAGACCTGACCGGCATGGTCAAGAGCCTGGTAGATATTCTGAGCGCACCACTGGTCTATAACAAAATTATCAGGTTGACTGTGATGCTTTCTGAAATCCTCAGGGGTTGGATTGCTGCGCATGATAGTGCAGAACTCCTCACTGCCGAGTCCTTCCCTGCAGCCGCAGAAGACCACGATTGTACCGCCTTTGTTGAGGATATCCATGGCGCTGATCAAACATTTGCTCACCTGGTAGTAGGTGGAGTCGAGTGGATAGCCCCCGGCCGAGGTGATAACGAGGTCAACTTTCTGGTCCAGCTCCACCACTGCGTGATCCTTGACCATCTCGCAGCCGGCAAGGTGTGCCTGTTCAAAATGCCCTGCAAAAACCCCGCACAGTTCCCGCATCTTGTTGATCACCACATTGACTATGAAATCCACACCGGCTTTTTGTGTTACTTCCATGGCGTACTGGTGGAACAGGTTGTTGTCGAGCCTGCAGTTGGCCCCTTCGAGCTGGCTGATGACTTTATAGGAATGCATAAATTTCATGGTGTCGAAGCTGGCAATACCAGGCAGGATTGACTTGCGGCTCCCGGAGAATCCGGCATAGAAATGGGGTTCGATCAGTCCGGTGAGGATTTTCAGGTCGGCGTCCAGGTAGTGGGTGTTGATTTCAATCGGTGCATCGTCGATCCTGGTTATCTCCTTGAGTTCATCCTGCTTCTGACAATAGTGGTTGACGACACGGTAGCTGTTCATAATGTCCGCCCCTATCATCGATTCCAGTTCATCACCAAGATTCGGTCTATGCATGCCGGTGGCGATGAGAATGGTGATGTTCTGCCGTTCAATACCGCTCTCTTCAAGGGTTTTCAGGATGGGCGGCAATATGATCTTGTTGGGGACCGGCCGGGTAATATCGGAGATAACAATACAGGCGCTGGAGCGGGTTCTGGCTAACTCACTTAAAGCCGGTGTGCCAATGGGGCTTTCGAGGGCACTGGAAACAGCATGTTCAGGATAATTTTCAGTCAGGAATTCGCTTGTTTGAATAATCTTTACAGTTTCAGGGAGTTCGAGGGCGATTTGGTCGTTATCACAGGGGAATTCTACTTTCATGTAGTACCTCTCAGCAAAAAATGAAGGGGATGCACGTAATGGATCTCTCTTTACAGGATAGCTGAAAAGGGCCGGCGAAGTGAAGTGGGAGTAGACTTATGACCGGTTGAAGGTTCCGCTAACAGTTGTAGTTTTAAGCCGTTTGGCATGGACGGTGGCTGAGATAAACAATTTCCATGCTCCATGGGGAATAGGTTTGCGTCAAGTTTTGGAATAGTTTATAAAATTTTGTTCGCTGTTTTTCCGACTGTCCGGACAGGTTCGCATATGTCCCGATCAGAGGTGCACCGGTCGCGTGCGCCCAGGCAATATCCACCACCCTGCCTGTTTCCTTTCTATAGTCGCCTTGCAAGGAGTAGAGTGTCATGGCTCGTGACATGAAGTTTGAGACTGCCCGCTGGTCTATTTTCCTGGTTCTGATACTTACCTATATTCTGGTCTATTTTCATCGCATGGCACCGGCCGTGGTCTCTGAGTACCTGATGGCTGATTTTCAGGCGACGGGTGCCCGGCTTGGTAGCCTGTCCGCCATATATTTCATGGTCTATGCCGTTATGCAACTCCCTTCCGGGGTGCTTGCCGATACGCTGGGAACGAGAACGTCTATTGTTGGTGGCAACCTTGCCGCCGGGTTAGGATCCATTGTGTTTGCCCTGGCCGGTTCGTTCGAGATGGCCTGTGTCGGCAGGTTTCTGGTTGGATTAGGGGTATCGGTTGTATTTGTAAGTATTATGAAAAATAATGCTGTCTGGTTTCCTGCCAGGGTTTTCGGGCTGATGAGCGGAGTGACTCTGCTTATAGGTAATCTCGGTTCAGTAACGGCAGCAGGCCCGCTTTCCATGGCGCTTACATTTCTGGAATGGCGAACCATTTTTATTGGTATCGGTATTTTCTCCCTGGTATTGTCTGTGATCGGTTTTCTTATTGTGCGCAATAAGCCGGAGGATATGGGCTTTGTCTCACCCAATCCTGTAGTTCCCTCCGTAACAGGGCAGGTCGATACCCGGAGTTGGTGGCAGAACCTGATACAGGTGCTGAGTGTTGGCAGGATCTGGCCATGTTTCTGGGTGCAGCTTGGCGTAACGGGTTCCATCTACGCCTTTATGGGGCTTTGGGGAGTGCCGTATCTTCGGGATGTGCATGGTCTCAGTCGCCCGGAGGCCGCAAACTACATGACTACCATGCTGGTCGCATTTGCTTTGGGAGCATTATTTTTCGGTTGGTTTTCAGACCGGATCGGCAAGAGAAAATCGGTGCTGATCGGCGGGCTCATAGCCTACATCTTCTGCTGGATAGTGCTGATATATGCGAATTGGACGCCGGGTTTGGCGGGCATGATGCTCTTTGGCTGCCTGGGGTTTGCCGGGGCTTCATTCGTAATTACCTTTGCAAGTGCAAAGGAGGTTATACACCCCGAGTTTTCAGGAATAGCGGTAAGCATTTCCAATGCGGGCTGTTTTGTGGGGGCAACGGTGATCCAGCCGTTGTTCGGCTGGCTTGCTGATCGGACCTGGGACGGCACTATCGACAATGGTGTTCGGGTGTACAGCAACATTGATTATCGCAGCGGCTTGCTGATGATGCTGGCTTTTCTTGTGTTTGGTTTACTTTCGTCCTTTTGGGTGCAGGAGACCAATTGCCGTAACATCGCTTTCAACAAGTCTGGTGAAGATGATAAAAATATATGCAATTGACCAGAAAAAATCTGGCATGCTTCATGTATCAGTGCAGGGAATATTGAGCTTATGAAAGAGAGTACAGGTGTTTACACCGTCGACACAGGTTATTTGCGAGAAGGCTTTGCCGCCAGCCACATGGTAGTGGAAAATGGCAAGGCGGCCTTCATCGATGTGGGGACGACCCGCTCAGCTGATCGTCTGTTGGCAGCTTTAGCTGATGGAGGTCTCACGGCAGCGGATGTTCTGTATGTGATTGTTACCCATATTCATCTGGATCACGCAGGTGGCGCGGGAAAGCTCATGGAGATGTTTCCCCGGGCACGACTGGTGGTACATCCGAAAGGAGCCCGTCACATGGTGAATCCGGAAAAACTCATGGCGGCAGCCGTTGAAGTTTACGGGCAGCAAAAGTTTGATAGCCTGTATGGTGAGGTCAGACCTATTGCCAAAGAGCGAATCATTGAGGCCGGTGATGGGTTTCAGCTTGATTTCAATGGTCGCCAGCTGCTCTTTATTGATACTCCCGGCCATGCGCGTCATCATTTCTGCGTCTGGGATGAGAAGAGTGGCGGAGTATTCACCGGCGATGCTTTCGGTCTGGCCTATCCGCAACTCCAGCTTGAAGGGAAAAGGCCATTTCTGATCTGTACCACCAGCCCGTCGGCTTTTGAGGCGGAGGCGATGGTTGCCTCCATCGAGCGGGTTATGGAAATGAAGCCGGAAACCCTTTATCTGACCCACTTTGGCCCTGTTGCCGCAGATGCTCAATCGGTGGAGAGCTTGAAAAAACTGGTCGTGGATCATGCCGCGCTGGCCCGGGATAAGGGGGGCGATTCGAGCCTGATAATCGAAGGCCTCACTGAGCTGCTGCAGTCCGCCTATGCCACCTATCTCGACGGGGTGGAAAGAGATATCGACCTGGCCACATTTTTACGGGACGATCTGGTACTGAATGCGCAGGGACTGGCTATCTGGTTTGCACGGCACAAGAGCTGATGAGCTGTTATGACGAGGGTTGGGCGGTTCGTTGCTTATGCTCCTGGCGGGCACGGAGTACCAGTTTTCGGGAGAGGTCGCTGAAAACGAAATAGTGCAGGGGCAGGACCGCGTACCAATACAACCGACCCCAAACACCTCGTGGCAGAAAGTGAGCCGTCTGGATCAACATGTTGGGCTGAATGTCAAACTCAAGCCAGGCTTTTCCCGGCACTTTCATCTGGGCGTAAAGCAACAGCCGCTTGTTGTGCTTTACGTCTGCGACCTGCCAGAAATCAATGGCGTCACCAATACGTACCTCACCGCTGATCCTTCTGCCGCGGTTTAACCCGTAGCCGCCTGAGAGTTTATCCATCAGGCCGCGCATTTTCCAGAGTATGGTGTAACGGTACCAGCCATGTTCCCCGCCAAGTGAGCAGGCGCTTTCGAAGACCAGATCGGCGGGCGTACCTTCCAGAGGTACTTCGCGGATATCGCGGAGGATGGCGCCGGGTGCGATATCAAAGTCCTTGATGTCACAGGCTTCATTGCCGCTGCTGTCACACCAGCGACTCACCACCTGGTTCTTCTCAAGTTCGTCTATTGCCTGGCGAACAGTCTGCTTATAGCTGGCCGGAGTTATCTCTGGGAAGTACCTGCCGGCGTTATCGTTTTGCACTACCGTCTCGCTTTTGAGCCCTTCAACCAATTCTGCGGCGATCTTCAGGGGTACGGGAGTAAAAAGAATAAGCCAGTAGGAGGAAAGTCTCGGGCTGAGCACGGGCACCGGGATCATAGCACGCTTCAATCCCATCACTTCTGCGGCCTGGTGCATCATCTCTTTAAAACTCAAGGTCTCGGTACCAATG
The DNA here is from genome assembly GCF_048381775.1 of Desulfosediminicola sp. NCBI lineage: Bacteria > Pseudomonadati > Thermodesulfobacteriota > Desulfobulbia > Desulfobulbales > Desulfocapsaceae > Desulfosediminicola > Desulfosediminicola sp. The sequence continues at coordinate 228,585 of NZ_JBLXGE010000002.1, read as the reverse complement.
TCAATGACAAGGTTTTCGTGGACTTGAAGATTGATGGAAGCGGTCAGATACTCGATGACATCATCTATACCAACCGGTTGGGTATAGGTTTTCACCCATTTGGGGGTGATCATTGCTGGAAGTTTCTGAACAAGGTTACGGATTATTTCAAAGCTGGCACTCCCGGAGCCGATGATAACGCCGGCCCTGAACCAGATAGTCTGTATTTTTTCAGGCTCCTTTGACAGAATTTCGCCTGTTTCGATGCGGCTGAGAAGGTGTTTGCTGGCAGTTTCACTGACTCCCAGACCGCCCAGGTAGACGATTCGGCGGACACCGGCCGCGACACAGGCTGATCTGAAATTCTCGGCACTCTCGCGATCCAATTGCTGGTAGTCAGAGTCGGAGCCCATGGAATGGATGAGGTAAAAGGCAGTGTCTATATTTTCAAGTGCACGTACCAGACTCTCTGGTTTTAAGGTGTCCCCTTCTGCGATTTCAATTTTATCCAGGACCAGCGCCTGGAGCTTATATCTGTTTCTCACCAGGACACGAACGTTGAGGTTGGGTAGACGAATCAATCTGCGCATCAAACGGCGACCGATATAGCCGGTGGCGCCGGTGATGAGTATGTTATGTTTCGCGGGGGAATTGGCCATTACTGACTTCGCTCCTATCGATGGTTGACTGCATTCAGCTGAGCGCCGTGGAAAAATGCATACTTATATGATTGTAAGCAGATTAGCTGATTGTAGCAAATAGCTGTGACTAAGAGTGATTGCCGCTGGCGGTGAGCTTGTAATTCTCAGAGATTCAGGTATTGTTGATACGTTGGCAAAACCGCAGGCATGGGCAGAACTGCAACAATTTCCCCTTGACCCATTTCGGAAGGTAACAACTCAAATTTATTACTTATGTCATCTTTGGCCTGGTTTGTCTTGCGGAATCCGCAGCACGTTCGAGACAGGTTACGGGTGCCGGTTTTATATAGAATTTCATGGGCTTTTCACCAGTAAAAAAACAGCAGATATCAGACCTGGTTTTTGAACAACTTCGGGAATCCATTTACCGGGGAGAATTGAAGATTGGGGATAAATTGCCCTCGGAGAGAGAACTTGCCGAGGTTATGCTGGTGAGCCGGTCTTCGGTGCGAAAGGCAATCGGCAGACTTGTGGATATGGGGTATGTGGCACATAGGGCCGGGCACGGGACCTTCGTCAAACTTCCCAGGGCGAGGGACCTGAATAATCCGCTGGCCTATACCATGTCACCTAACCAGTCTTCGCTGGATGAACTCATGGAGGTGCGCATTGGCCTGGAGTGCCAGGGAGTAGCGTTGGCTGCGGAGCGGGCCAACGAGATGGACATCGCTCTTCTGGAAGCTGCTTTTTGCGAGATGAACGAGATGCATCAGGATCGGGAGATGGCAAAAGAGGCGGATATGAAATTTCATATGGGGATCGCCTATGCCACGCACAACTCTGTTCACGTCGATCTGACCCGCCGCTTTTATGACTATATGTTCCATGGCATTAACAAGTTGCACGTGATGCTCTATGAAAAGAACAATAATCTCGAAATTATCGACCAGCAGCATTTTAAGATTTTAGATGCCATCAAATGCAATGACGGCGGCAGTGCCAGCCGGTATATGCTCCAGCACATTACTTTTCTGCGAAGTTTCTTAAAAGAGACTGTTGGCAGCGAATAGCTCAGCGTGTTTTTTGAAACAGGATGGTTTGCGAAATAGACTGCGGTCGGGTGTTTTTGTGATTTGTACTGTCACCACCTGACTAATTGTAAATCTCTTCCGCGGCCAACACCTCGCTGATCAGCCTGTAGGTAAAGCCCCAGAGATAGTAGTCATCCAGTGGTAAGGCGGGAAAATAATGATCAGGGAGTACCTCGGCTTTTACATGGAGTGCCCTGTTTTGAAACATGGTGGCATCGAGCCAGCGGTAACTCTGGATTTCCCGGGGATCAAGCTTGAGTTTCGGGCGGGTCTGCAGCTGAAAAAGGTAAGGTTGCACCAGGATTCTTGAGTCGGTGCGGCTGCCGGCATACGCTGCTGTCAGTTCTGCCTGGACAAGCTCCTTAGAGAGGCAAATCCCGGTCTCTTCATGGGTTTCACGTATACAGGTTGCGAGCAGGTGCCGGTCTTCGGGCTCGCAGCGCCCCCCGGGGAATGAGAAATGGCCAGACCATGGGTCGTGCGGATTCGTGGTGCGGCGCAGCAGGAGAAAGCTGTCTATGGGCTCGCTAACCCGTATTATCGCGACTGCTGCAGCTGGTGTTGATGACATAGTGTCAAGCCTGTCCTGATGGTTATCATGAAAACATAGCCCGGAGGATTCTTTTCACGGCAGTTTCAGAGAACATTGCGGGTGTTGTGAAAATTAAACAATCACCAATAATTGCCTGAACCGCTCATCTAAACCGATACCTTCGTTACTTTGGCACAATGTTCATGAAAAATGTGCCCTGGATGCTTACGGTACCAATTGTACAGTAACCGCTGTGCTGAAAAATGCAACATATCACAGGGGCTTCGGTACCCATGTTTCAGCTGCCGGTCGGGAAGCTGAAACCGGGCTGAATGGCCGTTTCCGGCATCCGGAAGGATGAGTAAATCATGTGCCTTATTCTCTTCGCCTATAAATATCATCCGGGATTCAAGTTGATTTTTGCCGCCAACCGGGATGAGTTCCTCGATCGTCCAACGGCCCCTCTTGGCTATAACTTCCCAGGTGAGAACATTCTTGGTGGCCGGGACCTGAAAGCAGGTGGAAGCTGGCTGGTGACAGGCGGCGATGGCCGCGTCGGGGCCATTACCAATTACCGTGATCCCACATGTCAACTGGCGGCGGCGCCGTCCCGCGGCGAGATAGTGCTCGATTACCTTCGCTCCGGGCAAAGTCCTTCATTATTTCTGGCCGGGTTTGCTGAAACGTCTTCACGCTATAATCCGTTCAACCTGCTTTTGGGAGATAGCAAGGAACTTTGCTACTTTTCCAATGTAACCATGAAAAGCAGGCGACTTGGTCCGGGTCTCTACGGGCTTTCCAACCATCTGCTTGATACGGCATGGCCTAAAGTGACCCTCGGCAAACGTTTGTTGAAGAATCTCCTGGCCGCAACTGCGCTGCCCGACAGGGAGCAATTCTTTGTTGCTCTGACAAACAACGTGCACCCCCCGGATGAGCAGTTGCCGGATACCGGAGTGGGACTTGATTGGGAGCGACTGCTTGGCTCACTTTTTATCCATAGTGGCAATTATGGCACCCGCTCTTCCTCTGTACTCTTGATTGATTATAACGATGACATCTTTTTCACCGAAAAGAGCTTTGAACATTCAGTCGATGGCTGGAGCAACGTCGGTGAAGTGAGTCATTCTGTTGTTGTCAAACCAAAATGATCAATCTGAATGCATTATCTGGGTCAGGCGTTGATTGCGAAAGGGAAATGAATTCTGCGCGCGATCATCCAGATAGCTTTTGAGTACTGTGTGGATGACAGGAAAGGCAATCTGGTTCCAGGGGATTTCCTCCTCGCTGAATAACCGCACTTCTATGCTTTCGGCTGTTGCTCTGAAATCAGGGCGCACCAGGCTGCAGCGAAACATCAGGTAGAGCTGATTGATCGAGATCAGGTCGGCGAGAAAGTAGGCCTTCAGGTCATTGACCCTGGCGCAGGTTTCCTCGTAGGTTTCACGGATAGCACCTTCTCTGGCGCTTTCCCCATTTTCCAGGTACCCGGCCGGTAGTGTCCAGAACCCCAGCCGGGGTTCAATATTTCTTTTACAGAGCAGGATATTTCCCTGCCACTCGGGAATGCAGCCCACCACCAGTTTTGGGTTCTGGTAATGGATCGTCCCGCAGTTGGGGCAGACGAAACGAGAGCGGTCATCGCCGTTCGGGACGCTCTGGATTACCTTGTGGCCGCAATGGGAACAGAAGTTCATGCTGTAAATTCCTGAGACAGCGGTGGTGAATAGAGAAGGCGTGTTTTTATCTGTGGGAATTGTAACAAATTTTGGTTGAAAGATCAGCGCAACAGCGTGGCAGGGTAGTACTTTGGTTCAGGAGTGCAACCAATCGCATATTCTCTCTACTCCGGTGGTGACCCGTTCGCAATAGGTGACAAGAAAGGCTTCATCCAGTTCTGCTTCGTCGGTGAGGTCGGCGAGTGCCTGGAGTGTCCGGGCACCGTCAAAATCTACAAAGGCAAGTCTGGCCAGGATATTATCACCGTTCAGGCCAAAGGCGGAGCCTGGCAGAATGGCAACACCGGTTTCCTGCAGCAGACTGTTGCAGAATTCCTCGGAGGAATTGAACGATCTCCTGTCAAGCAGATTAGTCTGGGAGAAATCAGGGAAGAGATAAAAGCCGCCTTGTGCTTTCTCCACCAGGACTCCTGCCTTTTCGAGTCTTTGCCGGCTATATTCTGCCAGAGCGGCAAGAATTCTGCGACTGTTTTTAAGATACGATTCCAGCCATTTTCCCCCGTCAAAAGCATGCACAGCTGCGTATTGGATGGGGGCGCTGGTGGAGGTGTAGGTCTCGCTGGCGACAGCAGCCATTCCCTGCCTGAGCCAGTCCAGTTCATCGGGGAACGTAAACAGGCCAAGTCGCCAGCCGCCGGCGCCGCACCACTTGGAGAGGCCGCTGCTGATGATGGTCCCTTCCGGATAATATCTGGCAACGGAAGAGTAGTTTCCGGAAAAATTCAGCTCGCCATAGATCTCATCTGACAGCAGGATTACGTGGTATTTTCTGGCGATCGCCGCCAGCTCTTGCAACATCTGTTCTGAGTATGTCCTGCCGGTGGGGTTGTTTGGATAGTTGAGTACCACGACGCGAGGTTTGGTCGGATCGCTGCAGCAGATCCGTTCAAGATCTTCAGGGGTGATAAGCCAGCCATTTTCCCTGCTGGTCTTAATCCAACGAACGGGCCGGCCAACGATGTGCGCCTGGGGCGCATAGCTCACCCAGCTCGGGATCGGAATAATCAGATCGCCATAATAGGCAAGTTGCAGCAGGAACATCAGCTCTTTGGAACCTGGAGCAATCAGGATACTCCGCCAGTCTGCGTGCAGCCCATGACGATTGTTGAAGTAGGTGGCGATGGCCTTGCGAAGTTGTTCAAGCCCATGTACTGACAGATAATCTTTCTGGTGAGCGTTATCACGCAGGGCCTGGACCACCGGCTCCGGCACAGGAAACGGTGATTGGCCGAGGCCAAGTTTAAAGACACTCCTGCCATTTTCTACCAGGCTCCTGCTCAGTTCATTGATGGCCAGGGTGGGGGAAATACCGAGACCGCGGACGTTGAGGTTGAGGTGAACCTCATGGATATATCTATCCAGTTGTGCATTCATGATCTACTCCGAAGAGCTGGAGGAACAACGCGGAACATCATGCAATCCACCCGATGATGCCCCCACTCGTTGCAGAGTATATGGAGCATAAAGGAAATTGTCGACCTCGCGATGCAAGAATTAACGCTTCGGAGCAGCTTGGGGTGTTTGATTATATTGGGTCAGTGTTGCACACTATTATTCCAGGAAGTTGACGTTTGTCAGGTAGAGGTTTCCACCACACGCATCAAGGAAAATTGCCTGAATCATTTAGCTGTGATAAAGTTCCTGGCAATATTGAATAGTTACTGGTTGGATATAGACGATATATCGGGCATGCAGCACCACGACGGCAGGATGTGTGAGCGTTTCTCAAAAAAAAGGAGCCTGACGCAGGTGAAGAGCACAACGACAATGACCAGAACAGAGCGAAGCTGGGTTCAGTACGATGTCGGCAACTCTGCCTTTGTGCTGGTTATGGTGACGGCGATTATGCCTATTTTTTTTAAGGACTATGCCGCACAGGATCTACCTGCAGCCATCTCCACCGCGAACTGGGGGTTCGCCAATTCGACGGCATCGCTGATTCTGGCAATCCTGGCGCCGATGCTTGGGGCACTGGCCGATTACCACCGCCGTAAAAAGCTCTATTTTACAGGATTCCTGCTGGTCGGTATATGCTCCACCCTGGCCTTGACCATTCCCCAGGCCGGACAATGGTTACTTTGCCTGGCGATTTTTGTGGTCGCCAGAGTAGGCTGGGCCGGGGCCAACATCTTTTACGATGCATTTATAACAGATGTTACGACCCGGGAGCGAATGGATGTCGTCTCGGCCAAAGGGTATGGTTGGGGATATATCGGCAGCGTGGTTCCATTTTTGGTGGTGACCGGTCTGATTCTTTACGGTGGTATGGCAGATGGGTTGCCGACGCTGCACGTGAAGACCGGTTTTGTGGTGGTGGCGCTTTGGTGGCTCCTATTTTCTTTGCCGATGTTGAAAAATGTGCAGCAGACACATGGCATAGAACCATCCGCAAAACCTGTACGTGACGCATTCACCAGGCTCTGGCAGACGTTGCATCATGTTCGGCAGCACCGGCAGGTGTTTCTCTTTCTGGCGGCCTATTTCTTTTACATCGATGGGGTGGGTACCATTATCTCCATGTCCACGGCCTATGGCAGGGACCTGGGTTTCGGGGTGGTGATGCTGATTGCAGTTCTGCTCTTCATCCAGATAGTTGCATTTCCCTGTGCCCTTATTTTCGGTAAACTGGCGAATCGCTTCACCACAAAAACGATGTTGCTGGCGGGTATCGGTCTTTTCAGCCTGGCCACCCTCATTGGCTTTTCCCTGCCATCTGTGGAAAATATTACGGTGAAGAGTACCTTGTTCTGGTTGATCGCCTTTCTGGTCGCCTCATCCATGGGAGGGATTCAGGCGCTGAGCCGCAGTTATTATGCAAAACTTATCCCTGCCGAAAAAAGTGCTGAATATTTTGGCTTTTATAATGTATTCGGCAAATTTGCGGCTATCACCGGTCCGTTGCTCATGGGCGTGGTGGGGCGTCTGACAGGTGAAACCAGATGGGGCGTGCTGAGTATTCTGCTGCTCTTTCTTATCGGTGGCTGGTTGTTGAAAAAAGTGCCCGCGAAGTAATCGCATAATAGACTGTTTTACCAAGAATTTTCTCAGGGAAAGGTGCGCGAAGTTGCGTAGCATCTGTTTGCCTGCAGATTATGGGATGTGCTAAAATTCATCATGAATGATACCGATTCCATACAGTCCACATTGCTCGGAATAGTTACCGCCTTGGTAGGGGAAATTCATCCGGCCGGAACCTCAGAGTTGAAAATTACTCTCGATTCCGAACTGGACCGTGAACTCGGGCTCGACAGTCTGGCCAGAATGGAACTGCTGACACGGCTTGAAAGAGAATTTTCGATTCATTTCCCGGAAAAAGTACTGGCCTCGGCACAAACGCCCAGGGACCTCTTACGCTCTCTGCGAAGTATGGCAGACAGTCGCCCTGATTCTGCAGTCTCGGCCATGGCAAGTGAAATTGCCCAAGTCTCAGCCGGGGTGGAAAGTAGAGCTTCGGATAAACGGCATATGCTCAACTTTTCAGCAGCCGCAAGCCTGCCGGAGGTGCTTTACAGCTATGCCCGGACGCAGCCTGAAATTGAACATATCACCCTGCTTGAAGATGACCGGGAGTTTCACATCAGTTACCTCCGCTTGTGGCAAGAGGCCATGCGCGTTGCCGCCGGATTGCATGGGTCGGGGCTGGAGCGGGGTGACACTGTGGCTATAATGCTGCCAACCAGTGCCGAGTATTTTTACTGTTTTATGGGCGTGATGCTTGCTGGTGGTATACCGGTGCCGCTTTATCCGCCGGCCCGGCCTACCCAGATAGAGGAGCATGTACGTCGTCACCGTCGGATTCTTGCCAATGCAGGAGCCAGGATACTCATCACCGTGCCGGAAGTGAGGGCGGTGGGCAGACTGTTGAAAAGCCAGGTTCCTGAACTGGCAAAAATCGTTGTTGCCGGTGAGCTGGCGAGTGGTTCTTCCGGGATATTCTGGGAGCCGCAGAGAGAAGATATCGCCTTTATCCAGTATACGTCCGGCTCTACAGGTGACCCGAAGGGGGTTGTGCTGACGCATGGCAATCTGCTGGCCAATATAGCTGCCATGGGCAAGGTCTGCAGGGTCACCACCAGCGACAGGTTCGTCAGTTGGCTGCCTCTGTACCATGATATGGGGTTGATCGGCGCCTGGTTCGGCTCGATGTGCCATGGTTGCCGGCTGGTGGTTATGTCACCTCTGGCTTTTCTGGCCCGGCCTGTTCGGTGGTTACGTACAATAGAAAAATATGGAGGAACGCTCTCGGCTTCCCCCAACTTTGGTTTTGAGATCTGCGCCACCCGCATTGCCAACGAAGATCTGGCGGGGCTTGATCTCTCAAGCTGGCGGCTAGCTTTTAATGGGGCTGAGCCTGTGCTGCCGGCGACGCTGAGAAAGTTTGTCGATAGATTTGCACCATACGGATTTTCGGCCAATGCTATGGCGCCGGTGTATGGCCTGGCTGAATCCACTGTCGGTCTTGCCTTTCCTGAACCCGGAACGGGGATGCGGATCGACAGGGTGGACCGGAACTGTTTCACTTCAATCGGGATGGCGGAAACGGTTGCAGATGAGACCGGTGATGCTCTGGAGTTCGTCTGCTGCGGCAGACCATTGCCTGGCCATCAGTTGCGGGTTGTGGATAGTGACGACAGGGAATTGCCGGAGCGGCAGGAGGGACGTCTGCAATTCAAGGGGCCGTCTTCAACCGGTGGCTATTATCGAAATGCGGAGCAGAATAGAAAACTCTTTTGCGGGGAATGGCTGGAAACAGGGGACCTGGCTTATATGGTGCGAGGGGAGATTTATCTCACCAGCAGGCAGAAAGATATCATTATTCGCGCTGGTAGAAATATTTATCCCCACGAACTCGAGGAAGTTATCGGTGAAATTGACGGGATCCGTAAAGGCTGCACTGCGGTGTTTGCCACCCGGGACAGCAGCGACAGTCCGGATCGGCTGGTGGTGTTGACTGAATCGCGCCTTAAAGAAGATGGTGAATTGCTGAGAATGAAGAAAGATATCGTTTCCGCCACCATGGATCTGCTTGGATTGCCGCCGGATGAAATTGTGATAGCAGGTCCGGGGACGGTATTAAAAACCTCAAGTGGCAAGATACGCAGGGCAGCGTGTCGCATGCTCTATGAGAGTGGTCATGTCGGGCAGAAAAAGGCTGCGGTCTGGTTACAATTATTGCGTATGGCCCTGGCTGGAGTAGTGCCGACAATGCGGCGTCTCGGCAGGAGAATGGTCGCCACAGCCTTTGCCTGTTACTGCTGGTTGAGTCTGTGTCTGGTTGGAGCGGCGGTGTGGTGTGCGATTATGGTCGTGCCGGCGGGCAGACCCGCCTGGAAGGTGGCGTCCTCTGCGGTACGGTTTATGCTTAAAATTACAGGAATACAGGCTAACCTGGTCGGTGGTGAAAATTGGCCTGACGGTGGGAGATTCATTCTGGTCAGTAACCACACCAGCTATATCGATTCAATTGTCTTGACCGGTATACTGCCTCAGCCGTGCAATTTTGTAGGCAAGGCGGAACTTGGCCGGAATTGGTTTCTGAGTCCGGCTTTAAAGAAGCTGGAGGTGCATCTGGTCGAGCGTTTTGATGCGGAAAAGGGGGTGGCGGATGCCCGGGCGATTGGTGAGGCAATTCATAAAGGGAGCAGGCCGCTGTTTTTTGCCGAGGGAACCTTGCAGCGAATGCCGGGTTTGTTGCCTTTTCAGCTTGGTGCTTTCGTGCTGGCCAGTGAAGAACGGCTGCCGATTATTCCCATAGTCATTAGTGGTACCCGAAATATATTGCGGGGAGGATCCTGGTTTCCAAGGCGTGGCATTATCCGGATCACTATTTGCAGCAGTTGTACAACGGAGCAAAAGGGTTGGCAGGGGGCGATAGAACTGAAGAACATGACCCGCCATAAAATTCTGACCCGGCTTGGGGAACCCGATCTTTCGGGTGAGTACAGATCTCTGCGGCAGGTGAAAAGCGAGGGTGGAAAAAAACCAGTAGAGGAGCGGAAGATTTGAGTGCCAAGAATAGTGAGGAGAGCGCTGTGGCCGAAACGGTGTTGCATTTTGCCAGGGAGCCGGGCTACCTGGAATCCACTGGCTGGCTCCGTTCAATGGAAGGTGGAGAGGTGGTCGACTGCAGGGGCGATCCGATACCGTGGCTCACCTATCCTGCAATTGAGTTTCTTGCACCCAGGTTAGAGTCGGAGATGGAGATCTTTGAATATGGAAGCGGTAATTCGACGCTTTGGTGGAGTAAACGGGTGAAAAGGGTGGTGAGTTGTGAGCATGACAAAGAGTGGTATGCCAGGTATCGGCGACTGGTACCAGACAATGTTACCTATCTGCTGAGGCGTTATAAAGGGGGGGACAGTGATTACCAGGAGGAAATTTTATGCTACAGGGACAGCTTTGATATCCTGGTGTTGGATGGCAGAAAACGGGTTGCCTGTATGGAAAACGGGCTTGGTGCCCTGCGTGATAGAGGAGTGGTCATTGTCGATAACAGCGATAGAGAGCACTATCAGTCCGGTTATCAGATAATGGCTGAGACAGGGTTTAAGCGCTTGGACTTTTGGGGGCTGGGGGCCCTGAGTACCCGGGGATGGTGCACATCATTTTTTTATAAAAATGAGAACTGCCTGGGGATCTGATACAGTCACAACTGTCATCTTCCGGTGTCTGCCTGGTGGGTTGAAGAAACTGTAATTAATAGGTAATTAAATTTTAATACGAGTCTCATTGTCAATTTCCTGGTACTTTGATTTTAAGCGGGAGTCTGGTTTTAACTTGTGGTAGGAGCAACTATTGCTGAAGTTATAAACAAAACGGGTGAGACGATGACCGAGCTAAGGAAAAAAGGCAGTATTGGTTTACAGACGCCTGAGTCACTTGTGGAAAGCGTAAGAACGCTGGCACAGGAAGGACAATTCGCCAGAGCCCGAAGCGTCAGGGAAGAGCTGATGCAACGCTTTCCGATGGAACTGGGTTCCATTGTTCGTTCGGCAGAAATTATCGAAGAGCAGATGAGCCGGAAGCTGGACCAGGATCATTTGACTATCTGGGCTACGCTCTACAACCAGCTCACCCTCGAAGAGAAAAACTGCCTGTTCCATTCCATGAGGAAGATAACAGTTCCGAAGGGTAAGTTTCTAATACGGCAGGAAAAGCCGGAGACGAGATTACTTTTTATCGACAGCGGTCGGGTAACGTTCTTTCACACCAGAGGAAGTCAGCGTATTTTGCTCGGTCAACTCTCACGTGGAGATATTCTTGGAGATGAGACCTTCTTCTCTTTAAGCACGCCAACCTTTTCAGTAGGCTCGCAGAGCGACGTACAACTCTACGTATTGAATAAAAGTGATACCGAGGGGTGGGAAGATCAGCACCCTGGTCTCTATGCGAAGATTGCAGAGTACTGTCAGAAAAACTCAAGAGCTCTGGAGTTACTAAAGAAGAATTCATTTGAGAAGCGCTCCCATGAGAGACAGAACGTGGAGGGCAGGGTCAAGATCACGTTGATTACTGATGAATTGCAGAAAGGCGATGGTTACGGCGTCGGCTCTCTGGTCGATATATCATTGGGCGGAGTCAGCTTTGATATCCACAGTTCCCAACCTGACCATGCCCGTATGCTCCTGGGGTGCGAGCTGGATCTGGCCTTTCAGGGCAGCACTGGTACTAGAGCGGGAATTCTGCATCTGCCTGGCCTGGTTGTTCGGGTCAGTGATCTGCACTACAATGATTTTATGCTGCATGTTCGCTTCAAGTCGATGCTCTCTGAGCAGGACTTCGACAAGCTTTTGATATTTATAGAAAAGAAGTAGCAAGGTGATGGAAATGAGAAACATAGCCCTGACAGTTTTTGTCCTGGTTACTGCGCTGATTTTCAGCAGTTCTCCGGCAATTGCTGGCTGGCAGGAGAAGGTCACCAGGAACCAGATGAATGCCAGAACATATATCGGGCAGTTGATGAACGGGGCCAATCCAGACTCTATAGAGCGGCCATATGTCAGGTATGACGATAAATATCAGGCTAAAAAGGCCAATCGCGAGATACGTGAGGCCATGGATCAGGCCGAGGAGCTGGCCCGGGAGGGTAGGCATGACCAGATAATTATGCCTGCATTCAAGTCATTTATGTCTGAAGAGCGCTTCAACGAACTTCAGGACTCAAACAAGGGGTATCGGGGCAGTAAAAAACAAGCGAACTGACCTTGTGTTTGCCGATTCCCCTTCCCTGGAGAGAGCAAATATGAAGTAGATACAGCTTGCCGATCCTGCATGGTTTCTACACTTGCTGCTGCCCTGCCCGTCAGGGTAACTCTCAGCTATTCCCTGCTCTCATGCTGACTGAGAAAAACCCCGACCATCACCAGCACTGCGGCGACAAGTTGTCTTGGCGAAAGGGTTTCACCCAGTACCATCCAGCCAAGGAGTACCGAAAAAACCGGGATCAGATTGACGAAGACTGCAGCTCTGCTGGCCGGTACATGTTTCAGTGAGAAATTGTAGAGCCCGTAAGCACCAAGGGTGATAATTGCGCCCAGGTAGACGATTGCCATGGCGGGCAGGAAGACAAACCGTTCTGGCAACTCCGTACTCGGTAAAAAGATGAGTGGCAGGTAAAAGACGCAGCCGACCATTGCCTGCATGGCAGTAAGGAAAAAGGGAGAGTACCGGCTGGTCAGTTTTTTTAAAGAGATGGTGTAGCCAGCGGCACAGACCATTGCCAGAAACTCATAGAAGTTGCCGAGTACGGGATTAGGGGCATCGGCGCTGGGCGACGATTCAGCGGTTAGCCAGCAGACCCCCGCCACGGCCAGCAAGGCCCCGGTCCATGCTTTTTTACTGACCAACTCCTTGAGCAGTACGGAAGCCGAGGCCATAACCAGTACCGGCAGCATGGCTGTGATCAGGCCAGCCTGGGAGGCAGTTGTATTTTCAATGGCCTTGGCTTCAAATATGAAGTAGAGGCATGGTTCACAGAAGGCCATGAAGAGTATCGGTTTGTAATCACCTTTCTGGTAATCGAGGGACTTGGCCAGTCTTTTGCCGATACATAAAAAGCAGAGACTGGCAATCAGCATACGGCCGAAAATAACGATCATCGGGTCATATTCCCGGAAGGCTATTTTCAGGGCGATAAATGAGCTTGCCCAGAGAACCATGGCGAGCAGCAGGGCCAGAGTAGGGATGGAAAATGAACGGCTATGGGGCATGGCCTGCGCTCCGGAAATTAGAAATTGCTGATGCGACAATAGAAATTGTTGGGGAAGGGCTGAGTACTAGCACAGATCATGATCGGGCTGCAATAGAAAAAGAGAGGGATGACAGAAGCTTGTCAGGTTGGAGCGAGCGGGAAGGTGAAATCTTCAGGTCAGCATTTCTCCGCAGGACGCCGCTCGGGAACTGTTGCGTGTTCAATTACACCATCATTCCAGTTGCGGGAAACATAGAGTCCACAATAACAACTGCCGAATTCTTGTACATCGTCTTCCCGGTAATCACAGGGGCAGATAATATCACGGTCCTTTTCAACATCCTCTTGGGCCATGCGGCATGGGCAGCACATGTAGCCATATCGTGCTTTATTAGTGAGCAGCCCTTCGAGCAGTTCCATGGTTATCTTACGGTCCCGGTTGAAAAAGTACCCTTTGGGCTCATTCGTTTTTTTGAGTATCCGGTAAAGCGTTTCACTGTTCATCGACGAGTCCAAGCTCCTTGAGTATAAGCTTTCTTTGATCTCCGATAATTGCTTTGTTGCCTATCATGACGATGGGGAAACTTTTTTTCGGATTGTGCTCGGCAATCTGGGCAAAAAAATGATCGCGCTCCTCTTTGGGGAGCAGGTCGACATCAGTCCACTCAAAGGTAATGTTGTTTCTGGTTAACAGTTTCTTGAGAGCCTTGCAGTGGATACAGGTGCTGAGTGCAAAGAGCCTGACTGGTGGTGTTGCCATGTTGTCTCCACGACTGTGGTCAAAACCTGGGATTGGTGGTTTGCTGCTGATTCTCTTATATCTTATGAGTTAGGAGATAAGAGGCAAGGAAAAAAAGAGGTGCACTGTTGAGAGGTGCAGCCTGTGGAAGGGTGTGATGACTTCAACAGGCTGCAGCAGGTTATGCATTGGGGCGGGTAGTGGAGGCCTGGCCTGGCAAGGTTATGCCATGGTTATCAGCACCTGGTCCTGGGTCACTGCTTCACCTGCGCTAACACAAATTTCCGCGATGACGCCGTCACGCTTGGCAGTGATGATATTTTCCATCTTCATGGCCTCCAGAACGAGAACCGGCTCGCCTTTGCAGATCTCTTGTCCCCTGGCCACGTTGATGGCGATAATCTGGCCGGGAATGGGGGCAATCACATTGTCTGAGCCAAACAGTGATGGTGCGGTGCGCGCTGCTGTGGCTTTCTGTTCCCCGGCTTTGCGGCTTGGTGCTGCCGGCACAGGTTGAGATTGCGGTGGCTGTTGTCCGGTACCAAACAGTGCCAGGTTTTCTATCTCATCTATAGCGACGGTGTGCCGGATGCCATTGACCTCTGCGGTAACAACATCTTTGGCAAGTTCGAGAATCTTTACGGTATACGGATTGCCATTAATGGCGAGTTTATACTGTTTCACTTTCTGCTCCGGATCTGAATATTTTTTCTGCTGGTTATTCGCTGCAGCTTACCGGTGAAGCCCCATGGTGACTGCTGGTCATCCTTGATGGTGAGGTTTTGCCTGCCTTCCGGGAAATTGGTTTCGAGGTGGACAGCTGTGGCTATGGCCAGCAGGATCTCTCCTTCCGCCATGAGTTGCTGCTTTTCAGAGTCGTTCATATCTGTTCCTGCTCAGGGTGTTGATCTCAATATCTAAAAATTTCAAGAAAGTACATTTCCCCCCTCAGCTTTGGTCAGTTCACGGGAATTGACCAGAGCTGGAGAAAAACTCATTGCTGTCTCATTTTGGTCGGTCACCTAAGGGCAGCAATTGGTTTTTATACGGTGGTACAGGGAAAAGACAACTCTCCTTTACAGGGGCATATTGCCATGCTTTTTCATCGGGTTTACATCCTGCTTGTTTTTGCTCATGTGCAGGGCACGGATGATACGGAATCTGGTGTTGGCAGGTTCAATAATATCGTCCACATAACCCCGACGAGCAGCGACATACGGGTTGGCTACGGCATCCTGATACTCCTGCTCTTTGGTAGCGAGAAAGGCGGCTGGGTCTTCGGTACCCTTTGCCTGTCTGGCGTAAAGCACGCCAGCAGCGCCTTTAGCACCCATTACAGCGATCTCGGAGGTAGGCCAGGCGTAGTTGATATCACCCCGCAGGTGTTTGGAAGACATAACGCAGTAGGCACCGCCGTAAGCTTTTCTGGTAACGACAGTGATTTTCGGCACGGTGGCTTCGGCATAGGCGTAAAGCATCTTGGCGCCGTTGCGGATGATGCCACCATACTCCTGCACAGTTCCGGGCAGGAAGCCGGGTACATCAACCAGGGTGATAACCGGGATGTTGAAACAGTCGCAGAAGCGTACGAAGCGGGCGCCTTTTACGGAGGCGTTGATGTCCAGCACGCCTGAGAGGCTGTAGGGCTGGTTGGCGACGATGCCGACGCTCATGCCGTCTAAGCGGGCAAAGCCGGTGATAAGGTTGGGGGCAAAATTCTCTTTGATCTCAAAAAAATCGCCATGGTCGACGATCTCATTGATGACGTTCTTCATGTCATAAGCAGCGCTCGGCCTGGTTGGGACAATCTCATTGAGCAGCTCCGAGCGACGCTCGACAGGGTCGGTACACTCAATGGTGGCCGGGGCCTCCATGTTGTTCTGGGGCAGATAGCTGAGCAGGGTCTTGACATAGTCGATGGCGTCCATGCCGCTTTCTGCTGCGTAGTCGGCAACACCGGACTGGCTGGAGTGCATTTCCGCACCGCCAAGCTGTTCGACGGTGACATCCTCATGGGTAACAGCCTTTACCACAGTAGGCCCGGTGAGGAACATGTAGGAGTTCTTCTGCACCATGACGATAAAGTCTGTGAGCGCGGGCGAGTAGACCGCACCGCCGGCGCAGGGGCCGAAAATGGCTGATATCTGGGGGATTACGCCAGAGGCCATAACGTTTTTCAGGAAGATATCGGAATACCCGGCAAGGCTCTCGATACCTTCTTGTATGCGTGCACCGCCAGAGTCGTTAAGACCGATGACCGGAGCCCCGTTTTTCATGGCCAATTCCATGACTTTACATATTTTTTCAGCCATGGTCTCAGACAAAGAACCGCCGAGGACAGTGAAATCCTGGGCGTAGACATAGACCAGGCGTCCGTTGACCGTACCGTACCCGGTCACTACACCGTCGCCGGGGAAAGTCTTTTTCTCCATGCCGAAATCGTGGCAACGGTGGGTCTTAAACATGTCGAACTCTTCAAAAGAGCCCTGGTCAAGAAGCAGGTCAATACGCTCACGTGCGGTCATTCGACCGAGGGCGTGTTGTTTATCAATACGTGCCTGTCCTCCTCCCATACGGGCTTCAGCTCGCAGGGCATGGAGTTTATCGAGGTGGTCTCTCGTGGTCATGGGTTCTCCTGAATACAGCTGTACAGATCGGGTTGTACCTGTGAAGTGGCGCCGGAAAAATGACGCAGGCGATTAGCCCTGGTTTCTCATGGGATTATCTTCAAGGAGCTGGGCTGGGATTTGCTGGAAGTGCCAAATCTTATCCTGTTTCCTGTATTCATCATCTGGTTGGTATGATTGTAATATTGAGCACAATACTCATGAGAAATTCGGGTTAGATGGACTGCAAGGAAAAACTGCTCATAAATGTAATGATACAAGTGGCTTTGCTACAGTCGGTTTGGGTGGAGAAATATCTCCGACTACTCTCTTTGGTAAAGCTCGTCTTTATACTACGAAGATCAGTAGTGGTCAACTAAAGGGGTGAAAATGTCGAGGTTTGGCAATGGCGGCATGGCGCAGGTGCAGGGGTGGGAGATACGGGCGAATGGAGCAATTGCTCACCCGGAAATTTTCGATCTGTAAGAGTTAAAGTGAAGCTGTTACCAGTTCAGGCGGGAAAAGCATCATTCAATATCGCTGGCGGTAAATCAAAATGGACTCGTGCTGCAATAAGAAAATAGTGACCTGAGTTGCAGCACTTGGACTGTGGTCCGGAGTTTTTTCTGTAAGGCCACTTGGGGGCGGGAACATTGTGTCAAAAAACCTGTTGTTTCGTTTTCATTCAGGACCCAATGTTCTCACTCCCAGATCCAGGCTAAAGGTTCGCAGATTCGGGCTGTGCGATCTTTTCCTGCGCAGCAGCCTGGCGTTGCAGATAGACTGACAGAGGAAGTACCTGGTTTTCAGCTTGCTGCTGCAGTTTCTCAGCTTCTTTTTGGGCCTGGTGCTGAAAGTAACCCACCGCTTTTTCGGGAACAGTGGTGAGAACCCCGTTGACCCCCAACTCCCGATAGTAATAGTCAAGCAGTTCATCGTAGCTGGCTGCAAAATCAGGGAGCTGATCGGAGCCGGAGACGGTATCTGTTACAAACAGGTCGAGGCCCAGAGTTTTGGCGTCATCTATAAATCCCGGAGGGAGTGGTGAGGGAAGCCCTTTGTGAATATAACTGCCTGGCAGGAGCAGACCGTCAGCGTATGAGCTGACCATGCGTAGGCCAAGTCGGGTGAAAATCCAGCTGTTATCCGGTTTCTTCACTGAAGATATCGCCGACTGAGTGTCATCGTCTGCTGTATCGATTCGTTGTATGAGGGGTACTGCCAACCCATACATAGGCAATAATTCTTCCTTGATTCTCTGGAGTTCATCGCCGTTATTGCTCTGCAGCATGACAGGTTGATCCTGGTCGTAGCCAAAAGTCACCAGCATAGCGACAAGCAGGCGACTCACATCCTTGTCGGCCTTCGTATACTGACTGACTGCATTCAGTTTGGGGGCGATCCCGATTCTACGCTGTTGCTGGTGTTCAATGGTTCGTAAAAGAGCTAGGGTCTCTTCCAGGCTGGCAATGCCTAGTGACGGTGGTACCGGTGCGGCGGGGTTGACGGAATCAGAACCGGTATCAATGGATCTGCGGAGCTGGCGTATTTCCTGAAGGGTGAAATCCGTGGTCTGGTACGAGCCATCATCATTTGCACGGTCAGGGAAGAGTTGATCAACATTGGTGAGATTGCCGAGGTCGTTCCGGGGGAAGATGATTAACTCGTCATCACTGGTAACAGCAAGGTTAAGCTCGATAAAATCAATGTCTGCCAGGCCTGAGATGGTAATGGCCGGCAGGGTATCAGCGAGCGGGCCGTTACCTCCGCCATTGGCAGCGATGGTGATTTTTCCCTGGGCAAAAGATGTGGCTGTTGCACAACAGATCAGGGTGGCAATGAGAAAAAGTCCAATACTTACAGTTGAACGTGGGCGGCTAGGGATGAGCTGCAGGATTACGGTTTTCATAGTGGTCTGACAAGAGTTCTTTAAAAAATTCAATGGATGGAAATTCCTCTGAATACCGAACCGGCTTCTTCGAGCTTGGTTTGGCAATATGAACGAGATGTTTTACACCGTGGCTTTTAGCGGCGCGCAGCACATTGCTGTTGTCGTCCACCATGAGGGTGCGGTCTTTATCAAACCCCAACACCCGCTCCAGTTCTGCCCAGAACGGTGGCTGCTCTTTAGCTTCGCCGATTTCCTCGATAGGAATGATACGGTCGAAGTATGTGCCGATTGCCGCTTTGCCCAGTTTAATCTCAATGGTCTTTTCGTGGGCAGCGGTGACTAAACAGATATCTTTTTGTTCCCCTTGAATAAAGTCGAGAAAATCAATTACATGGGGATGAACCTGGATCAAGTGATCTATTGTACATTTCAGGCCGGGGATATCAAGCTCAAGTTGTTCAGACCAGTAATCAACATTTGACCATTGCAGGGTTTTTTCAACACTCCGGTACCGCTCAAGCAGGGCTTGCCTAGCCTGTTCTGGGTTCAGGTTGTGATGGGCGGCGAATGCAACCGGCACGTATTCTTCCCAGAAATAGTCATCGAAATAGCTGTCGAGAAGCGTACCGTCCATATCGAGCAGGATGGTATCGATCTCGGGCCAGGTGAAAGACGGTTTGATAGGGGCATAATTACTGCTGGACATCAATCATAGTCTCCAGGTCGGAAAGAATTTTTTCAGCCACGCTGAAAACGGTTTCGGGGGTAGGCATGGCACAAGAGACGACAAGCCGCCCATCCGGGGTGAGCTTAACCTGGGGACCCTTACGGTTTTTACTGTGCTGATCGATATAGGCCAGCAGCTGCTCGGGCTTGATCGGGGTGGTGTCAAGAAATGAGAACACCAGGGTATCCCGACCTTTTTCAAGCTTATTGATCTGCAGCTTGATTAATGATCTTTTGAGTGCCACTAATTTGAACAGGTTGCGGGTTTCTTCGGGCAGTGGTCCGTAGCGGTCTTCGAGTTCGTCCCGAAGGTCGAGGTACTGTTCTTCAGTGGTATTGGCGAGGGCGGCTATTCGACGATAGGTAACGTAGCGCTGACTGATGTCGAGCATATATTTTTCTGGTATATAGGCCGAGATCTGCAAGTTGATTTCAGGGTCGAGCTCTTCTTTGAAGATGTCTTCTTCACCGGCCAGGGCGCGGGCCTTGAGATCGGCCACCGTTTTTTGCAGCAGGTCGAGGTAAAGATCGTACCCGATGGCTGCGATATGCCCGGATTGAGACACGCCAAGGATGTTTCCCCCACCCCTGATCTGCAGATCGCTCATGGCCAGCTTGAAGCCACCACCCAGCTCGTTACAGTCCATGAGTGCCCGCAGCCGATCCCGGCTGTCTTTACTCAGGCTGTCGATGGATGGGACCAGCAGGTAGGCGAAGCTCTGGGTTGACGAACGGCCAACCCGACCCCGCAGCTGATATATTTCTGCCAGGCCAAGCATGTCCGCCCGGTTGATGATAATCGTGTTGGCGGTGGGAATATCGAGGCCGGACTCGACGATGGTGGTACAGACCAGCACATCTATGTCGCGGTTGACGAAGGCCACCATGATATCTTCAAGTTCTTTGCCGGCCATCTGGCCATGGGCCACGGCTACCCGTGCTTCCGGCACCAGTTTCTGGATCTCCGCGGCGGTCTTGTGGATGGATTTGACCCTGTTGTGGATAAAAAACACCTGACCGTTTCTGCGCAGTTCCCGGCTTACGGCTTCCTTGATAACCAGAGTGTCGTGGCGGGCTATGAAGGTTTTGACCGGTCGGCGGTGTTCGGGAGGGCTGGAGATAACAGAGAGATCACGGATACCGAGCAGTGACATCTGCAGGGTGCGTGGAATCGGGGTAGCGGTGAGGGTGAGGATATCAACCTCGGCTCGCAACTTTTTGATTTTTTCTTTATGGCTGACCCCGAAGCGGTGCTCTTCATCAACGATGAGCAAACCGAGATTATTGAACTGGATATCTTTTGAGAGCAGGCGATGGGTGCCGATCAGCACATCGATCTCCCCGGCCTTGAGACGTTTCAGCGTGGTACGCTGCTGGGCGGGGGTGCGGAACCGGTTGATACACTCCACGGTAACCGGAAAACCGGAGAGCCGCTCCCTGAAGGTCTTGGCATGCTGCTCGGCCAGTACCGTGGTGGGCACCAGTACCGCAACCTGCATCGAGTCTTCCATGACCTTGAATGCGGCCCGGATCGCAACCTCAGTCTTACCGTAGCCAACATCGCCGCAAACAAGGCGATCCATGGGTTGATCAGAGGTGAGGTCATTGATTACATCGGTAATGGCCTGATCCTGGCCGGGAGTTTCATCAAAAGGAAAGGATTCCTCAAGTTCCGAGAATAACCCGCCGGGCGCTGAGAAACGGCGGCCTTCCTGCATCTCACGCTTGGCATAGATATCAAGCAGTTCATGGGCCACCTTCCACACCTCTTCCTTGACTTTGGAAGTGGTGATTTTCCAGTTCTGACTGCCAAGTTTGTCGATTTTCGGTTGCTTGTCGGATAGCCCTTCGTACCGGCTGATCAGGTTGAGTCTGTCAACCGGCAGGTACAGCTTGTCGCCATCACGATATTCAATCAGCATGAAATCGTTGGTGACACCGTTGATATCGATAGTCTGCAGTCCCTGGTAGTGCCCAAGTCCGTGGTCTCTGTGCACCACGATGTCGCCATCTCTGAGCTCGGCAAAACGGATAGGTTCACCCTGTTTATGGCGACCCTTTTTCTTTTTGCCGAGGCGCATCTGGCCAAACAGTTCACTCTCCGAGAGAACGTGGATTTTCTCCTGACGAAGTGAAAAACCCTGGGAAAGTTCATGGTTGCAGAGCAGCAATTCGTCTTCCGCTTTTCCGCTGAACAGGTTTTCGATGGTTAATGGAGGTTCAACGATGGAGACATTGTGCTGGTGTTTAGACAGGAGCTCGGCAAGATTTTTGGTATGGCGGGGTGAGCGACAACACAATAGTACACGCTCATTCTCCTGTTGCCAGTGAGTGATCTGCTCGCTCAGTGGAGCGACAAGTCCGCGTTGGGTACGTTCCAGAGAAACCTGCTGCTTTAAGAGCTGGTGGCTGGCGGTGGCAAGTGAAATTTCCGGTACACCGTCCCTGGAGAAATCACTCATCAGGAGTTGGCGATGATTGGCCAGTTGGTCGGTTACAGCCTCGGGAGATAAAAAGATTGAGTCGGGGGGCAGGGCGGGTTTGGCTGTCTCTTTTGCCTCTAAAAAGTTGTTTTGGATCCGCTCAGAGACCAGTTCAAGATTCTGGTTGACGGCTTCCGGGTCGACCAGAACCATCAGCATATCTTTGGGCAGGAAATCAAAAACCGAGGCCGGCGGAGGATCCTGGTAGTAGAGGGGCAGAAAAAATTCCATACCGGCAAAACGCCTGCCGGTGGAAACCCTGTCAGCCATTCTATATGCCTCGTCTTCCTCCCAGCCATTCTTTTCGGCGTACTTTTTGAAGGCCCGCCCCAGCTGTCTGTTGGAGATTTCGGGGCGGTTGGCAATCACATCATGCACAGGCAGCAGCACCGCTTCCTGAAGTTCTCCACTGGAGCGCTGGCTGGTCGGGTCGAAAAATCTGAGGGATTCTATGGTGTCACCAAAGAAATCCAACCGCAGGGGACCATCGTGGAGCTCTCCGCCCTCGCTGATAAACGGTGGTGGATAGAGGTCGATAATGCCGCCCCGAACAGCAAAATCACCGACGTTCTGAACCAGTGCGACCTGTTCGTAGCCCAGGCGAATCAGGGTAGTGCGTAATTCATCCTGGTCACAGTCTTCACCGGACATGACAAGTTCAGCAGAATCGGTAAGGGCGGAAACCGGCAGTACCCTTCGCATCAGGGCCTCTATCGAAGTGACGACTATCTGCTGGTCTTTTCGCTCATGCAGTTGGTACAGGGTCGCCAGTCTGGCAGCGGTGGTGTGCTGGTCCGGACTCAGCTGGGTATAGGGAGGAATCTCGTACCCTGGGTAGACCAGCACCTGGGCAGTGGTGAAAAGCCTGAGATCCTGTTCAAAAACTGAGACCTGATGTTCGTCGGGAAGAATGCAACAACAGTTTACCTGGGTGACGAGCTGACTGCATAACCAGGCGGAACTGCTGCCTCGGAGTCCGGAAACGCGGACAATTTTATCGGTGTCGAACTGTTTGAGGAGTTGCTTGTCCATGATAGAAAAAAAAGTGCCGGTTGCAGTATCTGCAACCGGCATTGTATGTCCTGTATGCCACACATTGGCGCAAATACGATTATTATTAGAAGGTGCCTCCGATACTGAAATCGAAGACTGAGCTGTCCTCATCTTCTTCAGGATCAAGATTCACACCGTAAACAAAACTGATCGGGCCAAGGGGTGACAGCCAGCGCAGACCAAGACCCACTGAAGTACGGACATTATCGACATTCCAGTCTTCAGAGTCATCAAGAACATTACCGGCATCGAAGAAGGTCAGGCCCTGGATACCCTGTTCTTCAATGATGGGGAAGATAAACTCGAAATTAGTGTACCACATCTTATCGCCACCCAGCCGGTTGCCATTGTCATCCGTGGGGCTGATTTTGGCATATTCGAAACCGCGCATGGTCCTGATGCCACCAAGGAAAAACCGTTCATAGATGGGGAACTTATCGTCCTCATTCTCAAAAGCCTGGCCGGCAGCACCTTTAACATGAAAGGTGGTGCTCATGATAAACGGAAAGTACCACTCAGTCGATGCTTCTAACTTTGTGAACTGAGAATCACCACTCAGCGGCCCACCCGCATATTTGGTGCTGATGGAGTGCCTGGAACCTTTCGTGGCACCGAACAGTTTATTTCTGGTGTCGCGGGAGAAGGTAACTTTCATGGCACTGGTAATTGGTACCTTGGCTGATTCGGCTATCCTGAAGTTATAGTCGGGATCATCTTCGTCTTCGATAAAGTCAGAGATTGTTGTATCTGTATAACTGTAATTGCCGTACACCCGCCATCTTTCCCAGATCGGATAGCCAACACGAATACCACCACCGGTAGACTCCCTGGTATAGTCATCATACTCGCGCTCGGTGTCAAACAGATCAATACCCCAGGAGAGCTGGGAGTCATTCAGGCGTGGATCAGTATAACTGAGATTATAGGCTGTACTTGATCCACCGAGGTTGGCAGAAAATTGCAGGGTGTCACCGCGTCCCAGAAAGTTGTTTTCAGAGATGGAGCCCATAACGATAATACTATCAACCGAACTGTAACCGGCACCGATGCTGAAGGAGCCGGTGCTGCGTTCTTTCACTTCAATGTTAATGTTCATTCGGGTCGGGTCAATGGTGGGCTCGGGCGTAATATTGACCTCATCAAAATACTGGAGCCGCTGCAGGGACTGGCTTGACTGGCGCAGCGCCTTGGAATTAAAGACACCTCCCTCGGCGATACGCAGTTCGCGGCGGATAACATTGTCCCGGGTACGGTCATTGCCACTTATGGTGATACGATTGATATAGACCAGATCGGCCTTATCGATCACAAAATTTACGTCGAGATGCTCCAGCATAGCACCTTCCTGGATATCCGGCCGGACGTTGGCGAAAGCGTATCCCTGTTCGGAGTAATAATCGGTGATGGCCATTACATCCTCACGGATAACGCTGCGGCTGATGTACGTCTGCTTACCCAGGGTGATGAATTTCAGCAGGGTCTCTTTATCGGTGATGAGATCTCCGCTCACGTCAATACTGCCTACCTTGAAGCGGTCGCCTTCTTCAACTTTGAATGTGACGTAGATCCACTCTTTTTCCTGTCTGATCTGCGGGTCGCCAATTTTAGCCTCAAGGTAGCCGTTATCATGATAAAAAGCAGCTATACGGCCTGAGTCCTGGCGAATAACCTCCATGTCGAGCAGGCCGGACGCTGTCAGCCAGCTGAAAAATCCCTTTTCCTTAGCCTCTATCTGCTTGAGCAGCACTTTGTCAGTGAACGCGGTGTTGCCTTCGATAGAGATCTCTTTGATGTAGATTTTCTTTCCTTCATCTACGGTATAGCGAACTACTGCTCCGGCATCGCTGGGGAACGTGGTCTCAACACTGACCTGGGTATTATAGTACCCTTTCGACTTGTAGAGCTCTTTGATTGCCTCAACACCCTCATTGACCGCAGTGGGGTTTAGGATGAAATGTTCGCGAACATTCGCGGCACCGCGAACATCTTCTTCTGAGAGGTCTTTCAAGCCTGAAAAGGTGACGGAGGCAATGACAGGTTTTTCAACAACCCTGAAGACAACATCTTTGCCGTTGTCACTGTCAGAGACGCGGATCTGGACGTCGTTGAAATAGCCCATTGAATATATGGCTCGCAGGTCTTCACGGAGGATCGTTTGATTATATGCTCCACCTGCCCGGCTTTTGATTTTACGGAGTATCGCGCCGGAATCGACCCGGGTGTTGCCTTCAGGGGCGATGGAGGCAATTCGGTATTCCCTGCCGGTGTAGGCCAGGATATCAAGAATAACAGTATTCAGAGCCCGTTGGATTTCTGCAGGGCTGTTGACGGTCTGGAAGAAATATTTTGGGGTCGATGGGGAAAGAGCGTCAAAAACTTTTATGTCGATACTGATCTGCTGGCCGATCTGGGTGAGACTGCCTGCAGCCACGTTATCGGTGTCGCTCTTGGCGGCAATAGTCTGCAGGGTTTCAGCAGGCGGTGGCCAACTCCCCTGGTAGTTGGCAACACTCTGGGCCTGGGACCTGGAAAGCGGCGTGAGGTTGTGCTCGGCAAGAGCACGGCTCAAAGCTGTATCGGCCTGGCTGGTCAAAGCTCCAGGGTTTTTGCCTGTATTGATTTTCAGCGGCAAAAAGGCGGTGTTGTTATCAGCTGCAGAAGCGGTGCTACTGAACATCATGGCCAAGATTGCGAACATATATACAGCCAAGTATACAGAGGTACGGGTTTCTCTGTTTGAAACCGGTAGTGTTCTGTAAAAATTCATAAAAATCCCTTTCCTTGAAAATGTCGCGGGGATACACCCCGGGCCAAAAGCCGTATTGCGGTGTTTATTGTGCCGTGTTAACTATTGATATCACGTGTAAAAACAGTTAATCGAGCGGTGAAGTCGAGCCGCTGAAAATTGCGACCATTATGCCATGTTTGTTGAAAAATGCAAAGGTCACAAAAGGATAAGGAAGAAAAAGATGATTTAACCATCATATGAGAGTAGCGGCTTTATTGCTGAATGGTTGATAATGAGTGGGGTGATAATTACCTGATCAAGCTGGAGATAATGAAATCGTTAATATTTATTAATTTTGTCAGAACAGTACTGCAACTCATTGTGCCGGACCGCTGTCGGGTGTGTGGTGAGTTTATCAGTCAGGCTGATCGGCCAGGTATCTGTCGAATTTGTTTGAATAAAATGCAAATACTGGACAGGCAGACATGTCATTGTTGCGGAAGGCCCATTGCCGGAGCGTTATTGGAGGAGCAAATCTGTGGCAGTTGTTTAAAAGTACCCCCTCCATGGAAAAGATGTTTTTCCCTTGTCCAGTATGATTCTCCTGTATCTGATTTATTGCATAATCTCAAGTATCGAGCTGACACCTCCGTGATGCCGGCTCTACAAAGTATTGTCAGTGAAGCTCTTTCAACAACAATGCATCAGGAGTTGAAAAATGTGGATCTGGTGCTGCCGGTACCGCTACATCCCTGTAGGTTGAAAGAGCGAGGTTTGAATCAGTCTGCCTATATAGCGAAGGCAATTTTCAAGCCGGGATTGGTGGATTGCTCTTCATTAAAGCGAGGTAAGGTGACTATTCCTCAGACGGGGTTGACCGGTATTGAACGGCGGCGAAATTTGCGAGGGGCGTTTGTGGTACATGATAAAGCATCGCTCAGGGGAAAAACTATCTGCCTGGTGGATGACGTGTTCACCACCGGTACCACGGTAATGGAGTGTTGTCATGCCTTGTCAAAAGGTGGAGCAACTGAAATTTATGTGGTTACTCTTGCGCGGGTTATTGTCAATCGCTAAAAAGTTTTTTGAAAGGGTGTAGTTATGGTTAGGGATGAGTATGAGAAAAAAAAATAAAAGTTAAAAAAAAAATAGCATGGCTAATAGTTGTATAAGCGGTTGTTTTACTGAAATCTCCATTGAGAATAGATAGTAAATTGAGAAATTTTTAATAAAAATGAGATATGTGCAGAAAAATGAAGTTAAACATTATGATTAAATTGTTGATAACTTTGCACGGGTCGCTCTAAAGCCTTTATATATCGTTGTTAAGAAGGAACCGACAAAAATGACGGTTTTGTCGGTGGAAAGGGGCGTGATTTCGATGAAAGCCACGCGAAGACAGTCTTTGCGACTACGGATAATAACCGTATAGGCTATCAGGAAAATATCGAAAAATAGTCTTTGACTGGATGTGATGTTTTTGGGTATTCATTTCCCACGAACAGTTTTCCGGGAGGGTCTTCCCGGGTAAATCTTTGAAGTACTCAAATTTGTTTTAGCTGTAGGTGCTCCAGGCCGGTTTTAATGGCATTGGAGGTCTTATAATAGTGATTGTCAATTTTGGAATTTAATTGAAACGATTCTAAATCGCTCTTTTTGGGGAATTGTAGGGTAGTTTATGCTTTGGGATAAAACACAGGATATACTTAAAGACACTCTTTCCAGCTCAGTCTATAATCTCTGGATTGAACCGTTGAAATGTCTTGAGGTGCGCGATGATTCTATTTACCTGTTAAGCCCTGACAGGTACTTCAGCGCCTATGTTGCCCAGAAATTTCTTTCAGTCATTGAGGCCACTGTAAAGGAGTCCGGTTCTGTTCAGAGACGAGTTGTGCTCTGTGAGGATGATCGTGCGGCCAAGAGTGAGTCCGCTGCACCGAAGGCGCAGTTGAGACTACCGACGGTACCACAAAACAATTCCTCAATCCGGGCCCTGCACCCGAGGTACACTTTTAATGAATTCATGGTGGGGGAGTCTAACATCCTGGCAGAGTCAGCTTGTAAGGCGATTTCCATGCATGATGATTCTTTTGGTTCCTGCCTGTACATTAATAGTACAACCGGGCTTGGTAAGAGTCACCTGACCCATGCCATTGCTCACCGCGTTTTTAAAGAGTCACCGATGACCAGGTTGCATTATGTCACTGCTCAGCAGTTTGCCGCTGAGATGGTCAGGAATATCCAGACCAAAACCATGGATTCCTTTAAACAGAAATATCATGATCAGTGCGACATGTTGCTGGTTGAGGATGTCCACTCCCTGACAGGCAAAAAGAAAACCCAGGAAGAGCTGAATGAGGTACTTGACTGCCTGATCAAGTCTGGCAAACGGGTTGTGATGACCTCTAACCAGACTCCTCGGGAATTGGTCGGGATCGATAACGATTTTCGTTCGCGGATGTCTTCAGGTCTGGTGACCAGTATCAGGGAACCGGATGCGGCTACCCGTTTTCGTATTGTTGAAAAAAAGGCGACTTTACATCAGCTCGGCATCGATGAAGATGGTGTTGACTACCTTGCCCAGCATATCCGTGGTGATGTTCGTAAGGTCGAATCGGCGATTGTTGCCATTCGGGCCAAGTCACGGTTGATGGGTGGCCAGGTTGACATGGACATGATACGCCAGGTTGTAGCGGAGGTGGTTGGTGGCGACAAAGTGTTGACCATTGCCATGATCAGTGACCTGATTGCCAGCCAGTTCAAGGTGAGCCTTGGGGATATGAAATCCAAATCCCGTAAAAAAAGTCTGACGTTTCCACGGCAGGTCGCTATGTTCCTTTGCCGGAAGTATACAGATGACTCCCTTGCGGAAATCGGCAGAGCGTTTAACAGGGATCACTCAACGGTACTGCATTCCATTAAAAAGGTCACCACGATGACCGCCCGTGATGCTTCTGTCAACGCCCAGCTGGAATTGTTGAACGGTAAGGTGAAGAATCTCTGATATCAAGTTTTGATATCTAATTATCGCCAACCCTCAGCAGAGTTATACAATTGAAAAAAGGCCCTGGTCAGAATATGACCAGGGCCTTTTTGTTTGATTGCCCGTGGAGGGGTTTCAGGATAATCAGGATTTCTCTTCAGTTCAGGTGCAATTGAGTGAACGTTTGTGAATTCTGAGACGTATACTCACTCGGCTGCAGAGCCTGGCAGACAGGTTGAATTGCAAAAATTGACCCTGATTATGAGAAATAGGGGCTAGAAGTAGATTTTCTTTACTTCGGCATCGGAGGTCGTGCTGTCGGTGGCATCTATTATAGCCTTGGCCACTTTGGTGCCAGCTTTCATCATATCGTTTAAACCGATGCCCTCCCAGCCAAAGCCGCAAATATGCAGGCCATGGTTACTGCGTACTACCTCATCACGCCATTCCAGCAATTCAGGATACCCTTCTTCAAGCTGGGGGATGCCTCCATCTGACTGGAGAACGGTCGTGTAAACAGGTTCTTGATCAATTTTCAGGATCTCCTTGACGTCGGCAAGAGCTTTGGCGACGAGTTCTTCCTTTGGCAGTTCAAGGCGCTCCGGATGACGTCTTCCGCCGATAAGGGTTTC
Source organism: Desulfosediminicola sp. (assembly GCF_048381775.1). Lineage (NCBI taxonomy): Bacteria > Pseudomonadati > Thermodesulfobacteriota > Desulfobulbia > Desulfobulbales > Desulfocapsaceae > Desulfosediminicola > Desulfosediminicola sp. The sequence goes on along the minus strand of NZ_JBLXGE010000002.1, from coordinate 199,572 downwards.
AAAAACCACATGGTTTTCCGGTGCTCTTCCTGGAAACATGTTGGAAGAAAACAGCGAGCCGAGAGTAAATCGTTTTTCAACCTCAGGGGTGAGATAACCAAATCCAGGCGGAATGGTAACGCCGGGTCCGAAGCCGAAAACCACGGTGCCGATCCAGGTTTCGGGAATGCTGGTCATGGGCATTGTGTCGCTTACACCTTCGAGGAACTTAAGGGCAACGTTGGTCGGTGTGGCCAGGACCAGGGTGTCGGCGGTGAATACCCCTTGTTCTGTTTCAACCTGCCAGCCGGATTCGGTTTTGGCAACAGCGCTGACGCCGCAGTTGAGTAACAGATCTTTCCCTTCAGTGAGCTGTTCGGTGAGCCTTTCAGGTAGCCTGCTCATGCCTGTAGGGAAGCTCGTCATGGCGGGCATGGATATTTTCTTTTTTGTGCCGGACTTGCGATTAGCCATCATCTTGGCAAAAACGCCTTTGATGACAGAGCCGTGTTCTTTTTCGAGAGCGCGTACACCCGGCATAACCGCATCGATTTTCAGTTTGTCGAAGTCACCAGCGTAGGTTCCGGTAAAGACAGCGTCGATATAGGGCAGCATGGCGGAGCCGAAGCGGTAGTCGACCCATTTGGCCACAGTTGGTTCACCAGCCAGAGGCGGCCGGAATATTTCGGAGACGGCCCTGAATTTATCTTTCCAGGGAATGAGGGGAGCCATGCTGATTTTCAAGGGCGTCTGGGGAATCAACTGGAGCTTGCCCCGTAAGTAGACATAACGCACAAATTCAATAAGCGGCGCTTTAACAGCCTCTTTATCCAGGCCGGTTTCGCGCAGGATATCTTTGCTTTCATTGCAGTTGTCGAGAAAGCCATGGGGGCCTATCTCGGTTATGAAACCTTTTTCCCGATGGGTGCGGATGACGCCGCCGGTTGCATCGTTTTTTTCCAGCACCAAAAGCTTATGTTCAGGATCCTGCTGGCGAAGTTTATGGGCAACGGTCAGTCCGGAGAGTCCGCCGCCTACGATAATTGTGGAAAAGTGTGTGGTCATTGTAAGGTCGCAGATAGAGTAGATTGGATGAGTTGAATATCGACCCAGCCGCCTTGTTGCAGCATGCCGGGGTTTATTATGTGTGTTTTGCCGATTCGGTCTTCACCTTTGGCCTCGTGGATGTGGCCTGTTATGCATAGCTCTGGTTGATATTTTTCAATAAAAGTTCTTACGCTGGTCGAGCCCACATGGTGCCCGCCATGGATGGTGTCAACCGAGGTTCCATAGGGAGGTGTGTGAGATACAAGTACCAGGGGGATTTTAGCTTCTCCCTTTGGGGCCGCAAGATGGATGAAGTCGGTCCCCTGTTGGTATGCTTGCATCAGCATATCCCAAAGCTGGTCCTCCTTGAACTCAGTGGGAGTTCCAAACGGGGTGATGTTGGAGCCGCCCAGACCTATCAAGCAGATGCGGGAATGTAGTAAGCGCGCCTGCTTATGCAGGTTCATATCCAGCTGTTCAAGATAGTCGTTGATTTCAAAATTATCAAGATTACCAATTTGGGCCAATAGATTCGGGTTGATGGCAAGTAACTGGTCGAGAACGATTTTGGCGTCTGCTTTTCTGCCGTAATTAGTAAGATCACCATTGGCAATTAGCAGATCCGCCTCGCGGATGCCGGGGATGTTTGCACAGATTTGCACTGACATATGGACATCACCGAAGGCTATGATTCTCATTGGGAAATCCTCATTACCATAAAGGACAGATACAGGGGGGAGAAACTCTTGACACGAGGGTCAACATGCTTAACATTTTCGCCGACTTTTATGAAAAAAGCAATGGCAGCGGATGCCACCATATGACTGTCTATTTAATTAATATAAGAGGACTTGCCAATGACAGCAAAGACAACAACCCATGAATTTCAAGCGGAGACCAAGAAACTACTGGATATTGTAATAAACTCGCTCTACACCGAGCGGGATGTGTTCATCCGCGAACTGATCTCCAACGCCTCTGATGCCCTTGAGAAATACCGGCATGAGAGCCTGACGGCAGAAGATCCCTTCGATGGCCATGTGCCTCTGGAGATCACCATCAGTCTTGATGAAGAGAAGAGCACTTTGACCATTACCGACACCGGAATCGGCATGAGTCGCAGTGAACTGGAGCATAATCTCGGAACCATTGCCCACTCCGGCTCCAACACGTTTCTCACAGAACTTGCCGAAGCAGCACAGAAGGATGTCAGCCTGATAGGCCAATTTGGTGTGGGGTTTTATGCAGCCTTTATGGCTGGTAACAGGGTGCGGGTACAGAGTCGTTCCTGGGATGGCAGCGAGGGGCATGAATGGGTCTCTGACGGAACCGGTGCTTTCTCCATCACCGAGATGGAAGGATTACGCAGGGGAACCAGGATCATCGTTGAACTGAAAGATGATGCCAAGGATTATGCCACCAAGTGGAAAGTCGAGTCGATCATCAAACAGTACTCAGCCTTTGTGCCTTTCCCTATCAAGCTTGATGAAGAGGTTGTAAATACCGTACAGGCGCTCTGGACCAGAAACCGTGCCGAGATAACTGACGAAGAATATAACGAATTTTATAAATTCATCGGTAACGCTACGGATGAACCGAATTATCGGTTGCACTTCTCCGCTGATGCACCGCTCATGATCAACGCTCTTCTTTTCGTGCCGAAAGAGAACTTTGAAGTTCTTGGTTTCGGTAAGATGGACCCGGGTGTCAATCTCTACTGCCAGCGGATTCTCATCGATCAGCATTCCAAGAATATCCTGCCGGAGTGGTTGCGCTTTTTGAAAGGTGTGGTGGACAGTGAGGATATGCCGCTGAACATTTCACGGCAGGCTCTGCAGGATAACGCCCTGGTTGCCAAGTTAAGAAAAGTTGTCACCAAGCGTTTTCTCAAATACCTCATTGAAGAGGCGAAAAAAGACGAAGAGAAGTATCTCGAGTTCTGGAAGACATTCGGCATTTTTATCAAAGAAGGTGCGACTTCCGACTATGAGTACCAGAAAGAGCTAGGCAAACTGTTGCGCTTTGAATCTTCCAAATCTGAAGAGGGTAAGCCGGTTTCTCTGGCGGATTACGTGCTTCGTATGGGTGCAGATCAGGATACCATATATTATATTAATGGTCCGAGCAGGAACGCGATCGAGGCGGGTCCGTATGTGGAGATGTTCAAGAAGAGGGATATTGAGATCATCTACACCATGGAGCCAATTGATGACTTCGTGCTGAGTCATCTTGGTGAGTTTGAGGGCAAGAAACTGGTCTCTGCCGACAGGGCGGATCTTGATCTTGGCGAGAGCGAAGAGGAGAGTAAGGAGGCGGAAAATGAGAGCGGTGAGAAGCTTGATGATCAGTCGACTGACTCCCTGGTTGCTTGGCTGAAGGAGACCCTCGCAGCTCAGGTCGGAGATGTCATTGTCTCCAAGCGTCTGGTTGATGCCCCGGCTATGATTGTCAATCCCGATGGCTATATGACATCTTCCATGGAGCGGGTGCTTGCTGCCAGCAGGGCGGAAAAAGGGCTCGGTATGGGAGGTGACTCCAAGAAAAATCTGGAGATCAACCCCAAAAATCCGATTATCAAAAAGCTCGCCGACCTGCAGAAAGCAGATGCTGATTTTGCCGCAGACGTTGCTTTGCAGATTTACGACAACGCCATGATTCAGGCTGGCCTGATCGTCGATCCGCTGGTGATGGTGGAGCGGAACTACAAAATCCTCGGTCGAGCCCTTCAGGACTGATCACATCCCTTTTCGATCACACCTTAAACATTGCATCAATCACAGCTGTCTGATTATATAGACAGCTGTGATTTTCTATGCCGGGTCGGTCTGGCCGATAGCCTGGCGTGGCAAACCTCCCTGACATTTGGTGTTGAAAAATGTTTGCGGACAGACTATAGAGCTTTTCATTATCCCATAGCTGTGTAATTCACTGGAGAAAACACGATGCCTGCCATGTTTCGACCGTTGATACTAATTTTACTGGCCACATTTACCCTTTCGGGATGCTATAATAAACCAGTACGACATCTGGCTTCCGATGCGGCCCTTGTAGAGGTCGGAGTTTCCGGCCGGGACGATGTGCTGACCTTTCTTGGTGAGCCCGATGAACAATTCGTTCTCGATGACGGTGCAGAGAAGTGGATTTACACCGAATATGAGAGATCTAAGCTTAAAAATGCGCCGGTTGTCGGCAGGTACTTCGGTCAGCCGAACAGTGGTACTGTTATCGTACTGATCAAAGACAACGTGGTTACCGAGTGTAAATATGGCGCGCAACTACAGGACTCCTCGTCCTGGGCGAATGACTTCGATTGGCAAAAGACACCGCAGTGATAGATCGATATAAGACCGCACGGGAGAGGATGGTGCAGGAACAGATCCTGGCCCGTGGCGTGGTTGACCCAAGAACCCTGGCGGCGATGTCGGAGGTACCCAGACATCTCTTTGTGGATGACGCCATGCGGGCGAGAGCCTATGGCGATTATCCGTTGCCCATCGCTTCCGGTCAGACAATTTCCGCACCGTACATCGTGGCATTGATGACAGAGGCCCTGCAATTACAGGGACATGAAACAGTTCTTGAAATCGGGACCGGTTCCGGTTATCAGGCTGCTGTGCTGTCACGTCTCTGCCGGCGGGTCTATACCGTCGAGCGACTCAATACCTTGCTGGCCACTGCCCGAAAGGTGTTTGACAAATTGAAATATTTTAACATTGTCGCCAAACTTGACGACGGCACTTTGGGGTGGGCGGAAAATGGCCCCTATGATGCAATTATCGTCACCGCTGGCGGTCCCGAGATTCCAACACCGCTTCTGGATCAGCTGGCTGATTCCGGCAGGTTGATAATGCCGGTGGGAGACCAGAATGTGCAGGAGCTCCAGCTTGTAAAAAAAATAGATGACAAAATACGCATTGATCGCCTGAGCAGTGTTCGTTTCGTCGATCTTATCGGCGAGCATGGCTGGTAACCAGGTACTTAAGTTTATTTATCTGTAAAATAGCATCCTCCATCTATTTTCAATTCTTCGTTCAACGAATTTTCTTCCCGTGGCCTGACGATCTGAAGGTGTGTGTCGGGCCTCCCTCAATTCAGCTGTACCACCCCTGTCTTCATCAGCCCAACAGGCCCAAGAGGCCAAATAGCTAACTTTTTCTTGTTCTTATCCAATATACTCATTACACTGATATTTCTGAAGTGGTTCATTTTTAAAGGGTTTTCTCCAGCACGAAAAGAGTGAAGCTGCAGCATTGAAATGCAGATTCGCTGTTTTTGGGGATACGGCCAATATAAAAGGGAGGTGGATGAGGTGGAGGAAGTATTGAAAAAACGGCGAACGCTGCAGGAGACCATGAATTTCATGGCAGCGCTTTCTGCCGGTATAGAGCCCATTCTCGGACGCGGTGCAAACAGCATGACAATGTCTGCAGGTCGTAACCTGGGCAGGACATTTTCGGAAAACGCTCAAAAGACTGATGACCTGTTGGAAGCAATCGACGAGGTCAGAAATATTCTCGCAGCAAATAGTTGTCTCTGGGGGTTCGAAACCTTCAAGCCGCTGGGTCAGACTGAGTTGATTACTACCAATGACAAAGGTGAATCACAGATTCTGCTGGTATTCAGAGACTGCATGATTCGTCAGGCGCTGTTTCGTTTCGGTCATAGCCAGGAGGGCTCCCTGTGCAATATGATGTACGGATTCTTTGCGGGTGCTCTGGAAACGATCATGGGTAAGAAGACGACTCTGGAGATTAAACATGCAGGTGAAAATGCCTGTCTAAAGCTGCTTACCATTCAGGGTTAGCCTGGTTTCCGCGGAGATAAAGAGATGAGTAACAGTAAGGTTCGACTCAATACCGAATGGCTGTGTGACTGCGGAGGCTGTCACGTGGCCATCGTAGACCTGCATGAAAAAATCCTGCAGTTTTTAGAGAGCGTTCAGATCCAGAAATGTCCGGTTCTGACCGATGAAAAATTATATCCTGAAGCGGAGATCGGTATTGTCACCGGTTCTATCCGGACAGAGCATGACCGGCATGCGGCCCTTGAGATGCGCAAAAAGTGCAAGACCATAATTGCCTTCGGTACCTGTGCAGTATATGGCGGTCTGCATGGAGCAGGTCTGGCTCACTCCAAAGAAGAGATTATCGATCACGTCTATAAAAAATGTCCAACGACCAAAACCGATACTGTGCCAGCTACAGCTGTCGACGGGCTTGAACAGGTGGTCATTCCAATTGATGAGGTTATCGATGTTGATCTCTACATGCCGGGTTGTCCTCCCCACGCCCATTTCATCTTTGAGGCGCTGACTGCAATTGTTGAGGGCAGGGAGCCGAGTGTGCGCCAGGAATCGATCTGCGGTGCCTGCAACAGGGTGATGAAGAAAACCGAGGTGGCAGAGCTGAAATCCAGTGTTGATGAAGTGATGGATGAAGAACTCTGTTTCCTCAGCCAGGGACATATCTGCCTTGGGTCCGTAACGCTGGACAGGTGTCTGGCCCCATGCCCCAACCACGGTATCATGTGTACCGGTTGTGCAGGACCCACCATGCAGATTCTGACAGAGCCCAACCGGGATCTCAGAACGGAGGTGAGCCAGAGAATGTCGCAACTCACCAGTATCCCGGCAGAGGCTATCAAGGCGCGGATGGAGCAGTCTGCCAAGACCCATTACGCCTATGCGATGGCAACCAAAATGATAGGCAACAAACCGACTTTCCTGATCAGGAAGTGGATTGCGGATGTGGAGGCAAGCTGATGGCAAAAACAATTAAGATTGACCCGGTAACCCGAATTGAAGGCCATGCCCGCATCCTGCTGGAGTGTGATGATGCAGGAAAGGTTGACGAGGCGTTCTTCTGCGTCAATGAGCTTCGTGGTTTTGAGCGTATTCTGGTGGGCATGGAGGCTTCAACTCTGCCCCAGGTTACAGCTCGTATCTGTGGTGTCTGCCCTACGGCGCACCATCTGGCTGCAGCTAAGGCGCTTGATAATGCGGCGGGAATTGAAGTGCCTGAGGCTGGTAAGCTGCTACGGGAATTCATGTATATGGGTCATGTGATTCACTCCCATGCCCTTTCTTTATTCATTCTTGCAGGTCCGGATCTGGTATTTGGGCTTGGTGGCGATGCGGCCACCCAGAACATTGTCGGTATGGTCGATGCAGAACCGGATCTGACCAGAAAAGGATTGAGATTAAGAAGTCTCGGTCAGAAGATCAACGAGACCATCGGCGGCAGGGGGATTCACCCAGTAACCGCAGTGGCTGGCGGAATTTCCTATAAACTGAGCGACGCCCAGTATGCCAAGCTGCAGGAGTTGACCGCCGAGGCGGTAAGCCTGTCCAAAGAGTTGGCGCCAGCCATCAAAAAGCTGTTGTTCAATTTTCTGGATAAGCACCCGGTGCTGCTGGACCAGCTCAATATGCCATCATGGTACATGGGCACTGTGAAGGACGGTGCGCTCAATCTTTATGACGGCGACCTGCGAGTGGTGGATGATTCAGGTGTGGTGCAGGCGGAATTCTCCGCCACCGACTATACCAACTATATTGTCGAGCGGGCTGTGGATAATTCCTATGCCAAAGAGGTGTACTTCGATCTGGATGGCCGGGAGAATTTGTATCGTGTATCCACCCTGGCCAGAATGAACGTCATTGATTCCATCGACACTCCACTCGCCCAGGCCGAATTTGAGGAGTTCAGGAACAGGTTCGGCAAGCCCAATCATAACGCAGTGCTGCAGATGTATTGCAAGCTGATCGAACTGATCTATGCCTCAGAACGGGCAGATGCGATTATCAACAATCCCAGACTGCGCGACGATACCCGGGTAGCTGCGGATTTTCGTGGCAAACGGGGCGTTGGTCACGTTGAGGCCCCGAGGGGAACCTTGATCCATGACTATGAGATCGACGAGCGCGGTATTGTTCGTTCGGCCAACATGATCATTGCCACCCAGCAGAATACAGCGGCTATCAATCGCTCGTTAAAAGAAGGCGCGAACTCACTCTTTGCCAGTGGAAATGATGAGGCGGCGCTGAATGGTCTTGAGTTCATTGTCCGTTGCTATGATCCTTGTCTTGCCTGTTCAACACATGCGATCGGCAGGATGGAGCTTGATGTGGAAGTTCGCAAGAGCGGAGAACTCATCCGCACATTGAGGAGGGGATGAGATGCTGGAAATGACAATCAGGGAAAAAGGCTGTCGCGGCTGCAGGCTCTGCCTGGAGGTCTGTCCGACAGATTGCTTCAGCTTTGACGAAGCAAATGAAAAAGCGGTGGTGAAGACGGTTGAGAATTGTATTGCCTGTCTGAGCTGCACCTATATCTGTCCCTCTCAGGCGATCAGCCATAGTAATATCCATGTGGTGAAGAACTTTTACAGAAACATCCACTTCAGCCAGAGAATGGAGAAGTTTTTATGATCACAACCAATGAACTCAATCTCACCGACGAGGACTACGATAAGGCCTTCACCGAGGTGTCCTTTCTGCTCGATATGTTTGTCGGTACCATTGAAACATTTGTCGGTAAATCCACTCCGTCTCTGGCGGTGGCGGCGGGCAGAAGAATGGCCCAGAATATGCCCATTCATCTTGAAAGCCCGACTCCGGCGGCTGCATTGGCTGAGTTTATCCGGGTGTTTCGGAATCAGCAGATGGAGATCAACGGTCACGTGGATGATGGTGAAGCCGTGATCTCCTTGCATCGCTGCCCGATCCGCAGTGTCTGTGAGCAGCGTAACATGGAGATAGACGGTCTTACCTGCCAGATGTTTCATTACTATATAGCAGGAATCATGGCAGAACTCACTGGTTCGCCGGTACGGCCGAAAACTGTGGAGACCGGAGAGACCTGTACCTTTAACCTGGCCTTTTCCAGAGCTGTGGGCAGGTAATGGCTACCGCGACTGTTCTGTGTATTGGCAACTCCATTGCCGGTGATGATGGTGCCGGCGCGGCCGTGTATGAGGAGCTAAGGGAGAGACAGCTGCCAGCGGATGTACACCTGAAGTTCTTAGGGCTTGGCGGCATAGATCTGCTGGAGGAGCTGGCTGGTGAAGAGGTACTGGTGGTGGTGGACGCGGTACAGCTCGGAGCTGATTGCGGCACAGTGCATGTGCTTGCCTGGGAGCAGCTGCCCGGTATGACGGAGCGACCGGTCAGCGGTCATGGTATCGGGGTGAAAGAGGCCATTGAAGTTGGCAGAAAATTGTACCCGGAACGGATGCCGCATACTATATGGCTGGTTGGCATAGAGGGGCAGTGTTTCGATCAACTCGGTGAAAAGTTGAGTGAGAGCGTTGCCGCTTCAATCCCTGTCGCAGCGGATGAGGTACTGCAACTGCTAACCTGAAATGGCCCGGCTTGTTCCAGGGTATTGAAAAGAGACGAAAAAGCCAAAAGGGGCAGCGCGCTAGCGCTGCCCCTTTTGGCTTTTTATCGAGAAAACGTTACCCTCTGGTGAAGATCCACTCATCTTTTTGGGAGAGACTTGAGAGATCATCCCGGTATGTGTATCCACCGAGATTGAAATCCCGGAGGGGTCCAGGGGCGGTAAGTTGTTCGGTGATCATGAAATGAATCATCATGCCACGGGCTCTCTTGGAATGGATGGGAACTGTCCGGTAGTCATCGCCTTTTTTTTCCTTGAAGGTGATAGTCAGCATTCGGCCTTCGAGTCTTTTGGCATGTATGACCTTAGAGTATTCCGTAGAGGCCAGATTGACCACAACCGGTTCAGCGAGTCCGGCCAGGTCTTCGTTTATGTTTTCGGTGATCATATCGCCCCAGAACTGGTAGAGATTTGCCGAATTTTCCGTTTGCAGTCTGGTTGCCATCTCCAGTCGATATGGAGACATCAGGTCCAGGGGACGCAGGATGCCGTAAAGGCCGGAGAGGATGCGCAAATGAGCCTGGGCATGAAGCAGTTGCTGTTGATCATAACTCTCAGGGGTAAGGCTTGAGTAAGCGTCACCTTGAAATGTAAAGAGAGCAGGCAGACAATTTGTTGATGTCGGTTCTTCGACGAAATGTGAGATTCGCAGGTGGGTACTTTTGCCCAGGGTCTCGCTCATCTTCATGAGTTGGCAGAGTTCCGTCAGCGAAAGTTTGGCAAGTTCTGAATTAAGCCTTTTACTGCGCTCTAAAAATACCGGCAGAGTGAAGTGTTCCGAAGCCATCACTGGATTGGACAGTTGACTTCGCTGGGTCTTGGAGGGGGCGGTAATCAAAAGCATGCAAGCCTCTTTAACTTGGAATCATAAAGAAAAATGTTTCGGCCGAAATACATTTCGGCTATTACTGTGAGGTGTCCAGTTATGGGCATTTGTCAGTAAATGGGCCATTTCTGCAGCTGACTGACTGGAAAATGGACCGGCAGATCAGAAGCTAATCTGCCATGAAGTGTACACTTTGTGATGCCGGTTGCCCAGATTTGAATAGTGATTGAAACGGCAGAAGCGGGAAGTCAAAATGGGTAGCTGGCAGTAAAAATACTTTCAAGGAGGTACTTTATGTCTGAACAACAGGGGAATACAAGGGAGGTGGAAACATTTCTGGCTGAATGGGGACCGGCCGATGATCCGATGAAATCAAGCTTCCAGGAGCTGTATAATTTTGCCGCTGATTTGGCGGAGACTTCGTTGACATTTATCGGCAGGCCCGGGGTGAGTTACTCGCTTCGGCCGAAACACGCCAGGCAGAGCGAGCGTAACCTCTTTGCTATCATTGATGTTATCGATGATGACCCGGCTGAACGCTGGCTGTCAGTTTGTTTCTATGGCGATATGATCAGCGATCCGGACCAGCGTGGCGAAGTTATTCCAGGCGGTCTTTCCGGGGATGACGGCTACTGCTTCGACATGTATTCTCCTGACAGGGAAATGGTGGATTATCTCAAGTCACGCCTGCAGGAAGCCTGGTTGAAAGCTTCGGCGTAGCCTGGAACGGCTTCGGTCAGGCAAATGTGTTAACCGGCCGAACGTGGTGAGATTCATCCCGGTACCTGCGAAGAGTGGTTAGCGCCGTATTGCTGATAAGCTCTCTTCCCCGGTGCCGGGGTGTAACCCGGTCGGATATTGGCAAGGTCGGTTTAGTGTTTGTAATAGTGTGAAATAATGTCTGGTTGAGTTCCACCCCAAGGCCTGTTTTTACGTGACTACGCCTTTACCCCAAGGGCTTAAAGTCAAGAAAATCAATAGATCTCTTCAACTGCGCAAATCATTCAGATATACTGAAAATACGCAATCCCGGTTTATTTACAGAGTATTTTTCCATAGCCTTATACAAACTGAAGCAGAATTGCTGAACAGAGGATAGGTCCCTCTTGTGTGCGATATCTATTGATGATGTTGCAGGTGGGGCTTTCTGTAACAGTTGTCTTTGAGAACATACTGACTCGCAGCTTTTCAGGAGGGTGGATGAAAATTGCAGGAACGATGTTGAGAGGCGCTGGCGGGATATTGTCCTGGCTCATGATCGGGATACTGTTTCTCGCCACGTATCAGTTGAGTTGGGATAATGGGAGTGCAACGGGTGTGGCTGCGGGCCAGGCAGCAAATGCAACAGCCCAGGAGGATGGGACAGGAGATGCTGACGGCGGCGATGATGATCAGGATGGTGGCGACACTGATGATCAGGATGACACCGAAGACGGGGATTCGGGAGATGAGCCGGATGAGGATGATGGCGCTGCCGAAGAGGATGATTCTGATGACTCCGGTGATGATGGTGACAACGATGGCGAGGGTGGCGATGGAGAAGACGCCCTGGACAATCTGAGTGATGACGCCGACAGCGATGACGATTCGGAGCCGGATGATATGCTGGGTATCTGCAGCGAGTCGATGAGCATGCAGAAAAAAATGAGTGTGGATGGATTGTGCAGTACATCAGCTGGGGCGGTTATCAGGAACAGGCTTGGATTTATAGGTGAATTGAAACCGCTATTGGCTGAGACCGCTGCAGGTGTTACGGAACTTGAGAGCGATACCGCTGCCAAAGAACGGGGCTTTTCTGTGCCGCAGGAAGAGGGGCATGACCACGAGCAGCAGAGCACGACGGAAACGATGGCTGATCAATATGTACCGCTGCCTGAGTATGAAGAAGGTGACACATATGTCTATTCAGATGGAAGCTGGGAGCAGGTTGTTGTTGCCGATAACGAGCGGGTTGAATGGCAGAATCATTATGGAAACCGTTCTGTGGGTTTTCCGGATTTCACTTACAAGCGCTCGGAATGGCAGACAAACACCAGGGTCGGTCTGCGCAGTTTTGCCCAGACTTCTTACCTTTTTGATAAACCGACCACCACCCTCTGGCCACTCACGTTAAAGAGTAAGACCCGTTATGACGAGAAGGGGAAATGGATCGGCAAAGATGGTATCGAGAGGGTTTACGACTCGTTCTGGCGTTGCGACGTTGAAGGGCAGGAGAGGGTAAAGGTGGCAGCGGGAGAATTTGACACCTGGCGGATATGCTGCTCGAGATTCAGGGACAGCTATTCATTTCCCAAATCGCGGGCACGTGAATATAAAACATGGTATTATGCCCCTTCCGTCGGACATTGGGTGTTGCGTACCCGTGATAACCGAAGCTTGAAACCGGACACCAGAAAAGAGCTGGTGGCAATTATTCCGGATTTGCAGAAGATAACCAGGACACCCCAGGCCCTTGTTCAGGTTCAGCATCAATTTCAAGAGGTTATGGAGGAGACCGCCGTGGGGCAGTCTGATCTGTGGATTGCGGCAGGGGGTGACAGTGTCATCACTATGATTCCGGGGCCGGTCTATGCAGATGAAAATGGCATCATTTGCAGGCAGTATAACCAGGAAGTGCAGGTCGCTGAGCTGACGAGGCGCTATCCCGGTATCGGTTGCAGAACCCCCGATGGAACATGGTATATACCGAGAAGATGAGCTATGGTGGCGCAGGCTGCTGTGAGCTGATTGAATTATAACGATTAATACGATTGTAACTGGTTACGAGATAAGGCTGAGTGGTGAGAGACGATGGATGAAGAGTATGGGATGTCGCAAAATGATATATTGGGCGCTTCCCCCAAAACGCTCAGCTTTACAGAGGTTCTGACCTCAGATTGCGTAAGTATCGATGTTCGTTCCCCCAAGGAGTTCCTCGAAGGCTCTCTGCCCGGCGCTATAAATATTCCGGTTTTTGATAATGAAGAACGCGAACTGGTTGGTACCATCTACCGCTTTGGTGGACGGGATGAGGCTATTGATACCGGGTTTGATCTGGTTACCTCGCGACTGAGTACCTTGCTCGCAGAGCTTGAACCCTATAGAGGTGAGAGGATCGCTGTCTTCTGTGCCAGGGGGGGGATGCGTTCCCGCTCTGTTGTGAACCTTTTAAACCTGAAGGGCTATGATGCCATCCAGGTTGAAGGTGGTTACAAGGCGTACCGCCAGTTGGTGCTTAAAGAACTTGAACGCTATAGCGCAGAATGCATAGTGCTTCACGGTCTCACCGGAACTGGTAAAACCAGAATTCTGCAATATCTGGATAATGTAATTGATCTTGAAGATCTGGCCCAACACCAAAGCTCTCTCTTTGGCGGCCTGAACAGATCGCCACGAACTCAAAAAAGCTTTGATTCCTACCTCTTTGCGAAGATAGTCACCCTTGACAAAGGCCCGGTTTTCGTGGAAGGGGAAAGCAGGAAAATGGGTGGGGTTTTCTTGCCGAAAGGCGTGGCGGATTCCATGAAACGCGGGCACCATGTGCTGGTCACCGCCTCGGTTGAGACCCGGGTTTCACGTATACTGGAAGATTACCCGGTAGAAGACGAACAGACAGTGGAAAAGATTGAAGCGATACTCAATTCAATGAGGCGAAAGCTTGGACATGGGCTGGTGGATAGAATGATTGTGCTTCTGAGCCATGGTAATCTCGCCGAACTGGTGCGCTTGCTGCTCGTTGAGTACTACGATAAACGATATGGCAATTCCATGGCGCGGAACATGTTTGAGTTGGAGCTCTCCTCCGAAGATATTCCAGACACTGCCGAAAAGCTCCTCAATTACCGTAATTCGCTGTTACGCTGATTACCGTCCCTGCTAAGGAGAGAGTCGGAAAAATGTATTTCCCATTCTCTCCATCTGGTCTTCCAGCAATTTCGAGCTGGCAATAATCGCCATAAAAAACGTGTCGTCTCGTGTACCGGTTGAGTTGACACTGTATATGTTGCAGGAAATGTGCTATGTGTGCAGTGGCACGAGGTAACTGGCCGAATAGTGTGGAATAATCAAGGATTAGAATTTCATTAATAATGTGCAGGATAAAAGCTGGGGGGAGTCCGGTGAGAGGGATGAAAAAGAAAGAAGCAGGAATCGGTAGTATGCGGGAGCTGGTTGTGGCGCTGATTGCGGGTCTGTTGGTGATTGCCACTGTGGCTGGTGCAGCAGTGGCCAGTGATGAAAGAGTGGACAATCAGTTGCGTATGGCAGTCTTGCCAATCCCGGATGTTCTGCCGATTTATGTGGCGGAAGCAAATGGATACTTTGCCGAGGAAGGTATCGTGGTTGAAGCACTGCCGGTGGGTAGTGCCGTGGAGCGTGATCAGTTGATGCAGGCTGGCAGAATTGACGGCATGATCAATGAGGTTGGTGGGGCGGCGCTCTTTAACCGTGACAGGGTGCAGATGAAAATTGTCTCCTATGCGCGTGTGCCAATTGATGAAGCACCCCTTTTCAGAATACTCGCTGCGCCCGGCAGTGAGGTGGCGAGCGTAAGCGATCTTGCCGGAATACCCGTGGCGGTCTCAAAAAATACAGTAATCGAGTATATCACCGGTCGTTTAATGGCCAGTGGAGGTGTTGCTGCACAGGATATCAAGTTCGCCTCGGTGCCGGTTTTGCCAGAGCGGATGCAACTGCTCCTCGCCGGTCAGATCAAGGCGGCGACTCTGCCTGATCCCCTCGCTTTTGCCGCTTTGCAGGCGGGTGCGGTGGAGGTTACCAATGATCTGAAAGTGGCAGGGTTGAGTGCCAGTGTCATCAGCTTCAGTGTTGCAGCAGCCGACGAGAAACATGCGGCTATAGAAAAATTCATGCGGGCCTGGGACAGGGCCGCTGCGGATCTGAATGATAATCCGGACAGATACCGGGAACTGATGCTGGCCAGGATTCGAGTGCCTAAAAATGTTCAGCAGTCGTTTCGCATTCCACCTTTTCCAAGGGGGCAGGTTCCGAGCAAGCTGCAATGGGATGATGTTCAGCAGTGGCTGCTTGAGAAGAAGCTGCTTGAAAAAGAGGTGAGCTACGAAGACTCGGTAACGGAGAAGTATATTAACCGTCAGTAACTTTGATCGGGTGTAACATTGAGGGCTGAAGAGGTAACGTGCAGCATGTGCCGGCAGGGTGTGAGATGATTGAAATAGAAGGATTAGGCTTTTCCTATGGAGATGGCAAACAGATCTTTGCCGACTTCGGTCTGGTGATTGGCAGCGGGGAAGCCTGGACGATTATCGGACCATCCGGTTGTGGTAAAACCACGCTGCTTTCCATAATAGCCGGGATGCTGAAGCCGGATAAGGGTGTTATTCGCATGGATGGCGAGGAACTGCTCCGGGCCAGGCCCAGAACCGGGCTGGTGTTGCAGGATCATGGCCTTCTACCCTGGGCCACGGTGAGAGAAAACACCGAACTTGGACTGAAAATCCGTAAATTTTACGGGCCAGACGGTGTTCACAGCCCGGTTGATATGGAGACCGATGAGAAAAAGCTTGCAGAGCGGATTGAGTATTGGCTGAGCTGGCTAGGCATCAGTGAGTTGCAGCAGAAATATCCTGCCGAACTCTCCCGTGGGCAGCGGCAAAGGGCGGCCATTGCCAGGACATTGGTGCTTGAGCCGGATCTGTTGCTGATGGATGAGCCGTTTTCCGCCCTGGATGCACCGATTCGGGAAGAGCTGCAGAAGGTTATGAACTCGTTCCACCTGGAGTCAGGTCTTACCTCCATTACCGTTACCCACGATATTGAGGAGGCGGTGGTGCTCGGGGAGAAGATCCTGGTTCTCGGTAACGATACCAATCGCGAACCGGTGGTGATAGAAAATAACCTCACCGGCAGGATCGACAAACGAAATGATTCTGAATTTCTTGAGCGTTGCCAGCAATTGCGAATGACCATCGGCTCGAAGACAGTCACCCAAAATTCAGCAGTACAGCAGTAATTATGAAAAAACCAGTAACCCTTGGTTCTACATTGATCGGTCTCGCCATGTTCTTCATGCTCTGGCAGATAGGGGCGATGCTTCTTAACAGACCTATTCTCCCTTCTCCCCTGGTGGTGGTACCGCTCTTTTGCCAGACCATCTTCGGTGAACTTGGCCTACATCTTCTGGCGAGTAGCGCGAGGGTCCTGGCCGCCATCTTTATTGCCACGGCACTCGCTGCGCCGACGGGGTTGCTGCTTGGGCAGATGCCGCAGGTGGACAGGGTGGTGGCGCCGCTTATCGCGATAATCTACCCCATACCAAAGATCATCTTTCTGCCTGTTATCTATGTGGTAATGGGCATAAGCGATTTTTCCAAGATAACACTTATTGCCATTATCATTTTCTTCCAGATTCTGGTGGTGGTGCGTGACGAGGCCTCCTGTCTGAGAAAAGAACTGATCCTTTCCGTACGTTCACTGGGGGCAGGGCGAATGGCATTATTTCGATATGTTTATCTGCCGGCAACGCTTCCAGCGGTATTGACTGCTCTCCGGGTTTCTGTGGGCACTGCAATCGCTGTACTTTTTATCGCGGAACAGTCCCTGACCCAGTATGGTCTTGGCTACTATATCGTGGTCGAAACCTACCAGGTGCTGATGTATCCGGAGATGTATACCGGTATCCTCGCCATGGGATTGCTCGGGGTGGCGCTCTATTTTCTCATCTACTCTATCGAGTTGCGGGTAAGTAAACATCTCTACCTCAGGTAGGAGATTGTAGTTAAGATAATTGTAAAGGAATGAAACGAATTTGATGAACGGTTCAGAATCTAAATTATACCTATGGTACCTGGCGATCCGGCCCAAAACTCTGCCAGCGGCGGCGGCTCCTGTTGCCGTAGGCAGTGCCGCGGCCATAGCCGATGGCGTTTTTGCTTTTCTACCTGCTTTTGCGGCGTTTCTCGGGGCACTGCTGTTGCAGATAGCGGTTAATCTGGCCAATGACTATTTCGATGCCAAAAATGAGATCGACGGTGAGAAACGGCTGGGGCCGGTGCGTGTCACCCAGAGCGGGTTGATCCCACCCAGTCAGGTGAAGGGGGCAATGGTGGCGACTCTGGTTGCCAGCGGTCTGGTTTTCTGCTATCTCACCCTGGTTGGCGGGCTGGTCATATTTCTGGTGGCTGTGGCTTCAGTGCTGGCGGCCCTGGCATATAGCGGGGGCCCCTATCCGCTGGCATCCCATGGACTCGGGGAGTTGTTTGTCTTTATTTTCTTCGGGCTGGTGGCAGTTTGCGGAACCTATTGGGTTCAGGCGCTGAGCCTGTCCTGGCTGGTTGTGGTGGCATCTATCGCGCCGGGCCTGTTGATTTCAGCTATCATGGTGGTCAATAACCTCCGCGATATACCGACCGATGAAGAGGCTGGCAAGAGGACTCTGGCTGTTCGGCTTGGTAGAATGAAAACTATTACCCTCTATCGTGCTATGGTGCTGGTTCCGTATTTTATGATGGTACCGCTCGCCTTTGCCGGCGTTGGATTTTCTGTGCTGTTTACCTTCTTCACCCTGCCCATGGCAATTATGCTCTGTGATGAAGTCCGGGGTATCAGCGGCAGCGACCTCAACTATACCCTCGCCAGGACGGCTAAGCTTTCTCTCTTCTTCTCCCTCCTCTTTGCCGCTGGCTTAATCGTATAACAGAGAATAATTACGCTTTCCCCCCTCGAATAAACGGGATCATGGTCGCCATTCCGGCAATAACAATTGCCAGGGCGACCATGGCAGTTTTCAGATCATCGGGCAGGATATTGATGTTTGAATAGACCTGGAAATTGTCAATTTTTTCAATCATCGAACCGTTCTTGACATAATACTCGGCAATTATTTCGGCCCTTTTAAATGGCCAGAGTGTATAGAGTGAACCACCGATCAGTCCGATAAGAAAGCTCACGGTCAGGTCGTGAAATCGCGTCAGCGCATATTCGATAACCCGGGCAAAGCTGAGCAGCCCCACGACAATGCCAAGCGCCATTGCGGCCAGAAAGCTAATGTCATCCAACAACAGGCTGCTTATTCCTGCAATTGCCGAGATGACAGTGAAATACTGGCCAAGTAGAATCAGCACCAGTGAGCCGCTCACTCCAGGGAGTACCATGGCGGATATAGCCAGTACGCCACAGATAAAGATAAACGCGAATTCACCGGAACTGTACTTGCCTACATAGCTCAAAGGCGCGGTAGCAGTCTGTTGCAGCGACTGGCCCGATTGGGTACTGTCACCGATGAATTCAGTTTGCAACAGTTCAGATTTATGCAGGGCTTTCTGGTACGGGTCGACTGTTGCCGTTATTGAAACAGTGAGGATAATACCGATTAAGGCAGGCAGGATCAGTGCGATATGGCGTCTCTTGATCATTTTCCAGGGCACAAGTATCGAGACGATAATCAAGCCGAAGAAATAGGCGTAGGTATAGACAAAGTGATGAAGCAGCAGATGTTTCATCAGGGCTGACATGCTAAAGATGCAGACCAGTGCGCCCAGGGCAAGAATAGACATGAAGGGATAGTCGTTTTCCTGGAGGTAGCGCCAGAGTCGTGTTCTGTTGTCTCTGGTGAATCCTGACCGGAACAGTTGGCTGATAAGCGACAGCAGGGTGCGAACGGATTTGGGCCCCAGTTGATTAAGAAAGTGGATCAGCCTTTCATAGACGCCAAGGATCAGCGCAAAAGTGCCACCGGATACTCCAGGTATAAGATTGGCGAGGCCAATAAGGAATCCAATGCTGAAATTTTTGAGTGTCTGCATAGTTGGGCTGGCAAGTTGCATTTGTCGAAGATGAAGGCCGGCTGGAGCAAAAAAGGCCTGATAAGCAGCAATTATAATGTGGCAGGGCAGCTACTGGTGTAAGTGAAAAGTTCAAAATTGCTGGTACTATACTCAGTTGAAAAACGAAGGAAAAGTATTTTCTCAGGAGATCATAGCGAGGTATTGGTAGAGCAATATTCGCGAAAATACGTTTTTTTATGCACAAAAGGTGGACAAAACACAATCTGTTCAGGATAATAGCGGGTGGATAAACTGTATTTGAGTGTTGTATCAGCTAACATGCAGCTGGTGCGGATGGAGCATAATCTTGTGTGTTTGGCAGGTGTTACTCAATAATTGGCAGCACCCTGATGAAACATCGCAAACGGAGGATATATCCTTGAAGTTACTGATTGCTGAGGATGAGTATACGACTAGACTTACCGTGCAGGTAGTTCTCGAACGCTGGGGCTACAAGGTCGATGGTGTTGAAGAGGGTACCGAAGCCTGGGAGATACTGAAAAAACCGGATGGCCCCCAGATTGCGATTCTTGACTGGGAGATGCCTGGCATAAACGGCGTGGAACTCTGTGAGAAGGTAAAGATGCTTGAGCGTGACACTCCGGTGTACGTGATCATTCTTACTGCTCGTGATGCCCAGAATGATATCCTTCAGGGATTTGATGCCGGAGCTGACGATTATATTACCAAGCCTTTTGACGAGCACGAATTGCGAGCCAGGGTACGGGTCGCGGAACGGTTGGTGTCGATCCAGGAGGAACTCGTTATCTCAAACAACGAGTTGCGAACAGTGCTGGATCATGTCGAAATGCTTCAGTCGAACCTGCCAGCTTGCACAATATGCAACAAAATCAGGGATTTTGATGATTCCTGGCACACAATGGAGGAATATACTGAAAAGAAAGATGATCCCCGTTTTCAGTATACCATCTGCCCAAATTGTCGTATTGTCTGAAGCTTTGGCAATTCCGGGTTTCCCTGAAGCGACTGGCTGCTCTTATCCAGGGCAGCTGATGAGTTGTATCCTAAAACAAAAAAAGCGGCGGAATCATTTCTGATTCCGCCGCTTCCTCACGTCTGGTGTATAGCACCAATCAACGCGGGTTACTCAACGCATTTGCCTCTCATGTCAAGAGCTGGCGGTCCGAGCCAGGTGCCCTTGAGCAGCATGTTGAAGTAAACCCATTTGAACATCAGCTTGGAAATGTGGTTCATCTCAGTGTCTTTCAAAAGACCGAGTGGACCTACCGCTGGCAGCGGATAGTTTCCGGTGAATGGCTGAGTGTCGTAGTTGAAATCGATGATGTAGGCTTTCCCGAAGCCTGATTCAATGAATCAGACCGCATGCCCGTCGGACCGGGCATGTTGTTCACCGCCTTCGATGTACGCCATAATATTCTCTTCGAGAATATCACCCTGGAAGTGCGCTACCGCACCAGCCTTGGAGGTAGGAACATCAGTTCCGTCACCAAGTACCCAGACATTGTCATATCCGGCAGGCTGCAGGGTGTGCTTGTCGACAGGAATATATCCCATCGGGTCGGCGACATCTGAGTCGATCATTGCATCAGCACCGAAGTTGGGCGGAATGGAGACCAGCATGTCGTAGTTGACCTGGGTTCCGTCCCACGCCTCGATAATCTTCTTCTCAGGATCTACTGAACCGAGAGCGAAGTTCGGGGTGATGTTAATGTTTTTCTGCTCACACGCCTCGGTGAGAATTCTGGTGGCAACAGGCTTGGTGAAAGCGCCGGAAAGCGGAGTGACAAACTCGATTTCGACTTTTTCACGGATGCCCTGGGTGTGGAACCACCAGTCAGCGAGGAATACAAACTCAAGAGGAGCAACAGGACACTTGATAGGCATCTCTGCTATATTCACAACGAGCTTACCGCCTTTGAACTGCTTGAGAGCTTTGTTCAGGGCGATGGAATCATCGTAACGGTAGAAACCGTGAATATCATTACCCCAGCCTTCTTTCAGGCCTTCAACTTCTTCAGGTTTGATATCACAGCCGGTGGACATGATCAGGATATCATAGGTGAACTTACCTTCGGTGGCAGTGGTGATTTCCTGCGCATTCCAGTCCACGTTGGTAATCTCGGAGATAACAAAGTCAATTCCGGGATTCATGAACTCTTTCTTGGTTCGCCTGATATCCTTTGGTTTATTGATGTCGAACGGTACGAAGAGGTAGCCTGGCTGATAATCGTGATTGTTATCACGATCGATGATGGTGATAGACCAGTCATCACCCAGGTGGTTCCTCATTTTGTTCGCCATCATGGTGCCACCGCAACCGGCACCGAGAATGACTAACTTCTTCATGACGTTGATCGCCTCCTTTAGGGCAGGTTTCGAACAGGGACGGTTGTTGCCGGCCTGTTCTGTATAGTAACTTCGAGCGATTGACTGTTATTATTTTTTCTGCATGATCTGAACACAGGCACCCATGGACTGAAGCATCATAAATGCTGCGCCAAGTGATTTCTGGACATCCGGATTCATGAGTTGTTTAACAGCTCCAATAGGTGATACTGGCTTGATGTTGTTAAAATTAATAGAGTTCATCACTTTGATGATCTCTTCAGCCTGTTCCTCGGAGATGGTGAATTCCTTGACGTTGGAAGCGGCTGCTCCCACAACTTTGATGATACCACCAGAGTTGTCGATGGCTTGCTGCAGCTCGTTAAGCGCCACAATTACCTTCGGATAGACAATCTTGGCGACAGGCATGAGATCGTCTGTCAGTTCGATACCGGCACGGAGGAAGCCAAGAGCTTCGTTCATGGCAGGTACACTGATCAGCAGATTTCTCAGCAGTGCCTCGAAATCGGTGAGGGTAACGGCTCCTTCAATCTCGTAAAGGAATTTGATGAGATGTGGGTAAACCTGATGGGCAATGGGCTCGATGTCGCGACACAACTCGTTACCAGCCTTCATTTTAAAGAGCATGGAGTTAATGTCGTTGACACTGATCAGCAGGTTTTCGACCAGGCAGTCAAGATCCTTCTCATTGTATTTGCCATCGAATTTGGCGAGCATTGGGACAGATGCAGAAACAGCCGGTTGTGCGGAAGTGGCGGGCACTGGCTTTGCGTCCTTAAAAGCCTGCACTTCTGATTTCAGCGACTGAATTTCGCTTGCAAGGTTGTCCAACTTTTCCAGAATCAAAGCTTCGTTCATCGTTTCATTCCCGTTCGTATATTTTCCGTAACAACTCTTCGAGTGCAGTCTCGCACTGCACATGTAATCTAAATCTGTCGAGCAATTCGCGGGCCTGGCACCAAAAATCCGGCTCCGGAAAACTAAGGCCCGGTTCTGCATATATTCGATAAAACTTTGTTGCACCAACTGAAAAAAATGCTACATTGTCGGATGCGACAAAGTCGTGCGCGACGTAGTGGTACCAAATGGAGCATATGCTAACATAAACCACTTCGTTCGTATACCTCAAAATACATACCAATGCAAAAAAAACGGCGTTTAAAACAGTAAAGGCATATTGGTATCACCAATAATGCTATTACTGGTAAAGGCTTACCGTAGAATTATCTTGAATTGGTAATATGTTCCGACCGTTTCTATTTCTGGAATTTCGAATACCTACAATGTAGTAGTCCCGTAAATTTCGGCCTGATTGGCGTGTCAGATTTGTCTCTGATTGGTTGATATAAACCCAATGATGACCCAATATTATCCATCTTTTGCTGTTGAACCTGGTTGGGAAGGCAGGGGTGGTGTTGTGGCGATTGTGCGGTATTTTTCTATGGCACAATGTATCGATGGGGACTGTCGAATACTATCCTGACAATATTTGATTCAAGACATTAAAAGACCTGTTGCTGTCTGGTCGATAGACAAGACCTATTCAGAAGGTTTCTTTTTGGAGTATAAACGGGAAATTTTCGTTAACGGTGAACGGCTTCTATACCTGCTTCTTCAAATGTTGCCATTTCTCGCATTACCCGTGCTGCAAGTTCTATCATATTGATGGTGAGGGCTGCGCCGGTACCCTCTCCGAGACGCATTTCCATGTCCACTACCGGGTGAAGATTCATGTGTTGCAGGGCTGCGATCTGCCCCTGCTCCACTGAGCGATGTCCAGCGATAAGGTATGGACCGACATCAGGACAGATCTGGTAAACGACAAGTCCGGCTGCTGTGGATATGAGTCCATCCAGGACAACACATTTGCCATGGGCTGCGGCTGCAAGAACGCAACCCGCAATGCCGCAGAGTTCAAAGCCGCCTACTGCGGCGAGAATCTCTATCGGTTGATGAGGCTTTAGCCTGTGCAGGTGGAGTGCCTTTTCAAGTACCTCTATCTTTCGCTCTAACCCTTTGTTGTCTACCCCTGTGCCGCGCCCGGTCAGCTCCGCCACAGGAGTTCCGGTAATAAGAGAGATTATCGCCGAAGCGGAGCTGGTATTGCCAATACCCATTTCACCAAGGCCGATTACGTCGCACCCGCCGGCATCAAGTATTTTAGAAAACACTTGCGCGCCTACCTCCATAGCCGCAACAGCTTCTTCTATGGTCATGGCCTGCTGCAGGGTGAAATTGCTGGTACCCTCCCGCACCTTGCCATGAATGAGCAATGGGTGGGCGGCGAATTGCCCCTTGACTCCCATATCGACCACTTTGAGACTAATGTCAAACTGTCGGCAAAAGGCATTGATCGCGGCTCCGCCATCGAGAAAGTTTTCGACCATTTGTTTGGTTACCTTGGACGGATACGCGGAAACACCTTCCTCCACTACTCCGTGATCTCCTGCAAAGACGACCATCTGTTTATTCTCGATGCGAGGCATGAGGTTGGACTGGATGGCGGCAATCCTGACGGCGAGTCGCTCTATCTTGCCGAGGGCCCCAAGAGGCTTGGTCTTCATGTCAATTTTCTTTTGAGCTGCTGTCCGTATTTCTTCAGACAGCGGCTGAATCTTCCGGATGAGATTGGTCAGTGGCAGGGAGAGCAGGGAGTTGGCGGCAGACTGGTTGCTGGTAGAAGGAACGGCCCTGGCAGGTGGGCCGGGTGAAAATGTAGTAGACGTGGTTGTATCTGAGCTGAAATCGAGAACATATTTCAGCGCGTTGCCATCTGCTATTGCGGGCATTACCGAGGCAGCGTCTTCAGCCGTTAAAAACTTTTCAATAAGAAGGAGCAGCCCTTCCCCGTGCAGCCTGCAGAATTTGACAGCCTCGAACATGTCTGCCCTGGTAGGGCCGTAACTGCCAATAAGCTGATTTTCTTTATAATGTAGTAGGTTCAGGAGGTTTGTGTCCAACTCCTCATTTTTCTTGAGGCCGGAGAAAAAACCAAGTTTGCCGCCTTTTTTCAACTTGGTGATGCAAAGTGCGCAGGCGATCGGGCTGTCACAACAGTTGATGGCCAGATCAAAATCGCTATCCACGGTATCTTTCACCACGGCAATTTGGTGGGTGGAGGTGAATGGTGTCGTTTTCGCTATCTTCTCTTCACTTTGTTCGATAACAGTAACCATGCAACCCCGGACCTGGCAGGCCAGGGCGGTGAGGAGTCCTACGGTTCCACCGCCATAAATAATGACACGTTCCCGGCCTGAGATGTTGAGCGTTGCCAGGCAATGGAGAACACAGGCGATGGGTTCGGTAAAGACCAACAGTCTGGGATCTTGTATGCCTTCTGCCGGTATGAGTGAACGGTTGGGAACATCAAGCCAACTGCTGAACCCCCCGTCAGAGTGAAACCCGATGATTTTCATCTCTTCACAGAGGTTATCTCGTCCGTTGAGGCAATAGCTGCATTTCCAACAGGCCTGGCCCGGCCAGATGGTAAACAACTCACCGCTGCTTTCATTGATCGCCGCCACTTCATGACCGAGTACTCTCGGCAGTTTCAGATCGCGATGACCACTTTTCCACATCTTGGCATCTGTGCGACAGATGGCGCAATAGAGCACCTTGAGCCGGATGTGGCCCTCAGTCGGTTGGTCAAGCTGCTTGGGGTTGACGCTTGTCGAGGAAAGCTGTTGTATCGCGGTGAGTTGAATTCGCTGTTGCATGTCAGGGAGTGTATTCGGTTTCGGTAATGGTTAGCTGCATAATCCTGGCATCCGGATAACCATTTTCATGTAGCTGTTTCAGGTTCTCTACAACCAGCTGATACTGCTCAGGGGGATAGACACTGGCTTTGCTCATCTTGCAGATTTCAATGTTCTCCTGCCTGAAGCGGAAGTAGCGGTCGGCTTCTTTAAGGACCAATAGCTTCATCAGTTGAGAACCTCGCTTTTCAGTTTCTCAAGACGGGAAAGGCTGGCCTCCCGGTCACTGCTTTGGGCTCGTACCCACTCATGCAAAAGCTGAAGAGCCTTGCCGCTGGTAAGGATGGCATCGGCCATTTTGACACCCTCTTTCATGGTGGTACAGAGGCCACGCAGGTGGAAAATACAGGCGCTGTTTAAGAGGATTGCGTCGCGTTTCGCCCCGTTTATCTGACCGGCAAGCAGCGCGAGCATCTGTTTTGCTGCTTCCTGACGATCTGTCTCGGGAGCAAGTTCTTCAGGCTGATGTTGTATCAGGCCACAATCCTCTGGGGTGAAACTGAATTCTGTGAGCGTACCTCCATGCAGACGGACTCCGTAGGTAGTGCCGCAGACGGACGCCTCGTCCATCCCCTTATCACTTCCCTCAATTGAGCCGTACATGACCATTGCGTCAAGATAGCCGATGGAGTCCATCACCCTGGCGACAGGCATCAGTAATTCACGGGAGTAGACACCGCGCACTCCATATCTGGGCAGGGCGGGATTAGCCAGGGAGGCTGCGATATTTAATGGTGAACCGAAGCGAATCTGTGAGAGTATTCTCCCCAATGCCAGGGGGTGAACCTGCGGGCTCATACCGTTAAACAGGCCAAGCCCTGTGGTCTCGATGGAGTTAGCGACAATATCGACACTGCATTCGACATCGACCCCGAGACTTTCAGCAATGTCCACTGTTCCGCAGGTGGAGGAAATGGCCCGGGCGCCGTGACGGGCAACCTTTACGCCACCGGCAGCGGCGATAATTGAGGCGGCAGTGGAGATATTGAAAGTCTTAAAACTGTCCATGCCGGTACCGCAATTGTCAACGACCTCGTCAGCACAACGCAGGTGAGTTTTAGTGGTGTCGAGGTCGTAAATCGCTCGCCATCCACCGGCAACCTCGGGAGCGGATTCACCTTTGGAGGTGAGGGCTGCGAGAAAGGCGCCCTGCTGCATCTCGGTTACCTCGTTGTTGAGTACCATGCAGAAGGCTTCATAGGATTGAGCTTCGCTCAGGTCGGTCTTGTTAATAAGCTGACTGATGAGTCCCCCGAATTTCTGGTTGTTATCAATGTCCATGAGATTTTGTCCGGCTGAAGGTTGTAAAAAAATACTGACCGAGGTGTGATGCAGCCCGGGACAGCTCTGCAGTATCAGCCTGGCAGGGATGAGAGGAGGGACCTCATAGCGGATTCTGGCAAAGCAGGTGGGTCCTCTCTCTGTATCTCCTGCAAGCCCTGCCGCTGCATTAAAAAAAAAATGCCTCGGCGGGATCTGTCAGGCAATACAGAGAACTCCAGTGGAACTCTGAAGGCGACATGAACATATCGCCTGCGGGCAGGCTTTCTGACTTACGGATTAACCTGTTGCGGCCACCTTCCCAGAGCATAAGCTCCAGTGATCAGCCGAATAGTTCAGGGCATGGACATTGACCGGTAACTGGTGAAAAAAACGGTTCGTTGCCCAGCCGCAGCAGACTCCGCTTACAGCAATGACTGGCTTGTGCCGGATTTGCACCGGCTTTCCTATTATCCCCGGTGCCTGACTGGTAATCAGGCCCGGACGCACCCGCTAGCTTTCTATATACCTGTGCCTGGCAGTGCTGGCAACAAGATATCTTTTGGGGATTGTTGCAAAAGAGCATCTCCGTGCGCTATGGTGCGTTTTTTAAAGCAAGGGGCAGGGGAATTTTTTTACAGGAGGGTTGACGATGTCTCTGGATGACTACTCAGATGAGTTTATCATAATGGCGTACAGCTATGATCGTTATGGTGTGATGGAAGCGCCTGACGGTTTCGGCACCAGGACCGGGGATTGTGGTGATACTGTAGAATTTTATCTTTTGGTGGAGAACGAGCGTGTCGAGGGGCTCACTTTTCAAATAAACGGCTGTCTGAATACATTTGCCTGCGCCAATACTATCAGCTATCTGGCAGAGGGGTGCCAGTTAAGTGAATGCTGGGAGATTACGCCGGAAAAAATTATTGAGTACCTGAAAACACTTCCAGCTGACCATCATCATTGTGCAGAACTGGCTGTCGGCGCCTTTTATCACAGCTTGAATGATTATACCGGTAAAAGACGGCAATAAGGGTCGCGGCAGGAGCGATAGAAATACGGCAGCCAGTCCTCTCAGATGGGAATGTGTTCTTTTTTTTAATGGTGACGAATGACTTCAGTTAGCGAACGACCATTACCGGGATGTCGCAGCGGGATAGTACCCGATGGGTGACACTGCCCAGAAAAAGACCCTCAATGTCACTCAGTCCCCTTGAGCCCATGACTATCAGATCACATCCTTCGTTATTGGCAATTTTGCAAATCTCATCACCGGGGTGAAAGGCAGAGCTGATGACTTCGTTATAGGTAATTCTGTGATCGTTGAGGTAGTTGCGATACGGTTTGAGAACGGTATCCGCCTCTTCCTTCTGGGCGTTAATAGCTTCTTCGCGTGGTTTACCGGTGATAATGGCAGGAATAAGCCCGGTAATGTACACCAGCACGATTTCGGCCTCCATTGCCGTGGCTAGGGCGATGGCATGCTCTTTGGCAGTTCGGGATGTTTTGGAACCATCGACGGGGAGCAGGATCTTGGTGAATTTTTTCATTGCGGGGCCTCCTTGGTGATAGGACCGTTGCGGTACGGTTGCTGCCTGAAGTGGGGAGCCGGTCGTGCAAACAGCTGGAACCGGATGCAGATCGTGAGCAGCATCATGAACTGTGCTCATTCTTTTCTTTTATTGTATTGGAGGGGGGGAGAGGATGTCAAACCCCAGAAGGGGCTGCAGCCGGGAGGAAAGAATGTGCAATAATCGGCAGGTACAAAATATTCTGTTTTGTACCTGCCGATTATCTGACCCTGGTTAGAAGTTCTTGCCAGGGTGGGCAAATCGTGTGGTGCTTCAATTAGTTTTTGAAGCTGTGGATGGGGGCCGGAATACGGCCGCCCCAACCGATGAATCGGGAAGACTTACCGGTATTGCGCAACTCCATGATCGGGCTGGCTCCAAACAGGCCGCCGAAGCTGACATGATCACCAGCTTCCATGCCGGGGACAGGGATGAGGCGGGCTGCGGTGGTCTTGTTGTTGATCATGCCGAGTGCCATTTCATCGGCGATAATGGCGGAGATGGTGTCGGCATCAGTTGACCCGGGAATGGGCACCATATCAAGACCAACAGAGCAGACGCAGGTCATGGCCTCAAGTTTTTCCATACAGAGTGCGCCCTCGCCGACCGCATCGGCAAGCACGGAATCTTCCATCACCGGAATAAAGGCGCCGGAGAGCCCGCCGACATTTTTAGAGGCGAAGATACCGCCTTTTTTCACCGCGTCGTTCAGCATGGCAAGAATAGCGGTGGAACCCGGAGCACCGACCGCGTCAACACCGAGAATCTTGAAGATCTCGCCGACGCTGTCGCCGATAGCAGGGGTTGGGGCAAGAGAGAGGTCAACCACACCGAACTCGATACCGAGGGCCTTGGAGACCTGTCGGCCGACGAGCTCACCGCAACGGGTAACCCGGAAGGTGGTCTGTTTGATCTCTTCTGCGATTTCGTCAAGGGGCAGGGGTTTGGTACCGTTGTGATCCTCGATCAGTCTCTCCAGTGACCTGGCGATAACGCCGGGACCGCTGACGCCGACATTAAGCACAACGTCAGCCTCTTCAAGTCCGTGGATGGCACCGGCCATAAAAGGATTGTCGCCGGGCTGATTGCAGAACACAACAAACTTGGCGGCGCCGAAGCCGTTTTGCTCTTTGGTTTTTTCGGCGATCTCCTTGATGGTGGGCCCCATCATGGCCAGAGCATCCATGTTGATACCTTTCTGGCTGGTACCTATATTAATGGATGCGCAAATTTTATCAGTCTGGGCAAGAGCTTCGGGCAGCGACTTGACGTATTCATGGTCGGTGGCTGTCATGCCTTTTTCCACCTGGGCAGAGAAGCCACCCAGGATATCAACGCCCACTGCTGTAGCAGCGCGATCAAGAGCTTTGGCAAGTTCAACAAAGCCGTGCTGATCAAAGCCCGAGCCAACGAAGGCGATTGGGGTGACGGAAATACGCTTATTAACGATGGGGATGCCGAGATTTCGACTGATCTCATTGCAGGTTGCGACGAAATTTCCGGCAAATCTGACGATCTTTTCTTCAACTTTTCGGCAGGTATCCTCAACATCGGTGCCACGGCAATCAAGCAGGTTGATACCCATGGTGACGGTGCGCACGTCGAGATTCTCTTTCTGAATCATCTCAACGGTGGCGAGAATCTGGTCTGAACGTAACATGATCAACTCCTGGTCGTGAAATGTGAGGATTAATGCAAAGTAACTTCGTGGGTTGCCTGAAAAATATCATTATGCTGCATCATTACTTTCAGGTCGGTCTCTTCGGAGAACAGAGCCAGCGACTCCTGAACGGTGGCAATGGATTCAACCTGGGTAAGATCGAGTTGCAGCACCATGGTGTACTGGCCGTCGCGCAGGGTCGTTGCGAGGTCACGGATATTTATATTGTGATGCTGACAGAATTTGCTGACCTTATGTACCAGGCCACTCTTGTTTTTACCCTGAGCGGTCATCACATAGGTGTCTGGAGGAAGCGGCATTGATGCTAACTCGACATGCTCATGCATCACTTTGATAGCGACCTCAAACTTGACTGGAGTGTTGATGTGGGAAATTTCCGCATGCACGTCTTCGGGGGTGACATCCTCGTCAAACGTGGCGATCAGGATCATGTTCAGATAGCCGCAGAGTACAGACTGGTTGAGGTCTGCCAGATCGCCGTCGAGGGTATAGATTGCTCCGGTAATATCGGCAATTACCCCGGGTCTGTCTTTTGACATAACGGAAATAATCATCTGCTTTTTCATGGAAGGTACTCCTGTCCGATAGGGGGAAAGAAATTGATAAGCGTCTCGAAACACTGTGTGACGCGGAGGATGTAGATTATCTAGATGGACAGACAATATCGCACTGTTTTTGTGATTGAGCAACCCAAATATTGCAGAAAATGGTTTTAGATAGTTGGGTGAGGTTGTTTCAAAAGTGAAATTGAACAAATGTGGTTATAATCGTAATTACCAAACGTTGAAAAAAATCCATGGAACGGAGCATAGAAAGACATAAGAGGCAAGTTATGGTGATAAAAAGTATTCTCGGGAATCGGGGCAATGTACTGGTGGTAATGGCGTTGTTCAGTTTCCTGGTTCTTTTGAGTGGCTGTGGGCCGGCAAAAGACTATGCCAGGGTAACTATGAACTGGCAGGTTGATCAGGAGTTCAAGAGCGGAAAACTCCAACCTGAATATCGCTATTATTTTAACGGTCCCTCGGGGGAGCCGACCGCTTTGCTGGCATTGAGAAAAGAGTATCAGCTCAAATCAGAGTTCTGGCATGAGTTCAAGGTGGGTGGTCAGCTGAAGAGCTGGGTGGAAAACTTTCCCGGTAAGTTCGGTGAAGTCGATGATATAGAATATATCCAGATCAAATATCGCGGTATGGAGATAACAGGAAAAAACGGTGAGCGGATCGGTATGCTCTACACAAAATACTATTACGTAGTTGCCTGGTGGGGTGAGGGCAATCAGATCATTGTCACCCAGCCGGAGCCGAGCGGGGGCCAGCGTGGAATCTGGTCACTTCGCAGGAAGTGGAGTTATGATTAACAGGGGCGGAAGTCAGGTGCGAGTCGAGTGGTTTGGAGATTTCTATACAATCGTGCTGGCTGAAAAGGAAAAAATTATATCCGAGCTGTTGTTGAGAGGCGAGAGGCGACAGCCGGGATACATTCAAGCCTATGGGTGTTGAATGTCACCAGCATTATTCCTGGCGGGAAAAAACCGGTATCTCCTGTGCAGGTTATACCGGGTGCCGAACCATAGCAGAAGATACCGGGGACCAGGTCAGGGCCTGGCGGGGTAATGAGCAGAGCAGCCCGGGTCAGGCTGTGTTTTCTTCATCACCCCTGATTCCGTGTTTGAAATTTCGAATTCCCTGTCCCAGAGAAGATCCTATTTGCGGCAATTTGCCGGCACCAAAGACAATCATTACCAGCATCAGGACAATGAGTAATTCCTGGGTTCCAATTCCGAACATCTACTCTCTCCTGTTATCTGATGTGGGGGGCAGGCAGTCCGAGTATCGGACTGCCTTGACGTGTGGCTCAGGGTGGATTAGCCCGAATTTCTCATCAAGAAAGTTTTCCGCAGATCGAGATACAGGCCGTGGTGCTGTATTAATCTACCGCCCATGGCCTGTATCGAAGAGTATGCGGAAGAAATCTCTTGACCGGCAGGGTGACCTGTTTTGACCTGAAACGAAAAACACTCCGATTTTCAACTCAACTAATTCATTGTGTGTCAGCAATAATTTGAGATTCAGATCAAAAAAGTCATGAGAAATCCGGCTTAGAATGACTTGGTCAACGTCAGGGTAACCATTGAGCCTTCTGCGGTATTCCTGGCTTCAAATTCACGCAGAACCCGCAGGTTGGCCTGTATCAGGCTGGGCAGATGCATCAGGTTGATCTCGAGCCCCAGTGCCGCAGCTCTTTTGCGTTCGTCGGCAAATGTGCCCGGGCCGTCATCGCTGTCATCTTCGAGCTGCCAGTAAGCACATCCGGCAATTCCCGGTCGTACCAGAAAATTATCACTGACGTGGAACATTTTACCCAGGCCGTATTCGACCACAAACTCGGAGCCGGGAGTCACGCCCGTGTCATCCTGTTCAGTATTGACGAGGGTTCTCGTCAAGGCACTGAAAGAGAGCGTCTTCTGTTCGTCGAAGAAGTACGTGCCGCCTAAAGTCAGCATACCGGACCAGTATCCCAGACCTGGAGAGGCTGGCTTATGCGCGTCATACTCTCCTGTAGGTGCTATTATCGCCAGCCCGAGAGAAGCATCCCAGCGCTTGCCGTGCCAGCCAAGCGCGAACGGCTCAAGGACTATATCTCCCATCGATAATGATTTGCTGTCGGAAATGCCAAAGTCGGTGATGCTGATATCCTTTGAAACCAAAGGCACAATGAGGTTATAGGTGTAATCTGCTCCCAGAATTTTGATGCCGGTAACATGGATAAAACGGTGAACGCTGGAGAACACGTCAAGATTGAAGTCGAGGCCGCTGTTATCGCCACTATCGTTGTTTGTCTGGGTAGGATTGTACCAGGTGTTATAGACTCGGTAATGGAACCCGGGAGGGGGCATGGAGGCGGCCATGACGCCCTCGCCGCCGAAGGGATAATGAGAACCTGACGTTGCAGCAAAGGCTCCTGCAACTGAACATAATAGTAGGACGCATAAAGCAAGTGTGGCCAACAGTTTGGTGATTTGACGCATGGTTCATCTACCTTCCTTGAAATGATTATGCTGCAAATTAAGCCGGATCGGTAAACACTGTTCTTTAGCGATTCCGGCACGAAAACCAGTATTCTCATTTAGACATTGCTTCGAGGGACGGCTCGTCTAGCGGGTTCATGTATCTGATTGTTTTTTCAGGCGCTCAGTCCATTCCTGCAGCTCTTCTCCCGAAAGTGTTGGCTCAATTTTCGGCTGGGGCTTTGTCAATTCCGTGGAAATGGTTTTGAGTTCAGACGTAATGCGGATTTCCTCGGCAAGATTCATCCCCACGTCGGTCATGATCAACATGGAGCTGACAAGAACAAAAGCAACAATCAGTTGTTCTTTGGGGTTACTGTTACTGTTACTGTGTTTTTGTTGGGCCATATATTTTTCAGCCAGGTTTTAAGGAATCTGATAAACGCTTCTAGTGGCTTGAGCGGGCAAAGATAGCGGCACCATGGGCGGTGAACAAAAAGGGAAGCCAATATCACCAGGGCCAGTAGAAAAAACTGCGGGATATTCCCTTTCAGATCGAACAGGGTGCCGAATATTTCATAACTGGATATTCCAGGATTGCGGTA
The DNA here is from genome assembly GCF_048381775.1 of Desulfosediminicola sp. Lineage (NCBI taxonomy): Bacteria > Pseudomonadati > Thermodesulfobacteriota > Desulfobulbia > Desulfobulbales > Desulfocapsaceae > Desulfosediminicola > Desulfosediminicola sp. The sequence continues at coordinate 166,328 of NZ_JBLXGE010000002.1, read as the reverse complement.
CATCAGGGCAACGAGGATCGCTGCCAGGGCCAGGCCGCGCTGCAGCCACTTCAGCAAAGACCTGTAGCGAGATATGGCATAGGGCTTGGCGCCACCGATTTTGCCCATACACTCCTGTGCGGCCCCAAAAGGGCAGAACCATTCACAGTAGGGATTTTTGCCTGACGCCGTCAAAGTGAAAAGGATCCCACCGAGCAACAGATACCAGTAGAGATGGGTGTGCCAGTCCGGCCAGAACCCGAGCAGCATCTTGTTGATAAGAGAAATGGTCAGAGGATTTGTATAGATAAAGCCGAGGGGAAACATGCCGGTCAGCATGCAGAACCAGCGTAATTTTTTCTTGTAGCGAAACGATTTTCGATGGCCGATGAAGCCAAGGGCAAACAGCGCCAGCAGCACGATTTCCGGCAGACCGAATACAATTTTTGGCGGTGCCTGCGCAGGAACAGAAAAATTCAGGTTCTTTTCGGCCACCAGACGGCTCCCGCGCAGTGCGGCATCTGCAATCCCGCGGGAGGTGTACGTCGCTCCGCTGACAGCATCAATATCACGGCCGAGGGTAAACGGGTCCCTAAAGCTTTTACCGATCAGGCCGGAGAAAAATCCGTTTTCCTGAACCCGTTTAAACCAACTGGGAGTCTCACGATGGCGGACAACAGCCAGACCGACGATCCTGCCCTGCAGATCGGTTGCGACTGCAAGGTTCATCGGTCCTCCGTAGCCGTTCCCTTCTCCGACAACGATGTAGCCTATAACCTGTTCTGAACTATAGGCCGCATAGCTTCCGCTTCGGGTTTTTTCAAGGCGCTCGGCCTCGGGCATCGCCTGGTGAAGATAAGGCTCCATGTCCCCATTTTCACGGTTGAAGCCGATCATCCAGGCAGCAATGATCAGCACGATTGTTACTACGGCAAAAACGCGTTCTCTTTTTTTTCGCCTGTCGGGTTGAGCCGCTCGTGCTGCCTGGTATCTGGCCCTGTGACTGCTGTCCGCCTGGGTGGGCGTTTCAGTGAAGGATTCAGATTGCATCGTGTTGTACCGCTGTTTTGCCTTTGTTATAGAGTGCCTGCATTTTTATTGCGGACAGTCGAAATTCTTCTGTGCCACAGTGCCGTGGAAGATATGGAGTCAACCTGTTCAGGGTTACTGGTTGGAAATCATCCTGCCTCGAATGGAGCGTCGAACGATAACCGCCATGATAATGATCGGCAGTCCCAGAAACACAACACTCAACCAGGCAGCTCGGGGCTCACCTTCATTAAATGAGGAGATAAAGGTTTGTCCCAGAAACATGAAGGTTACAAAGGACAGGGTTGTAAGGGTCAGTTCATGCCAGACTAACTTGACACATTTTTCCTTGAGCAATGAGTAGAGGAAAAACGCTCCACCGCCCATGATAAAGCCGAGCAGCACATACCAGAACCAGTTCCAGCTAACGATACGCATGATATTCTCCTTTCTTTATGAGCGTGATTTGTCGAGACCGAACAGGGGAATGTCCATCGGATTGACATCCCATGGAGATTTCTCCTGTGCAGGTTCCTGACCGTAGCCAAAGACATCATCCAGCTCGCGTATGGCATTGTTAAGAGCAGGTGCTTTGGAAATGGCGATGCGAACCAGATCATGCATGACCGCTTCATCGAACTTGGTAAAAGGGCAGACGGCCTGGCAACGACTGCAGTCCGGGTCTCCGCCGAGCATATAGGAGTAGCACTTCTTGGCATCCTGATACCAGCCCTTGATCCCTTTTGCCTGCCAGGATTTATCGCCGCCCCAGAAAGGTTCGCTGTCTTTCGGAATTGCTTCAGACGGACACATTTCAGCGCATTTTTTGCAGGCCTTGCAGAATTCGAGAATTCCCGCGTCGATCGGCTTGGTTTCTGCCAGCGGAAGATCTGTTACGGTCAGCATGACTGTGCGGAAATTGGTACCCCACTGCGGGCTGACTAAAATGCCGGCACGACCGTATTCGCCCAGTCCGGCCATGACACCGAAACCGACGGTGCGGCCAACGGAGCCGGTATGGCCGCCGTAGTGCTGGTAGCCGAGGCCGCGCAGGAATACGTTGATGCGGTTGGAATAAATATTGGCTCTGGAATAGGCGGCGGTATTGGCAGATGCCCAGCTCATGCGGTCGGTGTATTGTGCCATCCACAACGATTGTGGAATGACTGCGCAGATGACCCACAGGTCCTTGTCGGGCAGGATGAAGGTGCCGTCCCCGGCATCGTAGCCTTTTTCAACGTTTTCAAAGCGGACGGAGCCGTACAGGAGCTTTTTGGTTCTTTTGTTGAGCTTGACAAAGCCCATGTCGGCTGCGCCGAGGATGCGTCCGGCCACCCGTAACATGCGAGAATTTTCCTCAGGAGTACCCTCGTACCGAGGGACTCCAAACTGATCCGGGGTATAGAACATGGTCGGATGTTCCCAGCCGTTGAACGATTTGATATCGGGACCGGTCCATGAAGGGGCGATTGAACTCAGCGCGCCCCAACCCCAACAGTTGGCATCTCCCAGGGCACGGTCACGAAGAGAATAGCCTGGAACGTTTTTTCTGACCTTCTCTGTTGTCGAGGCAATGTTCTGGGCATGGATTGCCATGTATTCCTCTGGCTTATCCCAGCTTTCAGGGTTGAACAGGGTTTTATGGACGCCTGGAAATATCTCCATATTGTCCCAGTCGATCTCCACGGTTGGTTCATCGACCTCCTTGACCCACCAGGGCAGACTACGTTCCGCATAAGGTGAGGCCATCATCTCATCCAGATCGGCAAAGGATGATTTGGACGTTGAGCCAAGCCCGATAGCTCCTGCACCGACGACTCCGGCTCCCAGACCCAACATCTTCAGGAAGTCTCGCCGCCCGACTGTTGAGTGATAGGTTGATTTTCGCGAACCCGATTGGCTCATGTTTATACCTCCCATCGTTTAAAAAAATACAGGGATATTGGTTCCCTGCGCCTAGATCGATTTTTGGGAGTGTATATTAGAGGGAGGGGGGATTAATAAAACACCCCTACGGGTGATTTTGCTTTTTGATGAAAGTCACCCAAAAGGGTGATAGACCGGGAAAAGGAAATTTGCGGAGGTTTTTTTCAGGATGAATACGGTGGGAGCAGACTGAGTTCTTTGGCTTTATTGATCGCCTGTGTCCGGTTGCCGACACCTAATTTGCTGTATATTCTTTTGGCGTGTGTTTTCAGAGTGTTGACGGAGACAAACAGTTGCCCGGCTGTTTCCCGATAACTCTTGCCTTTGGTCAGGTAGCTCAGGACTTCTACCTCACGCGGGGTCAGATCGAAAAGAGGCTGCTGTGCTTTTAGAGAACAGCCGGAACAGGAAATTCTTTTTAATAATACATTGATGAAAGACACGGTTTCGCAATCAGCGGTGATCTGGACCAGCTGCTTCAGCAGCTCATACAGGGCCCGTCCCTCTCTTATGAATATCTGGCAGTAGTTTTCAGGTGCGACCAGGGCTATTGCTTTACCCAGACTGTGCAGCGCTCGTTGCTCACGGCTGAGCAAGCGATGGGCTAAAGCCACCTGGATCAGTACTTCGGATCGAAACAGCAGGCTGGTTTTTTCGTCACACTTTGCAACGAGCTCATTGAGTAGGACAAGTGCATCCTCCGGCCTCCCTTTTTCGATGGCTAGTTTGGCGGTAATGAGGTGGGTGACGTTTGAGTAAAAGGTCAGAGGCTGCTGGCCGGTGCGGTAGATTCCCTGAAAGTTCAGTGGGTATAGATCAGGATATCTTTTTCCTGCAAGATACTGCTGATCGTTTTGCGAAAACGACCTGTCAGCCAGGTCGGGCCGGCCACTCAAGGTTTGAATCAGGGCTTTACAGGATCTGGCGATAATGGTCACCGCACGTGAAGGCGCCAGGCTGCCGATGGTGGTGCTCATCTCATTTATTGCCGCGATGCTTTGTTCCGGTTTTCCCTGATTGAGCAGACACCGTGCCAGGGTCAGATAGGCATCAACGATTGAAAATACGTCGCCATCTTTGCATACTCTTTTCAAGCCGTGCCTGAGGTGTTGTTCTGCCTGAATAAGCTCGCCGGAATGGTAGAGCAGTTGTCCCATGACCACATGGGCAAGGCCGGAAAAAGGAACTTCTCCGTCGTCACCCGTGCTGTAGTCAACCACCATTCGGCAGGTCTGCAATGCTTGTTCCAGTTGCCCATAATCCAGGTAAAGTTTGGTCAGAGCGATCGAATCCATAAAAAAGCAGAAAGGGAGATTTGCCTTCAGCGCCATTGCGGCGGCGTGTTTGAAAATCTCTATTGCCTCACTGTGGTTGCCGCTGACCCTGTGGCAAAATCCGTAGCAACCGAGAGCAAGGATACGCCAGAAACTCTGCCCCTCGTCAAGCCTGGTCAGCGCGTCGTTCAAATGGACTCTCGCTTCGTCAACGGCAAAGAACGATGCACTGCGAATCCCCTTGATGGCTGAAAGAATCCCATGTTGTGCAGTTTCTTGTCCAGGCTTGCAATCTGCTGGTGGCCTGAGTTGTTTTTCAATGCGTCGCAAGCATTGATCAAATGCTTCAAACTCCCCCATTTCATGAAGAAAGAACAACTGATGCAGGGTCAGGGCCGGAGGCAGATAGTTTGCGGGAACTTTATTGAACCACTGGAGGTAAATGTGGAAATCCCCCCGGGCCAGAATCTGGTCGATGTTCGTCTCCAGACGGTTGATGACCTGATCATAATCCTTTGCTTCCAGTGCGTGATCGATGGCTTCTTCCCACATATCATGGGCCATAAACCAATTTGCCGCTTGTCGGTGAAGATGGGTGAGCTGTTGTTGGTCACCACTACGCAGGCGGTTATTGAGCATTTGGGCAAAAAGATGGTGATAGCGGTACCAGCAGCGGGAATTGTCCAGGGGGATGATGAACAGATTGTCCTTTTCCATTTGCTCAAGAATCTGCTGGCTGTTGGTAATTCCAAGCAGGTTGTCACAGATATCCGCATTCATCCGTTTAAGAATAGAGGTCCGAATCAGGAATTCCTGTAGTTCTTTTTTCTGATGGGCAATAACTTCACTTATAAGATAATCCGTGATGTGACGATCCTCGCCTGACAGATTGTCGATGAATGCATTGGCCTCCGGGAGGTCCCTCAGGGACAGGGCGGCAAGTTGCAATCCCGTAACCCATCCTTCGGATTGTTTTTCCAGTCTGGAGATCTGTTCTCCTGTCAGACTCAGCGCCATGGCACGGTTGAGAAAGGCGCAGGTCTCCTCTGTGTTAAAACGCAAGTCTTCGGTTCCAAGCTCATTGAGCTGGTTTTTAGCACGTAGCCTGGCAATTGGCAACGGGGGGGCTGTACGGCTGATGATAAGCAGGTGAAGGTGTTGTGGCTGGTGGTTGATTAAAAAACTAATGGCTTCATGTATCTCCTGATTTTCGATCAGGTGGTAATCGTCAAGGGCCAGGATGAGAGTATGGCCTGCCTGTTCGAGGTCGTTGATCAGTTGTGTAATTGCTGAAGTTATTATGGCTGGAATTGGTGATTTTAGAAGGTCGAGGGATTTTGTGGCAATATCGGGCACAATACGGTTCAAGGCTGTAAACAGGTAGCTGAAAAAGCGTTGCGCCTCATTGTCGTTTTCATCCAGGGATAGCCAGGCAGCAGCAGCTTTTTGCCGGCTGAGCCAGGTGCTGGCGAGGGTGGTTTTCCCGAATCCGGCTGGTGCACAGATCAGAGACACCCTGGCCGTGGACGACAGTTTGTCACTGAGGCGTGGCCTTGTAACAGTCTCGCCCGGAAGATGAGGTCTGTGAAATTTGGTTATCAGCAACGTGTCCATATTAAAACTTGCCATTTTCGGTCATCGACTCAATGACAGCTGCTTACTGTATGTTTAGCCAGAATTTCGAAGCACTGCAGTGCCTGGATCGACTGCTTCCCCCAGCCCGGTAAACGTCTTTGACCATCTTTCCCTTTTCAATCATCTCGGAGGCGGATTGTACTGTTTGGTGTTTCTGTGACCAGGAACTTGATCTTCCAGATTCACACATGCATATCCTGGAAGTGTTCAAATGAATAACCTCCTCAACCCATTAAGCGTATTTTCCGGGACAAATCCATGATTAATTCCAGGAGACTGGTTTTTTGCACATCTACAGGAGGGAAATCGGCTGCCCTCTAAAACGGTCGGGATTCCTGGAAAAGTCTGTTGTGAGATCTTACCTGCCAGCCCCATTACACAAGTTGGTTCAAGCTGGCATCGTCATATTGATACTGAGACTGCAGGAAAGTGCCAGAAGTGCATTGAAATTTTCGGAAAATACATTTTATCTTCCGAAAGTTTCAATGCAATGGACGCATACGGCTCTATGATAGTCTGTAAAAAGGGGTGGAGGATCCCACCCCTTTTTACAGGCTTTATTCGGCAGTCCAGCCTTGTGGCAACCTCTCCTGCCAGTTCGCAGTGTGACATCCGGCACAGATAAAGTTTGACGGCTTATGGACACGATGACATTCGTAGCAGTCAGGCTCCTCAAGATGCGAGTCATGAGGGTTCTTATCATATTTTTCTAAAAAGTCTTTTGTTTTATCAGCTAACGTTTCATAAGAATCATGGCAACGGAAGCAAAAATCAGAGTCATACTCTCTGGCAGGAAGGGGATCGTCATATTCCCCCCTGTCCCAGATTTTCTGTTCGTAAACTTGAGTCTCTTCCGTTTGCTCATGACAGTCCATGCAAGACAGGCCAGCCTCGGCATGGGCGTAAGCAAGCAGGGTTATATCACGTACACTTTCAACATAAGGCTCGATGATATGGCAGGACCTTGCACACGAGGCGTCCGCCGACGCCTTGCTGAATACGCCGCTGAAACAGACCAAAAGCGCTGCCGCCAGAAAAGTTGCCGCCTGAAGTTTCACCAGGTCTTTAAACATGATCAACATCACACTTTTATTGATGGGATAAGTTTTTCAGGATCTTTTCCTGCTGCCATGAGCCCTGCCATCCTGCCGAAAGTCAGACAACGGCCGTGTCCGATTCCCGGGCAGATGGTCGGATAATCGTTTGCAAAAAACTCACCCTGAGCGGCACCTACAACATACAACCCTTCAATCGGGGTATCATTTTCATCCATAACCAGGAGGCTGCTGTCGGTTCTCAGGCCACCGCACATGGTGAGCAGGGTACTGGCGAGTTTTCCTGCATAAAACGGAGGATTTGCTATCGGGGTCAGCAGTTCCTTGCGTTTACCGTAATCCGGATCATCCTGCATTTTATGCAATTCATTGTAACGGTTGATGGTTGCAACCAGCTTCTTGACCGGCACATTCATCTTCCTGGCGAGTTCTTCGATGGTGTCTGCAACGAGGACTTTTCCGTCCTTGATATGCGCCTGCTGGGTCATTTCCTCCACTTCCTGATTCCAGCCATTACCCCACGGCTGCCACATCTGCCCATAGAACAGTCCGCCTGCGAGATTTGAATCCACCTGCTCTTTGACCTGATTGGCCCAGTTCTTATCGTAAATGGTCCAGGCGATTCCCTCCGGCTCCAGTTCCTTGGTGCAGCTCTTGGACTGGGTATTGACATCCTCGTTTTTAAAACGTTCACCATTGGCGTTTACATGCAGAAAGCCGTAGCTTGCAGCTCCCGCCTCCAGGTGAATTACGGCTGCATGCGGCTCATGTTTCTGCATCGCGCCACCTGCCTGCATAGCCATGATCATACCATCACCAGTATTGCACTTATTGGGAAAGTAGATCTGGGCGTCAGCATTCAGGCTAAATGGCGAGAAGCGCTCGACCATCTCATTGTTGGAAGCATAGTCGCCAGTGGCAATAATGACGTTTTTTGCATTTATTCTGGTGTATTTGCCCGGCTTGCCCGCAATGATCCCGGCCGCTCTTCCCTGTGCGTCTTTCAGAATCTGCACCGCGGGGGTTTTGTACATGAATTTCACCCCTTGGGATATGGCCTCTTTTTCGAGTACAGGCAGCAAGGTGATGTTGCCAATACCCTTGGAGTGTCCATAAACATAGGAAAGGTCGGCATCTTCTTCGTGGAAGAAATGGGTGACCGGGAACTCCGTGTAGTCTGGCCCTTTGTAATAGCCTTCCCACATGGTCACCTCAAGCCCGTGCTTTTTACCTATTTCTGTTGCCCAATCCATGCAGCCGCCACTTTTTCTGGCGAAGTCCCAGAGAAGTTTTTCATCGACACGTCCCTGTGCCCAGGCCACCCAGGCACGAATGATCTGCCGGTAGTCATTTTCAATGCCGAGTTGTTTCTGCACATTACTGTCAAAAGCAGTGATATGCCCTCCACGTGCTGCCCAGCTTTTGTTCTTTTCCACCAAACATACCCTGGCACCCTGCTCTGCTGCAGAAAGTGCCGCCACTATACCAGACAGGCCCGCGCCAATAACGACAACATCGGTTGAAACCGTTTCTTTTATTTTGCTGGCAGGAATTGGCTTAGCCGGTTTTTCCCAACTCCATTTGCTTTCACATTCACCAACGGCTTTTGCTTCTTTTTCTTTCGCGCTGACAGCGCCGGGAAAAGCTGCTGCGGTAGCCAGTGTTGCCGCACCAACTGCGCTGGTTTTGAGAAACGTACGTCTTGAAAGATCTGTTTTCGTATTCTTACCCATCCTCATCTCCTGTTGTTTTTTTGTCAGGGCATAGGCCCAGCATTGATTGAGACTGGAGTTGCAAATTGAGTGCCATTTGCCATATGTGCACAATAACAGGTTTTTAGGGGTTTTTGTGTGTATGGCGCCTGTCATATATTCTCAACTTGAGAAAACGATTCTCAAACTGAAAAATTCTGTTATGTTAATTTCTTATTAACAAAAACAAGGGACTGAACCAGATAAGGAAAAATGCGGATGGATATGAGAGAATTACATTTGAAAGACCTGCTCAAAGTTGATTCGGAAACTAAAATCATCTCTTTTCTTGATCAGCGGGTACTCATAGGCGATTCCATATCTCGCGGTCTCTTACGCAAAGAACTTATTCAGGTGTTCGGGGAGTATGGAGCTAAAAACGTACTGACTCGCTATGGTTATGCACATGGCTGGAGGACAGCCGAGATGCTGAAGAGTAAATCCCCCAAACTCTTTCATGCAACAAAGGGCGGAGCACATCTGCATATGCTCTATGGTCTCGTCTTCACCACAGCGATCTCCGAGACTGACGGTGAAAGCGACCAACCCCTTATCCATTCACGGCTGGAACATTCCTATGAGGCAGAGCAGCACCTCATGCATTTCGGGGTGGCAGATGAAGCCGTCTGCTGGACCCTGACTGGTTTTGCCAGTGGCTATGAATCCTTCAAACGTCAAAAGGATGTCTATTTTCTGGAAACGAAATGTATTGGAAAGGGTGATGAATATTGTGAAATGGAAGGACGTTATGCAGAAAAATGGGGAAGCACCTTGCAAACCCAGTTGCCATTCTATGGTATGGCTTCAACAAACGATATTCTCGAGGAACTGACCTCCCGGATTCGTGATACTGAGCAGCAACTTAAAAAAACCCGGCATAGCCTTGAACATCTCGAACGAAAGAGGACTTTTCTGGAGGGGATGGTTGTGCGCAGCAAAGCAATGCAGGATGTGGTTGATCTGGCCTCCAGGACAGCCCGTGTCAACTCTCCTGTCTTAATCACCGGCGAAAGCGGTGTGGGGAAGGAGGTCCTTGCCCGCTATATCCACAACACCTCCTGCGGTGGAAATAAGCCCTTTATTGCAGTTAACTGTGGTGCATTTTCCGAGACGCTGCTGGAGAGTGAACTTTTCGGTTACACAAAGGGAGCGTTTACAGGTGCTGAAAGAGATCACAAGGGCGTTTTTGAAGAGGCGGAGGGCGGCACACTCTTCCTGGATGAGATTGGCGAAACCTCCCTGAAAATGCAGGTCAAGCTGTTGCGGGTGTTACAGGAAAAGGAGATCAGGCGTATAGGGGAGAACGGTGCGCGAAAGGTAAAGGTTCGCATTATCTCCGCAACGAATAAGGTTCTGACAGATGAGATTAAAGGGGGGAATTTCCGCCAGGACCTCTATTACCGCCTCAGGGTAATAGAACTGACGATTCCCTCCTTACGAAAAAGAGCAGCAGATATTTTGCCCTTGGCCCATTGCTTTTTAAAAGAGGCAGCCCATGAGATGCAATCCGTGGCAACCGGTTTCTCTTCCGCTGCCGCAGAATCACTACTTCAATATAACTGGCCCGGCAATGTCCGTGAATTGCAAAATGTAATTTACCGAGCTGCCGCCCTGTGTGACAGGGGAATGATAACCAGGGCGGACCTGCCTGTTGAGCTGCGGCAAGCAGAAGACTCCTATACCGGTTCAGAAGGTTGCAGGACTTTAAGGCAATTAGAAAAAGATCACATTAAAAGAACACTGGAACTGACAGGGGGCGACAAGCGGGAAGCGGCAAAACTGCTTGGGATCGGACTTGCAACCTTGTATCGAAAACTAAAAGCGCATTAGCTTGCCGGGTAAATGGGGAGAGTGGTCTTCTCCGGGTAGCAGCTGTGATGGTGGAATTGCGAGATTGTTGCAGCAGCACGAGGCCATTCCGCAACAATCTGTCATGCATATTCCCGACCACCAAAAGGTATCTTTAGTTTTTGCATCCTCTTTCTCAGAGTATTGGGATTTATGCCGAGTATCTCGGCCGCGCCTCCTGGGCCACTTATTTTGCCACGACAGTGCTGGAGAACATTTCGTATATGCCGGGTGTTGATTTCATCCAGTGAGAGCAGTTCGGTTTTTTGCTCATGTTGCGACTTTTCGCTGCTGTGCTCTGGAAGCTTTGCCAGCCCTCCATCCAACACCTCGAGCAACTGCTCTTTGATCAGCTTTTTTAAATAGCCGTCCTTTTCTTGTTCAGTAAGATACCAGCCGTCATCCTTGGGCAGGTGTCGGGCCAGGTCGACTGGACTGGTGTTGTTTAAGGTGAGTGCCCTTTCGACAATGTTTTTCAGCTCTCTGATATTTCCCGGCCAGGAATATCGCTCCAGTCTGTCCAGCGAGTTGCTCTCAATTTGAATTTCGTGGGAAAGCTTCATTCGTTTTGCATACTCCTGAGCAAAGGTATGTATCAACAGGGGGATATCTTGTTTTCTTTCCCTGAGTGGCGGTAAGGTGACAGGGAAGACATTCAGGCGGTAAAAGAGGTCGTCGCGGAAGCTTCCATCCTGCAGCATATTTTCGAGAGGTCGATTCGTTGCGGCTATAATCCTGACATCCACGGCTATGGATTTGCTTCCGCCAACCCGTTCCACCACATGCTCTTGTAATACCCTGAGGAGTCGTACCTGGGCCTGCGGTGACAGTTCTCCCACCTCATCAAGAAAAAGGGTGCCGCCATCGGCCTGTTCAAACTTCCCCGGCTTTGTCGTCAGTGCTCCGGTAAAAGCACCTTTTTCATAACCGAACAGCTCACTGTCCATGAGGCTTTCGGGGATTGCACCGCAGTTTACCTTTACATACGGTTTACCGCGCCTGGGCGATACTCTCTGAACAGCATCGGCTATAACCTCTTTGCCGGTTCCGGTTTCACCCAGGATGAGCACCGGGATCTCCTTGCCTGCAAGCTGTTCAACCATTTTGAGGGTATCCCGCAAGCCACCATCCCGGCCGATGATTGCCGTATCCCGTAACAGTTCGACCTCTCCCTCCAGCTGCTTTCTCTTCTCGTCGAGTCGCTGCTGCAGCATCTTTATTTTCTTGTAGTGGAGCATATTGACCATGGCAAGGCTCAACGGAATTCTGGCCAGGCTAAGCTTGTGCAGATGCTTTTCGCAAAAGCAATCCACCGTTTCTCCAATCAGGGCGAAGTGGCCGACTGTCTGTTGGCCGGCAGTGAGAATGACAACCAGGTAGGCACGATCCCCGGTTGGAATGTACTCGGCAATTGCCCGCTGGTGTTTGGCGGCCAAACAGTTTTGGGAAGATGTCGGGGAGTAACTGATCAGTGAGCATTGCTCGTGTTCCATGATGATTTCAATATCTTCATCATCCATCGGAATGATCTGGTCCAGTTCATGAAAATCCCTGGATGTTACCAGGAAATCCAGCTGCATAGAGCGCATTTCCTGGTTGTAGCGGTGAAGTGAGATGCCCACCAGGGGGAATTCCCTGGAGAGAAAATCATAGATAGCCCTGAGTGACTTGGAGAGTTCAAGGCTGTTGGATATATGGATCGCTAAAGTACGGAAAAAATCGTCATCTTTCATAAATAAAATCCCTTTAAGAGTTAAAGAGTGTGAGAGATTACCCTATTTGATACATCTTGTCTAATAGCATTTATATTCACGAAATAGCGTAATGTCAACGGTTGTCTGATCTCTTCGACAACCTATAGGTCTGTAATTTCAGGATAAAATGTTATGGCACACCCTTTGCTTTAAAATCGATGTGATCGTAAACAGTTCAACCGAGAGGTGATGGATATGGAAGCATCTGAGCAAGTGAGTGAGAAGCAAAGGGAAACGATGGTGGACGAGTTGCAGGAGATGTACAGCCTGGACGAAGAGCTCCTGAAAGCACTCATCGACCCGCACGATGAAGATCCGGTCATTTATTGCAAGCTGGGGACGCTACTGATGCAGCAGGGGCGGCTGGACGATGCATTGCAATGTCTGGAAGATACGGTGAATTCGCGTCCCGACTATTTCGAAGCACTATTCAACGGCGGCCTGTGTCATCTGCATCTGGAAAAGAAAGAACAGGCCCTAATCTGGTTTAGTAAGGCTGCGGCCCTTAAGCCCGAGGACTGGCAGGTGCAGTATGTCACCGGGGAGATTCTCCTCAATCTCGGGCGTGCAGAAGAGGCGTTGCCATATTTCAGGGGCGCATATGGTGTTCATCCAGCCCATTTCGAGACACTCCAGGGGCTTACCATAGCACTCTTCAGCATGGAACGTTTTGAGGAGGCGGCATGTATTTGTGATGAAACGATGAGGGTACACGGTACAGCGACTCTTCCCCTCCAATTGAAAGGAGACGCGATGCTGGCCCTTGATAGGTACGAAGAGGCGGTGCGCTGTCACATCGATTTATGCCGAATTGACCTGGATAGCCGGGACTTCGTGGTTTCCCGGCTACAGATTCTGAAAAACAGAGATAAGCAGGCGCATGATGCCTATGCCGAAATTGTTCAAAAGTCCTACCCGGAATTTGCAGCTTTTGTGAAGTCATCATTACCGGCGGGGAAAAAGAGTTGCTCAGGCTGTTCAACCAACCAGCCGCAAAAAGAAAAAAGAGGAGATAGGTAAATGGCTGAAAAGAATGAGGCGATGGATATCATAACCGATCCTAAAAATTACACAAAGCTGGACCAGGAGGTGAACGATGATCCATCAGTCGATGATTGCGCCAATCTCTCAAGGCGAAATTTTTTAAAGGTCGGAGGAGTTGCCGCGGCGGCCGCAACCCTGGCGGGAGCAGGCGCGGCGGGATTCAAGATCGGCCGTTCAGATGATGCCTACACAGGATATGGTCGCACCTACCAGGGCGGTGACATGTTTTTTAACCGGGAGCCGTTTCGGGTAAAAACTGCCGCTATGATGGAGCCTGTGGGTAAAGTGGAGCGCCCGGACCGGTATGACTTCATCTTCGACAGGCTCAAAGAGGTTGTCGGTCTGCTGCAAAAAGGGGAGTGGAATCCCGGGATGGGGCTTGAAAAGCTTCCAGGCAAGGTCGGAGAGTACTATAGGAAATATCCTGAAAAGTATCGAATAATGTTGGACTCTCTCGAAAAGCGGGCGAAAAGCAGGGAAGACTGGGAAAAGGGCAAACATGAGCGGTACACCCTGCCGGCAGCATACACCGAAGCGCTGGCTCACGGCGGTATGTACAACCGCTACGGTTCCACCGTCCCGGAAGAACCGGATGATGCCTACAAGGAAACAGGTGAGCCACAACCGCCTGAAAAGTGGGATTACCGCCATGTCAAGCGTGAGAAACCGATGGAGTTCAAGTCGCCGAAACATGCAACGGACCTGATCAAACGCATGGCACATCTCTTCGGTACATCCATCGTCGGAATTGGCAAGTTCGATCCCAGGTTTATGTTTACCAACAAGATGCGCGGCATGCCGAACGGCGGTGCAGACTGGGGTGACAAGGTGCCTGAGCACTGGAAATCGATCATTGTTTTCGGGGTTCCGATGTACTGGGATCAGACCTATTCTGCCATCGGCTACTGCACATCCTATGACGCCTATTTCCGTTCTCGTATCACAGCCGGTCTGCTTGAGCGTTTTATCAATGAGCTCGGCTACCCGGCCCGTGCCCAATTCCCCGGTTACCATTATGAAATCATGATGGAGCCCTACATGCTGACCACAGGTCTCGGCGAGTACAGCCGCTCTGGTATGGTAATGGTGCCGGAGCTCGGCTGCAACGTGAGGCCCGCGGCGGTTGTTACCAATATCGATTTCGAGTACGACGAGCCAATCAGCGTAAAGATGTCGGAATTCTGCATGAAATGCAAAATCTGCGCTGAGACCTGTCCTTCAGGAGCCATTTCCTTTGAAGATGAACCTACTACTGTGGTTCGTGGCTTCAAGCGATGGTTGCTCGACGACGAAAAATGTTACAGCCAGTGGGCTGCCGGACATACCGTCGATGCCCTGGGTTGCCGGGTCTGCATCGGGGTCTGCCCGTATTCAAGAAAAAACACCTGGATTCACACCTTATCAAGAGAGATTGAGCCCCGCGATCCTACCGGACTGGTTGCCTCAGGCTTGCTCGCCATGCAGAAAAACTTCTTCAAGTACCCTAAAGGGGAAGACTTTCAGGCGGACTGGCTTGGTGGCAAGGAAGCGGTCTATCACAATCCGCCATGGTATCTGCGGGCTGAAGAAGTGTTCAAGGATATTGAAAAAACCTGGGAATACCACGGTATGGATTAACAGAGCCTATATTTACAATCGAACATCAGAAAACATATAAGGAGAACAGGATGTTTCCCGGAACAACGATACTTGATTATCTCTTTTGGATGGGGATGGGAGTTCTGCAGGTGTTGGTCATTGCAGGCGCTTACGAATGGCTGAAATACTACAAGAAGAAGGTTGCCTGGTGGCAGATGGCGGCGATGTACGGCTGCTTTCTCTCATTCTGCCTCGTTGTGGCTGGCGGCACGACCCTGATGGGTGAATACGAGTCACATGGTGGCTACTACTTCATTGGATACCTTGGGGTCCCCCATGTTATTATCATGGCTATACTGGTCAAACTCTTCGTCTTCAAAAAGGCAAAAGCGTAAATTGTGAGGACGATCCTGTGTCTAGATTTTCCCGGCTAATCGCTTCTTTGCTGGTTCCTCTCGCCCTGATTCTTGCCTGGGCGGGAGGGCAATATCGAGCTACTGGAGTTGTATTAGAACAGCTGTCCAATATTGCTGATGACATAATTGAGGTACGCCCGATAGGCGATAACCTCTACAAGGCCAAAAGCCGCACCAATCAGGATACAATCTTCTATGTTGCCACTGCCTGCGAACCGAGTTACGGCGGCCTGATGGAGGTTGCCGCGGTTATCGACAATGATAAGCAGATCCGCCATACGGCAATACTTTCCAGTTCCGATACTCGTTCGTATCTCGAAAAGATCACAGGCCTCGGAGTGTTGCAAGGATTTATTGATAAAAGAATCGATCACTCACCGCAAGTTGATGCGGTGAGTGGCGCGACTCTTTCCTCGGCTGCTGTCATCAGGGGGATCGAGCGCGCTGCCCAGCAGATAGGTTCCACAGAGTTCGGAATACGGCAGGTAAAAAAACAGGCGGAGCCTGCAACTCCTGAAACACTCAAGCTTGCGGTTATCTGCCTGTTTTTTGTCGCGGCGTTTATCATAACGACTGGAAAAATCAAAAAGAAAAATCGAGCCCGGGCCGTACTTCTCAGCACATCTGTAGTGGTGCTCGGCTTTTGGCTTGGTGCCCAATATTCGCTGGCCACCGTCGTTTCACTGCTTAACGGTTCCTGGGTGAAAGGGATGTCCAGCTATGCCGCACTTCTCTGCCTTGTGTTAGCCATCCTCGCTTTCCTTGTTACCAGAAAGAATCTTTTCTGTACCTATATCTGTCCTTTTGGAGCAATCCAGGAGGGGCTTGGCAAGATCACCGGTTGTTCAGCACCTGTTCAACAAAAATGGATGGTATGGGCAGGCCGGAGCTGGGTATTGATGGTGCTGATGGCGGCCCTTTACTACAAATCGCCTTCATACGCGATGTATGAGCCTTTTGGGAAGGTGTTCAATTTCATTGGTTCAGGGATAATTTACAGTATTACAATCCTGGTGGTACTTGCATCATTGATGTTCAAGCGACCCTGGTGCCATCTCTTTTGCCCGACCAGTGCCATCATTTCCTACTTGCGATTTGCAAGGAGGGCGTTCGCACCACAGCCAGCCTCTGCAAAGGCACAGCCAGTCAGGGAGATAGTGAAATGAAAAAGATGGCTTCAATTCTTCTTTTTATAGGCTTTATGGTTCTTTGCGGCTGGGAAGTCGTTCCAAAATTTTATGAAACGGCAACACAGGAGAATGCCGTGCCCCTTTTCGTTGCCTCGACAAAAAAGAACCATACGAAGGAACAGACGAAGCTCAGCACTAAAGAGGTTCAGGAGATCGACTATAAGGAACTGACAAAGGGTATAAATACCGATGGTGCCTGAGGCAGCCCTGTTTGACGATTCTAACCTGGATGTTTCATGAAATATCCAGGTTAGAATCGAAACCCCAGTCCGAGTACGGGGCCGCTCATTGATAGATCCTCCATGTACTTCTCATCATCCATATCAAAGTCGAGATATCGGTAGCCGAGCCTGACATCTCCCCAGCTGAACCGGTATCCGACGCCGGCAAAAAGGTTGTAGCTTACTTCGGAATCACCGGTACCGACATCTGCGTAGTATGGCAGAAACCATTTGTCTTGAAAATTGAGATAACCACGAATTCCTATGAGCCCGTCCAGCAGATCCTGAGATCCGGGTGCCGTTTACGCTCAGGTTGGAATCAACTTCGAGATCGAGATAACAGGTAAAAACTGTGAGCGGATCGGTATGCTCTACACAAAATATTATTATGTAGTTGCCTGGTGGGGTGAGGGCAATCAGATCATCGTCACCCAGCCTGAGCCGAGCGGGGGCCAGCGTGGAATCTGGTCACTTCGCAGGAAGTGGAGTTATGATTGATGTGGGACGAGTCGGGTGTTTTTGTGATTTTTTATACAATAGTGTCGCCTGAAAAGTTTTAAAAGCGTAACTTGATAAATGATCTCCCGGAGGTGCAGGCTTTAACGCACCTTCAGGCCAGGTTAGCTGGCACTGACTACCGCGCACAGGAAGTCTACGCTTATCTTCTCTAACTTCTTTATCCAGTACCTGACCGATACCGGTAACGCCGTTCGGAGGCTTCGCCTGGCCGTGCTTCAGGGTCTTCCCTGCTGATATGCGGGCCTGCTTGGTAGAAGTCGGTTTTGCCGCCATGCCGGATAATCGATAAGAGCGAAACGTTGAGGTAGCGGGGAAACTGACCGCTCGTTACGAGAAGAACGATTCGACGATTTCTCTATAGATTCATCTGTTTCAGATTGAAACGGGCGGTAAGATTAGTTAAAGGATGAAAACACTCTGTCCAGATGAGCAGCCACGTTTATAAAAAGTGGTGTTGCTGTCAGGATAAATCCGACAACGTACTAATCATCGTGGAGCCGACATAGCAACATGTTACCGATTATTTCCAATTGCTGGGCACTGTTTCTTGGTATGGGGCTCATTATGCTCGGTAACGGATTGCAGGGTACGTTGCTCGGCGTGCGTGCCTCCATGGAGGATTTCGGCACTACCCTGACCGGTATCGTCATGTCGGGTTACTTCCTGGGCCTGATCCTCGGCTGCAGACGGGTTCCGAAGATGGTGCTGAATGTCGGCCACATCCGGACCTTCGGTGCGCTCGCCTCCCTCGCTTCCACCTCGATTCTGGTACAGGCCGTTTTCGTCAATCCTCCCGTCTGGTGGTGCATGAGGCTGGTCACCGGTTTTTCCTATGCAGGTCTTTATATCGTGGCGGAAAGCTGGCTCAATGAAGCTGCCGACAACGGTAGCCGCGGTAAGCTGCTCTCCATTTACATGGTGGTCTCACTGGCCGGTCTGGCGGGCGGCCAGTTATTGTTGAACATCTCCTCTCCCGACAGTTATGAGCTTTTCGTGCTCTCCTCCCTGCTGATAAGCATCGCGGTTATTCCCATCCTGCTCTCCACAGCACGGGCACCGCAGTTTGAGCTGATGGAGAACATTTCTATCATCCAGCTTTACCGGGTTACGCCGCTGGGTGTGGTCGGTATGTTGATGAACGGCATGTGCTATGGAGCGATTTTCGGCATGGGCGCAGTATACGGCACTGAAGTCGGTATGACTGCGCAGCAGGTATCTCTCTTCATGGGGGCACTGGTTGTCGGAGGTTTCGTCCTCCAGTATCCGCTGGGCTGGGTGTCCGATTCTGTTGGCAGAAGCAAGGTCATCATCTTTGCCTCACTGGCAGGGGGCTGTGCCTCATTGTACGCCATCTTCCTGCCGGAATCCGGTTTGCTCCAATACTTCCTGATAGCTGTAATCGGCGGGCTCACCATGCCGCTTTATGCGCTCTGTGGTGTGCATACCAACGATTACCTGACTCCCACCCAAATGGTCGCCGCCAGCGGCACCCTGGTTCTGCTCAGTGCGACCGGGGCAACGATCGGCTCACCGCTCACCGCTTTTGCTATGGATTTCTATGGCCCTTCAGCCTTTTATGCCAGCCTGGCAGTGATGATGTTGTTTATAAGTATTTTTGCCGCGTACCGATCACAACGGAGAGGTGAGGTCAAAGACGAACGCGGCAAGTTCGTAGTCATTGCGCCAACACCACTTTCTGCCTCCCTCAACCCTGAAGTTGAACTCGATGAGCTCGAGGCAGCCATGGCTGAGGATGGTGAACAAATTAAAGAGAGTTTTGAAGAGCTTGTTGAAGAAATGGAACAGTCCGATACCGCGTCCCAGTAATTTTATGCTGCCTGCACTGCGGCCTTGGCCTTTCTTGTTGCAATTTTGTGTGCAGGGGAGGCAATCGTTATTCAGATAGATAATCCCGGCTCCGTGTGCCCGGGGTTGTCTTTTGCACGGTCAGCTATCATGGTTTGTAGTTACTGTAAGGGCCACCGGTTCGATCGTAGGTGTTGCCAAAACTGTCCTGGCAGATCTCGCATTTACCGTCGTTTGGTGTCAAAACGAGGTCTTTATCCAGGACAACAGTCCTGAATTTCCATCCTTCCGGGAGCGTCGGCGTATTGCCGAGATCCTTGAGGCTGTCATAGGTCTGGTCAGGAAAGAGGATTTGGCTGGCTGACTTCATGCAATAGGTTATCCCCTCGGGGGCTATCGAGGAGATAGACTCGTGTTCCCTTGTTAATCCCAAATTGCGTATCCCGCTTTCCTGTCATCGGCCGATAGGCAACTTTATCCTGACTGCCCCCCAGATGTTCCGGCACATCCAGCCACCGTTCAACCCCTGGAAATTTCTCTGTGTTCCAACATTGACTTCAGGCCAGTCCAAGGTCCACAGTCGTGGGCCATTTTTGTATGCTTTTACAATGCCGTACTCTTCTGCTAAAGCTTTCATGTCAATCTTGTCCAGGATGGCAGCCGGGGCGGTATCCCCGACGTTATTCGGGTCATTGAGGCCGATGGTCTGGTATACCCCACCCTTGAGTTCCTTGGTCTCAGGGCTGCCGCTGATTAGAAAAATTTCGGAATAGCGGTTGCCGTTTATGCCGTCGAATCGTAGCAGTTTAATATCCTCGTCATCTTTGGGAACATCTGCAAAACCGCAGAGCAGAGCGACCATAAAGCAAGCCATAGTCAGAAATCCGATTGTTTTTTTTGTATCTGCATGCATTGTCATGTCTCCATTTTTTGAAATTTAAAAAATTGGGTTCGCGCAGTAGTGCTGCGCTTATCTGCCTTGCTTGCCGGTTATTGAATAAGGGGCGATGAAAACATGTTTTACTCTTTGCCCTTTGACACCTTTAGTACCGGTGGCGGTTGCCAGCTGCCATCGAGGATTGACGGTGAGGTGTCGGAGGGCCAATATCCCCGCAGACACAGGCTGAACGTGTCCCTGGGAGCAGGCAGCCAATTAGCCTTTTTATCCTTTCCCGGCGATTCGGCCTGGAGGTCAAAATCCACAGATTCGTCCTGGTTATAGATAAAATCATCGCTTTGGCTGAGGTAGTACCTGTCTATCTGGTTGGGGGCCAGGAAGAGATCCTTGTCATACATTGTGAGCGTCCAGAAACCATCAACAGGGGGAAGCTGACCCTTTTCAAAGTGGATGACATAGTTGTATCTGGAGCCGTCATACTTGTTGGCATCACCATCTTTTTGAGACAGCGGATAGACGGCATCAGCCGGCCTGTTCCAGCCGGGACCGAGCAGATTGGCCATGGCACGCAGCAGGTAATCGGTGTCGAAGTTGCCGACCCTTTTGGTGAAGCAGAGCCAGCCGTTGGTGGTTTTCTGCTTTTTCAGAAACAGTGCCATTTCAATCTGGCCGATCCTGGCCATTCCATCCACTATATCGTTATCCTCCGGGGCGGGCGGATTTGTTGTCATCAAGCTTGCCAGCATGATTGAACATCTCGCCGATGGGCCATGCATTTTGAGAGAGGGTAGGTGAAAAAGAAGGTCAGGCACATCGCATACAGTAACCGCTTGCAAGCCGCCAATTGTGTCGGTCTTTTCATACATCCTCCTCGCTGAGCAGCGTATTTTAAAGCAGCTTCGGCCCTGGCCGGGTTAAAGCAAAAGCAAAAGCAAAAAAAAAATCCGACAAAGATCGGTGAATAGCGGGGTGTGAAGCAGGTAAATAATCGTGACAGCTTTAGGGGTATGCCAGAATCAGGGCGGGGGGTACTTGATAGTAACGGCACTGTCCCCTGGGTAGAAATGCCCCGGGGCCCCGGTAGGACTATGGTATTTCAATTGTAACTATGCCGTGAAGAGGTTCAAGGTAATACCGGATGGTCCTGGGGATATCAAGATAATCACACTGGATGTGAGGGGACGAAGGTGATGCGCTGAACGGATGGGCAGGATGTGATTGGCCTGAAGCAGCATCCGGATACTGTTGCGGGCTGCTGCTTCAGATGCGTTAAGCCCGTCGCAGTTTCAGGTTCTATCGTCTGGTTGCTTTTCGGCTGCAGGAAATAAGGGCCGCTTACCAGCGATCGTGATGGATCAGTTCCGGCTCGAATCTGTCTTTGGCGGTGAACTCATCTTTGGGCCAACCGATCGGCATTATGGCGAAAGGGATGACGTTTTCGGGAATGCCGAACAGATTCCGGGTGGCGACGATACGCTCTTCCAGAGGATAAATTCCTGCCCAGACCGTACCCAGGCCAAGCCCGCGGGCGGCAAGCAGCATGTTCTGGAGAGCTGCGCTGCAGTCCTGCGGCCAGAAGTCGGGCCATTTTTTTCCTTCAGGATCACCGCAGACCAGAATGGAGACCGGCGCCTTGGTTACCATTTTGGCATAGGGGTGAAAATCCGGGACATTGGCAAGTAACTCCTGGTCCCGGATAACAATGAAATGCCAGGGGCGTTGATTACCGGCGGAAGGTGCGAGCATGCCTGCTTTGATAATATCCTGTACCATTTCATCTGAAACAGGTTGGTCTGTATAACTGCGAATACTTCGTCTGGTGTTGATCGCGTCGAATACGTCCATGGTTAAGTCCTGAATATATAGAAGGAAAATATTGTCAGTGAATTGATAAACAGCTAATCATTACGGGTAATTCCTTTCTATTTGTGGGTCAAGTAAGGCATACTCTACAAAAAGAGTGAGTATGCCGGGTTGTCCGTCTCTTCGAAGTAGGTGTAGCCCAGTTCATCAAGCCGTCTTATCAGGTCTCTGTCATCTCCGTTTGCTGATTCCAGGCCGATCAGAACCCTGCCGAAATCCCCTCCCTGCATGCGATAATGAAAAAGCGAGATGTTGCGTCTGCCCTTGGTGGCATCGAGGAATCGAACCAGTGCTCCCGGGGTTTCAGGGAACCAGAAGCGGAACAGTCGTTCATCTTTCACCTCTTCGGATCTACCGCCAACCATGTAGCGTATGTGGGTCTTGGCAAGTTCGTTGTCGGTCAGATCGATGTTGATATAGCCTGCCGCAGTCAGTTCATTGCTGAATTGTTCTCTTTCGTCACTGTCGGTAATGGAAATTCCGACGAAGATATGAGCCTTGGAGCGGTCTGATAGCCTGTAGTTGAATTCGGTGATGTTCCTTTCGCCGACCAGATCATGACAGAACTTCTTCAGGCTGCCGGGTTCTTCGGGAATGGTCACAGCGAAGAGTGCCTCCTGGCTATCACCAACCAGGGTGCGCTCGGCCACGTATCGCAGCCGCTCGAAATTCATGTTTGCGCCTGAATTGATGGCGACCAGGGTTTCCCCCTGGCAGCCGCTGTTACGAATATACTTCAGAAGTCCGGTTATGCCCAAGGCACCGGCCGGTTCGACAATGGATCTGGTGGATTGGTAAATTGCCTTGATTCCCCCGCAAATCTCGTCTGTGTTGACCCGGACGATGTCATCGACAAACTCTTTACACAGGTTATAGGTTTTACGGCCAACCTGTTTCACGGCGACGCCGTCGGCAAAGATCCCAACAGAGGGGAGGCTGACTAATTTACCTGCTTCAAGGGAGCAGGCCATACCGTCGCTGTCTTCCGGCTCCACTCCGATAACTTTTACCTCAGGCCGCAGCATTTTAATATAGGCCGCTATGCCGGCAATGAGGCCGCCACCTCCGACTGGCACAAAGACAGCATCCAGCCTGCCGGGATTTTGTCTTAAGATCTCATCTGCCACTGTTCCCTGGCCGGCGATTACCAGCTCGTCGTCGAATGGGTGAACAAAGGTCATGCCGGTCTCTTCAATAAGCTGGGTGGCCCGTTCTGCTGCTTCGGAATAACTATTGCCATGGAGTACCACCTCGGCGCCAAATCGTTTAACGGCTTCGATCTTGATCTCAGGTGTTGTTACCGGCATAACGATCATCGCTTTGATGCCGAGCTTTCTGGCAGAGAAAGCAACACCCTGGGCATGGTTGCCGGCTGAAGCGGCGATTACTCCCCGGGAGAGTTCATTCTCGCTCAAATTGGCAATTTTGTTGTACGCCCCTCGAAGCTTAAAGGAAAATACCGGCTGCTGGTCTTCACGTTTCAACAGTATGGTGTTGTTGTATTTTGCAGAAAGGGCTGGTGCGGGGTCAAGTGAGGTTTCGACCGCGGCCTCATAGACCCGGGATGTGAGTATCTGGCGGATGATCTTGCGCATGGTGTTTCTGGTTTAGGTAGGTAGTTATTGTAGCGTTTGTGGCTGTTAAACGGATCTTTTTACAGGTGGACTGTTGAACGTACTGCTAATGTGCATATCAGGTCAAGTTCGTTTCCGTGGAAAATCAATTATCATGTTGGTGGCGGTGGTGCAGGTCTGGATAGTGCGGATGGCTGTGGCAGATTGGCCGATGGTCGTGGTGGTGTGAGTGAAATCCGTCTTCTTTAGGCTGGTTGCTGCCGTTGTGGTCGTGGTTGTGGTGGTCGTCGTTGTGGCGGTGCAGGTGGGTGTGGCTGAGCGGTTCGTGGCTGTGCAAATGATAATGCTTCGTTTTTTGTGAAAAGTAGATGGCTCCGGCAAGGCAGCAAAGGGCGGCCAGGTGGGCGGGCGAAAACTCTTCACCAAGAAGGAGTACAGCCAGGGCAACACCAAAAAAAGGGCTGCTGGAAAAGAGGATTTGCGCCCGTGTGGCACCGCTTTGTTGAGCGCAGCTTACATATAAAACAATGCTCAAGCCGTAACAGATTACACCCAGCAGCAACGCTTTCAATACCAGGAGAGGGTCGGGCAGAACAGGAGAGTTGATAATGCCGATCAAGGTACTGAAACTGCCTGCGAATATGCCCTTGAGGAGAGTAATGCCTGCTGCGGAAAAACTGTCGATGAGAGCAGTACAGTGATTGTCGAATCCCCAGCAGATGCAGGCAAGTGTAACAAGCAGTGCGGCAGTGAGGCCGGAAGTACCCTCTGAAAACGTTATGATCACTCCGGCTGCTGTGGCAAGGAGCACACCCGTCCAACCGTTGCGTCCGAGGTGGTCCCTGAAGAACAGTACCCCGAGGATTGCGGTGGCAACCAGTTCAAGGTTCAGCCAGATGGCAACGGACGAGGCCTGGGCGGCTTTCAAGCCCTGTAATATCAGCAGCGGACCGAGAAAACCGCCACAAACGATTGCTGCGGAAATGTATCTGGTCTGGGGGGCTGAGAGAGCTTTAGGTGGAAAAGCCGAGTGTCTGTTTTTCCCGAGTGTGCCGGGGCGGCGTGATTCGAAGATAAATATGGGGATAACTCCCAGGGCTGCTCCAAGGTAGAGCAGCCCCGCCAACAGGAAAATGTTTAATTCACCCAGAAGAATTTTGCTGGCAGGGGTGGCAAGGCCAAACAGCAGGGCAGAAGCCAGGCCAAGACTAAGGGGGACAAAGGGAAAATGCGTTTTTTGTTTTAGCCTGGATGGCCTGCTTTTGGCTGGCCTTTTTTGCTGTCTTTTCATTTTACACAGAACGGGTAATGCCTCCGTCCACTCTCAGGTTTTGTCCGGTGATGTAATTTGCCCCGTCGGAAAGTAGAAAAGCTGCTGTAGCAGCGATTTCTTCCACAGTCCCGTAACGTCCCATGGGGATACGGGATTTGAAGTGTTCTTTTTCTGGCAGGCTGTTGATAAATCCTGGCAGTATGTTGTTTATCCTGATGTTTGCGGCAGCGTATTTGTCAGCATAAAGTTTGGTAAATGCGGCAAGGCTGGCCCGAAATGCCCCCGAGGTGGGGAAGGCTGATTCCGGTTCAAAGGTTGCAAATGTGGAGATGTTGACAATAGCTCCCTGTCCCTGCTTTTCGAAGATAGGGGTAATGAGCCTGCACATTCGAACGACGTTGAGAAAATAGACATCCATGCCGCGGTGCCAGTCGTCATCGCTTAACTCAAGGATATCACCTTTAGGGCCGTGACCGGCACTGTTTACGAGTGCATCTATTCTGCCGTGCCTCTCCATGGCCAGATCGACGAGTTTTTTCAGATCATCCTGGTTGAGGTTGGAACCGGTAACACCAAAGCCACCGAGTTCCTCCGCGAGTTTTTCGCCTCTACCAGAGGATGAGAGGATGCCAACTATATAGCCGTTTTGCGAGAGATTACGGGCTATTTCTGCCCCCATGCCACTGCCGGCGGCTGTTATCAGAGCAACGTGTCTGGTCATTATGTTTCCTTTATGAAATATGTCTATGGGAAGGCGTATGGGTTTGTGATGTGCGATCTCTGTTTCTAGCTGGTGTTTCTGTTGGAAACAGGTGGTTGCTGAAAGCAGGTGTAACTTTTTATCCTACGACTCAGCAACTTCCAAAAGATGTTAACAGGAACGATCGGCACCGGCAAGCTGGTAATCTGAATGAGTTCAACGATTCCTTTTGGGCTGGTGGATTCTTAAGAAAATAATCAAAAGTGGTAGTTTTTTCCATCCTCGAAATCCTGAAGGCCGTTTTCCTGAGCAGACTCCCCACCAAAAAGTGGCTGGCGAGTGCATTTGTCTATGAGGCTGGCGGCAAGCCTTACCCCAGCTGTCACATAGATAAGTATCACGGCGTAAAAAGAGCAACTCGGTTGTGGCTGACAAGTGAGCGTGATCCGGTCAATTGCAGAAGAGGATGGGATTGACATTCTAGATTTGAGCGATGCAATCGACGATGGCAGTGAGTGTCTTGCGAAAGCTGGACAATTGAGATTGTACACAAAAGCCTGGTGGGCGATGAGTTGATTGGTCAGCTTGAAGTTATCAATGAGGCGGGGCATAGGTTGCCGACCAGTATACCGGTGCGGCGGGTCTTTATCAATTTCGAACACCATAACGTACATTTTGAGAGTATCAACAGTCTCATGGAGAGTGTGAGCAGGCGGGTGACAGTAAGCTGATACAACAAGGCTCCGGGGCGAGGCTATAGCCTGGAGCCATGCACCTTATGAAATAGTACCAGCCAGTTCCCGAACCCTTGCCATTGTTTCGGTAAGGTCAAACGAGAGAATCTCCCTGTTTTCCATAACCATGCGGCCGTGGATCATGGTCGAGTGCACATCGCTACCCCTCGCACTGTAGACGAGCAGGTCTGCGTTGTACATTGGGGTGAGGTGAGGTGAGTTGGTGTCGATCACTATGAGATCGGCGTAATTACCTTTAGCCAGTCTGCCGATTTTGGGCAGGCCGAGGGTCTCGGCGTTGATGGAAGTGGCACTGGCAAGAGCGGTGGCTGCCGGGATAACTGTGGCATCCAGGTATCTGGCCTTGTAGAGCTTGGCGAAAATATCCATCTCGCGAAACATATCAAGTCCATTGTTTGAGGCGCAACCGTCAGTGCCAAGGCCGACGGGTATACCTGCTGCAAGCATTTCCGGGACCCGGGCTATACCTGAGGCAAGTTTCAGGTTGGATTGCGGGCAACAGACAATCTTCGTTTCCGTTGAAGCAAGTATTGCAATGTCACTGTCTGAGAGCCAGATGGCGTGAATAAGTGTCGAATCGGGGTCCAGGATATCGAGTGCGGCAAGATGGCTTAGCGGGGTGTCCGCCTGGGGTTCGATAATCATCTCCATCTCTTTTGGGCTTTCGGCGATATGGGTGAAAAAGCGAACGCCTCGATCTTCTGCAAGTGCCTTGGCCTTTACCAGCGTCCTGGGGGAGCAGGTGTAGGGGGCGTGGGCGAATACGGCAGGGGTTATCAACTCGTCCTTATCAAGCCACTCTTCGATAAAGTCGGCAACAGTGTCTATATTCTTTTTCGGGTCCGGCACACTGGGTGCTGGAAAATCGACAATGCCGTGCCCGACCACGGCGCGCATGCCGCAGTCGCGCAGGGCACGGGCGGAGTCACCGGAAAAAAAGTAGGCGTCGGCAACACAGGTGGTTCCTGAAAGTATCATTTCTGCGATGGCGAGGCGTGAACACCAGTAGACCATTTCCCGGTTCACGTGGGCCTTTTCAGCCGGGAAAATATGTTTATGCAGCCACTCGGAAAGTTCCAGGTCATCGGCGAGACCACGAAAAAGGGTCATGGCAGCATGGTTATGGCTATTTATCAGGCCGGGCATTACCATGCGGCCTTTGCAGTTGATCACCCTGGCTCTGGGAGGGATGGTTACCTTGGTCATTGGCCCGATATCGGCTATGTAGCTGGTATCAGTAAGCAGATACGAATCAGGCTCAAGTGTTGCGCCGGGCCCGGTGTAGAGTGTGCAATTGGTGAAAAGTGTTTGCATGGTCGTTGTGGTGAATGGGATTCAGTCGGTTTTGGAAACCTCAAAGTGAAAAAGAGGGTATTTTCCTCGAATTCCGTGTATGATACTCTGTTTTGCAGATTGCATCTGCGTAAAAAAGGATGCCATCTTATAATGGCTGACATGGCATAGAGTAAAGTAATGTCGTCAGCTGTATTCTGCTGTAATGCATATATCGTGAAAGAGCGCACACAGGCGTGTTGTAGCTTGCTGTGATTGAAGGAAAGGAGTCGTTGTAATGGGTTTTCGTTGTGGTATCGTTGGTTTGCCGAATGTTGGCAAGTCCACTATTTTTAATGCTTTGACTGCCGCTGGGATAGATGCTGAAAATTACCCGTTTTGTACAATTGAGCCAAACGTCGGTGTAGTGCCGGTGCCTGATGCGCGTCTTGACGTACTGGCGGATATTGCCAAAACCAGAAAAAAAATCAACACCCAGATGGAGTTTGTTGATATCGCTGGTCTGGTAAAAGGTGCAAGCAAAGGTGAGGGGCTGGGCAACCAGTTTCTTGGCCATATTCGCCAAGTTGAAGCAATTGTTCATGTAATCCGCTGTTTCGAAGATGACAATATCGTCCATGTTGAGGGCTCCATCGATCCGAATCGTGATCGGGAAGTGATCACCATGGAGTTGATCATGGCAGATCTGGACAGCGTTGAGAAGAGACTGCAAAAGGCGCAGTCCATGGCCAAATCCGGTGATAAGACCTACAAGGCCCAGGCTGTCTTTTTAGAGAGATTGCAGAATCTGCTCGACTCCGGTCAGCCGGCTCGTAAGATCGACATTCAGAGTGAACTGGAAGAGGGCGTGGTGAAAGAGCTTTCATTGCTTACAGCCAAGCCTGTACTCTACGTTGCTAATGTCACTGAAGAAGAAGTGATAGACGGCAACCAGTACGTTGACCAGCTCAGGGCTACTGCTGAAGATGAGGGTGCTCTCCTGGTAATGATTGCCGGTTCCATCGAGCAGGAACTGAGTCAGCTTGAAGTAGACGAACAGCAGGAGTTCCTGAATGACCTCGGTATGGAAGAGCCTGGTCTGAACAGGTTGATCACCGCCGGTTATCAGCTGCTTGGTCTGCAGACCTTTTTCACCGTAGGTGAAAAAGAGACTCGCGCCTGGACGATCCCGGTCGGTTCCAAGGCTCCCCAGGCTGCTGGAAAAATCCATACGGATTTTGAGCATGGCTTCATTCGAGCAGAGGTGATTGCCTACGATGATTATGTCACCTGCAATGGTGAAAACGGAGCCAAGGGAAAAGGACTTATGAGGGTTGAAGGGAAGGAATATGTAGTGGCCGATGGCGACTGCATGCACTTTCGATTTAATGTCTGATAATTACGGCCAGCTCTATGTCGAAACGAATGTTTATAGAGGAGTTGCAGGAGGGAGCCAGAGTAGATGACCGCTTTCTGGTCAAGTCCGCCAGGCTTTCGGAAACGCGGGCAGGCAAACCCTACCTGATACTGACAGTGATGGATAAGAGCGGTGAGCTTGGCGGGCCTGTCTGGGATAACGCCGAGCAGCTGCACGATATCTGCAAGCCGGGAAATTGTGTCCGGGTCCGTGGTCAGGTGCAGTCCTACCGGGACAAGTTGCAGCTGAAGGTGGATGAGATCCAGCCGGTACCTGTCAGTGAGGTTGATCTCTCCGATTTCTTACCCTCGACGCCCCATGATCGCATAGAAATGGCCGCTGAGCTGCAAGCTCTGGTCCGCAGCGTCAATGACCCGTTTATCAAGAAGCTGCTCAGCCATTTTTTTAAGAAAGATCAAGTGACCTGGACCATGTTTCAAGAGGCGCCGGCTGCCAAAGGAATCCACCACGCATATGTGGGCGGGTTGCTGGAGCACGCCCTCTCTATGGCCAAGCTCGCTGACATGCTTTCTTCCCATTATCCGGGAGTGAACAGGTCGCTGCTGATCGCCGGTGCCCTGTTGCATGATCTGGGTAAGGTGAATGAGTTGCGCATGGAAAACGGTATCATTGATTACACTGATAGTGGGCGGCTCAAAGGGCATCTGGTCATGGGCAGTGAGATGGTCAGCAATGTCGCTGCCGGTATCCGTGATTTTCCCGAAGACCTGCTGGAACAGTTGCAGCACCTGATCCTGAGTCATCACGGCAAGCAGGAGTTTGGCTCCCCGGTGGTACCGATGACCGTCGAGGCGATGTTGCTCAATCACATCGATGAGATGGACTCGAAGATGAACGTGGTGGAGCAGTTACGACGAAAATTGAACAGTACGGAGCTCAGCTGGAGTGATTATCAGCGCTCTCTGGAACGGTATCTGTACCTCAACGCCCTGCAAAAAGAGGAAGCGTTGGCGGTAGAGCAGCCAGCCCAGCTGATAGCCCGCCAGAAACAGCAGTCTCTTTTCTAACAATATACTTTCTGACAGAGCAGACCGACTTCGCCCTGTAACGCTACGAAGCCATGGATCAGCCTACTACCATACTCAGCCATATGGAGCTCATCGGCCAGGATAAGGCAAAGTCTCTGGTGGAGAGAACCATGCGCTCCGGCAGAATGCCTCACGCCTACGTCTTTAAAGGGCCGGATGGCGTTGGCAAAAAGCTCTTCGCCCGTGGTTTGGCGGCGACCTTGAACTGTCGTGGTGAAACTCCCGGGTCAGCCTGTGGCGTCTGCAGTTCCTGTAAAAAGTTCCTTTCGGATAATCATCCTGATTATATGGTGATACGACCCGAAAAAGGCACCATTAAAATTGATCAGATCCGGGAGATGTGTCGCACCCTCGGTTATGCGCCATATGAATCTGATCTGAGAGTGGTGCTGCTGGAGGATGTTCACACCATGCGCCAGGAGGCAGCCAACAGCCTCTTGAAAACCCTCGAGGAACCTCCGGCTGGTAATCTGCTCATATTGACCGCAGAGGCATCCCAGGAGGTACTGACCACCATTTCCTCCCGTTGTCAGGTGATTCCGTTTTTCGGTTTGCCGGCGGAACAGTGTGCAGAGCTTCTGCGGCAACTGGTGCCAGTCATGGATAAAGAGCAGGCCATGCTCCTGGCCAGGCTCGCCGAAGGGAGTCCGGGTAAGGCGTTATTACTGCATGAAACAGAACTGCTCTCTATCGCCGGAAAAATAATTGCAACGGTCAGCGACGCAGGGGTTGATTCCAACCGTGATGTTGGTGTGCTGCTCAAGGTTGCCCAGGAACTTTCCGAATTGAAAGAGCACATTCCGCCACTCCTCGGCTTGTTGCGGCTTTGGCTGCGAGATTTATTGCTTATTCCTGAAGGTGGTGGTGACGCTTATAATAATTGGCAAAAACCGTTGGTGGCCGTTAATCCGGATACTGCACATCAACTGAAAAGCTGGAGTTCGGAAGACCTTTTTGCTAAACTGCAGGCGGTTGATACAGCTGAAAAACAGTTGAAAAGAAATTGTAATCGAACTCTTGTGTGCGAAGTGCTGATTTTTCATCTGCATGGCGGCACATCGTAAAGGATACATCTACATGTCGGATAAAGAAGCTGAAAAGGAAGTTGAGGGTACATCACCCGATAAACAGCTTGAATATTACCGGGTACGCTTTCGCGAAGACGGACAGATGTTCACCGCATCTTCACAGCTGGAGAAGCCGGTCCGGGGCGATATTGTGATGGTGAAGACAGATCATGGTCTGGAACCGGCGGCGGTATCCGGTCCTGCCCCCATCTGCGGCTGCAAGGCGAAAGCCAAGGTGAACTACGAGATATTGCGAAGGGCCGGGGATGATGAGCTTGAGCGCTACACACAGTTACCCGATCAGGAAAACAGAGCTTTTGATATTTGCCAGAGGTTGATTGTTCGCCACAAGCTGGAAATGAGCCTGGTTCGTGTCGAACGGTTTTTCAACGGCAGCAAAATGATTTTCTACTTCACCGCTGACAATCGAGTCGATTTTCGTGAACTGGTCAAGGACCTGGTTCAGGAGTTCCGTACCAGGGTCGAGATGCGTCAGGTGGGTGTTCGCCATGAGACCAAGATGATCGGTGGCATGGGAACATGCGGGCGGGAACTCTGTTGCTCTTCGTTTATAAAAAAATTCGATTCCGTCTCCATCAAGATGGCGAAGGAACAGGATCTTCCGTTAAATCCTTCTAAGATATCAGGCCTTTGTAACAGGCTGCTCTGTTGCCTCACCTACGAGTACGATACCTATCGGCAACAACGTAAAGGTATGCCGAAGCCGGGTAAACGGATTAGAATTGATGGCAGAACTTACAAGGTGCGTCGCCAGAATCCGTTACAGCAATCTATATTAGTTCAGACCGATTCGGGTGACGAAACAGTTCTGCAAGCTGCAGAATGGCAAAATTACGAGATTATCCGAGTTGACAAAGGTCCAAAAAAAGAGAAAAAGAACAGGGAGTAAGGGTTACTTCTTCCCTGAAACAGCAGAAGCGGCGGTCGACCGCCTAAGGCGAAATAGATAATGACGACTTATATCACAACCCCGATTTACTACGTAAACGCCCAGCCTCACCTGGGACACGCATATACCACTATTGTTGCGGATACCTATAGCCGCTTCCGCAGAATCTCCGGAGAAGATGTTCGCTTTCAGACCGGAACCGATGAACACGGCGACAAGATTGCGGAAGCAGCCGATAAGGAAGATGTCGCTCCAAAAGAGTATGCGGATCGTATCAGTGGCATGTTTCGTGACACCTGGCCGATTCTCCAGGTAGAGCCGGATAATTTTATCCGCACCACCGATGCTGATCATATAGCCGTTGTTCAGGAAATTCTGCAGAATGTCTATGACAAGGGCGATATCTATTTTGACGAATACTCAGGTCTGTATTGCCGTGGCTGTGAACGATTCCTCACGGAAAAGGAACTGGTTGACGGCAACTGCCCGGATCATCAGCAGCCGCCGCAGGAGATTGCCGAGCAGAACTACTTTTTCAGAATGTCGAAATATCAGCAGCAGCTGATCAATCATATCAAGGCTAATCCGGAATTTATCACCCCCGAGCGTTACCGGAACGAGGTGCTCTCTTTTCTGAGTGAACCACTGGAGGATCTCTGCATTTCCCGGCCGAAGACTCGTCTTACCTGGGGGATTGAACTGCCGTTTGATGAAAATTTTGTGACCTATGTCTGGTTTGATGCGCTCATTAACTACCTGACCGGGCTCGGGTATCCCGATGGCGAAAAATACGATAAGTTCTGGCCTGTTGCTGAACATGTCATCGCCAAGGATATCCTGAAGCCGCATGCCATTTACTGGCCGACCATGCTGCTTTCCATGGAGGTGCCGCTCTACAAAAAACTGCATGTTCATGGTTACTGGAACGTAGACAACACCAAAATGAGCAAATCCATCGGGAATGTGGTTCGCCCCAAAGAGCTGGTGGAGGCGTATGGTATCGACACACTCAGATATTTCACCCTGCGTGAGATGTCGTTTGGCCTTGATGCATCTTTTTCCAGTGAGGCCATTGTCTCCAGGAAGAATTCCGATCTGGCCAATGACCTGGGAAATCTTTATAGCCGATCGCTGGCCATGCTGCAGAAGTATTGCAATGGCGTTGTTCCTGCACCGCAACAGGAAGGTGGAAATGACAAGCAACTCGCTGAAATTGCCGAAAAGATGCTGGCCGCTTACACCAAAAATATGGAGACATTCCAGTTCCATCGGGGATTGAAGGCTGTCTGGGAGCTGGTGAGCTATGCCAACAAGTATATCGTGACCAACGAACCCTGGGCCTTGGCCAAGGATGAGGGGCAGCGTCCGCGTCTTGAGACCGTCTTGTATAACCTGGCTGAATGTTTGCGTCTGCTGGCCCTGGTGCTCAAGCCGGTTATGCCCGAGACTGCAGATAAGATGGTAGCGGGGCTGGGTATTGCCGCTGATGACGCGTCTGTTAATCTGCTGGCTGTGGGAGGTGCGTGGAACGTGCTGAACCCAGGCACAGTGCTGCAGAAAGCTGATCCGCTTTTCCCACGTGTTGATGTAAAACAGCATATGGGAAAAGATGAGAAAAAGAGCGATACATCCAAAAAAGAGAAGAAGAAAGCGAACAAGAGCGTTCCTGCAGATGCTGAAGGGTTGATCACCTTTGAGCAGTTTCAGCAGGTGGAGATCCGGGTAGCCGAGGTCGTGGCGGCCGAGAAGATCAAAAAATCGGACAGACTGCTCAAGCTTACCGTAAAAGCACCTGAGGAACGTACCATTGTAGCAGGTATTGCTGAACATTATGCACCTGAGGAAGTCGTTGGTTTGCAGGTATTGATCGTTGCGAACCTGAAGCCGGCCAAACTCATGGGAATTCCCTCCCAGGGTATGGTACTGGCCGCCAAGACTGAAGTTGACGGAGAAACCAGACTGGTTCTGGCCACGGTCAGCAAGCCTGTAGCTGTCGGCAGCACCGTTGCCTGATATGAGAAGGAGAGAAGATGTTTGTAGTGAATAACTTTCTGATGGCTCTTGCAGGAGTAGTCGACTTCCTCTTTACCGCCTATGTATGGATCATCATTGGCCGTGCCATAGTGTCGTGGGTCAGTGCGGACCCATATAATCCAATCGTTCGCTTCCTTTACGAAGCGACCGAGCCGGTTTTGAGTAGAATACGCAACCTGATACCGCTGAATATGGGCGGTATAGATTTTTCTCCGATGATTCTGATCATGGTGATCATTTTTCTGCAGAGCTTTATCGTGCCAACCATGAAACAGATCGCCATGGGGATCGGATAGGAACCTCTGTTTTGACAGTAAAATTTTCCTTAATGGGGCAACATAATGTCTATTACTCCACAGGCTATTAAAGATCAGGAATTTCAGGTTAAGTTCAGGGGCTATGACTCTATTGAAGTCAAGGCGTATCTGGAACTTTTGGCAGAGGAGTTTTTCGAGCTGCATGAACAGCTGAGAAAACAGGAAGAGGATTATGACGAACTCCTCGTGGAAAACAAGGCATTGAAGCAAGAGCGGGATGCGTTGCTGCAGGAAGGCAGAGTACGTGAAGAACGTTCTGAGGAAAGCGAGAAAGAGTTCCTGGAAAAAGACCAGCGCATTACAGAGCTCGAAAGCAAGATTGACAGCTCCGAGCAGGAAAAGCTGATCCAGCAGGAGTCCTGGGAGAAGCAGGAAGCAGAACTTCGTGAAGAGATAGAAAAGCTGACCACTGAGCTTGAAGAGCGAAGTGCGACCGACTCAGAAACGAGTAACGAAGCCGAGAAGCTGCGGGCCCGGGTTGATATGCTGAACAACCAGATCGCTGAACTGAAGAAGGAAGAGCTGGACTTCAAGTCGACTCTGGTAGCTGCGCAGCAATTTGCCCAGGATGTGAAGAGTAAAGCTCAGCAGGAGGCAGATCAGATAATTTCCGGTGCCCATCAGGAAGTAGATGATTTCCGCATGAAAGCTGAAGCTGAATTGGCAGCCCTTCCGGTGGAAATTAAAAAACTACAAGAGAAGAAAGTGCAGGTGCATGAGGATCTGAGAGCAGTCCTCAACACCTACCTCGAGCAGCTTGATGTGGTTCACGCCATGGGCTCTGATGCGGATGAAGATCTTACCGATCTTTTCCAGTCCATCAGGCTCAATGACGATGAGATGGAGAAGGTCTGATTCTTTTTACTGAGTAAGCCTGAGTCGACTTTGGATTGATGGATGCCATATCTCACCTGCGGCACTGATGGAACAGCCCTGCTGTCCCTCTACATTCAGCCAAGGGCTTCACGTAACATGATAAGCGGAGTGCATGATGGAAGCCTGAAAATTTCGATCACCACCCCGCCTGTCGATGGCAAGGCCAACAGTGCTGTGACTGCCTTTCTGGCAAAGACCTTCAAGGTCGCCAAGCGTGACGTTCAGTTGCGTTCCGGCCATACCTCCCGTCGTAAGACCATTGCAATCAGCGGTATAACTGAAGAGGAAATCCGTGGGTATATTGAATCGGTTCTTAAAAAATGAGACACCCAAGCCAAAAGATATTCCGGAACATTCCGGTCATCGTCTGGTAATTGCCAACTGGAAGTGTTACAAGAACAGCGATGAGGCAAAAGCATGGCTCGATGAGTTTGCCGAAGGCTACAAGGCTTCCGAAAATGTTGATGTTATCGTAGCCCCCACTTTTTTATGTCTTGAAAATGTCCGAAAGCATCTGGACAGCCTGAAACTCGACAACTTTTATCTCTGTGCCCAGGATGTCTCGCCTTTCCCCAAGGGGAGTTATACAGGTGCTGTGGCAGCAGATATGCTCAAAGGGCTTGTTGATTTCGTTATAGTCGGTCACTCTGAGCGACGCAGATATTTTCATGAAAAATCCCTCGATGTAACCAACAAGGTCGCCGAGGCCGTTGATGCCGGGATCAGACCGATAGTTTGTGTCGATCAGCCCTATGCCATGTCCCAGCTTACCGCGCTTTCTGATATCGAAAACGAGAATATCATCATTGCCTACTCGCCGGTGGATGCTCTCAGCTTCAGGATTCCCGAATCTCCGGAGAAGGTCGCCGAATCTGTTGATTTCATCAGGGGAATATATCCGGATCGAGCTGTAATATATGGTGGCTCTCTCACAGCTGACTGTGTAGATGAGTATTTCCGCCTCGGTAATGTCTCCGGCCTGTTTATCGGTTCAGCCAGTCTCGATGCCAGCTCCTTTCTGAGGATCGTCTCCAAAGCTGCTTAATTCCCGCCCTCCTCCTTGCCCGATCCGGGTTGCTGCAACTGACCCTTGTATAACATCGTTATCTCAAGGTACGCAGCAACCCTCATATCTACGTCGCTTCAGACATGCACTAATTTCTTCCCGCAACATAAGATACACTTTCACTTCGAAAAAACCTGACATTGTGGTATCTGTCCCCGGGATGTCTTACAATGCAGTATATATCTAATATTGTTATATTATTGGGTTTTTGAGAAAAGTTCCATGTAAATAGAAAAGGAGCGAAAAAGTTCTTGGTTTTGTGCATATGTAGACTTAAGATGAGGCTGTTTCTGATTCAATTGGAATGGACCGGAAGGCCGGATAACAGGATTCGACCGACCAGTTTGCGGTAGTTGTGCAGGTTGACCTGAAAGGAGGTTGCATGTCAAAACGAATACTCGTTATCGGAGCAGTCGCATTAGGGCCCAAGGTTGCATGTCGTTTACGCCGGCTTGATCCAGAGGCCAGGATAACCGTTATTGAACGAGATAATTTATTCTCGTATGGAGGTTGTGGAATCCCATATTATGTGGGTGGAGATGTCAATGACCTTGAGGATCTCTATTCGACCACAGCCCACGCGGTACGCGATCAGGATTTTTTTACAGATTGCAAAGGAGTGCATATCCGTGCGGAGATGGAGGCTCTGTCAATCAACAGGAAAGAAAAAACAGTTACAGTCAGGGATCTCAGAAACGGTGAAGAAGGGGTGATGGAATACGATACCCTGGTGTTGGCAACCGGCGCCGAACCTTTTCGTATTCCCATTCCTGGCATAGATTCTCCTAAAGTCATGACGGTTACCAACCTGCACCATGCAGAGCAGGTGAAGAACAAGATGAAAAAGGGCGAAATCGGCAGCGCTGTGGTCATCGGTGCCGGTGCTATAGGTGTGGAGATGGTAGAAGCCTTCACTGATCTTTGGGGAGTTGAAACGACTCTCATTGAAGTTGCCGAAAAAGTATTGCCAATGGTCCTGGGCAAAAATATCGCCAGAATTGCCAAAAGGGAGCTTGAGGACAAAGGGGTTCGGGTCCGGTTAGGGACAACCGTGAGCAAGATAGAGACGGATGCCACGAGTGGTCAGCAGATTGTTTATGCCGGTGGGGAACAATATACCTGTGATCTGGTGATTCTTGCCACGGGTGCACGCCCAAATGCAAAGCTGGCAGCCAACGCCGGACTTTCAATTGGTCAAAGCGGCGGAGTAGTCGTCGACAAGCGGATGCGAACCAGTGATCCTGACATCTATGCGGGTGGCGACTGTGCAGAGTTGACCAATCATGTTAACGGTCAGAAGATGCCGATGCCTCTTGGGTCACTTGCCAATCGACAGGGGCGAATTATCGCCACCAATATAGCTGGTGGGATGGGGTATTTTCGCGGTACTGTCGGGACGTTTTGCATAAAGATCTTTGATTTTGGCGTGTGTACAGCAGGGCTTACAGCAGCCAAGGCGCGCGATGCCGGTTATGATCCTGTCTGTGCCACGGTCTCACAGGCCGATCATGCCCATTTCTACCCCAATTCCGAGCTCGTTTACATGACGCTTATAGCAGATAGTAACTCAAGAAAAATACTCGGTGTTCAGGCAGCTGGAAAGAACGGAGACGGAGTGAAGGCAAGAGTTGATGCTCTCGCGGTGTTGCTGGAGCACGGTATCACCGTTGACGATGTCTGCTGCCTTGAAACCGGCTATGCACCGCCATTTGCCTCGGCCATGGATGTTGTAAATAACGCAGGTAATGCTTTGGATAATATCCTTTGCGGCATGAACAGGCCTATTGATGTACCTGAGTTCCTGGATAGATTTGCCGACAACGGGACTACGGTTCTTGATATCCGGGGTGATCGTGAGTCGAGTGCGGGAAAAGAAAAATATGGCAGTCGCTGGTTACATATCCCTCAGTCGGAGCTGCGCAAAAGAGCCAGGGAAATTCCTGTCGACCAAGACATCTCCATTCTCTGCGATACGGGCCCAAGAGCTTATGAGGCACAGGTCTACCTCGATTCGCAGGGTATCTCAAATACCCGGATCATTCAGGGTGGATATGCCATGATTAGGGTCATCGAGCCGGATTTTGTGGCAGTTTAGCAACCAGCCCCTGCCGATGAATGGCTGCCGTGGTTTGATTTGATGGTATGGTGGCCGTATCGATAGGACTGGGATTTACAAAAAAAAATATTGGCGGGCTATTTCTTTTTTCTGGGTAACAGAAAGGAGGCAATAAAGCCCGCTGTATTCACTCCGGCCAGGATCAGGCCGATTACACCCAAGGTACCGAAAATACCATGTTTGCTGGCAAGGCTGTCGGCGAGAATCAGAATCGAAGAACCAACGATCAGCGCGGCAATAATCATGGCCATGCCCATGATGCGGCTGGAGAGATCGATTTTATCGGCAAGATGTTCAAGTCGCTTCAGTTCGAGGTTGAGGGTGAAGCGGCTATGGCGAAAATAGCCGAGAAACCTCTGTAGATCGGAGGGCAGGCTCTCGAAGAGTTCGAGGTAGCCGCTCATGGTTCTTTGCAGCCGGCCGTAAAGGGCATTTAAGCCGTAACGGCTGATGACGATCTCCTGAATACGTGGCTCCACGTGGGAAATGACATCGAATTCAGGATCGAACTGCTCGGCAACGCCCTCAATGGTCGTCAGGGCTTTGGTGAGCAGAATGAGATCTCCCGGGCACTTGATCTTGTAGCGCTGGAGCATTTTGAAAAACTCGGAGAGCAGGGAAGCGATATCAAGATTTTTCAGTTCATTACTCTGGAAATGGGAAATAAGATGTTGCAGGTCAGTGCGAAAGTCCCTGCGGTCTGTAATTGCAGGGTCCGCCTCGGTAAGTTCGATGACTACCCTGCAGAGTTTATCGATATCAGCTTTTATTACCCCCGCGACAAGATCTATGAGCTGGTCGGTGGTATGTTTGTCGAGCTGGCCGGTCATGCCGCAATCGATAAAACAGATGGTGTTGTCATGTTTGAGGATGATATTGCCAGGGTGCGGGTCGGCATGGAAAAAACCGAACTGCAGGCATTGGGCAAAAACGGCATCCGTACCTCTGGAAACGAGAGTCCGCCGCTCCTGGGCAGAAAGGTCGCCTGGAGTCAGTGAGGAGACAATTCTCCCCTTTATTTCTTCAAGGGTCAATACGTTGCGGGTAGTGGTCTGCCAATAGACCCTGGGAAATGACACGGTGGGGTCGTCTGCAAAATATCTTCTCAACCGGTCGGTGGACTGCCCCTCATGGACCAGATTGATTTCCTTGAGCAACTCGCGGGAAAATTCCTTGGCAACTGCTGTAGGGCTGTATCCAAGATCGTAGAAATATTGCTCTGCCAGTTGTGCCAGGCCTTCCAGCAGAGAGGTATCCTCCTCAACCATTTTGCGGCTGCCCGGCCGCAGCACTTTGAGCACAACTTCGTCACCCTCGTTTGTTACCGCTTTGTGTACCTGGGCCAGGGAGGCCGCCGCCATAGGTACTTCATCGATTTTTTCAAAAAAAGTTTCGAGCCCTTGGGGGAACTCTTCTATAAGTACATTATGGATGTCTGAGTATGGGACGTTGGTGCAGCGATCCTGCAGTTTTTTCAACTCATCTGCCCATTCAGGGGGGATGAGGTCAGGCCTGGTGGAAAGGATCTGTCCAATCTTGATAAAGGTTGGTCCCAGCTCCTCAAGAACCAAACGAAAACGGACGGCACGGGGCTGGTCGGCAGCAGAGGGGCTGAGGCTGGTGTCAACGTCTTCTTTGACCAGGTCGAGTAACCGGTATATTCCGGTATCGAGAACTACCTGTTGAAAACCGAAACGGGACAGAACGCGTATGATTTCGGCGAGGCGCTTGGTATTGCGGATGGTGCGTTTTATATTGCCTATCTTCATAATGAGAAGGAGAAGTAAAAGATGTTGCGAGCAAATGAATTGGAAAAGAATGTTATTAAAGTACTACAGTTACCTTCACACGAAATTTGATTGTTCCGCCAGGGTTTTCTGCTTGGCAACATACAATGTTTTGTTACTGAAATTGCTGAGTATTGTTGCAAGTACCCAAAAGAGGTTCAGTGTAAAGGGCTGATTCTTATTAATTATAGCGACAGCAGGAGCCACTGAAAAGGCTGTCGTTCTTTTTGCCGGGTTGCATGGTCTCGCGCAAAGGAAAAGGTACATCTGCCGGGATCAATTGTGAAATTGAGAGGCTATCCGACTTCCCGGGTAAGCATTCGCAGATTGAACGGCTTTTCGTAGGGAATGGCTTTGTCAATGAGCTTATCGAGCTTTTTTCGAATAGACTTCGGTGGTGGAAGCGGCGGGAAAGTGGGGAGTAATTCACCTGGAGGCAAGGGGGGGCGAAGCTTGATCTGGTCGGATAACTTCTGATAGTTTGATGGGGTTTGTTGATATTGCTGGCTGGAGGAATGTTCGTCGGAATAGAGATCGAGCCGACGGAGGAATTGCAGAATGGTGTCGATGTCGTTGTTTCTGTAAAAGTGCGCTATTTCCTCTTGAATTGTCTCATGCTCCTCCTGGAGATTCCGAAAGGTTTCAAGATAATCTGAGGCATATTCGTAGAGCTGACAATAGCTGTCGTAGAGCATGTTTTTGTACGCTCTTTTTTGGGTTAACCCTCTGTAGTTCAGGCCCTGGAATACGCGTTTTTTTATGGTAGGGGACTCGACGGTATACGGCTCGTAATATGGGGGCGTTTTGAGCCCGATCAAATGGATAAATTCAGTAATCAGCTCACGACGCTGAAGAAGGATATAGATGCGAACCAGGGAGGTACCCAGGTTGTTTTCAAGTTGCACGGCTGACTGTGTGACCATCTGCTTGTAATTGATGGTGTCGGTTTCGATTCGCTTGCGAAAGCCGAAATAGCGCTCCGCCATATCCTTTTTTACCTGGAAAGCCAGGACCTGTGTAATATCTTCCATATCGGTGCATTAACCAGATTATGTATTGCTGCCTGAGAAGTTGCAGTCATGAAAGGGCATGCGTAAACACACCTCCCGTGATATGTTTATGGGCTGGCAGTTGAGCAGTTAGTGCCCTGTCGCGCTTAACCTGTTGACCAGAGCATATTTACTCCGATTTCCTGACTTCGTTGCTTACTCAGCCTCATAGCGCTGATATGCTCCCCACAGGAAAAAAGAATCCTGGTACTTTATTGCAACGTTTGCAGTATGGCACGATGCGAGACGTAATTCCCCAAGTGAAAATAAAAAATGGCAATAAACGAATCACGAGAAGATATAGTAGCCCGGGTCAAAGAACGCGCTGATATTGTACAGATCATAGGCGAGGTTGTCGATCTGAAAAAAAGTGGTGCACGATACCTTGGGCTCTGCCCGTTTCATGGCGAGAAAACACCTTCGTTTTCGGTCCATTCCGGGCAACAGTTTTTTCACTGTTTTGGTTGTGGGGAGTCTGGTGATGTTTTCTCATTCATGATGAAGTATCACAACCTCGATTTTCCATCAGCTTTAAAGGAGCTTGCAGCCAAATACTCGATAGCTCTCCCTGAGCGGCCACGCTCAGCCGAGCAGGCAAAGCAGGACCAGTTTAAAAAGGAGATGTATGCGGTCAGTGAAAAGGCAGCAGCGCTCTACAGCCGCTATCTCGGTACCGGCAAGGCTGCCGGCGCCAGAGCATACCTGACTGAAAGAGGTATCCCCAAAGACATTCTTACCCGCTTCGGCATAGGATATGCGCCATCGGTGGAGGGGGAAGGCTGGGACTATTTCACCGACAAGCTGACCGAAAGTGAAAAGAAGGCATCCCTTGAAGCCGGCCTTTCCGTGAAAAACGACAGAGGCGGGGTTTACGACAGATTCCGTGATCGTGTACTGTTTCCAATCTATGAGATCAGTGGTCAGGTGTGTGGTTTCGGCGGTCGTATCATCGGCGAAGGTCAACCGAAATACCTGAATTCCCCGGAGAGCCGAATTTATAACAAGAGCAAGCTTCTGCTTGGGCTCTATCAACAAAAAGATGCTATTCGCAAGAAGAACCAGGCAATAATTGTCGAGGGAAATTTCGATCTTATTTCCCTGGTCTGCAATGGGTATGAAAACGTTGTTGCACCGCTGGGGACAGCACTTACCCGCGAGCAGCTTCGCTTACTGAAGCGGTTCTGTGACGAAATAGTACTGTTATTCGACGGTGATGAAGCAGGGGTCAAGGCTGCGGTGCGTTCTGTTCCTCATTTTCTGGCAGAACAGGTTTCCGGCAGGGTGGCACTTTTGCCTGAAGGACATGACCCGGATACCTTTGTGCGCGAAAGAGGGCTCGTGGCCGTTGAGGAGTTGGTCGCCGGGGCGGAGACTCTGCCTGAATTTGTTTTCGGTCAGCTGGTAAAGGAATATGGCCTTACCCTGGATGGTAAAAGTAAGATTGTTGAAGAATTGCGGCCTTTGGTAAAAGCTGCGGCTTCACCATTGCAGCGGACTGTTGTTATTACTCATTTTGCCGAGCAGCTTGGTATCTCAGCCGAACAGCTTGATTCCATGCTGGACCGTTCGGTACCACCTCCAGTGGAGGAAGCTCCGCCGCCACCACCGGAGCCACCGGTAATGCGGGCAGTAGAGCAGATTGAGCCGTTGTCGAAATCACAGAGGCGACTGGTGGAATTCATGGTTCTCAATCCCTCGTACCTCGGTCGCCTTGAAGATGGCGGATTGCGGGAGTGTATAGCCGGAAGTGTTGGGGAGGTGCTGTTTCTGCAGTTGCGATCGCTGATTGCCGAGCACGGCGAGATTGAACCGGAGGAACTGCTGTCAAAGCTGCCGGGGGGAGCCGAGCGGGAACTTGTGTCGGACCTGCTGCTTGAGGCTCCTGACGCAGGGGATGAACATGAGGCTGATTCGCTGATTGGTGCTGAAGCAGAGGAATTGCTCGAATGGATGCGTGTCTACAGGTTGCAACGTGCTTCCAGGCAATTGCTTGATCAAATCTCCGGGATGAAGACTGGTGGGGATTTTTCCTTACTTCAGGAGTTACTGCAAAAAAAACAGAATATAGACAGAGAACTCAAGGGGCCGGAATTATAAGCCAGCTCGGATATTTATTTTACTAACTGTGTTTCTGCTGTTTTTTTTGCGATAGAGAATTGAAGGAAATATTCTTGACATTTTGCTTCAATGGTGTGCATTGTTAGGATGCATGTTTGTGCTTAAAGGAATAGCGATGGTTTCGTTGAGCACTAGAGGAGAAAGTGGAAATTTCCATTAAGGGAAAAAGAAGAGATTTTCCATAGAAGCACTATCGGTAGGCTTCTGTGCTATCAGGGAGAATTTCATGAATCACGATGAACGCGCAAATGATAATGAGTACGAACAGGATGAGGATTCATATGAAAATGAAGATGATCCTGCGATGTATGATTTAACAGGGATCTTTGGTTCAGACGAAGATAGAAGAGGGAACGGTTTCCAAGATGACGTACCGGATGACATAGCAGCCGGTTCTGATAAAGAAAATCAGGTCGGAGTAGTGGCTGGTCGTCGTAAAGGAGCGAAGCGCAGGGCTGCGCGCTCACCCAAAGCTGGCAAAAATGGAAGTCATTCCATAGACCCGATGAATATCTATCTCCGTGAGATGGGAACGCTCACGCTCCTCAGTCATGATGAGGAGCTGAAGCTTGCGAAGATGATGGAAGAGGGCAAGCAGAGGGTACAGGCGTGCGCTTTCCAGACGGTTCTCGCCATTCCATCCCTTCAGGCTCTGGCCGCAGATCTCCAGAAAAACAAAGGCAAGATCTGTCAGACTATCATGGGGGTCCCGGATAATAATCCTGAGCTCATAGAGTCAGAGAGCAAGCTTTTCCTGAAGAACGTCGAGAAGGCTTTGCAACTGGATAAAAAACGTAGTGCTCTCCTGAAACAGTTACAGGATTTTGATCTCAAGCCTGAAAAGGTTGCCGAACTGTACGACAAAGTCGGGGTAATTGGCGAAGAGATAGCAGCACTTTTTAAGGATAAGGTTGTTTGTGCAGATTGTGTTAATGCGGCCGCCAAAGGTTTAGAGGAAATTTCCAGAAAGTTTCGGCGCGTCTTCGTTGACCTGGTACGGTCCAAAAAACTGGTGACGGAAGATGGCTCGGAGCCGCCGCCAGAAAAAATAGAACGTTTTGTCAACAGGCAGTTTATTATCGATGCAGGCCTGGATGGTAGAAAGATACAGAAACTGTTAAAAGAAATTGAAGTTGGCAAGGAGATGACGAAACATGCCAAAGAGGCCTTGGTTCGGGCCAACCTCAGGCTTGTCATCTCTGTTTCCAAGAAATTTGTCAATCGTGGATTGCAGTTTTCAGATCTCATTCAGGAAGGGAACATTGGCCTGATGAAAGCTGTCGAGAAATTTGACTACCACCGCGGCTACAAGTTCAGCACGTATGCCACCTGGTGGATTCGTCAATCCATTACCCGTGGTATAGCCGATCAGGGGCGAACAATCCGTTTGCCTGTTCACATGATCGAGACCATCAACAGGTTGCTCAGGGTTTCCAAGGATTTTCTATTGGAAGAACACCGAGAGCCGACCCCGGAAGAGATGGCCGAACTTCTTGGCTCTGATGTAAACAAGGTGAAATCAGCTCTAAAGATAGCCAAGGATGCAATTTCTCTTGATACGCCGGTGGGTGATGATGGAGAAACCTTTTTAGGCGATTTTATTGAAGATGGTGAACGGGTCGGCCCCCACGAGCAGACCATGATCAACAGCCTGAGA
This sequence comes from Desulfosediminicola sp., assembly GCF_048381775.1. Lineage (NCBI taxonomy): Bacteria > Pseudomonadati > Thermodesulfobacteriota > Desulfobulbia > Desulfobulbales > Desulfocapsaceae > Desulfosediminicola > Desulfosediminicola sp. Next base: position 121,505 of record NZ_JBLXGE010000002.1, on the reverse strand, counting down.
GAGTGCCTTAACCAGGTAATGTCATCGCTTTCACCTCGTGAGGCAAAAGTTTTGCGCATGCGTTATGGCATCAATGTCGAATATGACCATACTCTTGAGGAGGTAGGGCGTTGCTTTGCCGTGACCAGGGAGCGTATTCGTCAAATCGAGGCGCAGGCGATATCAAAATTGAAGCATCCTTCCCGTATTGAAGAACTGCGGGTATTCATGACAGAAAGGTAATTGGCAGACCCGTACAGCCCATCAGGTATTTTTCTGGGAGTATGTATCTGCTGATTGGCCGGAGAAATCCGATAGCGGGTTCATTATAAATGGCACCAATTCGGAAACGGATAGGTGCCATTGTCTTTGGGGAAGAGGGGAACTATGTCGTCTGAAGCGGTAGTTGATCCTGGAGTTCAAAGTAAGATGGACTTGGTTGAAAGCCAAAACACGTCGTGTAATCCTCCACCTCCAACTTCTCAGGCTGCGGAGCAGTCTGCATACGATCCGGCTGTTGCCGATTGGCTGACCCTGACATTGTTGCCTGGCTGCGGTCCGGGAACTATCAGGAAACTGGTCGATCATTTTGGTTCCCCCGGGGCAGCGCTTGCTGCTACCAGACGGCAATGGAGTGATCTGTCAGGGCTTGGCTCAAAACAGCTTGCGGCCTGGAATTGCATTGATGAGTGCAGTAAAACAGCCCGTTTGCTGGCAAACCGGACAATATCCATGGGAGGGCAATTGCTGAGCATTGACGATGCGGCATTCCCAGAATTACTTCGCGAGATACCCGACCCGCCTGCTGTGCTTTACTGTCTTGGGGATATCGGTTTACTGACATCTTCCAGCGTAGCCATGGTTGGATCACGATCAGCGACCAGTTATGGTCGCAGGGTGGCACGGTCATTGGCCGAGGGGCTGTCGCGCGAAGGCCTGACCGTGGTCTCCGGTATGGCGCTTGGCATCGATTCGGAGTCACACATCGGTGCCCTGCAGGGCCGGGGCGGCACTATTGGAGTTCTCGGGTGTGGTATTGATGTCGTTTATCCGAGGCAGAATAGTTCTCTGTATCATGAGGTCAAAACAAAGGGACTGCTTATCAGTGAGTATCCTCCCGGGACGAGACCTGAGGGATTTAGATTTCCGGCAAGAAACAGAATTATTGCGGGCCTGAGCAAAGGGGTTGTGGTGGTTGAGGCTGCCAGAAAGTCAGGTTCTCTGATTACTGCCCAGCTTGGCCTGGATTTTGGCCGTGAGATTTTTGCTGTGCCCGGCCAGGTTGATTCGTATAAAAGTGAAGGCGCACACTGGCTGCTGCAACAGGGCGCGCAGTTGGTAATGTCAGCTGCCGATATCGTGGCAGGCACTTCTGCCTATTATAACACTTGCGGCGTAGGAACTTTTGACAATCAACCTGATAATAATATAGAACAATTGGCTCCGGGGCTTGAACCGGATGCCATTGAACTGTTGAAGCAATTGGAGCCGTACCCTGTTTCCAGGGAAGAGGTTTCAGAGAAGCTTCATCTGAGCCCTGCCCGGTTGAGCGAACTCTTTCTTTATCTGGAACTGGAAGGGGTGGTTGAAATGGGCCCCGGTGATATGGTACGAAGAACGGTCTAATTACGAAAAAATTAAGTATTATGCTGTTTTTCCATCAGGTAAAACAGCTTTGAATGTATTTACATATCAGGAGATATCATGCGGGAAATACAGATTGCACCATCAATACTTTCAGCCGACTTCAGTCAACTGGGCAATGAGATCAGGGCGGTGGATCAGGCCGGTGCAGAGGTTATTCATATTGACGTCATGGACGGACACTTCGTACCAAACATCACCATCGGGCCTTTGGTTGTCGAGGCGGCGAAGAGAGTGACAGACCGGGTTCTGGATGTCCATCTGATGATCAGTAATCCCGGTGACTATATAGACGCTTTCGCAGATGCTGGCGCAGACTGGATTACAGTGCATGTTGAGGCGTGCACCCACCTGCATCGCGTGATCGGCCAGATCAAGCAGCGCGGTTTGAAAGCCGGTGCGGTATTAAACCCGGCAACGTCTCTTTCAACACTTGATTATGTGCTTGAAGATCTTGATCTGGTCATGCTGATGTCGGTAAACCCTGGATTTGGCGGGCAGTCATTCATCCCATCCTCGCTTGAGAAAATCTGGCAGCTCAGGCAACGTATCGATAGTATGGGGCTTGAGGTGGGAATCGAAGTGGATGGTGGCGTGAGCAAAAAGACCATTCAGGATGTAGCCCAGGCTGGTGCCAATATTTTTGTGGCTGGCTCTGCTGTTTATAACAGTGACGATTATACCGCTACTATCGGCGAATTACGGAAGCTTGCCGAAAATGGTGCTGCTGCGAGAATTGAGTAGCGCGGTCGACTGTCAGTAATACAGGCGACTTCAGGCTTAGGTGGACCTTGAGTTTCAATGCAGAGGTCCACTGGTAATGAATCTTTTATATTAGCCTTGCGGAGAAGACTATGGATCCCAAATATAAGAATCTGACCACAGCGGAAGCTGCAGAAAGTTTGAGTCGTCTGGCAGGTCAGCCTTATGATCTAACGGCAAGCGGGGCCTTGACTGAAACCGGCAGGATTGAGAGATATATTTGCGAGACTGGTCCGTTCAGAATGCTATATGCCACGCAACGGGTGGATGATGATGTCCTGAACGCTTTGCAGGCTCTTGCCGATCAATGCGCTCTTACCGCTCAGTTTAAAGAGATGAGAAGTGGCGCGGTGATGAATCGCATTCAAGGTTTCGAGAGTGAGGAGAGGCAGGTTCTGCATACCGCGACCAGAGATGTCTTCGGTGATACGGCCGCCGCTCCGGCCGAGTCGGCCAGGGCCCGAGATGAACTCGCCAAGCTCAAAGAATTTTTAACAGATCTTGAGAACGGTAAGATAACAAACGCAGAGGGAGAGAGTTTCACTACTCTGGTCAACGTTGGCATTGGTGGTTCGGATCTGGGCCCGCGCTCTATTTATGAGGCACTCAAACCTTTCGGTATCAGTGGGCGATCCGTCCATTTCATTGCCAACGTCGATCCCGATGATGCTGCTGATGTGCTCAGTCGGGTGGATTTGAGCAGAACCCTGATAAATATCGTCTCAAAAAGCGGTACCACACTTGAGACCCTGACCAACGAGAGACTGGTAATTGAACAGTTGCGCGCGGCCGGCATCGATCCTGCGAAGCATTGCCTGGCAGTGACCGGAGAAGGCAGCCCCATGGATGACCCTGACAAATATCTTCGATCATTTTACATGTTCGACTACATCGGCGGACGGTACAGTTCTACCTCTATGGTGGGCTCTGTTATGTTGGGTTTTTATCTGGGTTATGATCAATTGCTCGAATTTCTCAAGGGTGCAAATGAGGTGGATCAGGCTGCGGAAACTATCCCCGACATTAGGAGTAACCTTCCCTTACTATTGGCCTTGATCGGGGTGTGGAATCATAATTATCTGGACCGTTCTACTGTGGCGGTATTGCCGTACAGCCAGGCGCTCCATCGTTTCCCTGCCCATCTCCAGCAATGTGATATGGAGAGCAACGGCAAATCGATTCATCGGGACGGCAGCCAGGTAAAAATCAAAACCGGACCGATTGTCTGGGGGGAGCCTGGCACCAACGGGCAGCATGCATTTTATCAATTGCTTCACCAGGGAACTGAGATAGTTCCTGTTGAGTTCATTGGTTTTATAAAAAATCAGCGAAATCTTGATCTCATTGTTGAAGATACCACCTCGCAACAGAAACTTTTTGCGAATCTCCTGGCGCAATCGATCGCCATGGCGGTTGGCAGATTGCATGAAAATCCAAATAAAAAGTTTGAAGGCAATCGTCCGAGTTCATTGCTGCTGGCTGATAAGTTGACACCTCACACTATGGGAGCTCTGTTGGCTATTTATGAAGCAAAGATAGTCTATCAGGGCTTTTTATGGGATATCAATTCATTTGATCAGGAAGGAGTGCAACTCGGAAAGGTGCTGGCTACCAGAATCCTGAAACTCATAAAGGGTATGGGTGTCGAAGATAATGAGCTTGAAAATCGGTTTCTGAAAGTTGCTGGAAATGGCAGTAGCAGTAGAATTGCACGGTGAATATGCGTTCATTTTCCCAAAGACAATTACACCGTTTTTTGTTGACAAAATTTCCGGTGGGCGATATTCTCAGCCGCTGAATCACTATACACTGTGATAGTGTTTTGTATTGTCTTGACAGGAGAAACATGTCAGGGCCGGTTCGAAAGTTGAACATGAAGTAGTCGGGTGGGCACATATTGCTCTGCAAGTTGCTTGCCTGCCTGTTCAGGATAAGAACTATAAGATTCGCTATATCTTTTGGTAGAGGTTGTAGTTTAAACAGTAATTCAAAGGAGGAAATCATGGCAAAACATGAGACGCCCTTGTTGGACGAACTTGAGAAAGGCCCGTGGCCGAGTTTCGTCACCGACTTAAAGCAGCAGGCTGAGACCAAGCCTGAGTGCTGGGACATTCTTGGTATCCTGGAGCTGTCCTTCAAGGACAGAATCACCCACTGGAAGCACGGCGGTATCGTTGGTGTTTTCGGATACGGTGGTGGTATCGTTGGACGTTACGCTGACGTTCCCGAGCAGTTCCCAGGTGTTGAGCACTTTCACACCGTACGTGTAGCTCAGCCTGCATCTAAATACTATTCTTCTTCAAATCTCCGTCAGCTCTGTGATCTGTGGGAGAAGCATGGTTCTGGTGTTACCAACATGCACGGTTCCACCGGTGACATCATTCTTCTTGGTACCCGTACCGAGAACCTTGAGCCTTTCTTCTGGGATCTGACCCACGACATGGGACAGGATCTTGGTGGTTCCGGTTCAAACCTTCGTACCCCTGCGAACTGTATCGGTCAGTCCCGCTGTGAGTGGTCCTGCTACGACACTGAAGAGTGTTGTCATCAGCTGACCATGATGTATCAGGATGAGATTCATCGTCCAGCGTTCCCATACAAGTTCAAGTTCAAGTTCTCCGGTTGTCCGAACGACTGTGTTGCTTCTATCGCACGTTCCGACATCTCCGTTATCGGTACCTGGAAAGACGATATCCGTATCGACCAGGCAGCGGTAAAAGAGTACGTAGCTGGTAATTACCCTGCAAACGGTGGCGCCCATGCTGGTCGTGACTGGGGTAAGTTTGACATCGAGAAAGAGGTTCTTGGTCTCTGTCCTACCGAGTGTATGTGGATGGAAGGCGATGAGCTCAAGATCGATAACGCAGAGTGTACCCGTTGTATGCATTGCATCAACGTAATGCCACGCGCGCTTCGTCCGGGTGCAGAGCAGGGTGCTTCCATTCTGGTTGGTGCGAAAGCTCCGATCCTCGATGGTGCTCAGTTCTCTACTCTGGTTCTCCCGTTCATCCCAATGTCTGCTGACAATGAGTTCCAGGAACTCGTTGACTTCATTGAGAACGTTTGGGACTGGTGGATGGAAGTTGGTAAGAACCGTGAGCGTGTAGGTGAGACCATGCAGCGTATTGGCCTGCCGACCTTCATCAAGGTTATGGGACTCGATCCGATTCCGCAGCACGTTAAAGAGCCTCGTTCTAACCCATACGTCTTCTGGAAAGAGGAAGAGGTTGAGGGCGGCTTTGAGCGTGACATTGATGAGTTCCGTGCTAAGCACGCAGCCTAATACCTGTTTTAATTTGAGCTAACAATTCATATTAAAGAAATATAAGGAGATTTATCATGGGCTACAATCCAGATAAACCGATGGACGGACGTATTTCCGATCTTGGTCCACCACATTACGAGCAATTTTTTCCTGAAGTAATCAAAGCTAACAAAGGTAAGTGGCTTTGGCACGAAATCCTCCAGCCTGGCGTTCTGATGCATAAGTCAGAGACCGGTGACGAGGTATACACCGTTCGTGTTGGTACCGCACGTCTGATCACCATCAATCTCATTCGTGAGATCTGCGATGTTGCTGATGCACATTGTGATGGTTTCATGCGTTGGACCACCCGTAACAACGTAGAGTTCATGGTTGATGCCAAGGATAAAGTTCAGCCTCTGCTGGATGACCTTGCTGGCCGTGGTAACAGATTCCCGGTAGGTGGTACCGGTGCTGGTGTAACCAACATCGTTCACACCCAGGGTTGGGTACATTGTCACACCCCTGCAACCGACGCTTCTGGTGTTGTTAAGGCGGTAATGGATGAGCTGTTTGATTACTTCACTTCCATGACCCTGCCTGCACAGGTACGTATTGCTCTCGCATGTTGTCTCAACATGTGTGGTGCTGTACATGCTTCCGATATCGCTATTCTTGGTGTACATCGTAAGCCACCTATGATCGATAACAAGCGTATCACCGGTGTTTGTGAGCTTCCGCTCGCAATCGCTTCTTGTCCGCTTGGTGCTGTTAAGCCTGCTAAAGCAGAGGTTGATGGTAAAGAGATCAAGACCGTAAAAGTTACCGTTGAGCGTTGTATGTTCTGTGGTAACTGCTACACCATGTGTCCTGCTATGCCTCTTGCTGATCCAGAGGGTGACGGTATTGCTATCCTCGTTGGTGGTAAGGTTTCTAACTCCAGAACTGCTCCTAAGTTCTCCAAGTTGGTTATTCCTTTCCTGCCAAACACCACTCCACGTTGGCCTGAGACTGTTGATGCTATCAAGAAAATTCTTGAGGCTTACGCTGCAGACGCTCGCAAATATGAGCGTGTTGGTGAGTGGGCAGAGCGTATCGGTTGGGAGAAATTCTTCGAAAAGTGTGAGATCCCATTTACCGATAAGTCTATTGATGACTATCGTCTTGCTTATGACACCTGGCGTACAACCACTCAGTTTAAGTACACCAGCCATATCAAGTAATTGAAGCCTTGACAGACGTTTGTCTTTTCATCGCAATATCGCGGTGAAAAGACGGCGCCGTTGGACTTCTACCTATCTCTAGGAGGGGTCGTTATGCCTAAAAGCATAGACGAAATCAAAGCAGCAATGATTGAGAAGGCTGAAAAGTCTCCGAAGCCACAGCTGTACATCAAGGATTTCTACAAATGTGATCCTGATACCAAGCCTCGTCAGATCAAAAACATCGCGAATGAGCTTGTACGTGAAGGAAAACTGATGTTCTGGTCTTCCGGTTCTACAACCATGTACGGTGTACCAAGTCGTATCAAGAACGAGGAAGGTGAAGAAGGTATTAATTAATTTATTATTACCTGTCACTGAGTAGATCGTTGTTAAAGTGCAGAGTCTCAGGACTCTGCACTTTTTTTTTGCCTGGATTTCTGACTATGAAAATTGTTCGCCTGCAATCAACCGATTCAACAAATCGTGTAGCCATGGAGATGGCTGCGGACGGTGCAGCTCATGGAACTGCGATTATCTCAGCCACTCAGACCAAGGGACGTGGCCGGTTAGGTAAAGTATGGCAGTCTCCAGCCGGAAAAGGGCTGTATACCTCAGTGATACTTCGACCTGTCCTCAAGGCTGAGGACTTTCCATATCTGACTTTTGTGGCAGGTCTTGCGGTGGCAGATGCTATCAAGCAACTGTACAATTTGCAGCCTGGCCTGAAATGGCCTAACGACATCTACTTTTTCATGAAGAAGTGCGGTGGTATTTTAAGTGAGTCTTCGGCTTTAACCGTAGATCCGTCCTGCCGTTTTGCTGTTGTTGGGATAGGCTTGAATGTGAACACTACAATAAATGATTTTCCTGCTGAGGTAGTCACAAGGGCAACGTCTCTGTTTATAGAATCTGGCCGGGAAATGTCCGTAGATGAGGTATTCACCAAGATCCATGCCCAGCTGCTGCTCGAGGTTCAATCATTCGAACGTCACGGTTTTACACCTGTAATTAAGAGGTGGCGAGAGTTAGACTGTATGTTTGGGAAGAGACTGGCTTGGGTTGCGGTCAATGGTAAGGTGGTAGAAGGTATCTCGCTGGGACCTGACAATCTTGGCAGACTCCACATTCGTGACGATTCAGGAAAGGTTCACGAAGTACTCTCAGGTGATGTGCAGCTGGGAACAAGCTGAGGCAACCAAGTACAGGCTACTTGAAATAAAAAAAGCCCTCACGGAGAGTATCCGTGAGGGCTTTTGCGTCTGACCTGTACAGTTATTGTTCTAATATCTGTAATAATCAGGCTTGTAAGGGCCTTCGACTGAAACACCAATGTATTTGGCCTGTTCAGGTGTAAGGTCGGTAAGCTTGGCACCGATTTTTTTCAGGTGCAGTTTGGCCACCATCTCATCGAGTTGTTTGGGAAGGAAGTAGACACGCTTCTCATATTTCTCTGAGTTATTCCAAAGCTCAATCTGCGCCAGTACCTGATTGGTGAAGGAGTTGCTCATAACAAAGCTCGGGTGGCCGGTGGCGCAACCAAGATTAACCAGACGACCTTCTGCCAGTACGATTATTTTCTTGCCATCAGGAAAGACCACGTGGTCCACCTGTGGTTTGATGTTCTCCCAGGGGAGATCGCGGATGCCAGCGATGTCGATCTCTGAATCAAAATGGCCGATGTTGCAAACAATAGCCTCATTAGGCATCTGTTCCATGTGGGCGCGGGTGACTACGTTGACGTTGCCTGTGCAGGTTACAAAGATGTTACCGTAACTGGCAGCCTCTTCCATGGTAACGACTTTAAAGCCTTCCATGGCCGCCTGAAGAGCACAGATAGGATCAATTTCAGTAACATAGACAGAAGCACCCATGCCGCGAAGTGCCTGTGCACAACCTTTTCCAACATCACCATAACCGACCACCACGGCATTTTTGCCTGCGATCATTACGTCAGTGGCGCGTTTGATACCGTCGATCAGTGACTCGCGGCAGCCATAGAGGTTGTCGAATTTTGATTTGGTTACAGAGTCGTTTACATTGATGGCTGGGCACTTAAGTGTGCCTTCAGCGGCCATCTCGTTGAGACGAAGAACACCGGTAGTGGTCTCTTCACTGATACCTTTAATCTTTTTAATCTCTTCCGGGTATTTCTCGTGCATTATCTGGGTGAGGTCACCGCCATCATCGAGAATCATATTCGGGGTCCAGCCGTCGGGACCGAAGATTGTCTGATCGATGCACCACCAGAATTCCTCCTCACTTTCACCCTTCCAGGCAAAGGTCGGAAGGCCGGCGGCAGCCATTGCTGCTGCGGCATGATCCTGGGTGGAAAATATGTTGCAGCTTGACCAACGAAGCTCTGCGCCAAGCTCGACGAGAGTCTCCATCAATACCGCAGTCTGGATGGTCATATGCAGGCAGCCTGCGATACGTGCACCCTTCAGCGGCTGCTGATCGCGATAATCTTCACGGAGCGCCATCAGTCCCGGCATTTCGGTTTCGGCGATCTCAATTTCTTTACGTCCCCATTCAGCCAGGGAAATATCAGCGACTTTATAGTCTTGGGTTTGAGTAGACATAGTGTGTACCAGCTATAATTCAGGTTAATCTTTTAGTGGACGCGATTACAGTTTAGCAGCGATCCGCAGTTGTTCTGCTTTGTCGGTTTTTTCCCAGGTGAAATCAGAATCCTCTCTACCGAAATGGCCGTAGGCAGCAGTCTTTTTGTAGATCGGTCTGAGGAGATTAAGGTGATGAATGATAGCTTTAGGACGAAGATCGAAGGTGTCAACAATAAGTGCTTTGATCTCCTGGTCAGAGAGTTTACCGGTACCAAAGCTGTTTACATTGATGGAAACGGGATGGGAGATACCGATGGCATAGGCCACCTGCACTTCAAACTCATCAGCAATCCCTGCTGCAACGATGTTCTTTGCAACATAGCGTCCCATATAAGATGAGGATCGGTCTACCTTGGAGGGATCTTTACCTGAGAATGCGCCTCCGCCATGTGATCCCCGTCCGCCGTAGGTATCGACAATAATCTTACGGCCGGTAACGCCGCAGTCGCCGACAGGGCCACCGATAACAAAGCGTCCGGTTGGGTTGATGTAAAATTTAGTGTTGGCATCAATCATGTTTGCAGGCAGTACAGGCCGGATGATCTCTTCGAGCACGGATTCTTTGAGATCCTTATGGGATACACTCTCATCATGCTGCGTGGAGAGGACAACAGCCTCTATGCGTTTGGGCTTGCCCTGATCGTACTCAACTGTAACCTGGCTTTTTGCGTCTGGGCGAAGCCATGGGAGGACACGATTCTTACGTACTTCCGATTGCATTTTGGTGAGCCTGTGTGCATAGTAGATGGGCATTGGCATCAGCACTTCTGTTTCATTGCAGGCGTAGCCGAACATGAGGCCCTGATCACCGGCGCCCTGATCAAGGTCAAGACCGCTGCCTTCGTCAACACCCTGGGCAATATCAGAAGACTGCTTATCAATCGAGGTCATCACAGCGCAGGATTGCCAATCAAAACCCATATCGCTGGAGTTGTAACCAATGCTCTTAATGGTCTGGCGAACTACATCGGGCATATCGACCCACGCAGATGTGGTGATCTCTCCTGCAATGAGGGCCATGCCGGTGGTAACAAGTGTTTCGCATGCAACACGGGCATTTGCATCCTGGGCGAGGATGGAGTCAAGAATTGCGTCTGAAATCTGATCGGCGACTTTATCCGGATGTCCCTCGGAAACAGATTCAGAAGTAAAAAGATAGTTAGACATGGATTATCTCCGCTGTAATTGTGCTGGATGAAACCAGTATATAGATTGTAAACCGTAAATATTACATCGAGTTTATATTTGGTAACCAAGAATGTTACAGGACTATCCGAGATTTGTAATACGAAGTCGCTGCTGAATCAAGGAAGATGCAAAAAAACATCGTACTTTATACCAGATTTGCAGTAAAAGGGTAGTGAAATTGTGCGGGCAGTTGGTGTGTTAGGTGCAGAGGCAGTTTTCATATTAAAAAATAATAAGCATGAATCAACTATTTGAGATATTGCCATGCGCATTTTGGCCGAAATTTTCGGGACGCTTAAAATGGCTTGAAAGCATGCCAAGAATATTGAACTATGACCAGGTTCTCATCTTATCTGTAACAATCAGGTAAGTGATATAAAGATACAAGCGAAAGAGAAGAGACCTTTCAAAAGCAGCAGTTCACGCGGCTGATTTGAAAAATACATTGAATTTTAATTACTTAAGACTGCGTTTGCCGGCCAACTGCCTGTTATATGCAAATGCTGGTGAAGGAATCAAAAAATGTCTATAGCTGAAGCACAAAATGTGCTGAAAATTGAGGAGCAGGGGCTTGCCGCTGTAAGGGAACGGATCGGTTCCGAGTTTATTGAGGCGGTGGAGAAGATTCTCGCCTGCAAGACCAGGCTTGTTATCACCGGAATTGGAAAGTCTGGCCTCATCGGTCAGAAGATTTCAGCTACGCTGAACAGTACAGGCACGCCATCGTTTTTTCTGCACCCGGTAGAGGCATTGCATGGCGATCTCGGCATGGTTATGAAATCCGATGTGGTTATCGCGATCTCGTACTCGGGTGAAACTGCGGAGCTTAATGGTCTGCTCAATTCATTGAAACAGAGAGGCAATACTATTATTGCCATGACGGGTGGTGCCACTTCGACCCTGGCCAGTTATGCCGATATCGTTTTGAATATCCGAGTCCCGAAAGAGGCGTGCCCATTGGGATTGGCGCCAACAGCCAGCACCACCGCAACCCTGGCCCTGGGTGATGCCCTGTCTGTTGTGCTGTTGAACAGAAGAAACTTTCAGGCTGAGGATTTTCGTTTCAACCATCCAGGCGGTAGTCTCGGTCAACGACTTAAAGTCAAAGTTGAAGAGGTGATGCTTAAGGGGGACGAGATGCCGGTCATTTCTGAGACTGAGCTAGCGTCTGCCGCAATTGCTATTTTAAATGCCAAGAATATTGGTGCAGTATTGGTGGTGGGTGCTGACAACCTGGTGGGAGGAATAGTAACAGACGGTGATGTTCGCAGGCTGCTTGCAGAAGCAGCAGATCTTACCGGCAAGACTGCTGGTGATATTATGACAAGAAATCCTTTATCGATAACCGGTGAGGCAATGGCAGCTGATGCTCTGTCTATCATGCAGCAGCATGAGATTACTGTGTTGCCAGTGCAGGGGGAAGAGGAAAAACTGGTGGGTATCCTTCACCTCCACGACTTGCTTGGTAAAGGTGAATTTCGCTTCCTCGTCTGATTGAAATAAACGCAAAGTCAGCATTTGCAGAGGGGCGTCCGGTTTACGTCAGAACCGGATGCCCCTTTTTATTGCGAACTATCGGCGTTTGCAAACTCCCATTTGTCCTGGTTAAGGTCATATGAGTAGTACATTACGAGCTTGAGTGGACGTCCTCGCCCGCTTTCCGTGCATTCAAGCTTAAAAAGATAATGGCTGGGGTCGAGCTCTTTGACAAACTCAGCCGATGGTGAGGAAATGGTGTCTTTACTGGCTGCAACGTAATTTCTGGTTACAAAGGAATAATAATTTTCCACCAGGTATGTCGTGCAGTAATCAAGGAGGGCCATTCTTTTCAACTCTTGAGATGTGTCCCTGGCATCGGTGAGAATCTCAGAAAACTCAGCCTCATCAGCGTAAGCGCTACCGGTGATACTTGCCATGACTACAGCAAGTTTGTCCAGAGCCTCATTGAATTTACCTTCTCCTCTCAGTATTTCCACCGCTTGACGGTCTCGTATTATGGTGGATTGCAGGATGATCCGCTCAAGCTTTTCAACTGAATGTTGATAATCTCCCTGATTGAGCAGCTGGTAGCTGCTTTTTAGAATTGCAATGGCCTGTTGGTAGTGGCTGATGGCATCGTCCCATCTGCCATCGGCAAAGAGACTATTTCCGGCGTCAATGTTTGAGTAAAGTTCAGCTCGGGTGATGTTCTTTCTGATATCGGTGAGTTCTGGCGGTTCAGTCTCTGAGAGGAGTTTGCCGGTTTCGGCCGCTTTGGCGAAAAGCGACATCGCACCTGGCCAGTCAGATTGTGAAAAGAGGGTATCTGCCTGCTCCTTCAGCGAAGAAAATTGATATTTGGCGAGTATGACTTCAACCCTTGAACGCAAGGGAGCAGCGCTTGCGGCAGGCAGCGAGTTGAGTTCATCACTTAAAGAGTTAAGTGCGGCCAGATCAACAGAATCATTCCCTTGAAGAAAAGCATTTTCTATCGCCTCCAGCTTGGCAATAAAAGCTGCATGAGCGGCTTGTCGGGAAAGCCGGGTCAGTTCTTCATCAGGTAGAATCTTCAGGTCATTGTCAAGTTCGATGGCTCTTCTAAGGTTGGTCTCGGCAGCAAGCCAATCGGATTCACTGAACGCGGTTTCGCCGGAGGCCAGTACCTGGATGAGTTCCTGACGTTGCGAGACTGTAGCTTTGAGGACGTATTCTCCTTCGAACAGTACCTTACCCTTGAGCCCCTGTTGTAAGGGCTGCGAGTTAAGCGCCGAATGTATCTGTTGCTGTAAAGCGGCAACCTCAGCCTGATGAAATAGTATTATGGAATCGCTTGCTTTTCTGGAGTCCAGGCAGGCATTCTGTGCTGCACGGAACTGTTGATTCTTTACGGCGGTAGTGCATTGCTGCAAAAAAGATCGACTTTGTTCGAGCTTGCTTGAGCCGTTTATGGCAAGAAAGCCTAACCCGGAACCGGCTATTACGACCAGCCCGGCTAGGGAGTAGACGAGAGGTCTGCTAAACTTCGGCACGGCCAGTTTACCCTTTCGGCCTTTCTTATGCTCTAGCACTGAAGCCTGTTTGGTAACTGGGGGGGCGTTTTTTTTGCGAGTGGGGGTACTCTCTACCTTTTGAGCCACAGGCGCATCGACAGCAAAATCTGTCTGCAGGTCGCTGAAATCGTCTGGCTCGGTAGTTTCATTTTCTAAAAGATGCTCAATCTTACTGATCTTCTCCAGGATATTGGGAAAGTCTGCAACGTGTTTTTCGACCGCCTGGAAACATTCAAGGGCTTTTAACGGTTCATCCTGTTGCTGTAATTGCAAAGCCTGCTGATGAAGAGCAGAACCCTTCTCCATTGCTGTAGAGGCAATTTTTCGAAGTTGTCTGATCTCTTTGGAGTCTGCGGTGTCGGGTAGCGCTGACAGTTCAGCGTCCAGTTCCTGAAAATGTCTCTTGGATGCCAAAAGGTTAAATCGTTGGAGATCAATGTCACTGAGAATATATGGCCGTGGCGCCACATCTTTTGGTACAGATTGCTCAACAGGAACGGATTGGGAAATGTTGCTTTGGTCTGGTGGATGGTATTCGAGGGTTTCCTCCTCGAAGGTGAAATCATCGGCGAAATCAGAATCCTGAACTACATCGAACTCCTGTTTTGTTTTTTCAAGTTCCAGGGGTGGCGGCTGCTTTAAATCCCCAGTATGCTCTTTTGCAAAAGGCAATTGGGATTGATTGGCAAGGAACCAGTCAGCGGCGGCGGGGTTAAAGGGATTCTGTGTGGAATATCTTTCCCCACCAATCATCATTTTGAGGTGGCGGATCAACTCAACCAGCGAAGGCGTGTTGCTCCAGAAATCCCCAAGACAGACAGCAGAGTTATCGAAGTCTGGGTGAAATATAGAGCTTTTCGGCTTGCAACTTGGTGGGAAGTGTGGGAAACCAAACGGTATTGACATGCTGACCACATGTTCAGATGTGATCTCTATGTTACCTTGTTCATCCTTCGTGGTACAAGGAATATGAAAGGTAATCTCATACTCGTTTGGTGGATCACCTGCAACAGGAGTTATGGTTATATCGGAGTCCTGTTGAAATTCGTTCTCGATGTCAGAGAACAGCTTACCAAGCGTCTGATTGTCTACAGTCATCACAAATAAATAATATAGTTAAGAAAAAAATCATAATTTCCGCTTACTATATCAATTTCACCCTGCGAACTCCATGATAAAAAGGTTATGATGTGATTTGTTGTGCAGGGAATTGAAAGGTTGATTTCAGGTGGTCGGTCAATCAACGGTGAATCATGTATAATATTCAGCAAAAAACACTTACACGGAATTCCTGAAGCTGTTGTGGTCATTGCTCTGATAGCTTCGTCGTAAAATTTATGAAATCCCTCAAAGCCTATTTTGAAATAGCAGAAGATATAAATTGCCCCCTGTATGCTCAGGGTGAATTCATGCAACTCAGTGACAAAACCTTCACTTGCCCAGTTGGCAAGGAGGTGTGTCTCATCCTGGTCAGGGATATGACCCAGCTCTTATTCACCTTGCTGAACGAGGCCGGAAAAGGACGTAAAGAAATATCTCCTAAACTACATAGCTGTAGCGGTTGCACTGGGCTGATTAAATTCAGGCAGGCCGAGGAACCGGTACAGGGGATACCAGAGGGAAAAGAAAATATCGATAGCCGTGTTGAGACAGTCATGCAGGAGATTCACGGTACAACCGTTGAGAGTCAATTCCTGCATTCCATCCCGCCTGAAAAACTCCATCAGGTGCTGAAATCCTTCAAGGAAGTTGTTGTTCCGGGTAATACCGTGCTGGTAGAGCAGGGCGACAAAAACTCCAATCTCTATCTCGTGGTAACTGGAGAGTTTGCGGTGGAAACGAGGGGGGAGCAGATAGCAACCCTTGTTGCCGGTGATATTTTCGGCGAGATGAGCTATTTGAGTCCCGGCACGGCAATTGCCACCGTGAGGTCACTGGATGATGCACAGGTCCTTACTGTACCCATAGAGGATTTTTGCGAAATGCTCGAATCTGAATCCTCCGTACAGAGTTATATGGCCCGCCTTTTGGCGAATAGACTACAACAGATCAACCAGGCTCGTGCTCGTGATTTCGAATCGTGCATGACCGGGAAACTCGACGAAGTCCTCCCTGCTGAATTATTCCAGGTGTTTCACATGCACCAGAAAACAGGTGTGCTGTCGATGAATCTTGATGGTGGGGAGGCGCGGGTTTCATTCCGGGAAGGTTGTATTATCAACGCCACGTATGGCGACAAAGAAAGCCAGGAAGCGATTTTTGCAATTCTGGCCGAAAGGAGTGGCTACTATCGCTTCATTACAGGATTGTCAGCCAAAGAGATGCGCGCCGCCGAAATTGGCGATTTCATGGCACTGCTCATGGAAGGTATTAAAAGAGTCGACGAAGAGGGCAAGGGCTGAGCAGTCCGGTCAGTTCAGCACCTTGCATCCCCAGAGTATGAAATCAGGTCTTTTTAGTCGGCAAAAACAGGCAGCTTCAGAATTTCCGTAAAGCTTTCCACGTGGTAGTCCGCGTCTAATTCATCGTTTTTAAAAGCGATCAGCCGCATCCCGCAATTCTTTGCAGTTTCTTCATCCACTGTAGAATCCCCAATGTAAATGGCCTCACCAATCATACAGTCAAAATGTTTAATGATTTCGAGCAATGGATCTGCAGCCGGTTTGGGTCTTGGCGAGTTGTCAGCGGTCATTACCTTACCGAAATAGTGCTCAAGCTTAAATTCCTTTAAGAGGGGCATCATGGTATCAGACCTGTTTGTGGCAATAGCCAGATTATAGTTGTCACGGGTCTTTTCCAGGAAATTGAGTAGATCCGGTTCCATATCCATGTGTTTCAGGAAAGGCAGATAACTGTTAGCCCTGCGGTATTCGTGCACCTGCTCGATGGACTGTTGCGGATAATTGCGGAAAATGTGTTTAACCGAGTCGTAGACACTATGGATATGCACATAGTGCAGTTCATCCTCGTTCATCTCAGAGAATCCGAAGTGGGTGAGGAGAGAGTTATAGTAGTGGCGGTTTGAGTTCTGTGAGTCGAACATCACGCCATCGCAGTCAAAAATAATAGTTTTCAGCATGGGTACAGCGTCGGGAACGGGAATCTAAGATTGAAAATACAGATCTTTCAGCCAGTCGATGGCAAAAAGCAATAACTCTTCATCATTATCTAAAACAGAAGAAGGTACTTCGCCAATATTTAGTGTACCGGCGTGAACCTGGGCCCTAAATACGTCAATATTGTACAGAGCCAGGGTGTAAAACCTGAGTTGCTCATCATTAGGCATAAACAACCCCTGCCTGATTTTATCGTGCTGGATCAGGGTGGCGATGGCGTCATTGAACCGATTATAGGAGACCAGATCCTGATCCTGCGAGTACTTCTCAGGAGTCTGTTCCACAGATTCAGCAAACCCTTTACAATGAGACTCTTTCATCAGCACAAAATGTTGATGAAGTTCACCGCTTCGAGTCCGAACGGCTGCTCTGCCGAGCGGGTATGCCCGGCAGGCCCCAGGGCGGTGCGAATAGATCGCACAGCCCTTTTCCTTGTCAACGAAGGCACAACTTGCCTGCCCATCATCTATCATGGTCAGGTAATATTTGGGGAACATGTCTTGCTCCCCGCGCTCCTCAATGATGTACTGGTCGTGTAACTGCTGGGAGGTTAAACCGGTACCCCGGCGCATTCGCAGTACGTCATATGGTGTCAGTGCAAGCTCAAGCATTTTGCAGCAGTCGGTGAAGCATGGCACACCAGGGTGGCAGGCAAAGTTGAAAGGCTCGTCTGACTTGAGGCGGTAAACCGCCTCAGGGAATTGTGGTCGTGACATGTTGACGTATCTCCTGTGATTACTGTTCGCGTTTCCAAAGTGTCAGCAGCGGACTCGCGATAAAAATCGAGGAATAGGTACCGACAAGTACACCTGTAAGCAGTGCGAACGAGAAGTCATGGATTACGGAACCGCCAAGTACGAACAGGGCCGCCAATACCATTGCCGAAGTAAGCGAAGTAACGATTGTTCTACTGATTACCTCATTAACGCTCATGTTGATAATGGGGATAAGCTTATCCTCACTGGCCTTCTTCAGGTTCTCACGTATGCGGTCGAAGACAACAACGGAGTCGTTGAGTGAATAACCAGCGATAGTGAGTAAGGCTGTTACGATAAGCAGCGTGATTTCCACATTCAACAGGTAACAAATTGCAAGCACCACCAGTACGTCATGGGCTGTAGCTGCCGCTGCGGCCAGGCCAAAACGGATGTCAAAGCGCATTGCCAGGTAGAAGATAACACCGACAAGGGAAATCAGGATAGCCTGGATAGCCTTATTACGTAGCGCAGCGGAGACGGAAGAGCCGATTTCAGACTGGCTTTCGAGGACAAAGCCTTTATCTGCAAGATTCTCATGCAAGATGACGTCAACACTTTCAGCGAGATTGGCGACGGTTGCTTCATCCTGCTTTATTTTGACGATCAGACGGTTCTCGTTTTCAACCTCCTGCAGGTTAAAACCTTCGAGGTTACTGCCGTCAAAAGCTGAACGAACTTCACTCATTGTGAAGTTCTGGCTTGCCTGATACTGGAGCAGGGAGCCACCGGAGAAGTCAACGCCAAGGTTGGCAGTACCACGAGCGATCTGCATGAATGCGAAAAGGCCAATACAAACCATTATGCCGGAGCCGACATAGGTGAATTTGCGTAGGCTCATGAAGTCGAGGTTCGGCTTCTTGGTGAACTGCATGAAGCGCAGTTTCTTCATTGGCTTGCCAGAATTGAAGGTGTCAAAGAGCAGGCGGGAGAAGAATAGAGCGGTGAAAAGGTTGAAAATAATACCCAGAGAGAGGGTAACGGCAAAACCTTTAATCGGGCCGGTGCCGAAGAGAAACAGTGCAGTTGCGGTAATAAGTGTGGTGACCTGGGAGTCGACAATGGTCCAGAATGCTTTGCCGAAACCGGAGTCGACACTTGAGCGCACCGATTTTCCTAGCGCATACTCTTCCCGCATTCGTTCAAAAATAAGGACATTCGCGTCAACGGCCATACCGATGGAGAGGACGATACCGGCGATACCAGGAAGGGTAAGTGTGGCATTCAAAATGGCCAGACCGGTGAAGAGAAGCAATATGTTCAGGGTCAGGGCGAAGTTGGCAATAATACCGGAGAGCCTGTAGTAGATGAACATAAAGGTCAAGACGAGTATCGCCCCGAAAACGCCGGAACTCAGGCCCCTTTGGATGGAGTCCTGGCCAAGTGTTGCGCCAACGGTCATGTTCTGGATAATGTCAACAGGAGCCGGCAGGGCGCCAACTCTGAGCACGATTGCCAGATCTGATGCCTCTTCGTGACTGAAGCTGCCGGAGATCTGTGCCGAGCCACCAAGAATTTTCTCACGAATAACAGGCGCTGAGCGCACAACGTTATCAAGGACAATGGCCATCCGCTTGTTGACGTTCTGCTCGGTGATGTGGCCGAAGAGTTTGCCGCCGCGACTGGTAAGATCAAGGCTGACGTACGGCTCATTGAAGGTGCCGCCTATGCGTACCTGGGCGTCTTTAACCATGTCGCCGGTCATTAACACCTGATTCTCAAGCAGAATAGGTACGGAGACTTCCTGCTTGGTGTTGGGGTCGATGGATTTTTCAAAGTGAATAGAAGTGTTCTCGGGCAAAATGGAACTGAGTGCACGATTCAGCTTGCCGATTTCTTCACCGTCTTGCCACTGTCCGGATTGAACAGCCTGATTCACCAGCTCACGGAGATTGAGTCCGCTTGAATCTGCAACCATCTGGAATTCGAGCTGAGCGGTGTCGCCAAGGAGTTTCATGGCGCGTTCCGGATCA
The DNA here is from genome assembly GCF_048381775.1 of Desulfosediminicola sp. Classification (NCBI taxonomy): domain Bacteria; kingdom Pseudomonadati; phylum Thermodesulfobacteriota; class Desulfobulbia; order Desulfobulbales; family Desulfocapsaceae; genus Desulfosediminicola; species Desulfosediminicola sp. The sequence continues at coordinate 101,989 of NZ_JBLXGE010000002.1, read as the reverse complement.
CGTATGCCTGGAAGCTGAATAACGATCTCATCGGCACCCTGACGGAGAATAACAGGCTCGGCCACACCAAACTGGTCAATCCTGTTTCTGATGATCTCAAGAGACTGATCAACAGCGTGGGTTTTGATGTAGGAGATTCGCTCATCTTTCAAACTGAGAAAAATGCGGGGAAAGGTTCCTTCCTTTGATTCGAGACGGGCGTCAATGTCAGGGAAGTCATCGGTGATGAGGGCCTGAACCTGTTTTACCGCTCCCGTATTGGGCAGGGTAAAGATAACCGTTGCAGGGTCATTGGACGGTGTGCGTACAGCACTGATTGATTCCTCTGCCAGGGTATCCTTGATATCGTTGGCTGAAAATTCGAGGGCGTTTTCCTGGGCTTTGTCAAGATTGACCTTTAAGATCAGGTGCATACCTCCTTGAAGGTCAAGGCCAAGCCTGAGCCCTTCAGGGGCAAGATATTGCTTCCACCAGTTTGGGGTGGAAGAATAGAATGAGGGGACAATCGTGACTACGGAGAGTACGACCAACATGGCCATGAGACCAAGTTTCAGCTTTAGTGATGTGTTCATTGATAGCCCTAAAGAAAGTATCTGTAATAGGTTATGATCTATTCAAGCGGTAAACCACTATCATTGTATGGTTTCAAATGCAGCGATTATAACGTGATGACTGATTCTTGCAAGGTTATGCGTCGAATTATTCACGTAATGATGCATGAACAGGCCGATGATTTATGCTGGGTCCAGCCAAATTCATGGGGCCGGTGCGAATAAATCTGTATCAAACTTTCATGCTGTCAGACGTTGATGTACTGAAAAAGCAAGATAAGTATACGGGCTTTGGAAGATGAAAGAAAGAGAGGATACATCCCGTTTTCACGTCCTTTCGTGTAGTGGTAAAGTAATAATCGTACTGTGCCGGAAATGGAAATTCAACACTGCCATTTAGAAGTGTTCGTCGGCTGGCCTGCAGGCTGGGCCAGCGAGTTAACCGGTTCCGTTGACATCAATAACTATCGAAAAGATTGTTGGTAATATCATGGTCGTTTCAGGTTATCGGTTTTTTTTCGGAGGTACAGATGGATGCTCTACTCCCTGATTATGTCCAATGGCTTATGGATAAAGAGAATTATCCACACCAGGTGGAGTCAGTTGAACTTATTCAGACACATATCTCCTACATTGTTCTGGCCGGGGCGTATGCGTATAAATTTAAAAAGCCCGTTGATTTTGGTTTTCTGGATTTTACATCATTGGAGAAACGAAAATATTTCTGTAATGAAGAGCTGCGCTTGAACAGACGATTATGCCCCAATGTTTATCTGCGTACTGTAGAACTCGGCAAATGTTGCGATGACTTCTGCTGGGGAGAAGGCGATGAGCCGATCGAATATGCGGTTCAAATGAGACGTCTGAAGGAAGACAGAATGATGGGTCTGCTCATAGCGCGAGGGCAGCTTCAGAAGGCTGATATCATACGAATAGCCGATGTCCTTATACCTTTTTATGAACGTGCCGGTCGCTCCGACCGGGTGAAACAATTTGGAGATGTCAGAGTTGTAAGCAGGACTATCCAGGAAAATTTCATGGAGACCCGCCAGTTTGTGGGCGGTGTCGCACTGCCGGAGAGTCGCTTTAAAAAAATACAACGTATTGCTCTGCGGTTCCTGGGAAAAGAGCAGATTTTTGCGCAGAGGGTACGACTCAATAAAATTTGTGAGTGTCATGGGGATCTGCATTCAGGCAATATATGCCTGGAGCAGGAGGTGGCGATATTTGACTGTATTGAGTTCAACGAGAGACTCAGGTGTACAGATATTGCAGCAGACCTTGCTTTTATGGCTATGGATCTCGATTATCATAGCTTGCACGATTACTCTGATCTCTTCATCAACAGTTATCTGGAGAGGTCTGAAGATGAAAAACTTATGGACGTGCTGGCTTTTTATATGTGCTACCGGGCGTATGTTCGTGGAAAAATAGGGTTATTGACTTCAGCTGATAGCCATGTGTCAGCCGAGACCCGAAAGAATGCTGAAGAATCTGCAAAGAAGTACTTCATGTTGGCTGAGGAGTATGGAGAGCAAATTGAGTGTAGATAACGTACAAAGGTTACTGATTTTTTTTGGCCTTACTGGTTCAGGCAAAAGTTACCTGGCAAGCCGGTGGGCCGAAAAGAATGGTTTTGCCTATTTTAATTCAGATGTCATACGTAAACAGCTTGTGGGGATAGTGCCTACCCAACAGTGCAGGGATGGTATTAACAGCGGCATTTATCACCCTGAATACAGCAAAAAAACCTATGAAGAGATGTTGAATTGTGCGCTCGGAGCACTGGAGGATGGGCATCCAATTGCGATCCTGGATGCTTCCTTTCATTTGCAAAATCAGCGACAGCGCGTTATTGATACCTTCAGCAGAGATTATCAGGTACTGTTTATCTATTGTTTTTGTAGTGAAAATGTTACGCTACAGCGTCTGAAGAAGCGTCTTGCAGAGCCTGACGCGGTGTCGGATGGTCGTCTGGAGGTCTACCTCGATCAGTTGAAAAAATTCGAATATCCAGTTGAGATACCGAATGAACTGCTGCTTGAGCTTGATACCGACGCGTCAGTTGAGCACCTTATAGCCCGTCTTGAGGATTTTGTCACTTCTGCACCTTCCGCCGACAGGAAGGATGCCTCGCCTAATCAATAACTACCGAAGGGACCGCACGTGTATACTCAGATTTATATTTTACGTTTTCCAAAAGATACCAGTGACAAACCGTTTATTTATCAGCTGGTCAAAGAGTATGATCTCGAATTCAACATACTGAAGGCCGATATCCTGTTGCAGCGTGAAGGGGTGATGATCCTCGAACTGACAGGGAGTAGTAAAACCAGTGTCGATGCAGGGCTGTCTTTTCTGGGTGGACTTGGGGTGCAGACCGAGCGGCTGGCTACCAGAATTCGCAGAGACGATGAGCAGTGCTTTCAGTGTGGAGCTTGCACAGGTATTTGTCCCGTTGGGGCCCTTTACCTGAAGCGGCCTGAAATGGAAGTGATCTTTGATGCGGAAAAATGCACCGGTTGCAGCCTGTGCGTTCCTATCTGCCCTGTACGTGCCATGGAAGTCTCACTGGATAAAGACTGGATGCTACCGCCAGCAGAGAAGGTGTAATCTGGTGTCCATCCAGTGTGCCCCGGGGAAAAATGGCCGGGACCACAGTGCACGCAGTATGATCTTCTTATACATTTTGCAAAATGACAGCTGGTCCCTCGAGATATCAGCTCTGCCATTGCTGGCTGCTGTGGTTTGCTGGCAGGGGCTTTGAGGCATGACACTGCCTGAGCTGATAAATTCAGGCGGTATAGCGGGCAGAGGCAAGGAAATTCCTGTAACCAGTCAGTAGAGAATACAAAAAAAAAGCCCGGTGGATATTTGAAATCCAGCCGGGCTTTTTACGTGAAGAGACTACCGGGACAAGAGGTTTATTTGAAAAGTTTCCAGTCCGGCAGTGACAGGCTTGGTAGATAATGCAGTATCCCCCGTTCTGGTGGTTCGCCGGCCTCAAGTTGGGCGAGCAACTCCTGGGCGTCGCCTGAGATTGTCGAGTCAGGATACATTGCCAAAAGATAACCGAGTCTCTTTTTGGCCTGTTCATATTCTTCTGTGCGCACGTAGAAATCGACTACGAAAAATTCATGGTTCGCCAGGAACTCTCTGGCGGAGGCCACTCGTCCCTTTGCTTCGGCACTATATGGCGAATCAGGGTATGCTCGCAGCAATTGATTAAATGCCTTGATAGACTCGACTGCACCGCTGGTATCACGGTCAATACGGTCGATACGCATGTAATGAGTCATGCCTTTCTGGAACATCACGTAAGGAATTGCCTCATTTGTGGGGTGCCTTTCCTCAAACTCCTTGTAAAGTACCAGGGCTTCCATGTACCTGCCCATCTGATAGTTACAATCGGCTGCCTTCAACTCAGCAAGGGTCGCCTCGGGGCTGAACGGGTAGCGGTCTAGAATTTCCTCAAAATACTCTATCGCTGTGAAGTATTTCCCGACGTTATAGTCTTCCATACCCTTGGTTGCGAGGGTCTTGGATGGTACTTGAAGATCGAGGTCGGCATCAGAGGTGAAATCAAAATAATCAGAAACCTTACTGCATCCACTAAGAACGAGTATGCTGGCGAGAAATACCCCTGCCAGACTTGAAGCTGCAATTTTCCGGAACTGCTGAGTAGAGAAGTTCATGCAATCATGTCTGTTATTTTTCTTTTAATCTGTTCAGGTATGCCTCGGCGGCAAGCATTGCGACAGCCCCTTCACCTGCTGCGTTGACAACCTGACGAACGTTTTTGCTGATGATGTCACCTGCGGCCATAACTCCGGGAATAGCAGTACGGCATTCGCTATCGACGGGAATAAAACCCCACTGATCTGCATTCAGCAACTCCAGTGGCAGACAACTGTTGTTTGGCGTAATGCCGATAAGAACAAAGATACCCTCTGCCTCCAGAGTGGAGGTGTTGCCATCGTTGTCTAACAGTTTGATTTCCTTTACGCCGTTATCTCCTTCGATGGAGCTTACCTGGCTGTTCCAGACAAACTCGATTTTATCGTTGGCGTACGCATGTTCCTGAATGATTTTGGTAGCTCTGAGCTCATCGCGACGATGGATGATACTTACCTTGCTGGCAAAACGTGTCAGGTAACATGCTTCTTCAACGGCAGTGTCTCCACCACCTACAACGACGACGGGCACGTTTCTGTAAAAAGGTGCGTCACACGTGCCGCAATAAGATACTCCCTTGCCGCGAAATTCGTTCTCACCGGGTACATTCAAGGTGTTGGGACGAGCTCCGGTGCAGAGTATCAAGGTATCGCACCGTACGGTAGAGCCGTCACCCATGTGCAGGATTTTGCTATCAGGGTTGCTCAGGTCAACTCGCTCGACTTCACCGTGCTGTATATTAACTTCAAACCGCTGTGCATGCTTGAGCATGTTGTCGGCAAGTTCAAAACCGGATAGCCCTTCGGGGTAACCGGGGTAATTATCTACCCAGTCAGTGTTCAGGACCTGACCACCAGGAGCGCCTTTTTCAATAACCACATGGTCCAGGCGGGCGCGGGCAGCATACAGACCGGCAGAAAGACCAGCCGGACCTCCGCCAAGGATTACCAATTCGTAGTGCTCTTTAATCATGATTTTTATGTGTCGTACTGCTGAAAGAAAAACGCTGCCGACCGGCGGAGCTCATGCAATCGCGATTGGCAGCGTGTATGGTGAACGCTGTTACAGGGCTTTGTTGATGAGGTCTACCAGCTGGGCCTTGCCAACGGCGCCGGTGATCTGGTCTACAACTTCACCGCTCTTGAACAGGATCAGTGTAGGGATAGCACGAATGCCATACTTACCTGGTGTGACGGGATTATCGTCTACATTCATTTTAGCGATGTTGACTTTGCCTGTAAATTCATCGGCGAGATCCTCGATGACCGGCCCGATAGCTTTACAGGGACCACACCAGGGGGCCCAGAAATCAACCAGGGTTGGCTGATCAGAGCCGATCAGCGTATCAAACTCAGCATCGTTAACTTGCTGGACTTTATCGTTTGCCATTATGTGCTCCTTTCCTTTAGATGTTATCAGAAGGTCATGTATGTCTATGCTGTTGAATTCTCGAAGTTCATGAATTCCGGGCTCAGTTTACCTTTTGGCCGGAAAGCTGACAAGGAAAATGTTGGACAGCACCTTTAACCTTACTGGTGGCTAATTTGCCTACCTATTTTGTGTATGAAACAGGAAAAATCAAGTATCAGGATGTTTGACATTAAAATGATCTCCGTGCTATATATTCAGGTTATTGTGTCCGCTGCCTGATACTGATTTTCGGCGTCTTTTCAACAGTTGGAATCAATACTATGTGAATGAAGCTCTCACCAGGGAGTTTTTTTAAATACTATCAATGAGGATGTGACTCTATGAAAACTGAAACTTCCCAGCGTCTCTTTCAGGAAGCGCAAAAATATATTCCGGGTGGCGTGAACAGCCCGGTAAGAGCGTGTCGTTCTGTAGGCTGTAATCCGGTGTTTATCGAACGTGCTCAGGGCACCTATGTCTATGATGTCGATGGCAATGAATACCTGGATTTTGTTGGGTCCTGGGGTCCTATGATCCTGGGCCACGCTAACCCTCTGATTTTGAAAGCTGTCAATGAGGCCGCTGCCTCGGGCACCAGTTTCGGCGCGTCCACACCCTCTGAGATCGAACTTGCATCGATGGTAGTTGAGGCGGTGCCTTCAATTGAGAAAGTGCGGTTTGTGAACTCTGGCACCGAGGCAACCATGAGTGCGGTTCGCCTGGCGCGGGGCTACACCGGTAAAAAGGTGGTCGTTAAATTTGACGGTTGTTACCACGGTCACGCCGACTCTTTTCTGGTGAAGGCGGGCTCAGGTGTTTTGACCCTTGGTATTCCCGGTAGCCCTGGAGTTCCTGATGATATCGTCAAAAACACCATTTCTATTCCGTATAATAATCTGGAAATACTTGAAAAGACATTGCGTGACGCATCGCTGGACATTGCCTGCGTTATCCTGGAACCGGTCGCAGGCAACATGGGCTGTGTGCCGCCAGCTGATGGGTTCCTCGCTAAACTGCGTGAGCTGACCAGCGAGATGGGTATTGTTCTCATATTCGACGAAGTTATCACCGGCTTCAGACTCGCCTATGGTGGGGCTCAGGAGTATTTCGGAGTTCAGCCTGATCTCACTTGCCTCGGTAAAATTATTGGCGGTGGTCTGCCAGTCGGCGCGTATGGTGGTAAAGCTGATATCATGAATTGCATTGCCCCGGATGGACCGGTATATCAGGCTGGAACGCTCTCTGGTAACCCATTGGCGATGGCGGCAGGTATTGCAACCCTGAAGCAACTGCAGGAGTCTGATTTCTATACGAAGCTCAATGGAAAGGCGTCTGCTTATGCAGAGCAGCTCAATGCTGCGGCAGAGCGTGCAGGTGTACCGGTTACCCTGAACAGGGTCGGTTCACTGATGACCGGCTTTTTTACTGAAAGCGCAGTCTTTGATTTTGATAGCGCCATGACTGCCGATACTGATCGCTATGCTCAACACTTCAGGCAGATGCTTGGTAGCGGATTTAACATTGCTCCATCTCAGTTTGAGGTGGCATTTGTTTCAGCAGCTCATACCGAAAAAGAGCTGCTGAAAGCAGCAGAAATGACTGAATGGTCATTCAAAAAATTGCTCGAAAAATGAAAAATGCGTTGACTTTGGAAGGGAGGCATGATACCAAAACCTTCTAGTAATGTAACCGATTTATCCTCTCGGGATTTAGGAGGAAAATGATGTCGGGAATGAGAAAAGAGCTGGTTCAGTTGATGGCTCACTACGGCCATGTTGGTTTTACTTTTGTTGCCTCCATCTTCATCGGGTTGGGAGGTGGCATTTATCTGGACCAGAAAGTCTTTGATGGGAGGACCGCTCCATGGTTCACGTTTATCGGTCTGGCATTCGGTATTGCTGCAGGGTTTAAGACCTTGCTAGATGTTTTGTGGAAAAATCAACCGAAAGATAAAGACGATAAGACGGACGATTGAGGATAACGTGACCAGAGGTATTATTTCCCTGCAGAAGATGCAGGTTGTGAGCTGGGTCTACCTGGCGGTTTTGACCTTGGGGGCATGGGGGTTGTTTTCCTGGGCCTTGGCCTGGTCGGTTCTCGTCGGTGGATTGATAGCGATTCTGAGCTTTTGGGTTTCTCAGCGTGATTTGACACAGTTTCTTGAGACGCTCCCGGTGGGTGAAGAGATGACCGAGGGGCAGGCCAAATCACAATTCAAGAAAAGCGGGTTTTTGCTCAGATTCTGGATTCGCATTGTAATTATAGGTGTTGTTGTCCTGCTCCTGATTCGGTTCAGTTCAATAAACGCCTTTGGGCTTATTATGGGGTTGTCAACAGTAGTGTTTGCGGTCGCACTCACAGCAGTGGAGATTGTTAGACACTATTACTTCAGTGGGAGGAGGTAAAAGAAGTTATGGAACATCCGATACTATTTATTTCAATTATCCTTGAGAAGCTCGGCTTGCCGGTTCCTCATGGCTTTGTCGGCCACGGGATATTGGAGCAACTGTGTGCACCGTATATGACCTACACCTGGTTGGTCATGGCATTTCTTTTTCTTGTTTCCAAGCTGACCTTGGGAAATCTTGAAATGATTCCTGGTGCAGGGCAGAACTTCTGGGAAATCTTAATTGGTGGCCTTGATGATTTCTTTGTCGAAAACATGGGCAGAGAGATGGCTGACAAGTTCTTTCCGATGATTGCCACCTTTGCACTGTACATCGCAGTTGCAAACCTGATTGGTTTGATTCCAGGCTTTATGTCACCGACTTCCAGCATCAACACCACTCTCGCCCTGACACTGATCGTATGGTTTACCCATCACATCATTGGCTTTAAGGAGCATGGTGCAGGATACATCAAGCACTTTCTTGGTCCTATGCCGGTGCTCATTCCGCTGATGTTGCCAATCGAACTTATCAGTAACTTTGCTCGTATTCTCTCTCTCTCAATTCGTCTCTTCGGTAACATCATGGCGAAAGAGACCCTGCTCGGTATCCTGTTTACCCTGGCGGGAATGTTCTTCGCACCACTGCCGATCATGGTTCTTGGTGTTCTGGTATCCCTGGTGCAGGCGATGGTCTTTGTACTTCTGACCGTCATCTACTTTGCACAGGCCCAGGAGCATGCACACTGATTTGAGAAAAGACTTGTACAATTTAAAGGGCTCACAGTGAGTCTTTGAATATTTTGCAGTAATCGAAGAAGGCCAAACACACAATTTTTAAACACGTAAGGAGAAAGCAATGGAATTAGCTCTCGTATGTATTGGTGCAGCACTTTCAATCGGTCTTGCAGGACTTGGAGCAGGTATTGGTATCGGTTCTATCGGTCAGGGCGCATGTATGGGTCTTGCTCGTAACCCAGAAGTACAGCCGAAGCTCATGGTATTCATGATTCTTGGTATCGCTCTTGCTGAGTCCATCGCGATTTACGGACTGGTTATCTCCCTGATCCTTCTTTATGCTAACCCGCTGCTCGGATAAGCAAAAAGATTGTTTCGATCTTACTTAAGATCGAAGTGAAAGGGCCGCAGAGAAATCTGCGGCCCTTTTTGCGTTTGGTGAAGGCGTATATATGATTACTTTTTCTACCATCAGTTGCTAGTCGTATACCACTATGAAAGAACAAATTATTATCCACCCTGCTAAGGGGAAAAAGGAAAAAACGGTTCCTGAGACCGGGCTACTGGTTGCAACAGCTGGTGAAGCACGATTGGCCCAAAAGCTGTTGATGAATAACGGCGGTAGACAGCAAAACATATATATATCAAAACTTGCTGTCTCCGCTGAGGCTGATCTATTTGCGGCCGGGCCTACTATCGGGGCTCCATTTGCAGTGATGACCATGGAGAAACTTATTGCGCTTGGTGCCAGGAAAATTATTCTTTTCGGCTGGTGTGGTGCAGTCACTGAAGAATATTCCGTTGGGGATGTGGTTGTCGGTGGAGTGCCTGTGAGCGGGGAAGGGACAAGTCACCACTACCCACTGGATTCTCCTGCAATGCCGTCCATGCCTTTATGCGATAGCCTTTCTGATTTGTTGGATAGGGCAGGGATTCAGCACTCACATGCGAATATCTGGTCAACGGATGCTCCATACAGAGAAGAGCGAAGTTATCTTGCAGAACTCCACAAAAATGCAGATGTTAAATGCGTTGATATGGAGTATTCAGCTTTGTGTGCAGTAGCTCAATTCAGAAATGTAGAATTCAGTGCACTCTTTCTGGTGTCGGACGAACTCTATCGGGATAAATGGCAACCAGGTTACGTAAGGCGGGATTTCCGAGATAAAAGTAGTGAACTCGTGGCATTGTTAACGACTATTGGCAAATAGTCTCTCAGGGACTGCTGTATTATCCAAAATAAGATGGGCAGCTCGTATTCTTACTTCTTTCATTAGATAGCATATATTTGAAAACATAAATGGAGTTTTACTCATGCATTCGTTTCATTTGGTGAGTTTGGGGTGTGCCAAAAATCTTGTTGATTCCGAAATGATTATTGGTGGTTTAGCTGAAGCCGGGTGGACCTATGAAGAGTCACCGGAAAAAGCGCAGGTGCTTATGCTGAATACCTGCGGCTTTATCCAACCGGCTGTAGAGGAGGCTGTTGATGAGATACTTGGTCTTGCCGAGATCAAGGCGCAAAACCCCGGTCAGAAACTCGTGGTAGTGGGATGCCTTGTTCAGCGTTATGGAAACAGCCTGCCGGCCGAGTTGCCGGAGGTCGATCTTTTTGTTGGTACAGAAGGATGTCACGACATGCCGGCCAGGCTTGCTGGGCTCTTTGAAAACCATGGAGAGCAGCACGCCAAGGTCCAGTTGCCTGATCGCTTTATTATGGATAGCAGCATGCCCAGAATCCTCACTACACCATCTTTCAGGGCCTGGTTCAAGATTACCGAAGGCTGTGATAACAGGTGTTCGTACTGCATGATTCCATCAATAAGAGGAGATCTCAGAAGCAGGCCCATTGATGACCTGGTTCAGGAAGCGGTTAATCTCGAACAAAAGGGGGCCCGTGAGCTATCCCTCATCGCCCAGGATATAACAGCGTATGGTAACGACCTGGATAGCGAGAGCACCCTCACAAACCTGCTGCAGCGCTTGTTGACAGACACGGCAATACCGTGGTTCAGGTTGCTTTATCTTTATCCTTCGGGGATCACCGACAGGCTGCTGGAGCTTATGGCTGCAAACAGCAGGATTGTGCCATATCTGGATATTCCCTTTCAGCATGTATCGACGAGCGTACTGCACAGGATGAACAGGCGATATTCAACCGAAGACCTTTACAGTCTTGTTGAGCGCATTCGTCACTATTTGCCTGACGTTGCGATTCGTACGACCTTCCTTGTTGGCTTTCCGGGTGAAACAGAGGCTGATGTAGAACAATTAATGGCTTTTATGAGAGACGTCCGGCTGGATCATGTAGGGGTGTTTCCTTATGCAAACGAGGAAGGCGCACCTTCACAGCTCTTCCCTGATCAGGTCACAGAAGAAGACAAAATCGCAAGACGGGATGCTGTATTGACTTTGCAGGCTGAGCTATCGGCAGGCATACAACAAAAATATGTTGGGAGAAAAGAGTTGGTCCTGGTGGAAGGGCTCAGCAGGGAGACGGACCTTCTCCTTGAGGGACGAACGCGATTCCAGGCACCGGATGTGGATGGCTGTGTCTACATCAACGACGGGGAAGCCAGCCCTGGTGAGTTGGTTGAGGTTCTGATCAGTGAGGCACAGACTTATGATCTGGTCGGTGGAATTGTGCGCTAACGATACTGAGCCGTGGGCACAGTGAGAACATGTCACTTGGAATTGGAGACATTCTTCACCGCTCGCCAAAGCCAAGAATCAGCTGGCACCACTGAAAAGAAAAGCGTTTTTCATTATTGAGGATCACCCCTCCGCCTATTCTGGCAGGTTGGAGGGCTAAGACACCAAACCCCCACTCAGATAAAATATCTGGTGGGGGTCAGCTATTATTTACTGATATTTACCTTTTCGCGAAGATCCTTTCCCACTTTAAAGAAAGGCAGCTTCTTTGGCTTCACCAGTATTTTCTTACCGGTCTTAGGATTTCTTCCTTCGTACGCATCATACTTCTTGATCACAAAGCTCCCGAATCCCCGTATCTCTATACTCTCGCCCCGTGAAAGGGCTTCCGTCATTGTTTCTATGACGGTATTTGTGATAGCAGCTGCTTCACGGTGTGGGATGTTGATGTCCTGTGCTAAAGTCTCGATGAGTTCTGATTTGTTCATGCTGTACTCCTGTCAAGAAGTCTGATTATGGCCCCGCCTGTAGGGAATTGAAAAAACCCACTCATTTCTAGTCATGCAGCAAAATTGAACTGGTACAGTTCAAACTTTTCTGGATGATGTTACTGGTGTTAGGGTGATTAGTCTTTAAAAACCAGAGCGTTAGGGCGATTGGAGGAAATTGCAAAATCACCAATGCATGCCTAACTGTTTAGATTTAATCAGTTAATTTTTGGTTTGTAAAGAGAATTTTATAAAAATATTTTATTTAAATCTCTGGAGTTAAGTATCTTATGCTTGCCGGTAGGGAGTTTTCCTAGGTGTAACTTCCCATATGAGATTCGTTTCAACTGAATGACAGGATTGCCTATCAACTCAAACATCTTTTTAACCTGCCGCTTTCGGCCTTCGTGGAGGGTAATTTCGACCAGGGTTTGTTTCTGATAGTGTTTGACGACTTTCACTTTTGCAGGGGCTGTAATTTTTTCTTCTATTACAACACCTTCTTCCAGCTGGCGGAGTTTGCTTTTGCCTGGATGGCCCTGGACGAGTGCGTGGTATGTTTTGTTGGTCTTGTGACTTGGATGTTGAATTTTTTGGGCCAGGCTGCCATCGTTGGTCAGAATAAGTGCGCCTTCTGTGTCAAGATCGAGTCGACCCACGGGAAAGAGTCTGTGGCCAATGTCTTTAACCAGGGAGGTGACGATGGGGCGTCCCTGGGGGTCAGATAAAGTGGTGACATAGCCTGCTGGTTTATTGAGCAGAACATAAACAAACTCTTCCGGCGGCACTACATTTTTGCCGTCAAATTGTATCAGATCTTCTCCGGGAGTGATTTTCTCCCCCATTGAGATGATGGTCTGGCCATTGATCTTGACCCGACCGTGACTGATGTACTCTTCGGCCTTTCGCCTGGAGGCGACGCCACAACTGGCGAGGTATTTCTGTAAACGTACCTTTTCTGTCATCGGTATCTCTTTGGAATGATTCGTTCAAATTTTTCATCGACAAGATCTTTAGTAGCCTGATCGACTTCCAGGACATCTGTGTACCACGGCTTCATTCGGCAATCGATCACGATAGGTCCCCGGAGGCCGATATGGAATCTGCGGACATTCGTGGCAGAGGCGTGAATATCGTTGGCAGGTTCAAACCGGGTAAAAAACGTCCAGAGGAATTCCTGCATTGAACAGGTTGCCTCTTCAACATTATCCACCAGGAGTACGAAAGGCCAGTCACCGAGACCGTCCCAACACGCCAGCTGGGCTCCAAGCTCCTGGTTTTCTACATAAGAAGTTCCCTCGACCACGAGAGTACCAGGCAGGTAGACTTTCGGTTTCCTGCATTCTGCAGGAAGAGTACCGGTAAATTCGTGTGAAAGAGTTCGCAGCTTTTCCTCACCAAGCCCCATCATTAAGGCCTTGGAGCCCTTGTTTACCGCAGGACCGGTGTAATCCAGAGTGTCCTGTGAGACGTTGGCGAAAACGAAAAGGTCACGATCCCACTTCACGCGTTCTAATACATGACACCAGAGTGCGCCAAAATCAGTAATATCGATATCACCATCTGTGATGATGAGGAATTTGGTCAGCGAAAGCTGCCCCTCACCAAGAATGCGGAGACCGCAGGCAAATGCCTCGCGGGGATAGCGATCGGTAACCCGTGCAGCAGCAAGGCAATGAAAACCCGTCTCGCCAAATGTCTTTAATTCCCTCACGCCTTTCATTACCAGCGGGAAGAGGGGGGAGAGCATTTCCTGGAGGTAGTCGCCTATGAAATAATCCTCCTGCCGCGGACGGCCAACAACGGTGGCCGGGTAGATAGCATTATTTCTGTGATAAAGGTGGCTTACCTGAAAAACTGGGTAATCATGCTGTAGGGAGTTGTAGCCGTAGTGATCCCCAAAAGGCCCTTCAGGGCGTCTCAGGTGGGGAGGGACTACGCCTTTGATTGCAAACTCGGCATTGGCAACGAGATCGTGGCTGCCAAGGGGGTCCGTGGCCATTTTAAGTTTGTCGCCAATGACCAGGGAAGCAAGCATCAGTTCCGGCAGATCTTCCGGCAGTGGGGCAATGGCGGAGAGAATAAGAGCCGGTGGTCCGCCTATGTAGAGGGTGACAGGCAGGGGTTTGTTCTGTTTCTCGGCTTCGAAATAGTGGTAGCCTCCTCCCTTGTGTATTTGCCAGTGAATACCGGTGGTGGTATCATCGAAACGTTGAATGCGGTACATGCCAAGGTTGTGGCCATGACCATCAGGATGCTCGGTATAAACCAATGGCAAGGTGACGAATGGTCCGCCATCGCTGTGCCATGAGGTAAGCATTGGGAGTTTACACAGTTCGGCAGGTTGCTGGCAATTCTCGAGGATTGGTGCCCGCTTTGTTTTCTTCAGGCCCAGCTTCATGCAATCGCCAACCAGGGAACGGTTGTCCCATATTTTTTTGGCGGTAAGCGGCATTGCGGTTTCTGCAAGGTTGACAATGTCGCGGACAAATTGTTTTGGTTTGCCGCCGAAGGCCAGCTCAAGCCGATTGCTGGTGCCAAACAGGTTGGTGACCACAGGGAAATCGGAGCCTTTTACATTGGTGAAAAGGAGTGCAGGGCCGCCGCGGGAAATCACCCGCCGGTGGATTTCGGCAATTTCCAGATAGGGGTCAACTTCTTCCTCAATAACCAGAAGGTCGCCATCCTCTTTGAGTAAATCTATAAATCCGCGTAAATCTTGGAGCTTTTCTTTTTTCACAGGTGTTCTCTATTCATCATGGGAGTGAGCATGGGAGTGGTGGCCTTGTTGTTGGAGAAATAAGGCGTGATATTCGTTACCCCGCAGATGCTTTTTGAGTAATGCCGTCATGTTGTCGATGAAGACATTGATTTCTTCGCTTGTCATTCTCTCTGCCAGGACATCTGCAAATTCGGGACGTCCAAGAAGCTGCAGGTAGCAGGAAAACGATGCTTCGTCAAGTTGCCTGTTGAGGCCGAAACAGATCTGATCAGGTGTTATTGATTTCATAATAAGGCAGGTAATCTGCTATTGATTAAGGTTATTGTCAAGTCGCCAGTATACTTTGCGGGTCCTCGGGCCGTCAAACTCACAGAAAAAAACGCGTTGCCAGGTACCTAGCTGAAGTTTACCGTTCTCTACAGCTATGGTAAGAGAACAACCCATTAGCGAGGCCATGACATGCGATGGAGAATTTCCCTCGCTATGCCGGTAATTAAATTTTAAGGGGACAATGTGCTGCAGAGCGGCAATGATATCTGTCTGGACATCGGGATCCGCACCTTCGTTGATCGTAAGGCCCGCGGTGGTATGCGGGTTAAACAGATAGCAGAACCCGTTTTGCATGCTATGCTCATGCAGGATGGCATCAACAGAGTCAGTAATGTCGACCATTTTCATGTATGTATTTGTCTTGAGTGAAAAAGTTCCTGATAACATGATAGCTCCGGATAGTTGCTGAATGTAGAGGCAGCAGGTAGTAAAATCGTTTTGTCTGGGACAGGAATCGATGCCAAAATCGAGCACCTCTGACTGACCACTGTCGCAGCAGTCTTGGAAAATACGAGAGTATTTCTGCAACTGCAACAATGACCTGCCGAAATGAATAATTTGTCGTTACTATAGGTTGTTTCGTAATTCCAGTCAATCCGCGCCCAAATGTCTCTGAAACGAAGGTTGCACATCTTGAAGCTGGGAATGATCCATGGGGAATCGAGGCTGAAATCACTATAAAACCTACGGTTTATCAATAAATTTGAAGTACATGTTTACTGCAACAATGCTTGACATCATTTGATTTGCGAATAGTATAGATAATGAAAATTTGGTAATGGATTATGATAGATAAGATTGTTCTCATTGGATATCGAGCCACTGGTAAGTCCACGATTGGCCGTGCGTTAGCCTCCAAACTCAGCTTTTCCTTTTTAGATACCGATTCGCTCATTCGCTCAAAGTGCAACTCATCAATTGAGGAAATTGTGGGAAGCCAGGGGTGGGACGCGTTCAGGAAATACGAGGCTGAAGCTCTCATCAAAGCGTTTGAGTCGTCCAACACCGTTGTCGCAACCGGTGGGGGGGCGATTATGCATCGTGACATATGGGCGCAATATGGCAGAAAGGCGCTCGTGGTATGGCTCACAGCAGACTTATCCGTATTGGCAGGCAGACTTGGCGGCAACGATACAGGTAATTCTGAGCGGCCAACTTTAACCGGTAAGGCGATAGACCAGGAAATTGCCGATATCCTGGAGGTACGAACTCCGATTTACAGGGAGCTTTCAGATTACGCAGTGGATACCGGCAGGATGAGTATTGCGGTTGCCGTGGATTCGATTACAGAGAAATTTCATTCGATCGCAGTGGGAGAATAGCTGAATATGGCAGGAAGCACTTTTGGTAAAATTTTCAGGGTAACCAGTTGGGGAGAGTCTCATGGCACGGCGATCGGCGCTGTGGTAGATGGTTGTCCCGCAGGTATATCTCTTGATCTCGACGCATTGCAGCAGACGATGGACCGCAGACGGCCTGGCCAGGGTGGTGCATCAAGCCCCCGGAAGGAGCCTGATCAGCTTGAGATACTTTCAGGAATCGTAAAACTGGAAGATGATCTTCCTCCAGTGACTACGGGGACACCTATATCGCTTGCCATCTTTAACAAGGATGCCCATTCTAAATCCTATGATCACCTCAAAGGGATCTACCGACCGGGGCATGGGGACATAACCTATGATGCTAAGTATGGTCTGCGGGATCATCGGGGCGGGGGCAGAGCTTCCGCTCGTGAGACGGCAGCCAGGGTAGCCGCAGGGGCTGTTGCGGAACAGGTGCTGAATCACTTCGATATTCAAGTGATTGGTTACACTGTGGCGCTTGGCGGGGTGCATATCGAAAGTTGTGATCTTTCAGTGATTGACGAAAATCTCTATTACTGTCCGGACCCTGTTGCCGCGGAAAAGATGGATATGCGCGTTCAAGAGGTCAGAAAGCAGGGAGATACTCTGGGAGGCATCGTGGAGATTCGCGCCACCTGCCCGCCGGGACTTGGTGAACCTGTTTTTGATAAACTTGAAGCAGAACTGGGCCACGGACTTCTCTCCATAGGAGCGGTGAAGGGGGTTGAGTTCGGTGCGGGTTTTGCGGTGGCTGACATGGTCGGCTCAGAGAGTAATGACCCGATTACCCCGGAAGGATTTGCCAGCAATAATGCTGGTGGCATGCTGGCGGGAATTTCCAGCGGGCAGGAATTGGTCATACGGGTAGCCGTAAAACCCATCCCCTCTATTGCCAAAGAGCAGCAAACAGTGGGTAGCGATGGTGAGGCTGTCAAAATCAAGATAGGTGGCCGTCACGATATCTCCGCTATTCCAAGAGTTATTCCGGTATGTGAGGCAATGGTTCGCATAACCTTGCTTGACCAACTGTTGAGACAAAACGCAACATGTTTTCCGGAAGGTGAGTAGGCAGCGATGGAGACACTGGTGAGCATCATCACTGATATTGGCGGAGGTTGATGGAAAAGATTCCGGCGTTAAACGGTGGCGGCATCATAAGCAACATCTGGATGATAAGTCGCGAGTACAATGATCTTGCAGGGGCCGGCGGGGTGAAGGATGTAGTGTTCCAGCTGTCGGAGAGTCTGATCAAAGAGGATAGCTGCCGGGTGAGCATTGTGTTGCCTGGATACGGGTTTATCAACCCTGAACAAGCCGGCTTCAAGCCAATTTACAGACGAGGCAAGCGGCAGGATAGGCTGCGGTTCGGCGTGGATATGAATTATGGCCTTGAAGAGCGTAGGGAATCCTGCATGGTCTGGTTCAAGAAAGAAAAAGCTGTAACCCTTTATCTCATCGAGGCCGACCGCTTTTCAGAAAAATTCGATGTCTATACCTATACGGATGAAGAGGCGGCCAGAGAGGCCTGGAAGAAAACCGGTACCGGGCATTATGATTATTTTGCCATGAATGTCCTTTTGCAGAAGGCGGCTCTTGAACTGATGGTCTGTCTGGATGAGAAACCTGATGTTATTCATTGTCATGACGGCCACACTGCGCTTATCCCCGCCCTTATCTATGAATGCCAGGGCTGGCGCTGTTTCTTTAAAGACACGGGCTGTCTGGTAACAATACACAACGCTGGCGTTGGTTATCACCAGGAAGTTGCGGATCTGCCCTTTGCTCATGGTATTACCGGATTGCCCTGGAGTGTGATCGGTGAGAACAGGCTGTCCGGCAAGTTTGATCCCCTGTTAGCCGCAGGGAGCTATGCTGTCTTAAATACGGTAAGCAGCAACTATGCCAAAGAACTCATGGAGAGTGAGGAAGACGCACGTACTGATTGGCTGGGGCATGCCCTTGCGGCCCGGGGGTACACCATTGAAGGTGTAACAAACGGTATTCAGCCCGAGTCATTTAACCCATTGAAGGCAAAAGAGCTTGGTCTGGCTGCCAGTTATGATCCTTCTTCAGAAGAAGATGAGCTGGCTGGCAAGAGACAGTGCAAGGAGCGTTTGCTGCAGACGTTGGCGGAAAAGAAATTGCCTGCAGGGCTGGAGCTGTTCGGGAAAATCGCCGTTAAGCCAGACGACCCGCTTTTTACCTTTATCGGCAGACTCAGTGAGCAGAAAGGGGTCGATCATTTCCTGGTCGCTATTGAGAATTTGTTCAGTGAGTACGAGGATTGTCAGGCCGTAATTCTTGGGAGCGGTAGTGAGTATCTCGATGCAGCCATTCGATCATTGAGCCTGAAGAAAGAGCTTGCAGGCCGGTTATGTTTTGTAAGAGGGTTCAGCCTGGAATTGGCTAATCATATTTATGCAGCAGGAGACTTTTTCGTCATACCATCCCGTTATGAACCGTGCGGCCTGACTGACTATATGGCTCAGTTATTCGGTGCCGTTCCTGTGGTGCACCATGTGGGCGGGCTGGTTAAGGTTGTGGATAACGAGACAGGCATCGCGTATCGCGGTGATTCAGCCGATGAGTTGTATGGGGCACTTGTCAGGGCGCAGGAACTTTACCTGCAGCCTGACAAGATGAGAAAAATGCAAAGGATGGCTGTCAGAAAGATCAGGGAAGAATATACCTGGGATGTTGTGAAGACAAAATATCTGGAGTTGTATCGGCAAGCAATGTTACGCCGCCAAAAGGCATCATAAATAGAATCTGAAAGCATGTGCATCAGACCTTTGTGCTGCAGGTACCTGATGAAATGAAGATGTGTTGAACATCTTGTAACTTTAGGAGAACGACGATGACAATAAAGATCGGTATAAACGGATTTGGTCGTATTGGCAGGAATATTTTCAGGGCAATGACTAAGGATCCTGAATTTTCGGATATTGAAGTAGTCGCTATCAATGATCTTACTGATAATGCCACTCTTGCCCACCTGCTCAAGTATGATTCGGTGATGGGCCAATTCGAACCTGAAGTCGAAAGCGATGATACTGGAGTAACTGTCGGTGGAAAGCGTGTCGCTGTTTCCAGCCATCGCAACCCTGCTGATATCCCCTGGGGTGATATGGGTGTTGATTATGTCGCTGAATGCACAGGTATTTTCAGGGACGCAGACTCCACTCAGGCGCATATTGATGCCGGTGCCAGTAAAGTAGTTATCTCCGCCCCTGCCAAAGGTAACGTGAAGACTTTTGTCATGGGTGTAAATGAGGATGAGTATGATGCCACCCTGCACCATATTGTTTCCAACGCTTCCTGTACTACCAACTGCCTGGCTCCGTTTGCCAAGGTAATTCTCGACAATTTCGGTATTGAGCGTGGTCTGATGACCACCGTGCATGCCTATACCGGCGACCAGCGGTTGCTGGATTTCCCCCATTCTGATTTACGCAGGGCACGTGCTGCAGCTCTGTCGATGATACCAACCAAAACCGGCGCAGCTGCCGCCGTATCTCTGGTTATTCCAGAGTTGAAAGGGAAATTCGATGGCCTCGCGGTGCGTGTTCCTACGCCGACTGTTTCTTTAGTCGATGCTGTTATGGAGGTAGGGCGTGAAACAACGGTGGACGAAGTGAATCAGGCTTTGAAGGACGCTGCTAATCGTTATCTCGGCTACACCGACCTGCCGCTGGTATCCATTGATTTTCAGGGTGATGGAAGATCTTCAATTGTGGATGGTCAGTCGACCAAAGTTATCGGGAAAACAGTGAAAGTAATGAGCTGGTACGATAATGAGTGGGGTTATTCGAACAGAATGCTCGATCTCATCAGACATATGGAGGCAAATAAAGCTCTGTAGCAGGCTGTAGAGAAAATGTGGCATAATGATAACGCCCCGTAAGGTTCACTTCCGGGGCGTTATTGCGTTTGCTCAAGAATGCGATTATAGCAAATAAGAGACAGCGGGCCAGGGGCTGTAATGTTTGCGCACCAGTGTCCCGCAGGGTAGCCAGATGCTTACAAGGTAACTTCTGGTTTCATCAAGGTTGCAAATCCAGTCGATGGAGTTGCGACAAACCAGAATCATCAGGATAGATCATGAGCAACTCGGATTTCTACGGGCCGCTGAATAAGGTTGACCCGATTGAATCGGATGCGTTGAGGGCGAACCTTCTGGAAACAGCAGGGCAGGTTGAAATCGAGCCGAAGTATATGCTTCTTCTGGAGGTGGTGGAGAGGTACAAGGGGCTTCACGCATCTTTAGAAAAACTGCTCTATGAAGTGTGTCATCCTTTTCGCAACTGGAAGATGATTTTGCCACAACTGCGGAGCTTTGTGCTGAAAAACAGCGGGCATTATCGTGCCCATCCCGAAGGGCCCGAGGCCTTTCGTCTGTTTAGCGGGCTGTTTTTCGAAGCACTGGAAGATTCGTTGAGATATCCGTTCCTGCTGAGCCAGGTGGTGGCTGCCAAGCTTGCCTGGATAGACAAGATGATCACTTTGTTCAGCACCAGCGATCTCGAGCGATTCGCAGATCCGCTCAACGAGATGTTCTATCGAATTGCAGAGCTGGACAGGGCCAATGATGAAATCATTATGAATATCGTCCACGGCCAGCATTCGGTGAAAAAACTGGCTATCCGTCTGGTCAAATTCAGTGAGGCCGAATCCCTGACGTTCGATTACTTCAACCTTGCCTCCATGGTACGTACAGTTCTCAGAAGAAACTATGACTACTGGCTCAGTGAAGGTGACCCGCAGCAATGGTTCTTTGAACATTGTTCGATATTGAAAGACGATACGGACTCGAAAGAACTTTTTGAAAAAATTTCCCACGGAGCAATGCGGAACAACATTGCCATACTGGAAGAGATAGCGATTGACGAAGACCCTCTGGGAGGGCTGAAAGAGATTCTGAAGTTACCCGGGCATGTCGATGTTGTGCGGTATTATCGTCAGATCCCGTCAGTTATTGCCAAGGCGGAGCAGCACCTCGATAGCGGGGAGGATGAAAAGAGAGTACATAATTTTATCGAAAACCAGAGGCTGCTGTTCTTATTCCGTATTATGGACACCAAAGGCTTATACTTGATCCACGAAGAGACATTGCGTGAGATCAATCGTGGCCTGGTCCTGTTGGTTCGTCAGCAATCTTTTGAGGAAATCGAGGATTTTCTGCTGACCACGTTCAAGTTACTCAAGGCTAATGTGGTCAAGTTTCCCCATACTTCCCTGCAATGCATTCAGGTGCTTGGCGGGGAGATCTTTGACAGGGGCAATAGCCGGATGGTTGAGGCGTTCCTGTGGGGAGTGGTTCGCTTTGGTTTCCAGCATGCGAATGTCGTTGGTGTGGATGAGAACTGGCAACCACTTGTCAACCCGGCGCATCTGAGCAATATCAGGGTCTGGCTGCATCTGATCATGCGCGAGCCGAAGTGGTGTGGAACGCTATTTTCGGCACTGATAATTCATCTGAAATTATCGGGAACCTGCATTAAAGATACTGATCTGTTCCAACGGGATATTACCCAGCTGCTCAACCATCCGATTGAGCCCATCTATAATTTGTCGAAACAGTTCACCAAGCTGATGCCGGTTTTTTATAATGAGATCGGCTCAGAAGGGGAGCTGCGTGATGTCTCGACTGAACTGGATGAGATTCACAAGCGTAAGGATTTGCTCATTCACTTTCTGCGAAAGCAGGGGCATGTGGAAAGTTCCAATCTGATTGTCGATTTTATCCGGGCAATTTTTAAATTCTGGCGTACCAAGGACAAAATGCTGTTGGTCCCGTATCTGCCGGAGGACGTGTATGCCCAGGTAGAGTCATCAGGGCCGTTTATCGATGATCAGCAGATTCTAAGCGATAGAGTTATTCTGCGCTTCAGCCTCAAGAGCGTAAATGATTTGCTCACTCTTGATCAGGGTGAATTGAAAGAATTTCTGGCGACCCAGACCGATCTTCAGGCCCATGAGACCAGACGGTTTGAGTTGCTGGTGAAAATGTTCAAGCTGCTGCACCAGAAGTACAAGCTTGGTTTTCAGGAGATTCGCTCTGAATTGCAGGCTGCGGTAAATGATGGCTTCACTGATATGGAGAAAGTACTGCAGGTTCTCGAGTCAGATGATACGGAACAGGCTTTGGAGGTTATACTCGACGCCCTGGAAGGGCTCAAGGCAATCATTCTCTCGGATGAGAAGTTTGAGTCGCGGGAGGATATTTACTATAAAAGACATATTGCGGTAGATATTCCGTCTGTTTACGGCAGATACAAGGAGAAGAAATTCGATGCTCTGAGTCTGAGCTTCAGATTGGAAAACCTTGCCAATATCTATCTGGAGAAATTGCCTGATACGGTGAACCTGAACCTCATAACCCAGGCAACATTCTGGAATATCATACGATGTCTGCGGCTCTTTATGAAAGCTCTGCGAATAGATGGTATCACCTCGAGGAGGCTGACGATCCACCTCAACCTCCTGGTGAACTCACTGAAAATCAGGCGCTTTTCATATACGCAATATCTTGATATTTTCCGGGGTCTTTCAGAAGGTGTGAAGGATATTATCTATGCCTACTACACCAATATCCACCAAAATAATCTGTCAATCATCATCCCCCAGATCGGTAAGGAGAATCTCCTCGCGAAATACAAGGGGCTATATGATGAAGAGGAGCAGGCGAATTCAATCCAGCGCCTGTCCGAAACATTTTTGCGTGAACTGATTGCCTCAACGTTCGGTCTGCAACATCTCGATAATTTTATTTTGCGAATTATCCAGACCCTGGAGAGTCAGAAGGATGTTTTAAATAAGGAACATCTCGATTTGCTCATGACGTACAATCAGGAGAGAGCGATATCCCTTTTGCATCAGCAAAATCCTTTTACGGATAACCTGATTTTGTTAGGCAATAAAGGCTTCAATCTCACCACTTTGATGGCAGAAAATATCAAAGTTCCGCCTGCTTTCGTGATAACCACAGAGATTTTCCGCTGCCGGGAGGTGGTGTTTGGCTATTCACAGGCCAGGGATGAGTTTATGCAGCGAATACGTGAATCGCTGACTGAGCTTGAAAATGTCACAGGTAAGAAATACGGTTCTGTGGATACACCACTGCTTCTTTCCGTACGAAGTGGTGGTGCTATCTCAATGCCAGGTATGATGGCTACGGTCCACAATGTCGGCTATAACGAGGACCTGATTGAAGAATATGTCCTACGGCATGGGAATGAATATGTCGCCTGGGACAATTACCGCCGTTTTCTGCAAAGCTGGGCAATGATTTCAGGAGTTGAGCGCGAGGATTTTCAGGGTCTTATGAACGAGGCCAAAGCAAAGCATGGGGTGGCTCTGAAGAGGCAGTTCTCTTCCACGCAGATGAAGGAGTTGGCTCTGGCCTACCAGAAACTTGTTCGCCAGAGAGGGCTCGGTATTCCTGATGATCCATGGTTGCAGCTTGTTAACGCTATTGAGTTGGTTCAGGATTCATGGAACTCTCAAAAAGCAGTAGAATATCGGAGTATTATGGATGTAAGTGATTCCTGGGGTACTGCTGTTATTGTGCAGGCGATGGTGCTGGGTAACCTCAGTGACACATCCGGTGCGGGTGTAGTTTTTACAGCTCATCCTTACCGGAAGGTTCAGCGTGTCGCTCTCTGGGGGGATTATGCCTACGGCGATCAGGGAGAGGATATCGTGTCAGGCCTGGTGACGAGTTGTGCTGTTTCCGTGGAGCAGGCCGAGCTGGATGGCCGAAATATAGATGAAACGTTAGAGAGACGCTTTCCCCAGATATATTCCAGACTGCTCGAAATTTCAAGGGAACTGGTCTACGAGAAGCGGTGGAATCCGCAGGAAATAGAATTTACTTTCGAAGGTCCCAAGCCAGAAAATCTCTATCTTCTGCAAACCCGTGACATGATCACTATCAAGAAAAAGGAGCACTTCAGGGTGTTCGACGAGCCGGATGCTGTCGAGCAGGCCTATCTTGGGCAGGGAGTTGGTGTGTCAGGTTCAGCACTTTCTGGTCGGGCAGTTTTCACCGAGGAAAATATTCTTGAGATGCGGGCAAAAGATCCGAATGCGCCACTGGTGCTCATACGTGCCGATACTGTTCCTGAGGATATAAAAGTTATCAGCATGGCTGACGCGCTCCTGACATCCAGGGGAGGCCAGACGTCCCACGCATCCGTCGTTGCTGTGCGGCTGGAGAAAACCTGTGTCGTTGGTGTGCGCCAGCTCAAAGTATATGAAACAGCGCAATATTGCGAAATAGGCGAACATCGAATCAGCTTTGGGGATGCTGTTTCCATAGATGGCCGAAATGGTGTTGTTTTGATGGGTATGCATAAGATCAGGGAAGAACACCATATCTTGCCAATCTAGCAATATGACATGGACTTTTCGGTCGGATGCTGTGGCCTTTGTGAACTCCGTCGCTGGCTCGTGGTGTTGAGCTACAATTTTTCATCGTCAGCGATGGAGTAATAAATATGGATCATCTTTGTGGGATTTGCCGATTGTTGTGGACATTTTAGGTGATATTTTTATATAATTGAACGATGTTTAAAACTTGTTAGGATCGGCAGCGCGAACCTCCGATATGTGCTTTAAGTTTTCCTTGTTATTGTCATTTATTTTTTCGTCAAAAAAGAGTGTGTAAATATTCATATTCCAATCCGGATGAGGTGAAGGTTTATGGCACCAAAGGCTTATCTCAAAGGACCGAAATTATTCTCTCTTGCTCGTAAAAAAGCGTTACGGATGGATATTCCCCAACATAAGGGGATAAAGCTTTCCGAGTTGATTTGCAGGATACAGGAGAGAGAGGGGAATCTGCCGTGCTATCAGCGTCGTGAGGTATGTACTCAGCTTAACTGTTGCTGGCAGGCATCATGCAACACCAAGATGATAAATAAAGGGAAGACTGGAAAGGCGTAGGGGAGTTTGCGCCTGACAGACCGGAATAGTACTTGAGGGCTATCTGATTTCCCTTACTCCGAGCTTGCGCAGAATGAGTTCCATGGGGCAGAACTTGGTGATTCCGTATTGGAAAAGGTTGAGGCCCACAAAAGCGGCTAGCAGCAGCCAGTATTGACTCAGGAATGCCGGGCTGGCCTCAACGCCAAGAGCAAGGCTGACGAGAATCAATGAACCGGCTATAGAGTGTATCCAATCTGTTATGATCATGACGCACCTCTCTTGTCTTCAGGGAACAATCATCCCAATTTAATCATCAAAAGTCGGGCAGAACAACTTGCGCATGGTATGAATGAGTTCGATTATGCGCTGATCTGTTATCCGGTTATAGATAAAATTAGCGTCCTTTCTATAATCGATGATTCCCTGGCCGCGCAAAATGTTAAGGTGTTGAGAAACATTTGCGTTGGTTGTCTCTACCTGATCGCGAATATCCCCAACCGAAAGTTCTTTATCCTGAAGAAGGCAGAGGATTTTAAGTCTGATCGGATGAGACATCGATTTGAGGATTTTTGACATTGCGTCAATCTGTTGGTCTTCCATTTTGTACCTTATTGTTTTTTAGCTTTTAATTTAATAGTAATATTTTCTTTGTAAAGCTTTTTTTGGTTCCTTTATTTACCAGGAATTGTCGAGACTGGGCATAAAAAAAATACCATACCATCTTTGCAGCGCTGAGAAAATTGTTCTGATCTGAACATGTTGGCGCCTGATCAAATATAATTTCCCTATAAAACCCATAGGAAGCATATTTAATGAAGTGGCTGGCGAAAGCCGTTGGCTGTTGTAGAAAAGAAGCTGATGGCAGGTGATTGGCATATGAGTGGGTGTTTATCGTGTTCCGGGTCAGTTGCGGTCACCTGGTGATGAGGTTGAAGGAGTTGAGGTAAAAAAATGGATTGGGCTAAGGATATCAGGATTTTCAATAAAGGGTGTACTGTGATGGATCTCATTTTTTGCTGGAAAAAGAGGATACTCTTGAATCTCGGCTGAGAAAAGAGTTTATTAGGTCGTTAATGAATGAGATGTCCGGCTTGGGTATTCATCTGCACCCAGGCTCCATGTTGAACACTATATGACCGATGAGAGGCGGAGGAGCTGGTATGGCAAATACGAAGCTATTGACACCTGAGTCATGTTACCTGCATGTTATTGATGTCCAAGAGAGCCTCATGAAACATGTGCATGGCGCGGATAAGGTTGCGGATATTACCGGTATGATGGTCCACAGTGCTAGAATATTCGGTATGCCTATCATGGGTAATACTCAGTATAAAAAAGGTCTCGGGCCATATGTTTCTGACCTTGAGCCTTTGTTTGAGGACATACCCCGGCACGACAAAGTGGAGTTTAATGCGCTGGCGAATGCTGAGACAATGGCCAGGGTTAATTCCTTGCCGTCGGCAATAGACACCATGATTCTCGTAGGAGTCGAGACTCATATCTGTGTTTACCAGACAGCCATGGCGGCTCTGGACCTGGGTCTTAAAGTCTGGATTGTATCAGACGGTGTATCGAGTCGGAGACGAGAGCATCACCAGATGGCTCTGGAACGACTGGCAGGAGTCGGCGCCGATATCGGTCCTGCCGAGATGTTGATATACGAGTTGCTCCACAAGGCAGGGACTCCGAGGTTCAAGGAAATTCTCCCGTTGATCCTCAAACAGGGATAAAAAGATAAATTTAGGATTTTTAGATCGGTTGTGCCAATCTGCTGAAATTCTGGCAGTGCGGATGACCTTCTCACTATTCATACGAGCATAGACGAAAGACATGAAAGGCGACGAAATACGTAGAAAATTTCTGGAATATTTTGAACAAAATGGGCACAAAAAGGTAGAAAGTTCTTCCCTTGTGCCAAAGGACGATCCGACACTGCTCTTCGTCAATGCTGGCATGGTTCAGTTCAAGACCGTGTTTATGGGTGAGGATAAGAGAGACTACACCAAAGCAGTGACCTCTCAGAAATGTGTCCGTGCGGGTGGAAAACACAATGACCTGGAAAACGTTGGCTATACTGCACGCCATCACACGTTTTTTGAGATGCTCGGTAATTTCTCGTTTGGTGACTATTTCAAGGAAGAGGCTATCAGTTTTGCCTGGACCTTTTTAACCAAAGAACTGGGACTTGATCCGAAAGATCTCTGGGTCTCGATTTTTGATGACGATGATGAGGCCTATGAACTCTGGGATAAGGTCGAAGATCTGCCCAAGGGCCGCATCGTCCGTATGGGTGAAAAGGATAACTTCTGGGCTATGGGGGACACAGGTCCCTGCGGACCATGCTCGGAAATCCATATCGATCAAGGGGAAGCTGCTGGTTGCGGCAGCCCTGATTGCAAACTGGGTTGTGACTGTGATCGTTTTCTCGAGTTGTGGAATCTGGTTTTCATGCAGTTCAACCGCACAGAAGATGGCACCATGACACCGCTGCCAAAGCCGAGTATTGATACCGGCATGGGGCTTGAGCGTGTTGCTGCGGTGCTGCAGGGCAAATTGAATAATTACGACTCTGATCTTTTCTCTCCGATCATCGAGCGTCTTGAGAAACTCTCCGGCAAAGAATACGGCAAGAGTGATGCGGTAAATGTAGCCATGCGGGTCATTGCAGACCATGCCAGGGCGACATCCTTTCTGGTTTCGGATGGTGTGCTGCCATCCAACGAGGGAAGGGGGTATGTCCTGCGACGTATCATGCGCCGCGCGGTTCGGTATGGAAAAAATCTGGGACTCGACAAACCGTTCATGGAGGAGGTCACGGATGCAGTTGTGGCCTCTATGTCCCATGCCTACCCGCAGCTCAACGATGCAGCGACTCTATTGGCCAAGGTTGTCAATAATGAGGAGGAGCGTTTCCGCGAAACTTTGGAAAATGGTCTGCAGCTGCTTGATGAAAAAATTGCCGGGCTGGCAGATGAAGACAAGAAAGTAATCGATGGCAAATTCATCTTCAAGCTCTACGACACCTTCGGTTTTCCATTCGATATCGTGCGTGATATTGCCCTGGAGAGAAATGTTGGTTTCGATGAACCCGGTTTTCTGACGGCGATGGAAGAGCAGCGCTCAAAGTCCCGTGCTTCGAGAAAAGGTGAAGGTGTCCGCTTGAAGGATGAGGGTGTGAAGGCCCTGGCCGATCAAGGGTTGACCTCAAAATTTGTCGGCTATGACGGGCTTGCTGCTGCGACGACAATCGCCGGTCTGGTCGATGCTGACGGGCAGTCTGTCCAGGTGCTGGCTGCCGGCGCCTCAGGGCGTTTACTGGTTCCGGAAACGCCATTTTATGCAGAGGCTGGTGGCCAGCTGGGAGATACCGGTGAGGTGTCCTCAAAAGCTGGCAAGGCGAAGGTCCTGAACACCATTAAAGAGGGCGATAACCTCATTTTAAGTGAGATTGAGGTAAGCGAGGGGCAACTCGCAGTCGGGGATGAGGTGAACCTGCAGGTCTCCACTGACGCTCGCCAGGCAACTGCTGCGAACCACTCTGCCACACACCTGCTGCAGGCAGCTCTCATTTCTGTTCTCGGGGATCATGTCAAGCAGTCTGGTTCTCTGGTGGGGCCTGACAGACTACGGTTTGACTTTACCCACTTTTCACCGCTGTCTGATGAAGAAATCGCTCGTGTTGAAAATCTCGTTAATGAACAAATTCGAGCCAATATTGACATCGCCACTTCCCTGCTCGACCGTGAGCAGGCAATTGAAGAAGGCGCGACAGCCCTTTTCGGTGAAAAATATGATGAAAAGGTGCGGGTTGTTTCAATGGGTGAGTTCAGCAAAGAGCTCTGTGGCGGTACCCACGTTCACGCTTCTGGTGATATCGGGCTCTTTAAAATCCTCTCTGAGGGGGGTATTGCCGCTGGCGTGCGTCGTATTGAGGCGATCGCCGGAAGCTCGGCCTTTGTCCACGTGCAGCAGGTATTTGCCCGTCAAAGCAGGATTTCTGAGTTGCTTAACTCCAAGGACGATGAGGTTATCGTAAAAATCGAGGCACTGCTGGCCGGGCAGAAGGCTCTGGAAAAGCAGGTTGGCGAACTTTCCGCCAAGCTTGCAACCTCCGATCTTGATTCCGTGTTGAGTGGAGGCGTCGAGGTGGACGGTATCAAGGTCATCGCTGCTGAAATCCCGCTTGATAGCCCGAAAACATTACGTGAGGTTGGTGATAAGGTGCGAGACAATCTTGACTCAGGTGTGGCCGTTCTTGGTGGAGTTATTAAGGGTAAAGCGGCCCTTTTAGCCATCGTCACCAAGGATCTCACTAAGCGAATAAAGGCGGGAGATGTGGTCAGCCAGGTTGCGCAGATTGTCGGCGGTAAAGGCGGCGGCAGGCCAGATATGGCCCAGGCCGGAGGGCCAATGACGGATAAGCTGTCGGAGTCGATTAAGCAGGTGCCGGTTATAGTCGGTAGTTTGTTGAAAGGGGAGTAAGTAGAGAGAAATCCGGTTTCCTGGCGGGAACCGGATTTTGTTTTTTTGAGATGTTGATGGGGCTAACTCTTTCCAGTTTCAGGCGAAAAGGTACAGGGTTAAATCTTATAAAGTGGTTGACAGGTAACACTATATTGAGTATTGATTTTTTGCTATTGTGAATGGTCGTTCAGTGTAAAATCAGTAATAATTCCATTCATTGACGCATGTTTTCTGTCTTGGTTGCGGTCATCATTCATTTTTATGGATGTTAGTTTTTTTATTTTTTTATCCAAGTTAATCGGGGGCTTACTAACATGATTACGATGGACATTACTTTGGTGATTCAGATCATCAACATGTTTGTACTCATGTTTCTCCTTAATGGTGTTCTTTACAAACCAGTAAAGAAAATCTTGAAGGAGAGATCTGAAAAGCTGCAGGGGATGAGAGCGGAAGTCTCGGACTACGAGAAAAACGCCCAACTCCGACAGGAAGAGGTAGATGCCAAGATGGCCAAGGCATCCGGTAAAGCGAAAGCTGCTCTGGAATCCGCCCGTGCTGAGGCACAGGCAGCCGGAGATGCTAAACTTACTGAGATCAAGGCTGAGGCTGATGGTGAAAAGAAAAAGCAGCTGGCTGATATCAGTGCTCAGTTCGAGAGTGCTAAGAAAAGCCTTCAGGAGAATCTCGACGGCTTCGCAACCGAAATGGCCAGTAAAATTCTGGGAAGGAGTCTTTAACGATGAGAGGAGTGAAGGAAGCAGTCAGACTGACGATTCTGGCAATTATGACGCTGTGTTTTACCCTGTCATCGGCACCCGTTTGGGCCTCTTCTTCAGACCAGGCAAGTCACAGCACAACAGACCAGGCAACCCACGCAGCACCTGCTGACGCACACGGTGAAGCTGCCGGCGGGCATAGCGCAGCTGCCGGTGGCAGTCTCTCAGCGGAGAAGATCAAAGATCTTGGTTTCAGGATCATGAACTTCGCCGTTTTGGTGTTTCTGCTGGTTAAATTTGCTGCCAAGCCAATCGGTAACGGACTCTCTGCACGGCGCAAGCAGATCAGAGATGAGATCGAAGAGCTTGAGGCCAAGAAAGCCACGGCTGAGAAATCGTATCAGGAATTTACGACCAAGCTTGCTGGTGTTGAGAAGGAGATCGATACGGTTGTAGACAAAGCCATTGCCCAGGCAAAGGTTGAAAAAGCCAAAATTATCGAAAAAGCTGAACTTGCTGCAGCTGATATCAAAAGACAGGCTGAGATGGCCATCCAGAAAGAAGTTATGGAAGCCAAGCGCACCTTAAAGGATGATGTCGCCGAGCAGGCCGCTGTAATGGCTGAAGAACTGATCGTGAAAAATCTCACCGCCGATGATCAGGTGAAGATTGTTGAAGATTATTTAGCTAAAGTGGGGGCCGTACAGTGAAACAGACAATCCTTGCACGAAGATACGCCAAGGCTTTATTTGCGGTTGGAAAAGAGCAGGATAAATTCGAAGCATATGGCGACGCTCTCCAGGCGGTAGCGGCGCTTTATAACAGCACCCCTGCAGTTGCAGATGCTTTGACCAACCCACTCTACCCGATGGATATCCGGGAAAAAGTCATGACCGGCATAGTCAGCTCGATGGATGCTGATAAGGTCATGGGGAATTTTCTGAATTTGCTGGTTCAGAAGAAACGTGCTGAAATACTTCCTGAAATTGCAGAAGAATATAAGGCCATGGTTGATGATGAGAAAAACATCAGTCATGGCAGTGTTATTTCAGCAGTTGAACTTAGTGATGAATTACAAGCCAAGGTTCAGGCTACACTTGAAAAGTTAACAGGCAAGAAGGTGGAACTTACAACCAGTGTTGATCCGTCCATTATCGGCGGGGTGATCGCCAAGGTAGGTGATCTGGTACTGGATGGAAGTATTAAAGCACAGCTTGCAGGTTTAAAAGATTCCATTAAGGGGAGAGAATAGATGCAGATTAAAGCCGAAGAAATCAGTCAGATTATCAAAGACCAGATTGGTGAGTACGAGACAAGCATTGACCTGAACGAGACAGGTACCGTTATCTCTGTTGGTGATGGTATTGCCCGCGTTTATGGTGTTCAGAATTGTATGGCCATGGAGCTTCTCGAGTTCCCTGGCGGTATTATGGGTCTTGCCCTGAACCTTGAAGAAGACAACGTTGGTTGTGCTGTTCTCGGTAATGTTTCAGGTATTAAAGAAGGCGATATCGTTAAGCGTACCGGCAAGATCGCTGAGGTTCCTGTTGGACCGGAAATGGAAGGTCGTGTTGTTGATGCTATTGGTGCTCCGATTGACGGACAGGGGCCAATCAACGCAGCCTTGAGCGCTAAAATCGAGGTTCTTGCTCCTGGTGTTATTGCTCGTAAAGGTGTTCATGAACCATGTTACACCGGCGCAAAAGCAGTTGATGCTATGACTCCTGTTGGACGTGGTCAGCGTGAGCTGGTAATCGGCGATCGCCAGATTGGTAAAACTGCTCTTTGTGTTGACGCGATCATCGCCCAGAAAAACACCGATGTGCACTGTATTTACGTAGCTGTTGGTCAGAAAAAATCCACTGTTGCCCTGGTTGTTGAAGCACTCAGAAAGCACGGCGCCATGGAGTACACCACTGTTGTTGCCGCATGTGCTTCTGATCCAGCACCAATGCAGTACATCGCACCTTTTGCCGGTTGTTCCATGGGTGAGTACTTCCGTGATAACGGCAAGCATGCTCTTATCATTTATGATGATCTCTCCAAGCAGGCTGTTGCATATCGTGAGCTTTCCCTGCTCCTCAGACGTCCACCGGGACGTGAGGCGTATCCTGGTGACATTTTCTTCAACCACTCCCGTCTTCTTGAGCGCGCTTCTAAAGTTAACGATGATCTGGGTGCAGGTTCGCTTACCGCACTTCCGATCATTGAGACCCAGGCCGGTGACGTTTCTGCGTTTATTCCTACCAACGTTATTTCCATTACCGATGGCCAGGTTTATCTTGAGCCAAACCTGTTCTTCTCTGGTGTACGCCCTGCGATTAACGTAGGTCTTTCTGTATCCCGTGTTGGTGGTGCTGCCCAGGTTAAAGCTATGAAGCAGGTTGCCGGTACCCTCCGTCTTGACCTTGCTCAGTATCGTGAGTTGGCGGCGTTCGCAGCCTTCGGTTCCGATCTGGATGCATCAACCCAGGCCAAGCTGACCCGTGGTGAGCGTCTCGTTGAGATCCTCAAGCAGCCACAGTACCAGCCGCTGCCGATGGAAAAGCAGGTTACCATCATTTATGCAGGTTCTAATGGTTATCTTGATCCTCTGCCGGTTGATACCCTTGCCGACTACGAGCAGGAACTTTATAACTACATCGAATCCAACGAGCCAAGCATCTTTACCGATCTGCAGACAGAGCAGACTTTTACTGATGGAATCAAGGATAAACTCAATAAAGTGCTGACCAGCTTTGGTGAAACTTTCAAGGCAACTAAAGGTCTTAACTAATACAGGTAGGTACCGATATGCCGAGTTTAAAAGAGGTCAAAACTAAGATCACGGGTGTCAAGAAGACATCCCAGATCACCAAAGCCATGAACATGGTCGCCGCAGCGAAACTGCGTGGTGCCCAGGATAAGATGGAAGCATTCCGTCCTTATACATCCAAGTTCAATGAGGCTATGTCGAATTTGTCCGGAGGTGCCAACCCAGATCAGTTCCCACTCATGGAAGCCCGTGATGTGAAAACTGTAGAGCTCGTCGTGGTCACCTCTGATCGAGGACTTTGTGGTTCCTTCAACGCGAATGTCGTTAAGCTTGCCGAAAGAATGATGGCGGCCTACGAAGCGGAAGGGAAAACAGTTAGCCTCGTATGTGTAGGAAAAAAAGGATTTCAGGTCCTGAAGAAGACCGGCAAAGTCCGGAAATCTTATGGTGATATCATGGCGAACTTCCAGATGTTCAACGCCAGGGAGATCGCTTCGGACCTTGCTGATCAGTTCCTCAAAGGTGGATCTGATAAAGTGGAAATTCTGTACAGCGAGTTCAAGTCAGTAGCATCACAGGTACCGACAGTCGCGGCGATGCTTCCGGTTCAGCCGATTGAATCCGATGAGGCTGCTAAAGCAAGTACTTCTGGTGACTACATCTATGAGCCTTCAGAAGAAGAGATCATGGATGTCTTGCAGCCGTTATATCTCAACGTTGTTATGTACGCAGCAATGCTCGAAATCGGAGCAGGTGAGCATGCAGCACGTATGACGGCGATGGATAATGCGACCAACGCATGTAAGGATATCGTTGCTAATCTGACAGTTGTATACAACAAGGCTCGCCAGGCCGCCGTTACAAATGAGCTTATGGATATCGTTGGCGGTGCAGAAGCCCTGAAATAATTTTTGACTATACAGAAAATCTAAATACTTTTAGGAGGGGTAAGGCCCTATGAGTGAGCAGAGAATTGGTAAAGTAACACAGGTAATTGGTCCTGTAGTTGACGTTGAGTTCGAAGCCGGGAATCTTCCCGAAATCATGAATGCGCTCTTTGTGAGCAACCCAGGTATCTCTGATGTTGCCGACAACCTTGTTATTGAGGTAGCTCAGCACCTTGGTGACAACGTTTGTCGCTGTATCGCCATGGATCAGACCGATGGTCTTGTTCGTGGAATGGAAGTTCGTGATAGCGGCAAGCCGATTGAGATTCCTGTAGGTGAGGCATCTCTTGGTCGCATTATGAACGTTGTCGGCCGGCCTGTTGATGGTCTTGGTGATATCGCATCCGAGAAGAAAATGCCGATTCATCGTCCGGCACCTGCTTTCACCGAGCAGGACACCGAGGTACGTGTTCTTGAGACCGGTATCAAGGTAATCGATCTTCTGGTTCCATTCCCACTTGGTGGTAAAATGGGACTCTTCGGTGGCGCTGGTTGTGGCAAGACCGTTATCATGATGGAGATGGTTAACAACATCGCCATGCATCATGGTGGTATTTCAGTATTCTGTGGTGTTGGTGAGCGTACTCGTGAGGGTAACGATCTCTACCATGAGATGAAGGATTCCGGCGTATTGCCGAAAGCAGCCCTGATCTACGGTCAGATGACTGAACCTCCAGGAGCACGTGCACGTGTTGCTCTGACCGGTCTGACCGCGGCAGAGTACTTCCGTGATGAGGAAGGCCAGGACGTTCTCTTCTTCGTTGATAACATTTTCCGTTTTACCCAGGCAGGTTCTGAGGTATCCGCGCTGCTTGGACGTATTCCTTCTGCTGTTGGTTACCAGCCGACACTGGCCACCGATCTTGGTGCCCTGCAGGAGCGTATTACCTCCACCACCAAAGGTTCCATTACCGCGGTACAGTGCGTATACGTACCTGCGGATGACTTGACCGATCCTGCACCAGCTACCACTTTCGCCCATCTTGACGGTACTGTTGTTCTTTCCCGTCAGATTTCCGAGCTTGGTATCTACCCTGCGGTTGATCCTCTGGATTCCACCTCCAGGATTCTCGATCCGAACGTTATCGGTGAAGAGCATTACCTGGTTGCCCGTGGTGTTCAGGTTACCTTGCAGAAGTATAAGGATCTTCAGGACATTATTGCAATTCTTGGTATGGACGAGCTTTCTGAAGAAGATCAGATTCTTGTTGCCCGTGCCCGTAAGGTTCAGCGTTACCTCTCTCAGCCATTCACCGTTGCTGAGGTTTTCACCGGTATGTCAGGTAAATTCGTAAAGGTTGCTGACACCGTACAGGGCTTTAAAGAGATCCTCGAAGGTAAGCATGACGACCTGAATGAGAACTCTTTCTATATGGTTGGTACCATCGACGAGGCAGTTGCAAAAGACGCAGCGTCCAAAGAATAAACAACCATTGAACTAGAGAGGGCAAACCGATGGCAGAGCAGATTAGACTTGAAGTTGTTACACCGAGCGGGGCAGTGGTTAACGAAGATGTTGATATCGTTAACGCACCTGGTTATGGTGGCGACTTTGGTGTGCTGGCTAATCATGCCCCATTTTTGTCTACCATCAAGATCGGAACTCTGACTTATGAGGCGAGCAAAGAGCGTCATGCACTAATGATTAGTGGTGGCTTTTGTGAAGTCTCAAATAACAAGATCACTTTTCTTGTAGAGAGTGCCGAATTCGGTCGTGACATTGATGTGGACAGGGCTATGAGGGCAAAAGAGCGCGCTGAAAAGCGCCTTGCCCAAGCCTCAGCACAAAACGAAAACTTAAACCTGACCCGCGCTGAAGCATCTTTGCAGCGTGCGGTTGCCAGACTTAAGACTGCAAAGCTGTAATTAGCAGCAGCCGAAATAGTCATATAAAAAAAGGCCTCCCGAAATTCGGGAGGCCTTTTTTTTTTGTATACGAACTCAATGAAAAGCTCAGCCTGAGCAAAGAGTTCATGATAAAGGGTAGCTGCCTGTTTCAGGCAGGGTTCCGGAGAAGATGGGGAGTTGATTACAAGGGTTTTATAGAGCTACAGGGTATTGTTGAAACCGACCAGATTGCCATTAATATACGACCCTATGCCAATGGAGATATCATCAGCCAGTGCCTTGATAAAGGAAGGTGACTTGAGATTTTCCACATCACCCCCGTTGCTGATAAATGAGGTTTCAAGCAGGATTGCGGGCATTTCCGCACCAATAAGGACGTAAAAGGGAGCCTGTTTGACTCCTAAATTGCGCAGCTCATTAAAGGAGGTGCCTGATTGTCCCTGAACAATTGCCGTCTGGACTTTTTGGGCAAGCCTCGATGATTCCTCGATCTTTGAGTTTTTCATAATATCCGAAAGGATATCCTGCAGATCGCTCATTTGATGAGTTGAGGTGGCATTCTCCCTCGCTGCAACCTTCATGGCATCAGTACTGGTTGTCAGATTCAGGAAGTAGGTCTCAACGCCGCGCACTTTGCTGGAACGATGGGCATTCACATGAAGTGAAATGAAGAGATCGGCTCCTTTGGTGTTGGCAATCGCCGTTCTCTCCTCGAGGGAAATAAAGGTGTCATCATCTCTGGTGAGAATAACCTCACATCCCAGTTGATTCTCAAGCAGGGGCTTAAGTTGATGGGCCAAAGTGAGTACAATGTCCTTTTCCATTACGCCATTGGCTACGGCTCCGGGATCCTTGCCGCCATGGCCTGGATCAAGCACGATTGTCCGGACTCCGAGGCCGAGCTGCTGGGCGAGGGAAAGTTCGGTTTGATCTGGTGCCTGGTCTGATTCCGAACCAGTGGCAGCTGGAAAGGATAAATTTTCACCAGGTACGTATTTCTTGCGGTCCTTGAGAACGACCATACCGCTCGCTTCAACTGAAGAGGATGACCCAAAATATCGTTTGGTTTTCTGAGAGGCTATCCGTTGAATAGACTTGGCAGAGGTGATGCTATCTCCGCGCACGTCAATGACCACTCGAAAAGGGTCTGGAAGGCTGTATATTTTATAGCTGTCAATACGGTCTATGTCCAATACAACCCTGACCGTATTTTTCGAATACTGACCGGTTCTGATAGATTTGAGGAGGCCATCGGATATGGGGATTGGTGCACGATATCGAGGTTCTATATAACTATCGTGAAAGTCGACGTACAGACGACGCGGGGCATTGTTGGTTTTGGGAAGGATACTGTCTTCATAACTGACCGGGCCGGAAGCTTTGACGACAATCCGGGTATAGTTATCGGATGACCAGTATTTGACTGGCAGCACGTTGTTAAGTTTACCAAGTGGAGAGTTGCCGACCATGCTTTTGGGCAGGGCTATGTCGTGGTCTCTGGAGATTTGCTTGAGCATATCCTCGGCTCGTGCAAGCATATCACCGGAGGGATACTTCCTTACAATGCGCGCAAAATATTCTGCGGATTCCTCCGCACTGTTTTTATCACCGAGGTAGATTAAACCAAGAGCATAGTATGCGTCGTCTGCCAGAGAGTGGTTGGAGAACAGCCGTGCGGTATCTTTGTAATAACTGATAGATTCATTGAGATCTGAATCGTGATCAAACTGCTTGTACATCAAATGGTACATCCTGCCAAGCATATAGAGGCAGGGGGCTGCAAATTCGGATTTACTGTTGGAGAGATAGATTCTGCGAAAATTCTGCGCACCCTTGGACCAATTATATCGTTCCTGTGCGAGAGACTGATTGGTAAGCAGCTGGTTAAAGTAGAACTTAGCCTTGTCATATCGCTTATCCAGTGGGAGTTCGACTTCGCTCCCCTGGGAGCTGCCAGCTATTGAAGAAGCAATAGCTAATGGCGAAAGTGTCGAAATGATGAGGATAAGTGCTAATCCTATCAGAAGATTTGAAAAAAATCTGAGCGACGCAGATGCTTCGAGTTGTTGTTTACCTTTTTTCACAGCCGATACTTACAGGAATAATTGGATACAATCCAGAGAAGCGAATTTGCTTGAAATATGCAGAATGAGTATACAAAAAAGGACCCTGTAAGGCAAAACAAAACAATCTTGGCAGGCATGCAGTGCGACGTAAAAAAGGTGTGAAGTGTATATCGCATATGAAGTAGCCGAGTCGAGCCAATGAAATAATAGCGCGACACGGCTACATTTGGTCATGAAAATGATAAAAAACTAATTTCTCATCAACTCTTTGAGCTTATAGATAACATCAAGAGCCATTTTTGGGGTCAGCTCGTCGGCATCAAGCTCATCCAGAACTTCTTTGACGGGATCAGGTTCAGCAGGAGGACGAAATAGGGATAGCTGGTCCGGGTGTGCTTTACGCTTGGTAGTTTTGGGTTTGACAGAGTGTGCGATCCTGGGCAGGCCGGCATGATCAAATTCTCCTCGTTCGATATTGGTGAGTATCTCCCCGGCACGCGCAACGACATCCTGGGGCACACCGGCAAGACCGGCAACCTGGATACCATAGCTGCGATTGGCAGATCCCTTGACCAGTTTGTGGAGGAAAATGATCGAATCATTCCACTCACGGACTGCGATGGAAAAGTTCTTTACCCGTGGCATGGTCGAGGTCAGGTCTGTAAGTTCGTGATAGTGAGTGGCGAACAGGGTTTTAACGCCTTGCCCATCTTTTTGAACCAGATCCTCAGCGACCGCCCAGGCGATTGATAAACCGTCGTACGTGGATGTCCCCCGGCCGATTTCATCTAGAATGACCAGACTTTTCGGGGTCGCATTGTTGAGAATATTTGCCGTCTCACTCATTTCTACCATGAATGTTGACTGGCCCCGGCGAAGATCGTCCATGGCGCCAACCCTGGTGAAGATCTTGTCTACGATGCCGATTTCAGCACACTCCGCAGGGACGAAGCTTCCCATCTGGGCCATGAGCACGATGAGGGCCGTTTGCCTGAGCACCGTGGATTTACCGGCCATATTAGGGCCGGTGATAATAAGCAACTGCTGGTCGGCCTGATCAAGATGAACGTTGTTGGGGACGAATTTGCCGGCAGGGAGTGAACGTTCGATTACAGGGTGTCTGCCCTCGGTGACTTGAATGAGGTCACCTTCTGTCACAGTTGGCCTGCTGTACTTGTATTTATGGGCGATCTCGGCAAGAGAGCAGAGAAAGTCGAGTTTTGCCAGCAGTTGTGCTGTGGAAAGCAGCCGTCCGCTATGTGCGGCCATATGGTTCCTGACTTCGATGAACAGGTCATATTCGAGTTCAAGGCGACGGTCCTGGGCTCCGAGAACCTTATTTTCGAATTCCTTGAGTTCAGGAGTGATAAAGCGTTCCGCATTGACCAGTGTCTGTTTACGAATGTAATAATAAGGAACTTTTTCAGAATGGAGTTTGCTCACTTCAAAGAAATATCCGAAAACCTTGTTGAACCCTACTTTCAATTTAGCTATTCCGGTAGCTTTCCGTTCTGAACTCTCAAGTTGGAGGATAGTTTGTTTGCCATCTCGTTGAATTGCTATCAACTCGTCCAGTTCGGCGTTATATCCCTCGCGGATCAGGTTGCCGTCTCTCAGGGTGATCGGCGCTTCCGGGTTGATAGCCTGGTTTAGGAGTTCGTGCAGATCTTCAAGCGGATCAAGATCTTCATGCAGTTCGATAAGCTTATCGGCAGGGCATTTGGCCAGGGTGGCAAGCAGATCCGGAAGACGCGCGAGAGAATGGTCAAGCGCGAGCATATCTTTGCCGTTAGCTGATCCAAGGATCATACGGCTGGTGAGTCGCTCGATGTCATAGACGGAATCGAGCTGTTCACGGAGCTGTTGGCGCAAGGTCGGATGGCCAAAGAGGAATTCTACTGCGTTCAGTCTGAGCTTGATTCGGGAGAGATCCTGAAGCGGAAAAAGCAGATTCTGTTTCAACATACGGGCACCCATGGGGGTGCAGGTCTGATCCATGACAGAGAGCAGCGACCCGTCCCGTTTGCCACCGATTAGGGTCTGGGTCAGTTCGAGATTTCTCCTGGAAGAATCATCGATCTGCAGAATCGTTTCGAGGTCCAGAGGGACAACCTTACTGATGTGGTCAATGCCTGCCTTTTGGGTTTCAACGATATAATCGAGCAATATACCAGCTGCGACTATCCCTTGCGTGTAGCCGGAGCAGCCGAACCCGTCCAGGGTGGTAACCTGGAAATGCTCAAGCATTTGCTGTTCCAAGGTGGCCTTATGGAACAATGAGGAAGAGCGTGTGGTTACACAGAGACCTGGCAGGAGAATCCGGGCAGTGTCGAGTAATTCATT
The DNA here is from genome assembly GCF_048381775.1 of Desulfosediminicola sp. Taxonomy (NCBI): domain Bacteria; kingdom Pseudomonadati; phylum Thermodesulfobacteriota; class Desulfobulbia; order Desulfobulbales; family Desulfocapsaceae; genus Desulfosediminicola; species Desulfosediminicola sp. The sequence goes on along the minus strand of NZ_JBLXGE010000002.1, from coordinate 61,624 downwards.
TATCAGCTGATTTTCCTTGTCGCTGATTAATATCTCAGAAGGGGTGAGTCTGGTCAGCTGGTCGAGAACGATTTCCGCACTCTGGTCTTCATCGATAAATTCGCCCACCAGGAATTCGCCGGTGGTGGCATCGAGAAAGCTCAAGCCGAAGAGGGCTCTGGCACCGCTGATATCACAACAGATGCTACAGACATAATTGTTGTCTTTGTCGTCAAGCAAACCGTCATCGGTGATCACACCGGGGGAGACGACCCGAACTACTTCTCGTTTAACAATTCCCTTGGCCTCAGCCGGGTTTTCGACCTGTTCACAGATGGCGACACGTTTACCTGCCCGAACAAGTTTTGCAAGATATGCCTGGGCAGCGTGAAAGGGGATCCCGCACATAGGAACCTTAGAGGCATCGCTCTTGTTATTTCTGGATGTAAGCGTGATGCCTAATATTTTCGAAGCAACCTCTGCATCGTCAAAGAACATTTCGTAAAAGTCACCCATCCTGTAAAAGAGAATGGTGTCTTTGTGTTGTTCCTTGATTTCGAGGTACTGCTGAAGCATTGGGGTGAGTTTTAGATTAGCGGTCATTCCAGGTACTGTTTAGCTGAGTTTGTTGATTTCTGGTAAGGGCTTGTCAAAGGTTACGTCGATATATTCTGCTATAGTGCGCATTCCGTCCGGTAAGAAAAATTTCGGTAGGATAGCGGAGCGGTAGCAGTCCAGACCATGTCGATGAGCGCGCGGTTTTCATGGCTGGGCTGGTATTTCATGCAGGGTGGCGTTCAGCCCATCCGCAGTAATTGTCAGCAGTGCATAAGTACCGGGAGCACCATACCGGCCGGTAGCTTGAAAACTGCCGGGGTTGATTATCAGCGTTTTGCCGATCCTGTGACAGACCGGCTGGTGAGTGTGGCCGTAAACTATACAATCTGCAAGTGGGAACAGGTCATACATGCGATCTTCTATATTATGACGTGGACCGGCACCGTGGCAGATACCAATGGCATAGCCACCAAGAGAGACAAGGCGCTTTTCAGGCAAGGTCGTGCAGGTTTTGTGGTTGCACATATTGCCATGTACAGCGTAGATGTCTTTTCCCACAAAGGAATCAAGCAGTGAGATATCTGTGATGTCCCCGGCATGTATGATCACCTGACACTCTGAAAAGACATTTTGTACTGTCTTAACGAATGCGGGTTTACAGTTGTCAAGATGTGTATCCGATAATATTCCTACTCTGATCATGTGTGGTCTCCACTGAAATTTCGGAAGATAGTATAACAGAGAGCGAAGGGAAGCATGAGAAAAAATAGATTTACTCACTATAACCTGAGAGGGCAGTGATTATTTTGATTGATACGTGCAAGTAGGCTTCTACCTGAATCAGGCTTTAACGGTTGCGTAACAGGCATAAAGACAGGTATACTGCTTTGTTCAGATCTAAATAGCAAATAGTGATTTTTCGGTGCTTACCTTGCAACAGCGCCGGGAATGAGCAAAATAATCACGAAGATCGGTTTTGCCGATGTAGATGGAGAAAAAATTATGCTGAGCGCTTCGGACTTGCGTAAAGGGCTTAAACTGCAGATTGATGGCAATCCATACATTATAACTGATTTTGAATTTTCAAAACCGGGAAAGGGCCAGGCCCTGTACCGTTGCAGAATGAAAAACATGATCAACGGTAACCAGTTTTCCAAGACCTATCGCTCTGGTGATAAGTTTGAGAAAGCGAACCTGGAAGAGAGAAAGATGCAGTACCTCTATCACCAGGATGAAGAGTATCACTTCATGGATACCCAGAATTACGATCAGCTTTTTCTGACCGTCGAGCAGCTGGGTGACAATGTGAACTTCCTGATGGACAATATGGAGCTTGAGGTTCTGTTTTTTGATGATCGTCCGATCGATGTCAGTTTACCGATTTTCGTTAATCTGGCTGTGACCAAAGCTGATCCATGGGTCAAAGGCGACACTTCCGGGACAGATACCAAGCCTGTAACCGTAGAAACCGGATATCAGCTTCAGGTTCCACCATTTGTGGAAGAGGGTGATAAAATTCAGATCGACACCCGCACCGGAGAATATGTGACTCGAGTAAAAGAGTAACTCCATGCTGGATCTTCACGGGCTGCACATTCGTGCAGCCCTCCTGCGACTGCTGAGGGAATTTTTTTTCGAACGCGGTTTTCTCGAGGTGGATACCCCTGTCCGCCAACCAGTCATAATCCCGGAACAGTATATAGAGCCAATTACTGCTGAAGGCCAGTTCCTGCAGACATCGCCGGAATTGTGCATGAAGCGGATCCTCGCGGCCGGTGCAGACACAATATTTCAGATTTGCCCATGCTTTAGAAAAGGTGAGCGGGGGCGCCGTCATCTGGAGGAATTTACCATGCTTGAGTGGTACAGGCGTGGTGAGGATTACCGTTCATTAATGGCTGATTGTGAGGATCTGCTGAGATTTGTGGTGCTGGGTCTGCCAGCCTTCGAGGCTGAGAAAAAATTTGAGACAAGGCGTCTTGCACATATCGATTTCTCAAAATTTCTTGAACCAGCAGAACATATAACAGTCGAAGAAGCGTTTAACCGTTTTTCTCCTGTTCCGATGGCGCGTGCGCTGGAACAGGATCTTTTTGACGAAATCGTTGTTGAACACATTGAACCAAAGCTTGGAATCGGCAAACCGACATTTCTTACGGATTACCCTGTCCAGCTCGCCTCCCTGGCAAAGGTATCTGCAGATAATCCTCAGGTTGCCGAGCGGTTCGAACTCTACATAGATGGCATTGAGCTCGCAAATGGTTTTACTGAGTTGACCGATGCGGATGAGCAGAGAACCAGATTTTTAGCCGAACAGGCTGCGATTAAAAACGATCAGGGTCGACAGCAGGAGATACCCGAAAGATTTCTGAACGATCTTAACCAACTGGCGGATGCAGCAGGTATCGCATTCGGCCTCGACCGCTTACTTATGCTCCTTACAGGAAGTGATACTATTCAGTCAGTAGTGACTTTTGCCCCCGATGACATGATCTAGCCTCCTAACTCTAGAGTTGAGACGGTCTGCCAGGTCAAGGAGGCTTGAGGTTTATGATGCTTTAGTGTGTAAAGCTCAAAAAAAGACGCGGAAGAGCTGGTCGTATCGATTCGTCCGAAGGGTCTAAATTGTCCTGTTTATTTCTATCCACAAAAGGTACTGACTCTATCAGGAGAGACCCCTTTCCATTAACGGTCAAAGCCTAATATTTTCAACACATAATAGAGGTTGACGGGAATTTTCAGGTATTGTGTCGGCCAGCAGACAAAAGTGTTTGCAATCAGGTGACTCGCAGCTGTCAATCTGGCTGGTCGTATTCATAATTAGTAATTGTTTAATACGATTATATGACATAGATCGAATGTTTTATTGCGGGATAAATATAAATCGAATATGCTCTACCTAACTACTGGATGCCTCTCTGGCGATTGGGGGTAAACATTTAATATCTGTTCGACACAAGAGTTTCCCATGGACACACAACAGAGTTTAATGCTGAAGAAGTATGTTGATCTTGTGTTTCGCTGGAAGTATCTGCTGCTGTTGCTGTTTGTGGTTGGCCTGGTGGGTGGAATGGTGAGTTACATAATCACCCCGAAGACATACATGGCAACATCTTTGCTGAGTTATCAGCAGCCGCAGATAAGTCCCAACAAGACGCCCCGTGATGTAACTGCACGAATTCGTGACGTGGTCAGTACACTCACGCAGATTGTAACCTCCAGAACAAATTTAGAAGAGATAATCAAGAGCTTTGATCTATACAGAGATGCTCGCGAGGAATATCCAATGGAAGATGTCATTAATATGATGCGGATGGATATTTCGATCGAACCTTCCCGTCGTGGTGACACTTTTGAGATTTCGTTTAGTGGGGAGGACCAGGGAAAGGTTGCTAAGGTCGCAAATGCTTTAGCCGCGAAATTCATTGAGGAGAACCTCAAATACCGTGAAGAGCGAGCCAGTGAGACCTCGGAATATACGAGTAACAGGCTTGAGATGGCAAAGAGAACGATGGATGTCAAAGAAGCGACCATGCGGGATTATAAGCTCAAATACTATAACGAAATGCCAGAGCAGAGGGGGGTCAACGTAGAGCGGCTGACCTCCCTCCAGGAACAGTATCAAGGCACGCAGGAGAGCATGCTGGCACTGGAGCGTACCCGGGTATTGATTCAAGATCAGGTGGCCGCCAGAAAAGAAATGCTGGAGGGGGAGAAGATTGCTCTAATTGGTGAAAACGGCAATATCTCAAGAAAAGGGCTAGATTCCCGCGCCCAGTATCTGGAACGATTAAGACTTACATTAGAGTCGCTGGAAGTTAAATATAAGCCCAACCACCCGGAGATCAAAAGGGTCAAGAAGATGATTTCCAAATTCGAGCAGGAGACTCGTGATAGCGGTGAAGAATCATCTTCTGGAAGTGATCAGATTCGGGACGAAGTACTCATGAAGTTACAGGCTCAACTTTCTAACGTTGACTTCAGCATGGAGACTATAGCGAGGGAAAAAGAACAGTTAAGCGAAAAAATCAAGCAATATGAAGAATGGATTGCAGCTGCTCCCGTGAGGGAGGCGGAATGGTCTGGATTGACGCGGGAATATGCACAACTCAAACATCACTATGATCAACTTGTCGCGCTAAATCTTGAAGCGAAATCCATGCTGAACCTCGAGCGTAGACAAAAAGGAAATCAGTTCAAGATAGTAGATCCGGCAAGATTTCCCGAAAAGCCGGTAAAGCCAGATTTTTTGAAAACAATGTTAGTTGCGCTGGGTGCGGTTCTGGTAATGGGATGTGGATTTATTCTGATAACAGATTTTCTTGACGGATCTTTCAGGGAGTCTGAGGAACTGGAGCAATATTTTGGGGTGCCGCTGATAACAACCATTTCGTCTATTCAAACCAATGCAGAAAAACGAAGAGGGACAATTACCTCTATAATGAAAATCGCGGGGGTATCTGTTTGTTTTGTGCTCGTCATAGCTTTGTATTGGTACATGTTTGCCAAGGGAATTGTGGTGGTTTAGTTAAGGTGGTACTAGGATAAAATATGCTGCTGAATTGGTATTCGAGCAATGACAACCAAGGCTGACACATTACATAAGCAAAGGTACAGGTTATGGGTAATATAGCAGATGCGTTGAAAAAGGCGGGGGTTGATCTGGGTGCAAAGGACGATGACATTCAGGAGCCAACGGAAAAGCAGGAAGTTGCTGTTTCAGAGAGCGAAAAACTTGATGCCGTTGTCCCAATCCGTGAAATGGTGCGAGAGTTGCCTACAACGGATTCGCCTCGTGATGTCGAGAGAGGCCATATTACCGATGAAGCAGGATATGCAGATAACTGGGATGAGAGAATACGCTTGGTTATGGAGAAAAACAGCCAATCTGCTGAGTCGTTCAGGGTGTTACGGTCCTCTATTCTTCACCCGGAAGATGGCAAGCCCGGTGCCAGAACAATTCTCATTGCCTCCAGTGCGCCACAGGAAGGTAAAAGCTTTGTTGCTGCAAACCTGGCCGTCGCCTTTGCGCGTGGTCTAGATCAGTATGCACTTTTAGTTGATTGTGATCTGAGAAGGCCAAGTGTGGCAAGTTTGCTTGGTATCAGTGGCAGGGTTGAGAATGGCCTTTCGGAATATCTGCAGGGCAAGGTCGAGATTCAGGATATTCTAATGAATACGTCGGTGTCAAAACTTTCTGTTTTACCCAGTGGACATCCACCAGCAAACCCTGCGGAACTCTTATCTTCAGAGAGAATGGGCAGACTGATCGATGAATTGTCTGACAGGTATCCGGATCGGTTTATTATTTTTGACAGCGCACCCTTTTTAGTCGCTTCCGAATCCAATGTGCTGACCAGGAAAGTGGATGGAGTTGTCATTGTGGTGCGTTATGGCAAATCTGACCGGCAGAAGATTAAAGCCATGATTCATTCAATAGGTGAAGAAAAAGTGATTGGTGTGGTATTTAACGGGCAGGAAGAAGGATATATCAAAAAGAAAGTATTTGACCGGTACGCTCAGTATGGTGATTACTATAAGGCGAAGAAAAACTAGCGACTGTTAGAGCGACCAATTTCCCTAAAAAAGATGGTATCTCGGCGCCCAACCCGGGGTGAGGTGCTATTTTCAACGCCTGCGCACTTTCTTTCGGGTGGCAGTTGCGCGGATGTCATTATGCCTGACTCGCGGGTTGCTGTTTTTCCCTTCAAGGAGCTTGCGTTGTTTCATACGCTCGCTCGAATTTTTGGCTACATAAATTGGTTTTTTGTCAATTCTGCTCAGGCCGGTTACATACATGGCCGTCGATAATGTGCCAGGAGTTGGGGTGAAATCCTGAAACTGTTTTAGCGGCAGACCGAGCTTGCCCATATCATTTGCCAACTGCGTAGCGTGCTGATCCCGGCAGCCAGGGTGAGAGCTGATCACATAGGGAACAACCTTAAGGTTCTTGCCTAAGGATTTTGCCAATGCCCTACTGTGATTGATGAATTTGGTCAGGAGAGCATGAGGCTCTTTATGCATCAGCTTTAACACTTCTTTGCTGCTGTGCTCCGGTGCGATTTTCATCGTACCGGGGATATGGTGTAGGATGAGTTCTCGCAGCAGTGAAGGTGTACGCAATAAAAGCTCCATTCTCAAGCCTGAAGAAATGAAAACGTGCCTGACATTGTCTATGGAGGCGACCTTCGCAAGAAGAGATAAAAAACGTTCTTCGTCAATCACCAGATGCTTGCATATTTGCGGGTAGAGGCAGTCCTTTTTCTTACATCCACCAATTGCACAGGAAGTCCCGTACAGGTTTGCGGTAGGACCTCCCAGATCGCTGATGGTGCCGCTGAAAGAAGGTGAGGCGGCCAGCGTTTTGCATTCCCTGGTAATCGATTCAACCGACCTGTTCTGGATGGTAGCACCCTGATGCCTGGTTATGGCACAAAACGAGCAGTTACCAGAGCAACCACGGACGATGGTGACTGAATCCTTGATCATCCGATAAGCGGGAACATCAGGTGATTGCGGATGTGGCAATCTCGTGTATGGAAGCTCATACAACGAATCGAGTTCTCTAACTGTGAGGCTTTTCGCGCCAGGGTGCTGGACAACCCAATGGGTCTGTTGCTTTTGCAGTACTATTTTATCTGATCCGGCCCGGGAGTGTTTATCCAGAGCAAGCTCAGCATCCAGAAATAATTTCTTGTCTCCCTGAATCTCAGTTAAAGAAGGTAACACCAGAAAGTCATTGGAGTCTGGTGCGGACCAACCTGCAAAGCGCCTGTTAAGCTCGTTTTCAGTGAGCCTCTCACAGCTACCGTAAATTCCCTGCAGCGGTTTTCCCGATTGGCATTTTCGAGCTATATCAAGAACTGCATGTTCCCCCATCCCATAAACGACCAGGTCAGCCTTGGCGTCTGTCAGAAAAGAGCTTCTTATCCTGTTTTGTTTGTAATCATAATGAACAAACCTGCGAAGGGAGGCCTCAAGCCCACCGAGAACGATTGGCGTATCTTTATAGCAGGATCGAGCCAGATTGGCATAAATCAGCGATGCTCGATCCGGGCGATACCTGTTGTTCTTGTTTTTCTCCTTGGAGCGCCATCCATTTCCACCGGGTGAATAGGCATCGGTCTCTCGAACTTTACCGTTACCTGTGTAGTTGGCAACTATGGAATCAAGATTACCTGCAGTAATTCCGCAATATAAGTTAGGAGCAGGGAAGCGTTGGAAGTCACTGGGAGAGTCGTATCGAGGCTGGGACAGGATGGCCACTCTATAACCGTAATGTTCAAGAAAACGGCCAATAAGGGCTACACCAAAAGACGGATGGTCAATGTATGCGTCTCCGGTAACAAGGAGAATATCAATGCTGTCCCATCCACGCTGAATGCACTCCTCCCAGGAGGCTGGTAATGGTTGCAACTTGAGAGGAGTCATTTGTACTGCCAGAAAAAAAAAGTTTAAATAAAAATCTACATATGTCCGGCATTGATCAGCAGGTGAGCAGCGATTGAAGCTGCATACCCAAGAGCAATTACAGGAGTCCATTTTAAATGAGCGCCAAAAGTGTAAATTCCGCGAGCGCTTCCCATGAGTGCAACACCAGCAGCGGAGCCAATTGACAGCAGGCTGCCGCCTACTCCGGCGGTGAGGGTGACAAGAAGCCACTGGCCGTGAGACATTGTTGGATCCATGGTCAGTACTGCAAACATTACCGGAATGTTATCGACAATGGCTGACAATATACCAACCATAACATTGGCTGTGGTGGCACCAAGATCGTGATACAGGAAATTGGACACCATAGCAAGGTAACCAAACTGTGAAAGACCGCCTACGCAGAGAATTACACCGTAGAAGAAAAGGAGGGTATCCCATTCTGCACGGGCGATCTTTCTGAAAAGATCAAAAGGATGCGGCTGGGTCTTGTACGTTTGATGCGCTAACGGGTTATCATCGACATCATAATTACGATGTTCTTTCTTTTTAAGGTAGTACGAGAAGAAACCGAGGTAACCAAGTCCGAGCATCATGCCGGTTGCGGGTGGTAGATGCAGGAAGTTGTGGAAAGAAACCGCAGTGGCGATGGTTAGAAGGAACAGGATAATAATCCTCCTGGCACCGAGTTTCATGGTTTTAGTGTCACCAGATGCTTTGGGTTGCTTGTTGGCGACTGCAAAGTTCATGAAAATTGCGGGAACAAGCCAGTTGACGACCGATGGGATAAAAATAGCAAAGAATTCAGCGAACTGAACTTTGCCTTTCTGCCATACCATAAGGGTGGTGATATCACCAAAGGGTGAAAAGGCACCGCCTGCATTTGCGGCGATGACGATATTGATACACGCCAGGGTGACGAACTTCTTATCACTGCCACCAACGGCCATGGCAACAGCGCCCATAAGCAAAGCTGTAGTCAGGTTGTCTGCAATGGGAGAGATGAAAAAAGAGAGCAAGCCGGTCACCCAGAAGACCACCCTGAAGGAAAAGCCTTTGCCGACCAGCCAGGAACGGAGAGCCTGAAAGACATTTCGCTCATCCATACTGTTGATGTATGTCATGGCACAGAGCAAAAAGAGAAAAAGCTCTGCGTACTCCAGCAAATTGTGGCGAATAGCGACTTCAGCGCTATGGGTGTCTCCCAGGGCTGAGTAGGTGATAGCGACACATATCCAGATGACACCGGCAGCCAGCAAAACGGGCTTGGATTTACGTAAATGAAGTTGCTCTTCAAATATGACGAGCGCATACGCTGAAACAAAGAGAAGCAGCGAAAAGATTCCTAAAGCGGAAGTGGTCAATGCAGCAACATCAATATGCGAACTGCTGGCTCCGGCACTTGCATATGCAGTTCCGCACAGCGATGCCATAAAAGCCGTAATAAACAATAGCCTTTTCATTGGTAGATCCTTCAATTGTAGTGGGGTGCCAAAACAGTAAAACTGATAACGGGGCTACTATAACAGTCAAAGATATTGTTGACAAGCAATGCCGGAAAGAGGAGTTGAAGAAAAAAGGCCGCATTTTCTATAAATAGCGAGAAAATGCGGCCCAATAGATCGATTGAGAGTTGGCTGAAAATTAGCTTTCAGCAGGTATATATTGTGTCAGTGGACAGCTCTTACAACCTTTTTCAGGGAGGTCAGTGTTGGTGTGCACCCGGTCGATTAACGCGGCGACAGCGGCTTTGCTGTCAGCAAAAATCTCATCTTCACCAATCTTGGCGAGCAGGCCGGTACGCTCCATTACTGTGATAACCTGGCCCTTGATTCCGCACATGGCAAAGCCGAGACCGGCACTGCGTACCCGTTTGACGAGCATCTCAAGCGCCTCCTCACCAGAAGCATCCATATCGTTGATACCGCGGGCATCAAGCAGAATGTAACGGAGATCAGGCTGATCGGTACGAAATTTCAATACCTGTTCGTCGAGATAACTGGCATTAGCGAAGAAAAGAGCACCGTCGAACCGTACTACAGCAATATGGCGGCAACCCTTCAAGCGGAAGTGCTCAGCGCTCTTGAGTACTTTTTCTTCGTTCATGGACAGGCTGGCAACCACCGGTCTCATGGACTTATAAAGAAATACAGTCATGGAGAGTGCAACACCGACCATGATGCCTTTATCGAGGTGTGGTGCGAAATACAGGGTTATAAGGAAACTCAGTACTGAGATTGCCCCGTCATACCATTGTGCCTTCCAGGCGTGGACGAAGCCCTTTACATTGACAAGGCCGATTACCGCCATCATGATAACCGCCGCCAGAACAGCCTGTGGCAGATGGTAGAGGAGCGGGGTAAAGAACAACAGGGTGATAACAACCATCAATGAGGTAACGACCGAAGAAATACCAGAGACGGCACCGGCCTGCAAGTTTACAGCGGAACGTGAGAACGAACCGGAGACTGCGTAACTGGAGCCGATGGAACCAAGGATGTTACCAAGACCCTGACCAATAAGTTCCTGGTTCGGATCAAGTTTCTGGCCGGTCTGGGCAGCCATTGCCTTGGCGATGGCGATTGCCTCCATGAAACCGAGCAAAGAGATGATAATTGCGGTTGGCAGAAGCTTGAAAAAGGTCTTTGAGTCGAGCTCAGGTACAGACAGTGTTGGTAATCCTTCAGGGATTTTACCGACAATGGCGCCACCGCCCATGACCTTGATCTGGGCAGCATCCAGGACGTTGTTACCCACCTTGATTCTCCAGGTGCCGCCATCTGTGGTAACGTCTGAAGGGACATTATCCTTGGGATAAAAAGTGTACGCGCCATCAGTTTCTACTGCTTCAAACTTCATGTAGCGCAGTCCTTCCCTGATGGTGCTGGCTTTGTGCTTAAGTTCGGCCATTTCGGAAGTGAGAATGGCGATCTGGCTTTCTAGACGAATAATATCGATAGATTGCCCATGCCCTGAGCTTTCCTTTAGATTTTCCTCGTCAACCTGGAGCCCTACAGCTGCCCTTTCCTCACCGAGTGTTTGGATATCGCTGATGACACCGTTGAATTCGGTGATCGTTTCAGCCAGACCAGGAGCCTTCATGGCACTTACATCGACCACGGAATCCTTGTTGAAGCCGGTGAAGAAGGAAAAGACTGTAGTGATTGCAACAGCGATCAGCACGTTAGGTATACGTGGGTTGATCTTGCGCAGGCCAACCATGATAACAACAGCCGTTATGCCGTAGATAAGGGTTGGGATATGAGTGTAATCAATGGCAGCTTCTCCAACCCGGATGAGGGTTTCGTAATGGTGCTCTGCCTTATCGACATACACCCCGAAAAATTTGGAGAACTGAGAAGAGGCGATAATAATCGCCGCAGCATTGGTAAAACCGTTTACAACAGGATGCGAGAGAAAGTTCACCACCAGCCCCAAGCGAAGCACGCCAAGGGAGAACTGGAAGATACCAACTGTGAGTGCTAGCGCGACAGAATAGGCAATAAACTCTGCCGATCCTGCAGTGGCGAGCGGCTCAAGAGAAGCTGCTGACATGAGTGAAACGACAGCAACGGGGCCGGTTGCAAGTTGGCGACTCGAGCCGAAAAGCGCTGCAACCATAGGAGGTAGAAACGCTGCATAAAGACCATAATATGCCGGCAGACCTGCCAGCTGTGCGTAGGCCATCGACTGGGGAATTAAAACGAGAGCAACGGTAATACCAGCAAGAAGGTCAATCTTGAACTTGCCGCCGTCATAGTCTTTAAACCATGACAGGAAAGGGAAAAATTTAAGAATGATGTTCATTGGTAACCCTAAATAATAAATGTCAAATTAATGTTTGCATCAAGCGTCGTAAAAAGAGACTTTTCCTGTTTCCAGTTCATAATAAGCCGGAATTACAAGCACATCACCGTTTTGTACCCTGTCGGAGATTATCGGCTCCGATTCGGCTATCTTCTGGGCGATATGGCAGGCGAGTTCTTTTGATGCATCATTAACAACATCTGTACTGTCCTCCCGGACCTTCTTCAATGCGGTCTGGATAGCGGGTGCTACAGAGTTGATGTGGCCTTCGAGCGCTGTACCGCTAGCTACCGCGGCTACTGCACCGCAACTGGAATGCCCCATTACAATAACGAGTTTGGTGTTGAGATGCGCGACTGCATACTCAATACTCCCAAGTGAGTGATCACCGATGACGTTTCCGGCAACACGTACAACAAACAGGTCGCCAAGTCCCTGGTCAAAAATGTTGACCGGCGGAACCCGGGAATCTGCACAGGTCAGGATCGTGGCAATCGGAGCCTGGCCTTTAGAAAGTAGTTGGCGTACTTCCTCGTTGTGATTCGGGTGCTCGGGGACACCGTTCATGAATCGCTGATTTCCATCCTTCAAAATCTGCAGTGCTTCATTTGCCGTGGGGCGTTTAATAGGTTCGTTTCCCATGGTAAATCTCCTTTAAGGTTTCAAGTTCAAAAACTATATAAACTTCAAAGAGCCTAGGCTCTACACGTGCATAAAAGTTTGCGACCATCAGCAGGTTCTATTTTCCCATTATATTTGGAGACACTAATCAAAGCGCTCTGTGCTAGAAAGTCAAGAAAAATAGTCCGCTTATAGCGCACATATGCACGATTGGTAATATTTTTGTTAGTAAATAAGATTATTATGAGATATTCATAGCATATTGAATAAAACAATGGAAAAACTGGGCACTACAGCGTGTTCTATTATAGCGTCATTCAGGCTCTGGTGTGATGAATTGATGTTAGGTGACAGAGGTAAATTAAATGGTTGAGACTCATCCCTATAGGGTTGTCCTGGCAGATGATCATGTACTGATCAGGCATGGAATTAAGAATATTATTTCTCAAAATGATGACCTTGAAGTTGTTGGGGAAGTCGGAGACGGAGAAGAATTGCTGGAGCTCCTTGATAGGCAACCGGTTGATCTTGTAATACTTGATATAAGTATGCCGAAGATTGGCGGCATGGAGGCTGTGGGCCAGGTCAAGGCGAAGTGCTCATGGGTGAAAGTTCTCATCTTGACCATGCACAAAAGCAAACAGTATTTTTATCATTCAATGACTGCAGGTGCAGACGGGTATATGGTAAAGGACGATTCTGATGAGGAGTTGCTGATCGCTATCCGTAAAATCCAATCAGGGAAGAGTTATATTTCGCCATTTATTGCTGAGGATTTTGCAGATGATGTTATCAACACCTATCGAGGAGAAAGGAAAAGTCCTTTTCAGCAGTTAACAAAACGGGAGAAGGAAATACTCCAACTCGTCGTTGACGGCTATACCAGCAAACAGATGGCGGACAATCTGGGGCTGAGCCCGAGAACCGTCGACCACCATCGCTCAAGTTTGCTTCGTAAGTTTCAGATGAAGAATAGCGTCGACCTGGTGAATTTTGCCGTGCGAAACGGCTTTGTCACCCCTGTCAAATATTAGGATTAAACGAAATAGTTGTAATATTGGTGAAGTGAAACACAAATAATTGATGCGGAAATGTTACTAATTCAATAATTTTTCATTTTTTTTTGCATGCAGTAGGTATGTTGTTGCTGCTGTTGATTTGCTTAATTAATTGATATTATTATAAAAGTATAGGAAAGTTGAAGGTGTACTAGGTATATGTACCTAGCGAAAAACAGGTAATTGTCTCAATTGTATTTTCCTCTGAACCCATTAATAATGCTTGTGTTTATTGAACGAAGTTCAGATTTCTTGAGGGGAAAAAGGAGAGTACACGATGAACAAAGGGGAGTTGGTTGCGGCAATAGCGGAGACCAGGGGAATTACCAAAGTCCAGGCTGAGAAAGCGCTGAACATCGTACTTAAGAACATGGTGGAAGCCATGGAGCGTGGTGAGCGTGTCACACTTGTTGGCTTTGGCTCATTTAAGGTCGTTGAGCGCGCTGCCCAGAAAGGGCGTAACCCCCAGACCGGACAGTCTATTATCATTCCTGCGCACAACGTTGTGAAATTCAAACCAGGCAAGCGTCTGTGTGAAAAAGTTCAGTAAGCCTGCCTTATTTGAATTGAATCGAATCTGTTAGCTTCTGGTGAGGTGTGAACGATACAGCCAAATGCTCATACCTGTGAAAATCATGGCAAAACTGAGAAGTTGCCCCATGGTAAAAGAAGCAAACAGATAACCGATTTGCTGGTCCGGTTCTCGGACCAGCTCCACTAACGATCTCAAGACTCCATAACCTATGAGAAAAAGCGAGAGGATCGAACCGTGTGGCCATCCTTTGAGGCCTCGCCATGGTTTGCTTTTCAGTGACCAGAGGATGATGAACAATACAAGGCCCTCAAGCAGTGACTCGTAGAGTTGGGATGGATGTCTTGGTAAGGGACCACCGCCTGGGAATACCATCCCCCAGGGGACTTCAGTTGTGCGACCGAAGAGTTCACCATTGATAAAGTTGCCGATTCTACCAAGGCCCAGACCAATCGGGATCGTTGCAGCATAGAGATCGGCTGTTTTCCAGAAATCGATCTTGTTTTTCCTGGTGAAAATCCAGGCCCCCCCGATGAGGGCGATGCATGCACCGTGAAAGGACATGCCACCGGAGGTAAGGGCAAGCATCTGAAGAGGATTTTCCAGGTAAAAATCAAGATTGTAGAAAAGGATATAGCCAAGCCTGCCACCAAGTACAACTCCAAGCAGGAGAACGAAATTAAGATTTTCAAAGTGCTCTGAGAGTTCATTGTAGCCAAAGCGGCGTATCTGGTGCCGCACCAGGATGTAAGTAGCAATAAAGCCAAGCACATACATGAGTCCATACCAGCGGACCTGGAAGGGACCGCCGATATTGAATAGAACCGGATCGATTTCTGGGTAGGTGAGCATTGTGTATTATTGGTGTCTGCGGCGCCGGAGATGCACCTGGAGAACTGATATTGCTGCAGGCGTTACTCCGGAAATGCGTGAAGCCTGGCCGAGCGAGAGTGGCTTGATTGTACTCAACTTTTCCACAACCTCATTGGAAAGTCCTGACATCGATTGGTAGTCGAGTTCTTCAGGCAGTTTGACCGCTTCCATTTTCTTGAATCGTTCAACCTGTTCACGCTGGCGGTCAATATACCCCTGGAATTTGATCTCAAGCTGGATTTCGTCGCAGACATTAGAGGCGGCAAGATTATCCAGCCTTTGCTGTACCAAATCGGCCAAGGGGAGTTGGGCAAGTTTATGCAGATCAATTTCAGGCCTTCTAAGGAGGTCGGCAAGGTAATATTTTTGTTTAGCCGGGGTGCTGCCAAGTTCGACCAGTGCATCGCTTATTTCACTGGTTGGTCGTACCGTTTCAGTTTTGAGCAGTTCAAGTCCTTCCTGGATGGCAGCCTGTTTGGCAATGAAATGCTGGTAACGGTCCTGGTCAAGCAGACCTATGTCAAATCCTTTCTGGCAAAGCCTGAGATCTGCGTTGTCTTCGCGCAGCAAAAGTCTGTATTCGGCTCTTGAGGTAAAGAGACGATAAGGCTCTTTAGTCCCGAGGGTTACAAGGTCATCTATGAGTACACCTATATATGCCTCAGAACGATCAAGAATGAATGGTTCTTCTCCGCGAACATAGCGCACGGCGTTAATGGCAGCCATCAAACCCTGTGCAGCAGCCTCCTCATAACCGGAGGTGCCGTTGATCTGACCGGCAAGGTAAAGGCCATCAAAGCGTTTGGTGGCAAGTGATGGGCGAAGTTCAAGCGGATCAATGTAATCATATTCAATAGCATAGCCAGGTCGAATAATCTTTGCATTTTCAAGACCTTTGATTGAGCGGATCATGGCAATCTGCGTATTGAGAGGGAGACTGGTGGGTAACCCGTTGGGATAAACTTCTGTGGTGTCGAGACCTTCCGGCTCAAGGAAAACCTGATGTCTGAGCTTTTCCGGAAAGCGCATAACCTTGTCTTCGATGGAAGGACAATACCTTGCGCCAATGCCTTCTATTATGCCGGTGTACATCGGGGACTGATCAATTCCCTGCCTGATAACCTCATGTGTTGTTTCGTTGGTATATGTTATATGGCAGGGGAGCTGAGGCAGAGTATAGCGTCCTGAAGAGGCAAAGGAAAAGTGTGCAGGAGGCTGATCACTATGCTGGGGTTCCAGTTCTGAATAGTCGATAGTATTTGCATCAAGCCTGGGGACGGTACCTGTCTTCATCCGGCCAACCTGAAAACCCGCCTCTTTAAACCACTGAGCAAGTTTAACGGATGGAGAATCACCAAGACGGCCTGCTGGAAAATTCTTCAACCCAATATGCACGAGACCGTTTAAAAATGTCCCTGTGGCAACGATAACTGCGGCAGCACGGATCTCTTCATTGAGAGAAGTGGTGATGCCACAAACTCTGTTGTCTTCTACGATGAGGGAGTCGGCAACTGTCTGGCTGATCGTAAGATTTTTCTGATTTTCGAGTACAGACTTCATTCGCAGCCGGTAAAGGAGTCTGTCAGCCTGGGCCCGGGATGATCTGACTGCCGGTCCTTTACTGGTATTGAGCCTTCTGAACTGGATAGAAGTGGCGTCTATATTTGTTGCCATTTCACCACCAAGAGCGTCTATCTCCCGGACCAGGTGACCTTTAGCCAATCCGCCAATGGCGGGGTTGCAGGACATGGCACCAATTGTATCAGCGTTGATAATGGTTACCAGGGTATTACATCCCATCCGGGCACTGGCCAGCGCAGCTTCACAACCGGCATGGCCTGCACCAATTACTATTACATCGTAGTCGTTCATTGATTTTATTTGCTTATCCTAGTGAGTGCTGTTCAGCACAAGTTCAATGTTGATTTTTTTTCCACCAGATCACCGCCCAGCGCGGTGGTGTCTCACGGATAATTGTTATACTGCCGTCCGCGTTGGGCTGAGACTTTTGATTCAGGTAGCGCCTGACCAGTAACTCCTCTTCATCGTTCATGTCTTTCAACATCCAGCTATACGAGAGAAAGGCCTGGTCAAGACTTTCAAAATGTAATTCTTTTTCAAGCTCAATAATTACGACGTTTGGGTGTATATTTTTAGTATACAATGTATTGAGCGTATAGATATAATCGGGGCCGGACTGAAAGCTTCGGCCCACGGCCTCGTAGAGATCGGGATCGAACGGGGTAGGCGAAATCCGATCTACTATAAACACGTATTTGGCAGCGTAACTGTTAAGTTTGTCAATTGCTCCTGAGATGTCCTTGACGTTCAGGGAGCGGGAAGCAATTGTTATATCGTGTACGTTGATATTTTTTTGCTGCCAGTTATCCTCCCAGGCGCACTGAATGGTACGGATGTTTTTCAGTTGTTCTTTTCGGGCGTTTTGTTGCAGGATATCGAGCATACCGGGTGAGAAGTCGATGGCCGTTACCGAACAGACTTTTCTGGCCAGGGGGATAGCCAGAGTGCCAGGACCACAACCGATATCAAGTACAGTTGTTTCAGGCGTAAGCGGCAAATGTTGCAAAAGCAGACTGGTAAACGGGGAGTCGCTGTTGCGCGAGGCAAATGACGCAGATTTTTTATCCCAATCCGATGGGCCTTTGCTGGACCAGCCTCTTTTGTCACGGGCGTTTTGCCAGAGAAGGTTCCAGTCGAGGTCGTTATATGTATAATTAGCAAAGTCTGTCATGTGGAGGATACCGAAGCAATTGAACTCAGGAGACGCGATAGATCATGTATTTCGCCTGAAAGTATCATAGCGGACTGTTCTATGCAAGACGAGGTGTTCCTGACAGGTGAAAATGTTTGACAGTCTGTGACTTCTGTGGTTAATATTCATCTTTTGTGATTTTTAAATCCCCGGATAAAATTTGGGCATAACGCTATTGGGGAGGCAAGCTCTTATAAATCAAGGATGTACAGATTTAAAGAGCTCGACAAAGGCCTGGGAAATTTTAGAATACTCCGTGCAGCGCACGGATTAGTACAAGAGGAAGTGAATTATGAGCAAGCGTACTTTTCAGCCAAGCAACATCAAACGTAGTCGCACCCATGGATTTCGTGCCCGTATGGCAACTCGCGCAGGACGTGCAATTCTTAATGCTCGCAGAGCGCGCGGTCGTAAACGTTTGTCCGCATAACCGAGCTTTTTTGAAAAAACTTTCATTTCCCAAGGACTCTCAGCTACGCAAAGGCTGGGAGTTCAATAGGGTATATGACCAGGGCAAACGTTTGCACGGCAAGGGATTTTCTCTCATCTGTTGTCCAAACGACCTGGGGTACAGCCGGATCGGGATCAGTGTAAACCGGAAAATTCGGGGTGCTGTCAGGAGAAATCGCATCAAACGGATAATTCGAGAATCGTTCCGCTTGGAGCGGGAACTCTATCCGTCCGGTGCCGATATCGTATTTGCAGTCAGGCCTGACTTCGCATTCACCTCTCCCCTTTCCATCAGTAAAGCGGTTGAACCACTGACCCGCAAGTGGAGAGCAATACATGAAAGCTGAGATCAGAATATCTCAGATTCCCAAGATTATGCTCTTGTGGATGGTTCGCGGATATCAATATTTGATATCCCCATTACTTCCCCCCAGCTGCCGCTTTACTCCCACGTGTTCTGCGTACACAATCGAGGCACTAAAGAAATATGGTGCGATACGGGGGACATATCTCGGCATTCGTCGTATACTGCGTTGCCATCCATTTTCGAGAGGCGGTTATGATCCTCTGCGCTAAGCGGTTGCCGCCACACTTATTTAACTTCCATTCCACGGGATCATTTCTGTGGCGTAAATTCAATCGGTAAGCACATGGATATCCAAAGAGCCATATTGGCAGTAATTCTATCTTTCGCCATATTGTTTGGTTACCAGTACTTTTTTGTCGGGTTTGAGCCTGAGCAGACTCAGGTTGTGACCCAGGTGGAAGGTACCGCAGTTGATGGTAGCCAGCAAATAGCAACTCCACAAGAGACACAGGCGCCGGCAATGGTTACTCCGGTTCAGCCGGTTGTAATGCATCCTGAGGCCAGGGATATCACTGTGGACACCGATCTGTATACTGCAGTGTTTACAGAAAATGGTGGCGCGCTGAAGCGGATCTCATTGAAAGAGCACTTCCATACAATGGAAGAAAATGCTCCGGGAGAAGAGCTCGTCAATTCCAGCGATGCGGCTGGCTACCCACTGAAATTTTCCTGGGGTGGCGCGGTTGGTCAGGATCTGCTCTACAAGGCCACCAGCGAGGGCGTGACTTTCAGCGATGGCAAGGCCCGTCTGGTGATGGAAGCTGATGCCGGAGCAGGTCTTGTTATTACCCGTACCTACACTTTCGCCAAGGACAGTTATCTGTTCGATCTCGCGGTGACTGTACGAAATACCAGCGGCAGCGTTCTTCAGGGAATGCCGCAGTTGCAGCAAGTCAACACTCCATTCCTGAAAACCGGTAGTCCGGCTGATGGCTTTCTCTTCCGTGGGCCGACCAGTTATCACAATGGCGATCTCAATGAGGTGAAGGTCAAGAAGTACAAAGACGGCCCGATGACCCTGCAGGGTAATTTTGATTGGGCAGGTTACGGCAGTCATTATTTCGTAAGGGCCATTATCCCATATGAAGGGATCGGCACCAGTTACCATATGCAAGGTGATGAAGAGCTTACTGTCACCACATTGTCCGGAGATCTGGACACGCTTCAGCCAGGAGCCGAGAAGACCTATAGTTACGGAATCTACTACGGACCGAAAAAAGTGAAGGTGATGGAGGAGATCGGGCACAATCTCCAGAAGGCTGTAAACTTCGGATTCTTTGATTTTATCGCCCGTCCAACCCTCTGGTTGTTGAACTTCTTTTACGGATTTGTTCATAACTACGGTATTGCCATCATCCTGGTGACCGTTCTCTTCAAGGCAGTTTTCTGGCCAATTACCCAAAAGGGTATGAAGTCGATGAAAAATATGCAGAAACTTCAGCCGAAGATGGTGAAGATCAAAGAGAAGTACAAGGATGATCCAACCAAGATGAATCAGGAGGTGATGGGCCTCTACAAGACCTATAAGGTCAATCCACTGGGCGGCTGTCTGCCAATGGTGTTACAGATCCCGGTATTCTTCGCACTTTATAAGGTCCTGTTGCAGAGTATTGAGCTTCGCCATGCGCCGTTCATGCTCTGGATTAACGACCTTTCGGCGCCAGACAGATTGTGGATTGGTTTCGATATTCCATACCTGCACGGTATTCCAGTATTGACATTGATGATGGGTGCTTCCATGTTTATTCAACAGAAGTTCACCCCAACGACAGCTGACCCGACTCAGGCAAGAATTCTGATGTTCCTGCCGGTGATCTTTACCTTTATGTTTCTCAATTTTGCCTCTGGTCTGGTACTCTACTGGTTTGTCAACAACCTGTTGTCGATTCTCCAGCAGCAGTTGATCAACCGCGAAGTGGCGCAAAAGGCAGCCTGATTCCGGCAAATTCGCATCCGATCTCATGATGAGATCGGATCGCGGTAGCTGAGAAACCTAAAAGCAGAGAGAAGCAATGTCTGGTGAAAAAAAAGACTTTTTCGGAAAAGAAGTTACAGACGCAATAAAGAAAGCTTGTGAGACCTTAAACGTTCCACAGGAAATGCTTGATATCGAGGTATTGGAAACGGGATCAAATGGGATTTTTGGGCTTATTCGCAGAAAGGCCAAAATTCGAGTTTCCTTAAAGCAGGATGTCGATGAAGATTTCGCGAATGCGATCTCTTCAGCAAAACAGCCTGAGCCTGAAGAGACGGTTGAGGAGCAACACGCTGAAGAGTCTGTGGCTGATGAAACTCAATCCGTTGATGATGCTGAGCCAATTGCGAAAGCAGCTATCCCGGTCGAAGAAAAAAGCGAATCCGCTGAAATCGAAGTAGAGGCGGAGGCAGAGGCAGAGGCCGAGACTGAAGCAAGCGCTCAGAGTGTTGCAATTGTCAAGGCTCAGCTTGTACAATTACTTGAGAAGATGGGGTATCCCTCAGAGGTTGCGGTTTCCAATGAAGGGCTTGCTGTTGAATGCAATGTCAGCGGTGAATTTGAAGAGGAGCTCGCAGGTCCGGAAGGCAAAACCTTAGACTCCATTCAATACCTGCTCCGCAAAATGGTGGCAAGACAGTGTCCGGAGCGACTTCGGATCAAGGTCAATGTCGGTAGTTTCCGTGAGCGCAGGCTTGAAGAACTCAAGCAGAAAGCCGTAGAGTATGCTGCTAAAGTCAAGGAGACAGGCAAAACCCAGGTTCTTCCGGCACTTAACCCTTCCGAACGCCGCGAAATACATATGGTACTCCAGGAAGACAAAGAAGTTCGCAGCCGATCTGTTGGAGACGGACTCTTCAAAAAAATCCTTATCTACAAACCTGGGAAAGCCGGACGTGGCGGCCGCAAGAAAGGCGGTAATCGCGGTGGTCGCAAAGGCAGGAATGGAAAAAACGGGGCAAAACCCACAAGTGATGAGTAAGCTGCCTGCACACGATTGCTCGCAGCTGTAGAGAAAAAATGAGCAATCATCTCAATCAGGAAAATACCATAGCTGCAATGTCTACTCCCCCTGGTGCAGGTGGAATCGGCATTATCAGAATGAGCGGCGCAGAATCTCTCGAGATTCTGCGCCGTATTTTTGTGCCGTTGGACAAAAACTGCGCTTACGAAAGTCATCGCCTTTATTATGGTCATGTAACAGACCCGGCCGACGGCAAAGTGCTTGATGAGGTGCTTGCAGTTTATATGCAGGCTCCGCGTACCTATACCAGGGAAGATGTGGTCGAAATTCACTGCCACGGCTCATTTCTGGTATTGCAGAATGTGCTTGAACTGCTTCTCCGTCAGGGGGTCGAACTGGCTGAACCCGGAGAATTCACCAAAAGAGCATTTCTCAATGGCAGAATCGACCTTACCCAGGCAGAAGCGGTAATCGACATTCTCACTGCCCGCACCAACAAAGGTGTAGATCTGGCGCAGGAACAACTCTCCGGTTCACTCTTTCAACAAATAGATATAATTCGCAAAAGCCTGACCAACATGCGGGCGGTTATAGAGGTGGCGATCGATTTTCCGGATGAAGATGTGGAAATTGTCGATCACAGCCATCTCATCAGCCAGCTGGACACTGAAGTGGCATCACCGCTGGACAAACTTTTGCGAAGTGCAGAGCAGGGCAAGATCTATCGGGAAGGGATTTCAGTGGTTATAGCCGGGCTTCCCAATGTCGGCAAATCAAGCCTGCTCAATACTCTTTTGCAGGAAGAGCGGGCCTTGGTTACAGAGATCCCTGGGACAACCAGAGATACAATTGAAGAATATATAGATATTCTCGGAATGCCGGTACGACTTGTTGATACTGCGGGTATCAGGGAAGATGCCGAGATTGTTGAGGAACTCGGAATTCAGCGAGCGAAGGAGTTGATTAACGCGGCAGACCTGGTGTTGTTCATGCTCGATGGAGCTCGGGAAATATCTGCTGCAGACGTCCGCCTTTATGAGTCAGTTGCTCATAAGCCTTTACTGGTGCTGGTTAATAAAACCGATGTGTGCAAAGTTCATGAAGGCTTTACCAGGCCTCTTGGTACCGATGCTCCGGCTGTTTATATATCAGCCAGAGAGCAGCATGGTATCGAGGAACTGAAGAAAGCGATTTTTAATCGTGTGGCGTCCGGTAGTGAGCAGTGGGAGGAGACTGCTTGTGCGCCGAATATGCGGCATAAGCTGGCGCTGCAAAAAGCCAATGAAGCTTGTATCCGGATTCAGGATGCATTGAATATGGGGTTAACCAGTGATCTGATCGCGGTCGAATTACAGGAATGTCTCGATCAACTTGGTGAGATTGTTGGTGAGACGACCACAGAAGATATCCTTGACGTTATTTTTGAACAGTTTTGTCTTGGCAAGTAATAATCTGTTGCCTGGTGAAGTTGTTCTCTGTGTTTTTCATCGCTCAGATCGGTGATCGAACAAATGGGGCATCGCCAGGCGATACCCCATTTGTTGTAATTCATAAGGTCATTTCCAACACTGCCTGCACTACTTTGTCAGCTCCTTCCGCTATTTGGTCTACCCGTGAATCAAGCATATAGCATGGGGTCGTGACTACCTTGTTCGCAGTATCCACAGTTATTTCACAATGCATGGTTTTTTGGTGATGGGCTCCCATTGCTATCAGGGCCTCTGATGTCCCTTGATCCTGCCCGATTGTAACAGTAACCTCCTGGATGATCTGAGCAATGATTACCGGAGCGATGCAGAGTGCACCAATGGGTTTGCCTGCCTCATGAATCATTTTTATGGCTTTTGCCACGCCGGGTTCTACAGTGCAATCCGGTCCTTTAAAGGCAAAGTCTGAGAGGTTTTTGGCAGCTCCAAAACCTCCAGGTAGTATCAGAGCATCGAAACTATCTGCTGAAAAATCCTTTAAATCGACAACATTTCCACGGGCAATTCTAGCCGATTCAACAAGAACGTTTCGGCTTTCAGTCATTTCTTCGCCGGTCAGGTGATTTATCACATGGTGCTGGTTCCTGTCCGGGGCGAAACAGGTGTACTGGGCACCATATTTATGGATGGCAAGTAACGTGAGAGTCGCTTCATGGATCTCTGTCCCATCAAGATAGCCGCATCCAGATAACAGTACAGCGATGTTTTTCTGCATCGTGTTTCTCCTATTGCACCCTCTATGGGGTTGGTTTGTACCTAGAGTAGCCTGCCTCTTTCATCTAACCTGAATAGAAATTTTCATTATGCTTGATGGTATTGATGCCCTGTCAGTGAGCCTGTATCTCCCTCAGCAGTGCTTCGGCATCTTCGCGTTCTGCAAACTCTTGTTCTGAGTCGACAGACGATTGCAACGCTTCGATTGCACTCTGGGGATCATTGTTACCCTTTTGGGCGAGCGCCATGTGGTAGAGAATGATTGGATTCTCAGGATCTGCTTCCAGTGCCTGCTGAAACTGGGATATGGCCAGCCCATACGATTCCCGTTTCAGATGAACCACTCCGAGGGTGTCGGCGATATGGGGGTCGTCAGGTAGTGCCTGTTTAGCAAGCATGGCGAGCCGGAGTGCCTCTCCAAGGTCGGCATTTTCATCACTCGCAAGAATATAGGCAAGATTATTGGCGGCTGACGGCAGGTCCGGCGCGACTGTAAGAACGTGTTCATAGTGCTTTCTAGCCTCCCCCATCTGGCCTTTTGTTTCGTATAAGGTGGCAAGTCCAAGGCCTGCAGGGATGGAATCAGGCTGAGACTTCAGCAACCCAAGAAACTCGTTAATGGCTTCATCTGTGCGGCCCATCGAATGCATAAGCCGCGCAGATGCAACAAAAGAGTGAGGCAGGTCTGGTGCAAGTTCCTGGGATTTTGCATAAGCTTCCAGCGCCTCTTCTGGTTGTCCTCCCTGGGAGAGAATGTTACCGAGCAGCATATAGTGTCCGGCTGTATCAGGTGAACGTTCAATCTGTTGTTTGACAATCTGAATTCCTCTTCCAATATCATTTTCTGATGCAAGCGAGGCGTAGAGCGCTAAAGCTTTTGCATTGTCCGGTGCCAGTTCGACAAGTTTCTGGAAGGTTTTTTCCGCCTGTTCTTTGTCTTGTTTACCGAGATAGGCGAGGCCGAGACTGCCGAGCATGTCAAGATCCGTTGGGGTGATTTTACGTATCTCTTCAATAGCTTTTATTGCGTCATCAAAGCGTTTTTCCGCAAGCAGTGCTTTAGCCATCAATTTGGCTGCAGCAAGATTTTTGTTGTCCAGGCGCAAGGCTATGGTGGCCTCCCGGCCCGCCCCGTCAAACTCGCCTCTCCCGAGCAAAATCCTCGCCAGAAGTGTATGATAGCGACTGTTGGCTGGTGCAAGTTGAAGAGCAGTTGCAGCCGACTTTTGTGCAAGCTCGAGATCTCCGGAGCGCAGATGGGTAAGGGCCATGAAGTAATGTGGGTCAGGCCACTTCGGGTAGTTCGACGTGAGAGAGATGAGCAGCTCCAAACCCTCATTGAGTTGATTATCATTGAGTAGTAGCTTGGCTTTGACAAATTGGGCACCGCCGTGATTCGCGTTGTCAGAAAGGATTGACTCACAAATTTCGCTGGCTTTATCAAACCGTCTCAATTCAAAATAGGCATTGGCAAGTTCGGCTTTGAGTTGAATGGAATCAGGGAGGTCCGTCGTGGCAATTTCGAGGAAGTCTACCGCCTGCTGATACTGGTTTCCGGTCCGGTAGATATTAGCAACGGCTGACCTGAGGTCGCTGGATTCTGGATCAAGTTCTACAGCTTTCTGGGCGGCGGTCATTGCTTTATCAATATCCTTTGTTTGCAAATAAAAATTGGAAAGCAAAGAATAGGAACGCCAGTCTTGCGGGAAACTCTCCACCATTTGCAGCAAAATTTCTTCTGCCTTCTCTTTATCCTGCTGCTGTTGATAGAAAAAGAGTAGTGTTCTAAAATTATTGGAATTTTCAGGGTTTACTTCAAGAGCCTTCAAAAACATTTCTTCGCTTGTTTCGAAATCCTTCTCGACGGCCGCAATGCGGCCCCTCAAGTTGAAAAAACGGTCTGATTGGGGATCTTTAGTTTTGAGGGTATTTACAACCTGCTGGGTGGCCTCAATGTTGCCAGCGAGTAGTTCCAGGTTAGCGAGCAGGTACAGAGCCTGAGTATTATCAGGCTCTATTTCCAGTACCTTCTCTATGTACTTTCTGGCATCGTCAGTTTCTTTGGCCATAAGCAGGAATTCAGTTACTTTGACAGCGGCATCAGTGTTGGCAGGTTCCAGGTCTGCTGTCCGCTTCAACTGATTGAACCCAGCCTGCATGTTTCCTTCTTCGAGCTGTAAAAGGCCAAGCTGATACCTTGCTTCAGCGTATTTGGGGTCGATCTGGATGGCATTTCGAAGCTCTATTATTGCGGCCTTGTTGTCATCCTGCTCGATATATTCCATGGCCCTGTTGTAGTGTTTGAGCTTTTTCTTGTTGTCGTCTGAACAACCGGGAGTAATAAGGAGCATAATCATGATACAGCATAAAGAAATCAATCTTGAGAAGAGCATAACGTATCCTTTCAGAAAAAGTTAATCTGATGCTGCACGTGCTGAGACTGGTTGTGCCTTGAATTAAGAACTGGGTATAACCGTTACGCAATATATTAGGCCATAACAAATAACCGTAGTATATGTCGAATGATTTTCCTATCAAAAAAAACGTGCTGTCATCAAGGTGGCCTGCTTGTTCCGAACACTAATATTACCATCTCATATATTGGATGCCTGAGTAAATCAGTAAATACCGCTGTTCATAGCAAAATTTTGCTGCTACGGGGCAAAAGGCCCAGGAAATTAAAATTTCTGTATAAAGGGATGGGTTGAGAACCGATAAATTCTGAAGGAAAAAGAAGCTGAATGTTGTTATGCGATTGGGTGGGGGAGCCCATTAATGTGCGGGAGTGACATGCGGGAGTACCTATCTCCAACCGATAGATCAGTTGTCTTTTTCCCTTAGAAAATCTTTGGATTGGCAATATCGTTAAGGACGTCAAAAGTGATACTCACCTGGAAGCTTTGTAGTGTTGGGTCACGCCAGCTCTGTAGCCGCTCATCCAGTGCTTCACGGTCCTACTTACATCTGCTTGGGGGGACATCAATACTACAGAGTTCCTCGGTTATCTTGGAAACCTCATGGGGCGAGATAGCTTGAATGTACATTACTGCCAGGGCGAGTCTTAGCGCTCTCGCGGCTCGGAAGATCGCTGAGGGGAAAACTCTGTATCGCAGGTCATCGTTGTTCTCCTTTCTTATTCATTTCCGCAAAAATGAAAGAAAAAAAAGATGGCCAGTTATAGCCAAGACTTGTCTGAGTTTACATAAAAAAATGTGCTCCACCGCGCTTTTCGCCCGATTTGACACGGGTCGTCTCAGGACGTACTATGCAAGCATGTATACCTGCGATTCTTGGATAGAGCGATGAATCATAATGGGAAAGTACGATGAGTGCTCTTTTCCCTTTGGATATTATTAATATAGCCGATTTGATGGTGGGCCGATGGTATGAAGCACTAAAGATCTGGTCGGGAGACCTTATTCATACCAAAGGGCTTTGCGATTCAGCAATGATGGACTGAACGATGAGACGCCTTCTAATGTTACGTCTTTTAGTGCCACTTCTTCTACTCAGTTGTTTGGTTCCTTTGAGTCTGTGGGGAGCTGAACTACGTACCTTAGAGATAGAATATTCTTTCACCCCTCCAGATTATTCGGGAGGGAGCCACGTAGGGTATCGGCTGTATAAAGAAGGTCAGCTGGCCTGCGAAACTGCTGATACAGTGACCAACCCAATGGTCTGCGACATAATGACGGACAGCGGGACTTTCGACTTCACCCTAACGGCATTATATAGCGATAATACTGAAAGCCCTCCTTCCATATCGTTCTCGTACACTATCTCCACTCTTCCTCCAGGCGAAGTGTCAAAAACACTGGCAATAGAGTATTCGTTTACTGCTCCACCTCTATCAGGTGTAACGCATGTGGGGTATCGGTTGTACAAAGAAGGTCAACCGGCCTGCGAAACTGCAGACACAACCACCAACCCAATGGTCTGCAACATATTGACGGGTGTTGGGACCTTTGACTTCTCCCTGACTGCGTTATACAGCGACAATACTGAGAGTGCAGCCTCATCGCCATTCACTCTCACCATTACCGATACACCGCCAATTTTACCACCTCCAAGCGCGGCCTTCACAGTCACGCCCACTTCAGGAGAGGCGCCACTTTCCGTATCGTTCGATGCATCTGCCTCAAGCGGGGAAATTGCGAGCTATTCCTGGGCATTTGGTGACGGCGGGACGGGAGTGGGGGGGAATGCCACCCATACCTATCAAGAGGCCGGTAACTACACGGCCACCTTAACCATTGCCGATGCGAGCGGTGTGACAGACACGAGCAGCGTTGGCATTAGCGTTGCCGAGCAACCACTCCCGCCTCTTGGTGCATCCATTTCAGCCCTTCCCACCTCAGGAGAGGCTCCACTTTCCGTATCGTTCGATGCATCTGCCTCAGGCGGGGAAATTGCGAGCTATTCCTGGGCATTTGGTGACGGTGGGACGGGAGCGGGAGTGAGCGCTTCCCATACTTACCAGGAAGCAGGCAGTTATACAGCCACTCTGACCATAGCTGATGCGAGCGGTGCGACAGACACAGGCAGCGTTGGCATTAGCGTTGCCGAGCAACCACTCCCGCCTCTTGGTGCATCCATTTCAGCCACTCCCACCTCAGGAGAGGCTCCACTTTCCGTATCGTTCAATGCTTCTGCCTCAAGTGGAGAAATTGCCAGCTATTCCTGGTCGTTCGGTGATGGTGGATCGGGAACGGGAGTGAGCACTTCCCATACCTACCAGGAAGCGGGTAATTATACTGCTACCTTGACCATTGCCGATGCAAGTGGTGCGACAGACACAAGCAGTGTTGGCATTACCGCCGCGGAACAGTCGCCGCCTCTTAAAGCCTCGATCAGTACCGACACCACCTCCGGTGCGCCGCCCCTGGCAGTGGCGTTTAACGGAACCGGTTCAACAGGTGAAATTGTTTCCTACCAGTGGTCGTTCGGTGACAACAACCAGGGCAGCGGATCAGCTGTAGGGCACACCTACGAAGCTGCTGGCAGCTATACGGCAACATTGGTGGTCAGCGATTCCGCAGGAAACAGCAGTCAAGACACCGTCAATATAACAGTGGGAGAAACGGCCTCACATACATTGACCATAGAATATACTTTCAGCCCTCCGAACATCGCCGGGGTAGATCATGTTGGATACCTCTTGTATAAAGACGGACAACCGGTGTGTGAAACAGCGGAAACCACCGCGACACCGTTCAGTTGTGATATTACCAGCGAGGATGGAACGTTTAATTTCACCCTCACAGCACTCTACAGCGACGATAGCGAAAGTCCCCACTCAGCCCCATTCACCCTGAGCATAGGCACGCCGGCGGAGCCTCCCCTCAGCGCGGCCATAGTCGCGACTCCGCTCGCAGGCGATGCTCCGCTCTCCGTCTCTTTTGACGGTTCCGGCTCCTCAGGTGAAATTACCGCATATGAGTGGAATTTTGGTGATGGCGGTCTTGGCCGCGGGGTGACGGCTGACCACGCATATGCAACTAAGGGTAACTTTACCGCCAGCCTGGTGGTGAGAGACCAGGCTGGTAACACCAATCAAGAATCGGTGATCATTAGCGTTCAAGAGCCGACAGAGCCACCTACCACCGAACCGCCGACGGCGGTGATAGCATCATCGAACCCAATCGGTGACAAACCGCATGACGTTTCATTTGAAGGGAACGGTTCCACCACGAACCAGCCACCGATAGTTTCCTACGAGTGGAATTTTGGTGACGGGAGCACTGCCATAGGTGAAGCGGTGGCCCATACCTTTAACGTGGCCGGATCCTTTGATACCATTTTGACGGTGACGGATAGTGCTTCGCTCAGCGATCAGGCGAGCACGCCTATACTTGTCACTGATTCAGGGTCGACGCCCAACGAACCACCGCAAGCAGTCATCTCTGTCACGAGTTCCAAGGGGGAAGTGCCATTTACGGTGGGTTTTGACGGCTCCGAATCAAGTGATGCTGAAGGAGCTATCGCCTCCTATAAATGGAGTTTTGGTGATGGCTCCACGGCTACTGGGGCGACTACTGAGCATATCTATACCATTCCGGGAACATACACTGCTACTTTGCAGGTTACCGATAGCGCCGGAGAGACTGGAAGCAGCTCCACGACCATCACCGCCCTAGAATCTGTTCTTCCAGAGTTTTACTTCGAACTTCAGGAAGTCCAGGTTCGGCAAAAGTGGCAACGATTTGAGTTCGCACAGCAATACAAGGACCCTGTGGTAATTGTCGGGCCTCCGACATACAAAGATCCAACTCCTGTGGCCGTTCAGGTGAGAAATGTCGACTCGATAGGATTTGAGATGCAATTGGGCCGATGGGAATATCTCAAAGGCAAACACGCATGGGAAACAGTGACCTATATGGTCGTGGAAAGGGGTTCATACACCCTTGCTGACGGAACGAAGATCGAAGTCGGCACTTTTACGGCAGATAGCTCGTTTACAGAGGTAAAATTCACCGAGCGGCTTAATCGCGAGCCGGTGCTTCTTACCCAGGTGCTCACTGTAAATGAGTCAGGCGTGGTGGTCGGCAGGTTGCGTAATGTCGATCTGATCGGATTCGAATATCAGTTGCAAGAGCAGGAATCGACGCAGTCAAACCATGGACAAGAAAGCATAGGCTATATCGCCTGGGAGAGTGGCTCCGGTTTCTTCCCGGAGAATCAATTGGCGTATGAAGCAGTTTTGACACCGAATTCGATTACAGATAGCTGGGCCACAATTACCTATCAAAGCGGATTCTCTGATATTCCGCTATTTCTTGCCACAATGCAGACGACCAATGAGAGTGATACCGCTGCACTGAGAATGAAAGATGCCGGAACTTCATCTGTTAAGATAAAAGTTGAGGAAGAACAGTCTCAAGACCAGGAGGTGAGCCACGCTCCGGAAACGGTGGGTTATCTGGTTATTGGTTCCACTCCGCCGGGACAAGAGTAAATAGGGGTAACAGGAAAAACTCTTGTTGATAAACTAACTCACGCATAAGTCAGCACTCAATATTCAGAATGGAATAGAGTTACGCTAAGTGATGAAGACAAACTGATCAACTTATAAAACTGTTAACTATATTGTTTAAGGGAAAAAGGCAATGAAATCGTTCAAAACCGCTCGATATATCAAAGTGGCCTTAATCAATGCAACCTTGTTGTTGCTGACTGTTTTTCTGCTTCCACTTTCTACAAACGCTAAAGATGTTACTTTCCAGTGGACGGCAGTCCCCGAGCCACTAACCGGATACAGACTCTATTACAATTCGGGTGGAACGGGTGGGCCTCCCTGGGTGGGAACTGAGCTAAGCCAGGGGGCATCGCCTATCTTGGTCGGCAAAGTTACCTCGTATACTGTGACAGGGCTCTTGGAAGATGAGACCTATCATTTCGTGCTCACCGCCTTTAATGAAAATGGAGAAAGCGGGCAATCTGCAATGGTGACCGTTTCCCCACAGGATGCTCCGGTAATTATAAATATTACCGTGCAGTAGTAGAGGGGTAGTAGGTTTTTTTTATTAGGTGAAATTTCAGAGTGAATCACATGGAGGGAATGGCATGGGATATTGCTTAGCTACATATAGCAGAATTTGTAAAGTACGGGCTGGCACTATAATGAGCTGCTTACTCTTTATGTGTATTTCATTGTTAGCCTCCGGGGATATAAGTCAGGCAGCGGCGGTAAGTGGAGTCAAAGGAGTTGTTGCAGATGGGGAGGTCATCACTATCAGTGGTTCAGATTTTGGTGCAGCAGGACCTGACGTAATTCTCTTTGACGATTTTGAATCTGGCACGCCTGGAGCGAACATTGCGACGGGTCCAGGATCAGCTAAATATGGGCAGTGGTCTTCGAGAGACGGTAGTTCCTATTATGGAACGACCGCATCGGTGAGCGGTTCACAATCGTTTACGTCTGATTATTCGGTACACTATTCGAACTGGATACAGGGGAATTTGCCTCCAAGCACGAGAAATGTATTTATATCATGGTGG
Source organism: Desulfosediminicola sp. (assembly GCF_048381775.1). NCBI lineage: Bacteria > Pseudomonadati > Thermodesulfobacteriota > Desulfobulbia > Desulfobulbales > Desulfocapsaceae > Desulfosediminicola > Desulfosediminicola sp. The sequence continues at coordinate 30,037 of NZ_JBLXGE010000002.1, read as the reverse complement.
CTCTATCTGCCTTCGGGCAACAATTATCCAGGGGAAGGTTCATCGTCTGGAATAAATTGGAAACAAATGTGGTTGCAGGGCAGCAGCACGAATGATGACGATTTAGTTTTGCCAACGAGACATTCCTCATGGCAGATAAATGGAAATGAGAGCGATCCGGGGTATTCAAACTATACCAACGTTGATTTCGTCAAAGGTGAGTGGAAGAGGCTCTGGATATGGTTAAAAGGTTCGACCTCCTCAACCAGCAATGATGGAGAGGTGAAGTTCTGGGAGTTGACCCAAGGTGGTGTCGTACAGCGAGAAAATGATCTCGGCGTTAACAATCTTAAGGCTGGGGGGGCTTGGGAAAGAGTTCGGCCCAATGGCTATGGGCGACAAACATCAAACTGTTTTAGTTCATTTGACGATATTTATATCGCAGCTGGACCGTCAGCGCAGGCAAGGGTGGAAATTGGCAATTCCTCTACATATGACAATGCAACCAAATTGACAATTTTGACCCCAACGGCCTGGAGCAACAACAGTATTACAGCAACAGTTAATACTGGAGATTTTTCAGCAGGCGAAGCAGCGTACCTATTCGTATTCAAGGCAGATGGAAGTGTAAGTTCAGGATTTCCTGTCACCATCGGCAGCGAGGGAGGCGGTGGCGGAGATGACACACCTCCAAGTTTGTCTTTCACTCAACCAACTACTGGTTCCAGCTATACAATCGAAACAGCAAACGATCAGGAAACGATCACGATTGCAGGGACGGCAAGCGATGATAGCATGATATCATCTGTCACTTACTCAACTGATACCGGGGTAACGGGCGAGGCCGTTACCGATGACGGCTATGCCAACTGGAATTTTCCGGTGACGGTTAACCAGGGTGAAACAATTGTCGTAACGGTAACTGCAACTGACGATGCGGGGCAAGGCACCAATAAGACGCTGACTATCACCTGTGTCTCCGGCCCGGATAGCGGGTCCATTGCCTGGGATGCAACCATACAGACAGGTGATTCTGTTTGGAAACACTCCAGCGTGAGATACTGCGTCAGGCTACTGATAGAAGGCGATAGCATAACGAGTGCCGCGAGCAAGATTGCTCTGAGTTTTCAAGGACGTGATTCGGGTGATTATACTATTCGAAATGTCTCTATCGCACAGAGGGATACTGCAGGACGTGAGGGCGATGTGGTTGATGAGAGCTGGACCCAAGTGTTTTTCGACGGTGCTGCGTGGAACAATGCCGTAACTGTTAGTGCAAACACGGAAAAGCTGAGCGATCCGCTGAATTTCAACTTGCAGCCTGGTACCGATTATTATGTGACCTTTAAAATCGATGCTCCCTCTGTTTATCTTGTTCCACCGGCTGGCTATAGGGAACTCACTTTTTCGACTGAGGATCGAACCTACGATATAGATTGGGGTGGGAATGGGCATTGGGTAGGCGAGGACTATCATGCGTTCTCGAGGATTTATGTTTCTGATCCGGCTAACGTTCCTCCCACTCCGGATTTTCAACAGGCACCATAAGGTGCAGTTTTTCATACACTTTAAGAGAGTTTATGGTTGAGCGTATTATGAGCCATAACCTTCTCTCAGGTCAGCAATGGCGAAGGGGTGAAACCTTACGGTATACGTAGAGGAGGTTATAATGAAACAAGTGATCCTGTTGTCCATGGTCTTTTTGCTTCACGGTTCCTTTGCCTTTTCAGCAGTCTATAATTATGAATTTAAGGGGTTAATTACCTTCAGCGACTATTGGGAACAAAACGGCTTTGATCCATTTATCGAGATACCTACAGCTTTCAGTATATTTGGAATGTGGGGGGACCTCGGAGAAGAAGCATATTGTGAAATCGAGGAAGAAATATACCACAGTCTCAGTCCTACCCCTTTATTTGAGTTAGATTCTACTGAAGATTTTGATGTAATCTATTATCGTTTGGCAATTGACCATCCACTCGGTATATGGCACATTCATGGACTTGACTCATCTAAGGAGCTCATTTCAGACGATGGTTCGGTTAACTGGGATCTTTTTGGTGATCTTGATTGGCAGATTCTGTGGATAGCTGTTAATCATAATGACCCTGATTTGCCGGAGTACTGGGAGTATGACGGATTAATCACCTCGGTATCATTAAATGTAACGCCAGTTCCAGAACCGGCTACAGTCCTGGTCCTGGGGTTCGGAATAGTCGGGTTGGGTCTGATCCGTTGGCGAAACAGTTCGATAAATAGTGTGTAAAGTATTGTGCTTTCCGGCAACGCAGAGTATTGAGGTGCTTTTCATTGCGGAGATGGCTTGGATAGATCAAGGAGATAGCCTTGCGGAGAAATCAGGTTAGGCTGAGCCCAGCCAGTCACTGAGGTAATCTTTATTTGTGGTCGTGTAGAACGACAAATATCTCCTATATATGTTTGCCAGTCGGTGTGAGAGAAGGCGCTTCAAATGTAGCCAAATCTGGTCAAATCGTCTTTGATCAGTTCTGTTAATGCCCTTACGTCATTATCAGTGAAAGATTTCATCCAAGACAAATCCTCCCTAACAATTCCGTCGAACGATGTTCTCATTCTATTACCAAATAGATGGTGATTAGTCGGTTGACTGATCATAGTCGAATCATACTCGATTCCAAGGAATTCACATACTTCTGATAAGGTATTTTCAAGTTTCTTACAGAGATCTTCATAACGAACAACGAGTACCTCAACGTGCGGATATCTCCTCTGGAATTCATCAACCATTGAAATGTATTTTTGCCAAGCAATGGCGGCAGTATTGAGTTGGTCTGTTGAAAAGTTATGGTTTTTTAAATACGACCAGCAAAACCCTCTCCCATCACGAATAAGATAAATAATCTTGGTTTTATTCTGCTTGTATCGGATGAAAAGTTCTGCCCTGCGGATTGACTTGGTACCGTCGATATAACATGCTGAGTCATTATAATAGGATCGTGCCTGTTTATAAAATTCCTGATGAATGTCAAGATAGCGGTTAAGGCGATTGCGTAGAGGAGTTCCGGGAGCCAGCAGTAGATGCATCAGCCAGAAATGTGGATTGAAACTGCAGATAACTTTGTTAAGTATATTGAAAGAGGAAATATAGGGTAGTATCCGAAAATTATTGTTCCAATCCCCGGACTTGGCTTTAAATGACGCGGTTGTTTTAATAAAAAAATCGCACTGGCGGATATGTTGACCGCAGGAGCAGATGTATACGTCCTTGTTGTTATTATCATATTGAAAGGGGAATGTCTCACCATTGCAAACCAGCTTTGAGTGGTTGTTAAGCAATATTGCAAGCAAGGTCGCGCCGGAATACCAATTTGAAAAGAGGAAAACAAGGTTATGGTTCGAATTCACGATTTACCTATTATTTTTGGTGATAATTGAAATAGCGTTTCTTAACAGTCCTTTATAGGCTGCGACCCAAAGGGGATGATAACGTAATGCTTGCAGGTAGTGCTGAGTGGACAAGGGCACATTATCATCACGCCGAAAATATGCTCCACGATTACAATACGTGAAAGCATATGCCTTTCTCTCGAGGTAAGCAGGCACAGCTTCAGGGTAGTTTTTCTTGAACATTGCCATGATACGGTCAGAACACTGGTGACGTGTGAGTGTATTCTTAGACATTTGATCACTGTGACCGATTCGACTGATCAAAAGAGGAGCATCAATATATTCAAAGCAATAGCGTGTGGATAATCTAAGCCAGAGGTCCCAATCGATTCCCATGGGGAGAGACTCGTCAAAACCATTAAATTCCTTAAAACAGTAACTCCTCACAATCGTCGAAGAAAAAGGTATAAAATTATCGATGAAGAGGTTTTTCGTCACACGTCCCCTGAAAGGTCGCAAAGTTTTAGGCCGTGGTCCAGTTTCAACAGGGTTACCGGATTCATCAATAAAGCTCTGTCTAGCATAGACAACGCCGACTAACGGGTCATCAAATAGCGGAATTTGTTTTTCTAATTTTCTCGGATTCCACGTATCGTCGGCATCTAAAAAAGCAATAAGACTACCTGTGGCTTCCTGAATTCCGCGGTTCTTTGCATTCGCCTGTCCACCATTAGATTGTTTGATGTAACGTAAGCGTTTATCCTCAAGGAATGAAGTAGCTATATCCTCGGAATTATCTGTGGAACCGTCATCTACAAGAATGACCTCGAGATCTGAGAATGTTTGTGTTAAGACAGAATTAAGGCAGCTGGCGAGAAAACGGCCATAATTATAGCAGGTAATAACTACAGAAATTCTCGGAGGAGGTGTCAGCTTATGAGAAGTGTAGTAGGTGGCATGCTTTTCCATATAAACCTGGATGAATTAGGTGCTGGCTATATTAAAAAGAGGAATTGATTATTGGAATTGTCTTGGTAAGGATGATTCAGACAAGTTCTACAAACTCCTTGTGAACAGTGATAGCAGATTTTAAGGGTATTCATAAATGAGTTACACACCCTTCAGAATGATTCTCTGACTAAAACATTTTGCAATCTGCATATTCAGAAAACTATCGTAAAAACAGATAGCACTAATCAACAGGTTAGTGTCTTTTTAAAGCTTGGCCCATGGGGCGGTAGCTGATTGTTAAGTGTTGGTCGGCTGTAGAAATTGGTAAGGAATTGAATTCCTATGTTCATTACTTAATTATGCTTAAATTTCATGTTGAACCTTGTGTGGCTGGGTGTTTATATGTGATAGTAGTAACTATAATCTCATTTCATTTCTGAAAATTCTTTTCTTAACCATATAAATAAGTGAGGGTCTATTTTTATCGACTTCATATATAACTTTCATGGTTTTTTTGCTTAATATCTTCCTGTCTCCTGAGTAAGTAACCATGCCACAAATACCGTCATATACACCTTTGATCCAGTAACCAAGGAAGCCATCTCTAAGAGAATAGAAAAGTGTCGATAGAGAGGACTTAATTAAATATTTGGTAGCATACCAAGGAGGGAAGTTTCGCATTGCAAGATAGAATTGATTTCTGGTGTCGAAGTAATATCTGAACCATGACTTCCTTCCTTCTTGCGCATGTGAGTGCAACACCTTTACCATTGGCGAATAGCGCACCTCAAATCCGGAGTTAAGTATTCTAAATGCTAAATCAGGTCCTTCATGGCTAAGGAAAAAATAATCTGGGTAAAAACCGGAAGCATTCAATGCTTCTTTTTGAAATGCGACGGCACCTTCAGAAATTTCGTATGTTATAAATTCTTCAGACGAGTAAACTTCGACTTCTCTGTGATGTATCCAGTTACATATTTTACCTGAGAAACTATCTGTTATGCTGAAATTCAGTGCACCCACGTTTGTTTTCTGGCCAAAATATTCAACAAGGTTGTCAATTGCACTGTCATCAATACCGAAAACGTCATCATCCAAAGTTATTATTATGTCCCCTTTTGCTCTCTTTAGTCCTTCATTTCTAGCAGAAACCCCTAGGTTCTTATCCATAACGATGTAGATAAAATCTGAGAATTGCTTTAAAATCATCTCATGGGTGCCGTCGCTCGAGCAATTGTCGACAATGATAATCTCAAGGTCTTGGTACCTGATTTTACGTAAATCTTCCAAAAGATTTTTTAGAATGTGTTTTCTGTTGTATGTTAAGACAGTGATAGTAACAAGCATATCCACCTCATAAAATTTTGCAAGAAAATAGAAATAGCAAAAAATAAATGTAAATATCCTTCTTTACTCCTACACCATTTAGAAAAATCCGGCTGTTTCTCCTGCAGATATTCTGCTGCAGTTAAGTTATCTAAGGACTGGTGGGGCCTTTCACGATTGTACTCGTGGACCTAGTTGTCTGTGAACTCCCTTACCTCACTTAACGTATTGAAAATATAGAAATCCACTATTTCGAAACGGCAGGTTTTATTGAACCAACAGAAGAGTCCTGAGTAAGTTTACCTTTTTCAGCAAACTCAAGCTGGATATCGTTATCTTCTGCGAATTCTGGCATGGGCAGCGTGACAATTTCGGGCCAGTTGTCATCTCTCAGCTGTGATGGATATCACCATCAGGCTGGCGATCCTTTCCAATACCCTGATAATGCGTTTTGACGACAAATCGAGGTCGACCTTAATGGCAAACACTTCACGGTTATAGTCGTCTACAACGTTATATGTCCTGAAAGTCCTGCCGTAAGAAAGACTGTTACTCATAAAATCTACTGACCAGCACTGGATTGCAGATGCAGGAATGGAAAAGGGTTGTGGGTTTCGATTTGGTAGCCTTGGCTTACCTTTCCGACTTATGATCAAGCCCATCTTGCAATACACACGATGGACCCGCTTGCGATTCCAGCTATGATCTCATCCTTCCGATGCATATTAGGTTTATAGCAATACACGGTTCTGCTCAGCTGTAATAGCCGATAACTCGCTCTAATCCTCAGCTCAAAAGTTCTCCAGAGGTAATCAACCAGGGTTCATTTTGTTGCAGGCTTCAAAGTTTTTTTTCCTAGGATGTCCTTGAGTCCCTCTTTCTCGGCAAATTTCCTTGACCTTGGGTCCAGCTTAGACCTGTTTCAGGACCTTAATGATCTGTTAATTTGTGATTTGCTTTTTCCGCATAGGCTCCTACTCTGAGATATAAGGAAGTATGAGGGAATTTTCTAATTCATGTTGGTACTATTTTTTTGGATAACTACATACAACAAATTGTTAATGATAGAACCGATTAGTTGGTAAAAGGTGTTGGGTTGTGCAGTTGATGGTGGACTTGAGTTAATTCCTCAAATCGATTTCTTGCTATAGTATACATTTTCGAAATGGATAAAATTATTCCAGCCGCTACCCACCAGTATATTTCCAATAAATCATGACCAAACAATCCAAGCGTTAATCTGACGAGTAAGAATACTATTGTTGCGTTCATAATACATAGCATAAGTTTTATATCCATTTGTTCATTGATGATTGATCGATCTTGTCTTTTTGCGCTAGACCTATTTTGCCATGCATTTAGTGATTCTAAAAGCTTACTCAGCTCATTACGTATAATAAAACTTTGGCGGAAAAGTATGATCATGAAAGACAAAAAACAAATTGCACCCTGTATTCCTGTCTCAGCGAGAATTTGAGTATAAAGATTATGAGTTTCCTGTACTCTTCTCCCGGCGTCCTCCTGAACTTTTGGGAAGCACAAAAGACCGACACCCGTAGGGTTGTCAAGGAAAACCTCCCAAGAATCTTTCAAGAGTGTGATACGGGCGTTTCTAGAGCGCCCTTCTTTTTCTTGACCAGTAAACGATGATTCGAATCTTTCCTGATACTGACCCGGTATAAAGGTGACTGCCATTACGGCTGTTAGTAGTATTAACACACTCAATTTCCACTTTTTTGTACTTAAAACAAATATATAAAATATAAAGGAAATAAAAGTCAAGTAGCCTGTTCTGGATCCAGTGAATATTAAGATGTTAATCGAGAAAACAACCTGCAGACCGATTAATATTTTTAGCCATCTCTGTTTCAAAGAAGGCAATAAATACCACATAAATGGTAATAGGCTCAGGGTCTTACCTGATAGTGAGTTCGGATGTCCAAACATTGAGCCCTGAGTGCCATGTAATCGCATTATTCCTTGGTTTTGCCACACCTGACTCCCGGTGATCTTTCCGATCATAGCCTCTTGGCCTATTTTGAAAAATGCTAAAAATGTACTAAACAAAAAATAGCGTAAATAATTGGGAGAAGCAACGAATTTGCTAATAAATAATGTCATCAATGAAAATTTTACTACTCGATTAATATATGAGTTCCATGCGGTATCAAAATCATAAGCAAAAAATTGACTAAACATCAGGACCAATAAATAAACTATACAAATAGAATAGATAGGTACGTTGCTGATCCTTTTGTTTGTGGGTCCTGTCGGAGTGAGTATTGTTGCTACACCAAGGGTGGCTCCTAGAATAAACTCAAAACGAATATCTCCCAAAAAAGGCCACCTCTCTCCTATTTCTAGCCACCAAGTAAAAACATAAATATTAAACAAAAATGTAACTGGTAAAATTATTTTTGGATAATTAGTGCTATATTCACTCATGATCAAAACCCTTAGTAAAGGTAGAACAGTTCTGTCTATACTTTCTGAAGTAAGAAGAAGTGATTATAGGTATTTCATGTTGTTTCTTTCCTCGTGATATAAATATGTGTTGTTTGATAGGAACTTTGATTGTATGGATTCATGATGTGTCTCTAAGTTAGGAGTTTTATTGCTTCACACGTAAAATAAGGAAAAAATGATATAGCCATTGTGGATATAGTTATTTAAGGGATTGTGGTGGCTTTTATAAAAGTTTTAAGATAGCTAATAATCGAATAAACTCTAAAATTGTATCTGTTGCTTTTTAGGTAGTATTCTCTGGCTAGTGTCATGTTGCCCTGCGCCTGATGGATATATCCAATGCTGAAATAATTCCTGGAAATCAGTTTATTTGCAAGGGGTTCAAGTGTTTTTGGTAAACCGTTATTTAATTGTTTCTTCATTACTTTGATTCGATTTTGATGTGCGACAATACCTCTACTCGAAACACTGCCGCTTCTTATACGATATTTATGTAACGGAGAATTGATGAATCCGATTGAGTAATTCAAACAAAGTCTAAACCACATATCTCTATCATCACCATTTACTAGAGCTTCGTCAAAATAACCTATATCCTCTAGAAGATTTTTTCTTAACATAACACTACTAGTGGGTATGTAGTTCTCAAGAAAAAGATTATGGAAAGCATCTTGAGCTGAAAGTATAAAAAAACCATCTTTGGTATAGTTGTTAAGTAAATTCTTTAGGCCATAATAGTCTTGGAGGAGTGTGTCTGGGTAGACCATGCCGTTATCTAGAAATCTATAGCAATCTGTAAAGATTGCTGATATTTCTCGGCAACTATCCAGCATAGTTACACCTAGTTCTAATTTTTCAGGTAACATGATGTCATCTGAATCAAACAATGCGATATACTCACCATTTGCTTCTTTGATGCCAATATTTCTAGGTTTTGAAGGACCACCATGATTTTTTGCCAATTGTATGTAGTGGAGGCGGGAATCATCGTATCCGGCAATTGTTGCATAAGTGCTATCAGTTGAACAATCATCAATAATAATCAACTCGAAATCACTGAAGGTCTGATCTAATATACTGTTAATAGCGTCAGGTAAAAAAGAGGCTGAATTGTAAGCTGGCATAATTATACTTACACGAGGCATCTTCTTTCTCCATCTTAAGCTGAATAGTAATTGCTCATACAAATTAATGTGCAGTAATAATTTGCATGGGAACGCTAAAGAGTATAATGTAATTAATTGTCTAATTACATGTCAACAGTCGCCAGTTGTGACCTAGCAAAACATAGCTGAATGTTTCACTGATACCATATTTTGTTTTCCTGAGTCAGTCTGTATGTAGCCCTTTTTAAAAATCGACATTATAGCTGTGCATTTGATCCAAATCTGAAATTTCCGATATGGCTGAAAAAATAGTGAGCAAACACAATACTGGTTTGAAGTTCGCTTAATTTAGCGGTTTGCGTAAATGTGGTAGATAAACGAAACATATATTAAACCATCACCCAGTTAAACGTCTCGATTAGTCTTGTAAAGGTCAATCAGAATGCTTAAAAATGATATTGTTTTCTTCTATAATATGTGAGCAACTATTGATTGTTTATATTCTCTTCTGATATCTGATGTTACTGAACTTTAAATGCTGAGATGAATGGCTGAGAAAATGTTCCATTATTTTAAGTGTAGACCAATGCAACATGTCTTGGCAAATGTGCTGAAATGTAGTAGAGTGTCAAGTCCCTAGTTTATAATTGATCTATATAAGTAATGGTAATGTTTAGACATTGTCTGACTTGAGAAGCTTGAGATAAATCTATCCCAAGCCTGTTCGACTAATGCTTGCTGTTTCTGGTGATCATCTAGAATAGTCAGTATTTCTTTTCCTAAACTAACTGGTTCGTTAGAACTCAAGATGATACCGGTCTTATCGGCAACAATTAGTTTGGGAATATCCCCTACTGCGGTGGTAAGGACTGGTACACGGTTTGCCACTGCTTCTAATAACGCTATTGGCATTCCTTCATCAAGTGACGGTAAAACAAACAGGTCAGCCACTTGGAGTAAGTTAGGTATATCGTCTCTGAAGCCAAGAAGATGAACTGTGTCACCGAGTTCAAGGGTGTTAATCTTCTCCTGTAGTGACTCTCTTAAGGTTCCTTCGCCTGCAATATAAAACTTTACTTGCGTATTGATTCCTTTGACATAACCTGCTGCATAAATAAGTGAATCTTGACCTTTCTGAGCAGTTAAGCGGCCAACATTAAAAACACAAATATCCTTTTCTCCCAGGCCAAGTTGCTCTTTTAGCCGCTGTTTGTCAGAAAAAGGCAAGGTGACGTGGTCTGAAAGAACGATACCGTTGTGGACAATACGTATTTGCCTTTCATTTACACCTGAATCGACTAACATCCTCTTGATATCCTCTGACACAGCAACGATGATTGGAAATGTACGGTAGATAAGTTTCTCTAAAGCTATCATCAATCTCTTCTTTAAAGGTTGCTTAGTATCTGCAAACCATAAATGGCAAGTTGCAATTACAGGGATACCATTCAAGAGTTTGGCGCAAAAAGCAAATACTGATGCCTTGTACCCGTGAGAGTGTATCAGATCAATTTTATGCTTTTTCAACGAGCGAGCAAATCGCGGCAGATCTCGAAACAGTAAGTAGTTGTTAATAGTGTAAATGTGTGAATCCAGACCATTACGTTGTGCGGCGATATGCAGATCGACCTTAGTTCCAGCCTTTGGGACAATGCAGCCTACAATCGGCCGGTAGCACCCAGTAGTCATCATCTCCCTTGAAAGGTTGATAACTACATTTTCTGCACCATACATACCACCGCTATCGAGCAAGTGGAGTATCCTTTTTTTAGTCTGATTCAAAGTGGTATTCGCTCTAAGACTTTATATTTTAATCCGGTTCCGCCGCCACCGGCACCTGTCAATTCTGCAATTTCCGTAAAATGCTTTTGAATATATCCAGATAATTCCAATTGCCCAGATATTGGGAAATGTTCTTGTAGAAGAATATAGTGCATATCCTCGATATCAATAATGTCGGAGTATGCATCAAGCGGAGTTCGATAAAAAGAATAGTACTCATAGCCAGAATCATATCTCTGATCGAGCATATCAAACAAGACTAACTGTGAGCGTTCCTCCCAGTATTTAAGATAACGGAGGGTAAATGGTAAACCTGCTGCTAACGAATTAGACATAGATCTACGAATGCCTGTAGTTCTATTTCTAATACAGATAGTATTCTTGGGAAGAATCACCGATTCGAAGCCTATAATGTAAAATGGTTTTTCAAAGGCATTATCCTGAATCCAACTCCGCAGTTGACCAAAATCGACGCGCTTAAAATCTCGTGCCTGGGCATAGGACTGGATAGTCAGGATTACAACAGAAAAGATTGCTAATGTTGCCGTAATACTCCGTCTTGGTACACGACTTAAACCGTAAACCGCAGCAGAATAAAAGAGGGGGAGCGCCGGTAACATCCAATAAGCTCGCAATTGACGGATACTGGCAAATAGAGTAAGCCAACACATTGATTGCAGAATGATACTCTTCATTTTCTCGTTCGGGCCATCGATGCTGTTCCAATTAAACATAGCAAACACGAACGCGCCCAAAACTCCCGGGACTATTAGCCATCCTGTTCCATTAAAAATTGAGATGAACTGTTCTCCCCAGTTGATCCACGGAGAAACATCATCTTTCACATTTGCCATTCGAAGTTTGATATATGTTAATGGATCCGCAAATAGAGATCCCGCAGCAAAACAGAAAAAGAAGATGGAAACGCATACAAAAATAACGATATTGCCAAATCCCTTACGCAGTCCGTGAAAACGGAATAAGTCGAGTGCAATAAAGATTGTAAAAAATGCCCCATGCAACTTCATGCCTGCCGCCAACCCGAATGCAACTGCTGCGGCGAGAAACCATCCAAGTCGCTTGCCAAATACTGATTTGTAATAAAAATACAATCCTAGGGTGCTGAAAAAGACGACAAATGAATCTGGTCGAGCAACAATATCACACCAGAAAGTGTTATACGATAGGAGATAGCTTAAACAAACCAGAACTGCTGCCCACCCTTGCCAACAATTTCCGAGTACTTGTTTTCCCACACAGTAAACAAGGTAACCTGTTGCCATATCAATAAGGATCACCAGAATTCTATAGTTATGGACATATTCATCTGGTCGACCATAAAAATCACGGTAAGCGTCTGCGACCAGATTAAAACTGATGGCATCCACATTACCCGATGAAACCATTTTAAATACATATGTAGAAAGGGAACAAAGACCACATATCCAGCTTTCAAGGTACATATGTTGTGGCGGTGATTGACCGAACCACACTAAAAAGCCTCCTTCAAAGGTCGTTATGTCATCAATAGTAACAAATGGCGATCCTACCTTGATAAGAGAAAATTTTAGTAAAAATGACAAAAGAAAGAAAGAAAACAGGATCAGGAATCTGCTCAAGTCGGAAGTTAGATCCAGTTTGTTTTCTAAAATTTGTAGAGATCTTATCATAAATCCCCGCGCCTCGGGCTTTTGTGTTGAAATGTCCAATATTTGTTTCCTGAAAAATTTACCGATAGGGCGACAATAATAGCCATTACTTGGGAGATCTCCGGTAAGATATCAAAAAAGGACACTAACATTTGAAGGAAGAGAATATTTATCCCCAATGACACAATATTAACTGCCGCAAATTTAATGAATTCACTACCATATCCTGGTCCTGATAATTGAAAAGTCCATCTTCTGTTCAATATAAAGCTGTTTATCATGCCGGAGAAGTACCCGATGACTGATGCGGTAATCATTGCAAATCCTAATGCCCTAAAAAGTAAAATGAATATAAGGTAGTGGATTATAGTGTTCAATGCCCCAATGAAGGCAAATCTCACTAATTGAAAGCTAGTTTTCATTTGAAGTTTATTTCTTCATTGATGATATAAAGCGGTCGCTTTTTTAACTCTTCATACATTCGCCCAATATATTCACCTATGACTCCCAGGCAGAATAGCTGTACCCCACCAATAAAAAGAATTGCTGAAAAAAGTGAGGCCCAGCCAGGAATAGCATGTGCTGGGAAGAAGTATTTTATAATTAATCCGTAAGCGATCATAAAAAAACTAAATACAGCACTCAGTAATCCGAAGGCAGAGGATAGTTTAAGGGGAATATGTGAAAAAGATAACATCCCATCAATCGCAAACTTAAGCATTTTCCTGAAAGGATATTTCGTCTCCCCAGCCCATCGTTCATTACGACTATAATAGATTTCTCCCTGACGATAACCAACCCAACTGACCATTCCACGTACAAAGCGAGCTTGCTCACGCATTTGGTTAAATTCTCGCAGCACTTTTTTGTCGATCAATCGGAAGTCTCCAGTATCCACTGGTATTTCAACAGATGTTACCTTTTTCAGAATGCGATAGAAAGCTGCTGCAGTAAATCGCTTAAACCAACTTTCCCCTTTACGGCTCAAACGAATACCATAAACGACTTGATATCCGTTCCGCCATTTTTCCATCATTTCCGGGATCACATCCGGTGGGTCTTGAAGATCAGCATCGATGATCACGATTGCATCACCAATGGCCCGATCCATGCCTGCAGTTATTGCTATCTGGTGGCCAAAATTTCGGGAGAAACTTAATAATTTTACATTAGCGTCTTGGTCACAGAGGTCCTTGGCCAGATTGAGAGTACCATCATGACTACCATCGTCAATCAAGATAATTTCATATCGATCACTTGCGCACTTATCCAGAACCTCTTTTAGGCGCCTATACATTTCGGATATGACAAGTTCTTCGTTATACAACGGGACGACAACACTTATTACAGTACTCATCCTCACCCCTTACTCATGTACTCAGTAATGAGAAATAGGTCATCAGTGATCAATTTTGCAAATGGAGAATCGGTATTTACCCGATTTTTCGGGTTTTATTTCATCGGTTACCCGAATATTAATTCGGAGGGAATCCCCAAACAAAGTCTGGAAATAACGTTCAAGCTCGTTGGCTTGCGAGTGGCCATAGCTTTTACCTGGGACAATATTCAGATTAAAAGAATCAAGGTCTTCCTGAACTATCTGCATCTGCTCTATGCCGGGTATCCTGGTCAGAGTGTTTTCAATGAGTGAAACTCCAGCTACTCTTGTACCGTCCCGCTTTAACAGAAAATCCGCCACGCGGCCAGTTACTTTCCCCATCAACGGTAGGCCTCGACCACAGGTACAGTCCTGATCAAAGAACACACCAACATCTTCCACCTCGTAGCGGACAAAAGGCATAGCCCTATTCATCAAATCAGTGACTACAATTCGACCTGGTTCTCCTGGACCTGCATGCGATCCATCCTCTCGTATAAACTCGATAACCAGGTGCTCGATGTTCATGTGCATACCATTATGTTTTTCACATTCGCACGCGATAAGGCTCACTTCCTCGCAACCATATCTGTCAGTTACGCTACAGTTGAAAACTCTTTCAATCATCGTTCGCTCATGGGGAAGCAACATCATTGAGGTTGAAAGGATTCCAACTGGCCGTATAGTATCGATTTTTAGTCTCTTAATATACTTAGCTACTATGTAGAGTGAATGAGCATGACCAAACAACAGAGTTGGCTTGTTATTATCCCATGTTTTCGCAAATTCTTGAACCGATTCATCTGTCACTGCCATTGTATCCAGGTAAATATAAGGCTGGACGCAGGCATTAAGTAGTTTGGCACGTAATGTCTTGGGCAATTTAGGATTACCCCACACTGCACCTATCTGCTCTCCGGGTTCCCATCCTGTCCAGCGATCATGACGTCTGGCACAAGCATTTCTTAATTCACTGCACTCTTCTGTTATAAGTATTTCCAGAGCTTTCCCGGTGGACCCTCCAGTCTTAAAGTTGAGCAGTCTATTCGGCTGGTAACCGGTTGAGAGCATGGCATGTCCTTGACGAAGGATCTCTTTCTTGGTCAAAATTGGTAATCGTCTAATATCTTCAGGTCCTTTAAGATCATTTTCTTTCAAGCCGGCATTTTGGAATTGTTTTTGATAAAATCCATTCTCACGCCATAGAAATCGCCACAATTTTTGCAAGCGGCTCCACTGAATCTCCTCAAGCTGGTTTCTGGAGTAGAATTGAGATTCTTCTAATCTTCGCCAATACGAAAGTTTAGCACTCCCCGATTTCATTATGTAAAGTGGTTCGAGGAAATGTCGTCTCAACAATGGAAAAATCATATTTCTATTCTCACTAATGATCGGTAATACTTTTCAGTTTCAGCAATAGTCTTAATCCAGGAAAAAGACCTTTCAATTTTCTTTAAAGATTCGGCTCCAAGTCTATGTCGCAGATCTGGATTTTCAATCAATCTATGCAGTGCCTGTCCAATGGCTCGATAATCTCCGGCCGGACAGCAAATACCATTTTCATGATTGACCAGTTCGATATTGCCTCCGACAGTAGTGGCGACGATTGGTAAGCCACAGGCCATATACTCGAGGATGGCATTTGACAGCCCTTCACGATCTGAACAAAGAACGCCTATATCAAGATTGTGGAGATATGCTGGGACTGTTTTAACCGACCCGGTAAAATAAATTTGATTCTTGAGATCATAATGTTTTACCAAGTTGCTCAAGTGTTCAAGCTCAGGCCCCTCTCCAATCAGCAGAACTCTGAATTCCTGTTGGGTACCCAAACACTGCAGTTCAGCGACAGCCCTTATCAGTACATCATGACGTTTTACCGGTGTTAAACTGGCGACCATTCCTATCCAGATGACATTGCTATTCGTCGAGAAGATAGGTGGAGAATGATCGGATTTGTCAGGAACAGAGATCCCGTTGGGAATGACTTTTATCTTATCAGGTACGGTTTTTTCTCGTTCTGCGACGTAAAGCCGAACTTGCTCGCTATTGGCGATTATTCCTGCGAAAGATCGATTAACATATGGTAATGCTATTGTGAAAAGAGAATGATACCAGGGGCTGTTTTCGTTTCCAAGCCCCATATCACGCCGGCTTGATAGTAACACCAAGGAATTCCCGGTAAATAATTTACCTAAAAAACCAACGAAAATCGAATCTTCAAAAAATGTCTGAATGATTTGAAGCCGTCTCTCCCTTATCACTTGGGTAAGCTTTTTTATGACGGTAGGGAAGCTCCATTTTAAGAAGCCCTGATACCCCAAAATTATACAGGGACAGGGGGGGCTGTTCTGGGTGAGCCATTCAGAGTTCGAAAGACAGATAAGATACGGGGCGAAGCGCTCGCGATCCAAGCGACGGATTGTCTCGAGCAATTGTTTTTGTGTACCTGCGGTATCACAGGTAATTGAATCAATTAGAAAAGCGATTCGTATCTGTGCTTCTTTCCACTCTCTTCTTCCCATCTCTATTATCCCTGCTATTATATGAACGCAAAATATCACGTCCGTAATGACTTGTTACAGGTAGAATCAGGCGATTCTAATGAGTTTATAGAAAGTTTGTTAAGCAACAATCCTTTATTTAACTATCAAAATGGATTAGCCTTGTCAATAATCCTAACTCATTTCAACCTTTTCGAGGTGTCCACATAACCTGTTTTTTTCCTAATATGAATTTTATTGCAGCATGGGCTGCTGCAGTATTCAAAAGAATAAAATAATGAAGAAAATGTAAACGGTTAAGCTGCATCCTGGTTTTTTCGAATAGAAGTGAGAAAAAGCCCCCTGCATAGCATGCTGTTTGCGTAACGAAAACTACTTTGTAGATGAATGCATCAGTCCAAAGCAGGCTGTTAGTAACAAGTGCTCCCAGTAAAAACAAAAAAACTAGATATCGAAGTAGCTTATGCGACCAGAGCTGCCAGGCGAAGACCAGACCGGCTTTTCCGAAGAGAAGGGGGCGCATATCGTACAGAGCCCATAATGAGCGGAGTGATACCCGAACTCTCATCTGATATTCTTCTCTGGATTGTGACAGTGCTGATTCTTTCAAGATCGCCTCGGGTTCATAGACAACTCGATACCCCTGTTCAATCACTTTGAGAGGTTGCACGAAATCCGGAAGTTGGTCTGGGGTCAGGTTACGGTACAGATCCTTTCGCATGGCATCGATACCACCGTCGACGCCGATCACGGAGCCTATCTGTGTTTCCAGACCTCGCAGGAAATTTTCATATTTCATATATGCCGAACAGCCATCACCGACTGGAGTGCCGTCCGGATTGGTATAGATCATCTTTCCTGTAACATATCCTACCTGTGGGTCATGAAAATTGGCCACGATATGTCTCAGGGAATCGGCGGCGTAAATAGAGTTTGCATCCGAGAAAACGAGGACATCTCCATTGGCATGGGGAATTGCCAAATTGAGAGCCGAAGTCTTGCCGGCCCGCGGTTCCTGGCGCAGGAGGGTCACGTTTTCTTCGGTAAAGCTATTGACGATCTCATCTGTCCCGTCGGTTGAATCGTCTGTGACAACGATTATCTGCAATTTATCCTTCGGGTAATCCAGCTGGAGCTTATTCGCAATAGTTTGGCCGATATGTTCTTCTTCATTGAAGGCTGCTATGAGAATGCTGACCCGTGGTTCCATCGCGGTCTTGTTCACGTGTCGCCCCAGGAGCCTTGACAGCAGCCAGATACAGAACGGATAACCGATGTAAACATATAATATCATTAACATGCTGAAGAAAAAAATACTTTCATAATAGAGTGCGTTCATTGCTCTATGCCGTCGCTTTCATTCAGTGGATGGTAACGGGTTGTTTTTGATTTCGTGCCACAGTGCTTCATGGATGAAAACTCGCTTTCCCTCAGGTCATGCTTACAATGAAAACCCCAAGACAGATGGTGCAGAGTCCTGTCCATCTGAGCATTGAGATGTGCTCGCCCAGATAAAACCAGCTCAAGAAAAACACCAGCACATAGCTCAAACTGACGAAGGGGAAGGCAAAGCTCAGTGGGACCTTGGAAAGGCCATAGAGCCAGAAAAAAACGCCCGATGCGTAAAGCGTTAGGCCTAGCATAACATAGGAGGAGAAAAAGATCTTTAAATAGGAGTGAATTATGCCGTTGGCAAAGTTGAGATCGGTAATACTGTTCAAACCCTTTTTTATCCAAACCTGACCAATCGCTCCCATAAGGATACTGGTCAGTAGGCAACTAATCGATAATGCTTTCATATATCACCCTAATTGTATTTCGACCCGTGGTGTGATTTGGCGTGTTTGTTTGTCTTATAAATATCCGTCCCTAGATAGAACAGTTCCTCAAAGTATCTCTTGTTTTGCATGGAGAGTACCCCGAGACTTATCAGCTGGATGGCAAGCATCAGCGCTATGCCTGCTATGATGAAGGTATGGGGGGCCTGCTGAAAGGCCTCGGCTACAGCTGCCGAAAAACGAGTGGTGTAGGAATTGCCAAGGTGTTGTACCAGCGGCAGGTTCCTAAAAGTATGTGCAAAGACCCAGAAGGTCGAATAGAACGAGAGCAGCAGGAAAAGGAGCCCGGGCAGGATGAAGAAAATAAACGGTTTGAACATGAATCCGGAAAAGAGGTAGGCAAAGATACTCTTTCGGATTTTCATGCTCGAACTTCTATTGAAGTTCTGATCGTTTGTTGGATTCCAGTCAAGTGTTGCGGGGATCTCTATGATACGGGCGCCGAGCAGAATCGCTTTATACAGTATTTCGGCATGGATGGAAACGTCCATCGACCTCAGACTCAGGTTCCTGAGAAACGTTCCATCATAGATTCGCACCATGCCGGTCAAGGTGGCGAGATCCTCCTCCGATGTTGCTGAAAGGAATCTATTTGCGTTGATACTCAAGAATTTGCGGATCCTGGGAACATTGGCAACCTTCCCTCCTTCCATGTACGGCGAGGCGATGACTATTTTCGCATGTTCCCGCACAATGGCTTCGAACATGGCGCCGATATGCTCAGGGGCATAGCTCAGGTCAATATCCAGGGTGACGACATAGTCGCCCTGTGATTCGTTGAAGGCGTATCTCAACGCCTGGCCCAGATTGAAATTGACGGCGTGGTGCAGCACGCGCACATTGGCATGATGGCCGGCGAAACGTTCGGCCAGTTCTCCGGTGTTGTCTGTACTCCCATCATTGATGACGAGGAGTTCCCAGTGGAACCGATACTCATTGATACTCAGATATTGATGAAGGATTTCGAGACTTTTCTCGATTATCTCAGCTTCATTATATCCTGGGACGATAACACTGAGCAGAGGTATGTTTTTTGCCTCGTCCTTCCTGTTTATATTTCTGCTGCGATCGTGCGACAGGCTTTTGAGGGTGGCCATGTCAATCATCTCCTGACTGGCCGGCAAGCAGATCGGCAGCCTGCCTGGCGAGTTTGATAACTTGGTTATTGTTGAGGGTCGAATTGACAATCATGGTGGTGTTTACCAGGAAGAGGTTTTTCATCGGTGTCTTCATGCTAGGCACCATTTGAGAATAATTGATTTTTTGGATAGGTTGAACATACGGTTCCCGATGAATGGCAGTAGCGACGATATCGTCTCGGGAAAAAGCTGGAAAGATTCGGCGAACTCCGGCGAGGAAATCCTCCAGGACTTCTTTATCGGAGCGCTGATAGTAGGGATCGTCCGGAGGCAGATATCGCGGCAGGTAAATCAATGCATTGCCGTTGAGTGTTGCGGGTGGAATGATGTTTGTAGCATCGATAAAACCGGTAAATGGAAAGCCAGGATCCGTCAGGTTCGTCACGTAATACGGACTCAACGATTTCTTGAGCACAAGGTTGGTGCAGATCAGGCGCAAATAGTCCACTGAACCCAGTTTTTCTCTATACGCATTGGGCATGTCAGGCCATAGCCGGATCAGCTCGGGGTTTGGAATAGTCGACAAGACTTTGTTGAATCGATGAGCATGCCCGGTACTGTCGATTAGAGAAATATGGTCGCTTGCGGTCGCGACGATTTTCTGAATCCCCCTGGATTGGTGGACTTCCACACCGTTGTCAAGCAACCGGCTCTTTATGCTGTCAAGAATTGAACAATAGCCACCTCGGACGACTCCCATCATCTCCTTTTTCGAGGTTTTCTCGCGGGTGCCGTAGTAACGGGTAATACATGACCAGATAAAGCTGCCGGAGGCGTGGTCTTTGGCCGCACCGAACTTTGATCTCAGCAGCGGATCCCATATTTTCTCGTAGATACGTCGCCCGAATACCGTGATCAGCCAGTTTTTTGCATACAGCTTCTCCAGCCTGGATGAATTGCGGATCTTCGAAGCATAGAAAATCCCGGCGCCCAATCGAAGCTTTTCCCAAAGGGAGAGGGGCTTGAATCGGAGGAACTCAAGGGTGGTGCTCATCGAATGCAACCGACCGTTGGTAAAAAAACCTGTTTTCGTTTCAGTGAAACGGACGTCGAGGGATAAACCGATTTCATCGATAAACCCCAGCAACTCCGAATCTGTTGACAGGATAACATGATAAAAACGATCCCAGCTAAAACCGGGAATCAACTCCTCGGCTTTCGAGAGCCCGCCAATCTCCTGTTCTTTTTCGAAAAGGGTTACGTTATAGCCCCGTTGCGACAAGTAGAAGGCACTTGCCAATCCCATCATTCCACCACCAATTACCGCAACCTTCATGCTCTTTTCCAATGTGTTAAGTATTGATTGTTGCTGGATGGCCATTGGTTATCGGCTATAAAGCAGATCCAGTCCATTCGTTTAAGTATCTTCGGTACTTCGAAAGGTAAGCGCGGCAGCCTGTCCCACATCATGTGACGGGTGCAGGGGCTCACGTCAGGCGACATACGCGGCAGTTGTCTCCAGGTCTCTGCGCCTGACCTCGATGGTTTTCCTGATTGCTTCCCGCATAGTTATCCTAGGCTCGTAATCCAGTAATCGCTTGGCTTTGGTGAGATCAGGTCGCCGGCGCAAAATATCCTTATATTTTTTACCGAAAACCTCCTCCATGGGAATAAACTTGAGCTTCAGTTCAAGACCCGTCTCCGCTATCTCATGAATGAGCCTGGCAGAGTCCAGCACACTCAACTCTTCATCATTTCCCAGGTTGATTATCTCTCCAACCGCTTTTTCATTTTCCATTGCCTGCAGCGAACCACTGATCAGGTCGTCGACATATGCCATAGACCTCGATTGTGAGCCATCACCATGAATGGGAACTTCCCGATCTTTTAAAACCGCGTCGACAAAAATCGGGATGTGGCCTCCCGACCAGGAGAAACTGGAGCGCGGACTGAACCCGCCAAAATAACGGATTACCACTATAGGTACCCCGTAATCCTTGTAATACGCGAAAGCCATTTGCTCGCTGTAAAGTTTTGAAACAGCATAGCTCCAGCGTTTGATCATGCTCGGGCCAAGCAGCAAGTCACCATCTTCGCGAAACGGGAGGTCAGGGGACATGCCGTAGACATCCGACGTTGAAGCAAAAAACACCTTACATCCCCACATCCGGGCAACCTCCAGGATATTTCTCGTGCCGTGTTCATTGACCCTCAACGTATCCATGCTGGAGTCAGCCTCGCCTATTTTTTTTACCGCAGCCAAATGAACAATTATGTCAACGTCGCGCGTAAGAATTTTGAGTGTCTCAAAGTCGCTTATGTCGACTCGATAAAACGTAAAACGAGGGTCTTGGAGGTGGTGACTGATATTGGCTTTTTTTCCATAGGAAAAATTGTCGATACCGATAACAATATATTTATTGTTCTCCAGAAGAGCATCCAGCAGATGTGAACCGATCATTCCGGCAACACCGGTTATCAATACACGTTTCATATATTCCACCTTTTTATCCGTGGTCTGATTATTCTATGTGGTGGGTTATCGTGAGAACCCGCGAATCTCACATCGTATCAAAAGAGTAGGTGAGTCCCATCCAGAAACGGCATATTCGCCTACCCCATCATTGTCAGAAAATTTAGCCTTGGAATATCAGTTGAATGCCTTCGGCGAAATTTCTCACAAGCCTCGCTTGAGAAGAAAAATATTTTTTTTAGGGTACTAATTAGAGACAGAATGATCAGTCGCTGTAAGTTCCAACCCTTCTGGCGTTTGATCGTATTTTTTGTTACAGAAACTGCATGCGAGATCTTCAGCAAGCCTCTCGCCGCATTTGCACACCCACCCGATTACCTTGGCAGGGTTCCCGACAACCAGAGCATGATCAGGGACTTTGCGAGTGACCACCGCACCCGCCCCGATAAAACTGTAACGACCTACAACGTTACCGCAGACGACGGTAGCATTGGCGCCTATGGTCGCTCCTTGCTTGATCAATGTGGGTTGAGCCTGATCCATTTTGGAGAGTTCGGCCCGGGGATTGGTGATGTTGGTAAAGACCATGGAAGGACCACAAAAAACACCGTCTTCCAGGGTCACGCCTTTATAGACGGATACGTTGTTCTGAATTTTGCATTCTTTTCCGATCCTGACATCAGGACCGATCACCACATTTTGCCCGATGTTGCACTTCTCGCCAAGTTCTGATCCAGATAATATATGGGAAAAATGCCATACTTTTGTTCCGTTGCTTATCTCGACCCCCTCATCGATGATAGCTGTTTCATGGACCTGGATATCGCCAGTTGTGGTGTGCTTGGAGGAAAGGTGTTGTCGCCGGTCGGAGGCTCTGCGTTCTCTTACCACCAGCGTGCCGTCTATACGTACCTTTTGCCCATGCTCATCCAGTGAGCGTTGACTTGCGTTCAGAATACGTAATACCCGAAGCCCTTCGTACCCATCCGTAATCGGCTGTTTGCCGGTGGCAATACATTCCAGAAAGTGGATGCACTCACGACGCAATGGTTCATCCTGCGGAATATCCACCCGTTCTGCTTCCGCTTTTTCTGGTGTGGGGAATCCATTTACCCATTGCATCTGATGGGGGTAGGTGAGAAGTTTGTCAGGCCAGGGTTTGGTGTCGTCAAACACCGCCATCTTCCTTTCGCCTACAACCACCAGCTTCTGCTCCTTAAAAGGGTGGAGCCAGGATACAAAAATGTGAGCATTCAGGCCGCTGGCAAATCCGAAATGAGTTGTCGTGACATCGGCAATACGTTGATGCAGGTAATATCCGCCTGTTGTCATGATGTTTTCCGGATCCTCTCCCGACAACGATAGAATCATAGAAATATCGTGCGGTGCAAA
Organism: Desulfosediminicola sp.; assembly: GCF_048381775.1. Lineage (NCBI taxonomy): Bacteria > Pseudomonadati > Thermodesulfobacteriota > Desulfobulbia > Desulfobulbales > Desulfocapsaceae > Desulfosediminicola > Desulfosediminicola sp. Next base: position 6,748 of record NZ_JBLXGE010000002.1, on the reverse strand, counting down.
TGACCAGAGGATGTTCTCTTCACGACGAATTTTTCCAAAATTGAGCCGGTTGGAATAAATGTAATCCACGCGTCCCAAATCGCCGGACATAACCATGTCTTTGAGTTTGATAAAGGCTGGATGGTATTGCAAAAGGTGGCCGACCATGAGGGTGAGCCCCTTGTCTTGCGCTATTTTTATAAGTTTTATGCCTTCCGCTTCGTGTAATACCAACGGTTTTTCAATAAGAACATGTTTGCCGGCGAGCAGTGCTTTGTGCGCCACCTGAAAATGGGTTTCAGCCGGAGTGGCAATGACTATGCCCTTGATATCTTCACGCTCCAACACTTGGTTTAAGGAGCGGCAGGTGTCGACACCACTATACTGCTCCTTGAGTGAACTGAGTACCGGCACACTCTTGTCGTAGATGAGCTTCAACGCTCCGAGCTGGTGAAAATTACGGACGAGATTTTTCCCCCAGTATCCAGTTCCGATAACTGCCACCGAAGGTAGTTTATAATCTGATATTGTATCCATTTGCCCCCCCTGACCGTATAATGCTATCAAGTATCTCGGTAATTCTCTTCTGCTTGGCTATTTTGGGGTAAGAATGCCTAGGCAGACTGAGAATCCTCCGAATCCTGTTATGTTTAAAAGAGAAAGGATTGTAGTGCAAATTCAATGTCCTGCATCAAAGCTATCAACGATTTTGGCTGCTGCATCACCGTTGCCGTAAAGACCGGGCTGCACTGTCACATTGGTATTTCGAGCCAGTGTGCAGGCATCGAGGATGGCCTGCTTTTCCGCCCCGGCCAGAATATTTGCTCCCGCTTCCACCGTCTCAACCCATTCGGTTTCGTCACGGAGCGTTATGCAAGGAACGCCAGCGAAATAAGCCTCTTTTTGGACCCCGCCCGAATCGGTGCATATCAAGCCGGCATTTGCCTCCAGGTGAATCATGTCCAGATACCCGACCGCCTCTATCACTCGTATGCCTGTATTGTCATCAATGCAGATATCGTTTTGTTCTAATGCTTTACGAGTGCGAGGGTGCAGCGGCAGTACTATCTGCTGTCCACCATACGAGAGCTCTTTGAGTGCGCTGAAAATGTTGGTGAGTCTCCGGCGGTCATCGGTATTCTCCTGACGATGGACGGTGGCAAGGCAATACGAGCCGGAGGACAGGTCAAGTGTATCTAGAATCCGGGAGCGGGCGGCCGCCTTCTCTTTGAATTGCAGGAAGGCATCGAACATCACATCGCCGGTTAATATAACTCCCTCGGTAATTCCCTCCCTTACGAGATTGGCTGTTGCGATTTCTGTCGGAGTAAAGAGGGCCTCGGACATATGATCAGTTAGGACCCTGTTGAGTTCTTCCGGCATTCGTTTGTTAAAGCTTCGTAAGCCCGCCTCGACATGGGCAATAGGGATGTGCATTTTTGCGGCCACTATCGCACCGGCAAGCGTTGAGTTTGTGTCGCCGTAGACAAGAACCCAGTCCGGATGCTCAACGTTCAGGACTTCCTCGATTTTGCTTATCATCCCGGCAGTCATGCTCCCATGACTGCCGGATCCTACCTCCAGATGATAGTGAGGTTCCGGTATGTCCAGCTCGTCAAAAAACACCCGACTCATGTTGTAATCGTAGTGCTGGCCGGTGTGAACTATGATCTCTCGAGTATGACCTAGGTCACGATTTTCAGATCTTTTCCTGATTTCAGAGTTGACCACCGATGCTTTGATGAATTGAGGGCGTGCTCCTATGATCGTGACGATATTCACTTGATTCTTCCGTCTCCAGTTTACGCTGATTTCTAGTTGCTTGAGGACGTCCCTAACACCTTGAGTACAACAAAAAAAGAATTGAAATGCTAGGAAAAAAGTGTAATCCTAGCAAAAAAAGTGCTTCGACATTTCCTATGGATTAAGACATGTTTTGCTCTCTCAATCAATCCCTTCTCAATCTGGCAAAAGGGTTGATTGAGAGAGCAAAACATGTGAGGGCACGGGGGGGGGGGCGAATTTACTAACTTACGCTCGAAGGTTCTAGGCAGCCTGGAAGAAGATTCGTGCTTTGTGTTGGTAACTGGTTGTATTCGAGATGTTTGGGTTATGACCCGACGCCATCTGTTTTAGCGGTTTTCCACTCAAAACGTCGAGGAGCCCAAAAAAAGAACACAAGGGGAAAGGTTGTTCCAAAGCGAATGAGTGCTTGAATTCTGCATGCTTGAAGCAGATAATGGATTAGTTCGGGCTTGGCTTTAGTTGGGAATCCAGTCGTACAACTGTTACCAGTTAACACGAATGCTATGTAATACCTCTCCCGAAAAGACCATTTTTTCCTGGCTATTTTCTTTCTTGAGAAAATTTTTCCCACGGAATAGCAGTCACATGTCTGCTGTGCAATTTCTCATTTATCTAGATTAAATTACGAGACTCTAGCCACACCGATCACAACAATTTCAAAACAAGTATGAATATTCCTCGAACACTTTTTAAAAGCTCGGTAGCGAGAACGCTCTTTTTGATATTCAACATTGCCGTGTCATTTTTCATGATGCCGTTCATCGTGGGCCAGTTGGGGGACCATTGGTATGGTATCTGGGTTATTGTCGGCAGTTTCGCAGGATACTATTATCTTCTCGATTTCGGTCTGGCTTTTGCCGTCACCCGGTATGTCACGACCTCCATTGAAAAACAGGAATACGAGCAAGCCAACATCATCATCAATACCTCTCTGGTGATCTATAGTCTCATAGCCGTGTTCATCCTTGTTGTGGCAGCTATCCTTGCATTCTTCACCAACGTGTTCATTGCCTCGCCCGAGGATCTGCGTCTGATTAGGGTAATTATCGTGGTCATGGGGCTTAGCATGGCCCTTGAGTTTCCCTTCAAGGCCTTTGCTGGAATCATTCAGGCCTACCTTCGCTATGATCTGCTTACCTATTCCCACTTCATCTCCTTTAGTTTAAGAACAATGGCTGTGTTGTATTTTCTTAGCCATGGCTATGGCATTCTGACATTGTCGATAATCTCTCTTTGCTCCAACCAACTCAGTAATGTCATGTTCTTTTTTGTGGCAAAGCATTTGTTTAAAAAACTAAAAATCGATATCCGATTTTTCCGAAAATCCGAAGTCAAAGAACTCTTTACCTATAGTATTTGGGCATTCTTGACCCAGATAGCCAATCAAATGCGGTTCCGTGTTGATTCATTGGTTATTGGAGGTATCCTTTCAGCCTCAGCCGTGACCCACTATTTTATTGGTGCTCGTTTGGCGGAATACTTTCGGACCTTGGTCTATAAAGCTACCAATATGATGACCCCCGTGTTCACCAGATATCACGCGCGAAACGACCAGGCCGCTATTCGGGAAAAATTGTTGTTTGTCACTCGCGTCAACACCATTCTTGCCATTTTTGGAGGAGGGATAATCATCATTGCAGGCAAGGCATTCATTATCAAGTGGATGGGGACCGATTACACAGATGCCTATCCGGTACTGATAACTTTGGTGCTCGCCATAATGGTGCAAATCATTGTCAATCCGCTTGATAACCTGTTGTATGCGATCAATCGGCATCGATTTCTAGCCATATTGAATAGTGTTGAAAGTGTGGTGAATCTCATGTTAAGTCTTATTCTCATTCAGCGATACGGAATTCTTGGGGTTGCCGTGGCAACTGCAATTCCACTGCTGATAGCACGCATCTTTTTTATTCCGGTGTATGCTTGCCGGCAAATTGACCTTCCGCTTTGGAAATATTTGGCCAGTTTAGGTAACATCATCGGTTTTTCCGTTTTCTACCTTGCTATTACCTACTGGCTCTCACAGGCTCGGCTCACCGTACCAAGCTATCTCGATATTATGGCAATTACCGCAGTCGCAGGCATAATTTATATATCTATCATTCCCTTTCTCTTTTTTTCCCGGAAGGAAAGGAACCTGCTCCTTAGTATGATTAGACGATAGACCGCAAGACAGAGATCGTCAAAAAGGTTCAGGATGACGCCACTCTTTCAATCAAGTCCAGTCTTGAACGCTACCGTAGTGAACTGATATGTTTTATAGAGATGCATCCAAGAGTCGGTATCGTTTTTTGTGACTATCAAAAACGTGATGAAACCTGGTCGGATTCAGCCTTATAATGTTAGAGGAATTTAAAGATTGGTGAGTTGGATAAATAGAGGAGTTAATGTATGCGCCCAACTTATGACAAAAGACAGGGTTAACGAGCCTGATTGTACCTGACAAGACGAACCTTGGTACCAACAAATTTCTTTTGCTCAATAACTGTGCAATGTGTTTCGACAAATTGTTCAACAAACCGCGCGCCGATATCAACCCCGAGCCAAGAACCGGTTGCATAGGTCAACAGCCAGAAATGATTTGAAGATTTATCAAGCTTCTCTGCCATATCGATAAGTAATTGTTCACTCTCGAGAACAGGAGATTGAGCATCAAAATGATCCAAGCCGAATGCATTCGGTACAGGAATGATATTGGCAGTCGGTTTGAAATAAGTGGAGAACGGCAAGGCGCCTGTATTTCGAAAAACCAAAATGGGGGCATTATAATGACTTGAGCTGGAAATGTGCCCGGCGACCCGCTCCCAATCTCCGTACTTTACCGGAGGTACATACTTATACATGAGAGCATTCGCATAAGTGGCCATGCATATTGCCAGAAGCAGCCAACCAAGCCACCTTTGCTTGATCGAGCAGAGATAACCAAGCCACAGACCAAGAAGCGGAAAGAACAGTATGGCCAGATGACGCCGCTGGGTATAATACATACCAAGTTTCCAGCAGATAAGGATGAAGCTGCCGGCTAGTACGAACAAAAGTGTGAGCAAATACATATTTGGAAGCGTGATTACACAAGATTTGTGTCGCACAAGCAGATAAACCAGATACAGCACCAACAGCAGAACGATCCAATCCTTCACGGCCGCCCAACCAGCAATTCCGTTGTCGGGAAACAGCAATCCCTGAAGCAGCCAGTACACATGCTTCACGCTTTCCGTAAGTCCCGGTGCTGAAACAGCTGCTGAGGCAGTATGACTGACCTCGCGCACCTGGCCGGAGAGCACGCCTATCATCGGCAGAAAGAGAATGCCAACCACCAGCATACCAACAATATACACCTTTAACTCCTGCCAACGCCCCAGCACCATTAATGCGAAAGCACCGGCCAACAGAAGAAATCCTGCATAATATTGTGTATAGAGTATTGCCAAGGACAAAGCAAAGAAGGCCAGTCGGTCCCTTGTGGCGTGCTGCCGATCATCATGTAAAAAAGCTTTATGGAAAAAGTACATCAACAGCGCGCATTCCAATAAAAGGAAACCATAGAGTCGGATCTCGCTCGCTGCCCAGATCAAGTAAGGGTTTAGTACAAGGATTGGGAAGAACGGCAGAACCTTAGACTGCCCCCACAAGCGGCAGGCGAGAAGGTAGATGATATATGTGGCCAGAGCGACACTTATGACGGAAAATAGCCGGGCAAATAGTACGGAACTGTCACCCATTCGCCACAAGTTCAACAGAAAATAGTAGAGCGGCGGTTGAGAGTCAAAGTGAATAGATTGCCAGATGGCTCTTCTCATTGAGCCTTCGGTGGCAAATAATGAAAAGTATTCGTCAACCCATATGTTGAGTGTGAAAGATAGATACAGTGTCAGCGCTAACTGACACATCATGAGCGTAGCGATCATCGTTCCCGGTTGTCGGAAAAAGACTCTCATAGACATTATTTTGCCTCTTATGCTGTTGTATCAGCTCAATATGGTCGAACGACTTCTTCTAGACCGCATTGTTAATGAAGATTGTGTCAAATTAGGAAATGACCTCGCATATGTAAGGTGGTACAGCTGTTTGTGCCACTCCACCGCGTTGCCGTACATGGAGATCGCTGCCTGACAACTAAATGTTCGGTTGTCTTGACCTTTAAAATAAAGCAACACTTTTACTCAGTACTCTATCCTTGTCATTGCGACAAGGTTACGACAACATTATCGAAGCTGATTGGCTGGTTAGAAACATCCAACGCGATCAAGCCGGAGCTGAGCGTGTCATCCACCACAGTGAATTGGAGTTCACCGTCAAAATACACCTCGATCACGTTGTTAGTAAAATTCATGGCGATCGTGTGCTGTGTGCCGACACCGAAATTGATTCCTGATGCGTTCGCCAGCTGCTCCAATCCCGGACTGTCCACGTGCCATTGAGTTGTCCTCCAGAGGATAATACGACCGTCGGCCGGATAGAGCCAGAGCGCATATCCTGCACCGGTGGCGGGATCGATACGCCCGCGGATTCCACCAGGATAATTGCTCAGCGAATCAAGCTGAAAATCGACCTGCAAGTTATAATTCTGCCAGGCGGCATCCCCGGTATACGATTGCGTATGTCCGCTGCCGTCAAAACTGTAGATTCCTGAAACGACGCTCCAGCCTGCTTCATTTCCAAGTGGGGAAATAGTCCAGCCGAGTGCATCTCCATCAGAGAAATTGTCACTGAACAGGATATTGCCTGTGCCAGTTGTGTAGGAGAAGCCACCTGCCAGGGTTGCGGAACCGGCCGATGTCGTTACCACTAGATCGGCGTTACCCTCGGTGCCTGTCGGTGTTACTGCGTTGATGGTGGCTGAATCGACGATAACAATGTTATCGGCAAGGGTGCCTCCGACCGTAACCGTTGAGTCGGAGAGAAAATTGCTGCCGGTTATCACTATGTCCGTGCCTCCTTCGACCGGGCCAGATGAGGG